>PABI01000050.1 GCA_002699125.1 Anaerolineaceae bacterium
AAGCTCGCCCAGCTCCACGCCGGCTTCGGTCAGCAGCTCGCGCACGGTGGCGGCGTTGGTGGTCAGGTTAAAGGTTTGGCCATCTACCTGGAGCGTGAGGGGAACGGCCGTTTCTGCATTGCTATTCCCGTTTGGCTGTCCACACCCGGCCAGGAGCAGCAAAAAAAGACAGAGAACTACGCTTTTTCCCACAGCTCGCGCACTTCGGGTGAGAGCGAGTCGGCCACGGCCTGCTGCACGCCGTTGTCTACTAGCTGTTTCACGCCGTGGAAGACGGCCAAGATGGGGGTTTTGGCAAACTGGGGATCGCTGTTGCCGCTGCGCCGCGAGACCTGGTTTTGGAATTCGTGGCTGGTAAGCTGGTTGTTTCTGAAGTGCAGCAGCCAGAAGACGCGCTTAACGTCGTCGCCCAGTTCTGCCGGCAGGGCATTGGCCAGCTTCTTTTTTGTTTTGCCATCTAAATTGAAGCCGAGCGTTTTGAGAACGGCCGTGCTCCAGCGGCGGGCATGTTGGGGCGTCCGCAGACTCCCTTTGTTTTGTACAGTTTGGTAGTAAGAGTTTAGATCTGCCATGTAAAAAATTATCCATCAAAAGGTTGAAAATTGCGAAAGGTTATGCTGCAATTTTTACCGCGAGCGCGTGGGTGCGTCAAGTATTTTTGTTTTGTTGGGCAATTTATTGAGAAAGGCTGACCTTTTTGTTTGACTCCGTGACTGGCATATAGTTAAATTCGTTTTATGGAAATACGAAAGCTTACCCCCAATGATTTTGATGCCTATTACGCCTTGAGATTAGAGAGTTTGCAGCAATGTCCCATGATGTATGCCACAGATGCCAATGATTGGCAGGCCGCGCCGCGCGAGGTCATTGAGAAGCACCTGTTGCTTAGCCAGTCGGAGCATGCGCCCGTTTTGGGGGCATGGCGGGATGGCATGTTGCTAGGATTGCTCGGGTTAAATCCGAATTCGCGGCCAACGGTACAACATAAGGGAACGCTGTGGGGATTCTACGTGACCCCCGCTGCCCGACGCCAGGGCGTTGGCAAGGCGTTGTTAGAACAGACCGTGTCAGTGGCCAGGAGTAAGCTGCGTCTGGAGCAGCTGCGGGTTGTGGTGACGATTCATGATCCGACGGCAGTGCGCTTGTTTGAGCAGTTTGGCTTTCGTGAATTTGGTAGAGAGCCGCGGGCGAAGCTGCTCGATGGCGTTTATTATGATCAGGCTTACTTCTGGTATCCGTTGGCTGAATCGCAAATAAGCGGCAGGTAAGGCTGATGCGGTTTCGGCGATGGGTTACGGCCGTATGCCTCCTCACACTTTCCATTAGCTGCACCCGCAGCCGGGAAGTGACGCTGCCCATCACTTTTGACGAGGCGGCGCTGACGGCCGTTGATGAAGCCATCATTGCCGGGGAGTACGGTGAGATCAACAGCTGGCTCATGTGGACCAACGATGAGCTGGTGTGGGAGGGTTATTATCGCGGGGCAGCGGCCGATGATTTGCATCCGGTTTACTCCGTGACCAAAAGTGTGACTTCGGCGGCGGTAGGGATTGCGCTGGATGAGGGGGCGATTGCTGGGGTGGATACGGCCGTTCTCGATTTTTTCCCCGATTACACGCCAACTGGCAGCCTGAACCCGCGCAAAAAGGCGATGACGCTGGAAGATTTGCTCACCATGCGCGCCGGTTTTGCCTGGGATGAGTTCTCCACCATTTATGGCAACGACAGTAACGATGCCACCCAACTGTCGCGCAGTCCGGCCTGGATGACCTACATGCTGGATCGAAACATGGCAGAAATGCCGGGCGACGTCTTTGTTTACAACAGCGGCGTAACGATGCTGCTCTCCGGCATTTTGCAGCAGAGCACAGGCTTGCGCACCGACAACTACGTGGCGCTGCGTCTCTTTGCCCCGCTGGGCATCGACGAGTGGCGTTGGGACAGCACGCCGGACGGTTACGCCAACACCGGTTGGGGGTTATGGTTGAGTCCGCGCGATATGCTGACTTTTGGCCAGCTATTTTTGCAGAACGGCCGTTGGCAAGACCAGCAGCTTATTCCCGAAAACTGGATACACCAATCAACCCAACCTCTGGTAGATACCCAAACCGGGTTTCACTATGGGTATCAATGGTGGCGCTTCAGTGATGATCATACGGCCGTGGCTAACCTGACCGTCAACGACCTGTACTTTGCCTGGGGGTTTGGCGGCCAGTTCATCTTTGTCATTCCCCATTTAGATTTGGTCATTGTGGCAACGGCCGAAAACTTTGAAAACAGTGAACAATTCTTTGCTGCCCTGGGACCAATATTTGCGGCAATTGAATAAACTTGCCTGATCGAAGGGCAAAAAGAGAAAGGACAATGCAACCATGAATAAGAAGCGCCTTGCTGTGTGGCTGATTTTAACGTTGTTTTTTAGTGGAGTAGGGTTGGTATTTGCTTTTATTGATAGCTACACTTTGCTGGCTGGCTTTTTGGTGTATCTGCCCCTAACGGCCGGTATTGTCTGGTTAGCAGTTTATCGGCGCAAGGTGTGGTTTGGTCTGTGGTTTCTGGTTTATCTGGCCTGGCTTACCTATCTTGGGCCTTATGTTGGGGTGGCGCTGGCTCGTTTTGCTGGAGTGGAATTTTAGCTGGGATACTATGAGGAATCAGGCGGTTTATCGTCCTTTTGTTCACAATGAACAAGCGGGATAAGGTGAACTTCCTGCAACACATACAATACTGCTTTAACCAAAAATAAGTTAAATTGTGAGGGGGGCAAACTTTTGTTAGACTAGAGAGAGTGGGCACCCACAAAATTAAAGAGTAATTTGATGCCTCCCAGAAGAGGCACCATCCCATAATTTAGCCGACGCTTCCGGGGGGAGGGTCGGTTTTTTGATTTTTGCTGAGTATAATCATTTAGGTTTTGTGGCATGGTCTAAAGCGTCTGCTTCGGCCTGAGAGCGCGATCTGTCTGGTTGATACCTAATAAACAAGGAGAGTGAAATTTATGAACAAATTACCTGTGGCTGTAATTAGTGAAAAAAGTCCGGTTCGTGCCTTGCTTATTGAACCCGAAATGAAATTGGAAACGCTTTTGGCAAAGTTGTTGAAACAAAACAATAAGAAATCAATCTTCCTTGTAGATGATGACGGAAAGCTGGCTGGTATTTTGAATATAAAGGAGCTGCTTATTTGGGGTTGGCTTCATCTAGGGTTGCTGAAAAGCACCTTTTCATTGTCCGAACGCAAACTGCGTCGAGTGGCCCGGTCTCAGGTGGCTAATGACTTGTGTATTCCAAACAGCCACAATATGGTGATTTCATCCCAAACCACTGTAGAAGAAGCGATGGATGCATTGCTTTTGTCCAGCCAGAATGTGGTCGCCGTGGTTGATGAAAACGGCTGTATCATCAATGATCTGCACATCGACGATTTATTGGCGTACGCGATGCACGAATCACAGGAAAGCATGAATGTCTGAAGCGATTGTTGTTCCAGGATTAGTACCAGCATTGCTTTCTGGCTTTACGCTCTCCATTATTGTGCCCTGGCTGAGCAAGATTTTTCGCCAGATGACTGGCTGGTTCCTGGCGCTGCTGCCGATAAGCCTGTTTGTTTACTTTTTGAGCCTGATCGATGAGGTAGCCAGCGGACAAATATTAACTGCAACCATCAATTGGGTTCCCAGTTTGGGTGTCGATATCAACTTCATTGTAGATGGCTGGGGGTTGTGCCTGGCGCTCATTGTCAGCGGCATGGGGGCGCTGGTGATTGTTTATGCCGGCAGTTATTTAAAGGGTCATGCTGCTCTGGGACGTTTTTACACGTTCATCCTCATCTTTATGGCCTCTATGCTGGTGCTGGTGCTGGCCGACAATGTTTTTCTCATGTTTATTGCCTGGGAACTCACCTCCATCTCTTCCTTTTTCCTAATTGGCTTTTACCATGAAAAAGAGAAATCGCAGAAGGCGGCGCTGCAAGCGCTGCTGGTGACGGGTGCCGGTGGGCTGGCGCTGCTGGCGGGATTGGTGAGCTTAACGGCCGTTACCGGGAGCAGCTCCTTGCAACAGATTCAAGCCCAATCCGGCCTCATTTTGCAGAGCCCATTGTATGTGCCTATTCTTGGCTTGATTTTGCTGGGTGCCTTCACCAAATCAGCCCAATTCCCCTTCCATTTCTGGCTGCCCAATGCCATGGCCGGTCCAGCCCCGGTCAGCACTTACCTGCATTCGGCAACGATGGTGAAGGCGGGCGTTTACTTGTTGGGGCGGCTGCAGCCAACCTTTGGCCAAACCGGAGAATGGTTTTATACGCTCACTATCGTGGGCGGGGTGACTGCACTGCTGGGTGCCTGGCTTACCTGGCAGAAGGTGGACCTCAAAGAGATTTTGGCTTATTCAACCGTGAGTGCCCTGGGGACGCTGGTGCTGCTGGTGGGGATTGGCACCAAGCTGGCCCTGGAAACGGCCGTTCTCTTTTTGCTCATTCATGCGCTGTACAAGGGTGCACTGTTTATGGCCGCCGGAATCATTGATCATGAGACGGGGGTGCGAGACGTACGCCTGCTGGGTGGGCTGCGCCACAAGATGCCGTTTACGTTTGCGGCCGTTTTACTGGCAACCTTCTCTATGGCTGGTCTTCCGCCATTTCTGGGCTTTGTTGGCAAGGAGCTGATGTATGAAACGTCGCTGGCGCTGCCCGCGTTTTCGCTGCTGCTTACCGGTGTACTGCTGCTGACCAACGTGTTGATGGTGACGGCGGCGGCAATCTTGCTGATACGGCCGTTTTTCGGGCGTATCACAGAAGCTCAGCCTCATCATAAAACACCGTTTAGTATGTGGCTGGGTCCGCTGGTATTGGGCGTGCTCTCTTTGGGCTTAGGCCTGGCAGTCGGCACCGATGCGATTAGCGGCAGCCTGATTTCGCCAGCGCTTTCGGCTGTGATGGGGACGGAGGAGCATATTCATCTGGCGCTGTGGCATGGTCTGACGCCGATGCTGGGACTGAGCGTCGTCACATTGCTGGCCGGCGCAGGCATGTTTGCCGTACACGGCCGTTTGCGGCCAGGAGCGGTGCGTTTAGATACGGCCGTGCAGCGCGTGGGGCCCGGCAAATGGTATGAATGGCTGCTGAATGGCATGATAAAAGCTGCCAATTTATTCACCCAAAAATTCCAGAATGGCAAGCTGCGCTATTACCTGCTTTATGTAATGGCCACGGCTCTGGTTCTTGTGGGTGGCTCCCTCATCCTGCGGGCCAACCTTGCCTGGGGCAATTTAGACTTAACGCCGCTGCAACTGCCGGAGCTTATTCTGGCCCTGGTTTTGCTGGCTGCGGTTGCCCTCATCGTTCGGGTGGAATCCCGGTTGGCAGCCGTGGCTGCCCTGGGGGTGATAGGGTACGGTATTGCTGTTTTCTATATTTTGTTTAGCGCTCCAGACCTGGCTATGACTCAATTTTCTATTGAAACGTTGACGGTGATTTTGTTTGTGCTGGTGCTGTACCGCCTGCCCCGGTTTGAACGCTTCAGCTCGCGGCAAACGCGTTTCCGTGATGCAATCGTGGCCGGTATGGTAGGTATATTGATGGCCGGGTTGGCGCTGATGGCGCAGGCAACCCATGCCTCCTCTGCCTTGACGGAGTTTTTCATTGAAAGTGCTGAAGCGCTGGCCAAGGGACGGAATATTGTTAACGTGATTCTGGTAGATTTTCGTGGTTTTGACACGATGGTGGAAATTACGGTGCTGTCGGTGGCGGCGATTGGCGTTTATGCCCTGTTAAAATCTCGGCCCCAACAGATGGAAAGTGGCGATACGGCCGTTTCCCAGGTGGTTGATACCACTAAGAAAAATATCCCCTCAAACGAGACAGAATTAGGCTGAGATTAATTGTATTCAGGTAGGTGATCTACATGCGATCCTTGATTTTGACGACAGCGACGCGCTACTTATTGCCATTGATGCTGCTGTTTTCTGTGTTTATTTTACTACGAGGACATCATCATCCGGGCGGTGGCTTTATTGGCGGATTGGTGGCTTCGGCTGCTTTTGCGCTTTACGGTTTTGCCTATGGTATGCCTGAAGCACGCCGGGTGCTCCTGGTTGATCCGCTCAGGCTAATAGGGATTGGTTTGTTGACGGCCGTTTCCAGCGGCCTGCTCGCACCCATTGTCACCCAGCAACCCTTTTTAGCCCCCATTTGGGGAGAGAACTCGTACCCTGCTTTGGGTAAATTGGGGACTCCGCTTATGTTTGATATTGGCGTGTACCTTACAGTGATTGGCGTGACGCTGCTCATTATTTTAACCTTGGCCGAAGAAGATATCGGCCCAGAAGAGGACGTTCATTAATGGAAATAATTATCGCAATTATTGTCGGATCACTGTATGCCGCAGGCTTGTACATGATCCGGCGACGCAGTTTAGTGAAGCTAATCATTGGTCTGGCGCTGTTGGGGCACGCTTCCAACATGCTCCTCTTTACGATGGGAGATCTGGTTCGCGGCAACCCCCCATTTATCCCTGAAAGCCTTGAGCTACCCGAATTGCCGCTGGCCGATCCATTGCCTCAGGCGCTGATATTGACGGCAATTGTCATTGGATTTGGCGCCCAGGCATTTGCTATTGTGCTGGTAAAGCGTGTTTATCAGCGGATTGGCACCGATGATATCGACCAGCTCACAGCAACTGACAGGTAAGCGATGATACCGATTAATTTATTGCTTTTGCTGCCCATTCTTGTGCCCTTTCTCACAGCAATTTTTGCTGTGCTGAGCTGGAACCGGCTTCGCTTGCAGCGAATCATGAGCATTACCAGCTCTGTTTTGCTGCTTCTTGTTGCCCTGCTGCTGTTTGGACAAATCTACCGTCTCGGTCCCCAGGCGGTGCAAATTGGGGATTGGGAGGCACCTTTCGGCATCACGCTCTATGCTGATTTGTTCACGGCCATCATGGTGACGCTGGCAGCGTTGATGGGGCTGACTGTGGGACTTTACTCGCTGGCAAACATTGCCGTGGTGCGGCAGCGGCTTGGTTATTATCCACTCTACCAAATTTTGTTAATGGGTGTGTGTGGTTCTTTTTTGTCTGGGGACATGTTTAATTTGTATGTCTGGTTTGAGGTGATGTTGATTGCCTCGTTTGTGCTGTTGGCCTTGGGCAGCGAGCGGCGACAGCTAGAGGGGGCCATTAAGTATGTAACGCTCAATTTAATGGCTTCGGCGATTTTTCTGGCAGCCACCGGAATTTTGTATGGCGTGGCTGGTTCGTTGAACATGGCCGATCTGGCAGTGCGTTTGAGCGATACGCCAGCGGGCGTAGTGACAACGGTCTCGATGATGTTTTTGGTGGCTTTTGGCATCAAGGCCGCGCTCTTTCCTTTGTTTAGCTGGCTGCCATCTGCATACCATACACCGCCAACGGCCGTTTCTGCCATTTTTGCCGGATTGCTTACCAAGGTAGGTGTGTACGCTATCATTCGCGTCTTTACCCTGATTTTTGTTCAAGACCTGGCGTATACCAACACCATCCTGCTCATTCTGGCTGGTTTGACTATGGTCACGGGGGTCCTCGGCGCTGCGTCGCAAGACCATTACCGGCGAATTCTATCTTTTCATATTTCCAGCCAGATTGGTTACATGGTAATGGGGTTGGCCCTGTTTACGCCGCTGGCCCTGGCGGGAGCTATCTTTTATATCATCCATCACATCATTGTGAAGACTAATTTGTTTTTGATCAGCGGTATAACGCAGTGGGTGAGTGGCACATATGAATTGAAGAAGCTGGGCGGCCTGTATGTTCGGCTGCCGCTGTTGGCCGGTTTGTTTCTTATTTCGGCTTTTTCCCTGGCCGGGATTCCACCGCTGTCTGGATTTTGGGCCAAGTTTACCCTCATCAAGGCGGGTCTTGAGGCGCAATCTTATTTGATTGTATTTACGGCCTTGGGCGTGAGCCTGCTGACGCTTTATTCCATGACAAAAATTTGGACCCAGGCGTATTGGAAACAGCAGCCAGCGGGGTGGGAACGGCCGTTGCCCCGGCGGAACAGTGATTGGGTATTACGCTTTGCCCCGGTGATTTTACTGGCTGCCTGTACTGTATTGATTGGTTTAGGAGCTGAATATTTCTTGTCGGTTTCTATGATGGCGGCTGAGCAGTTGTTAAACCCATCGCTTTATGTGGAGACCGTTTTGGGAGCAGCAGTTGCAGGAGGTTTGCCCTGATGTTTTTACTAAATTTGCTGTTGGCTATCATTTGGGTGGCGCTTACGGGTGAGTATGAGGCGGGTAACTTTGCGGTCGGTTTTGTGCTGGCTTATCTGGTGCTGCGCCTGACCCAGCATTCGGATACGGCCGTGCGCTATGTTAAACGTGTGCGCCTGCTTTTCTTCTTTACCGCCTTTTTTCTGAAAGAACTGGTGGTTTCCAGCCTGCGCGTAGTGGTATTGGTCTTGTCACCCACCATGAAAATGCGTCCGGCCGTTGTGGCGATCCCGCTTGAAGTAAGTTCCGATGCAGCTATCACCTTGTTGGGTAACTTGATTACACTGACGCCTGGCACCCTGACGCTGGATGTTTCTTCCGATCACAGCACCATGTATGTGCACGCGATGAATGTGGAGGATGTGGCGGCTTTTCGCGAAGGGATTAAGACTGGGTTTGAGCGGCGTGTTTTGGAGTTAGCCATATGAATAGCATGGTTGGTTTTTTGGCGATGACTTTACTTATGGTTACCGTGGCGCTTGCTTTTTTTCGCCTGCGCCAGGGACCAAGCCTGCCAGACCGGGTCGTGGCGTTAGACTTGCTGACAACGGTAGGTATTGCGATAACGGCCGTATATGCCATGATCATGAATCAACCGCTGATTATGGATGTAGCCACGGTTTTAGCCCTCATCTCGTTTTTGGGCACCATCGCTTTTGCCTACTACGTGGATTTGATGGAGTAGTGAAATGGGACAAATAATCGGTACTGTTTTGATGGTTTTTGGCGTTTTTTTTATTCTCATTGCCGGTATCGGCTTACTGCGGATGCCCGATTTATACCTGCGCATGTCGGCGGCCACCAAAGCTTCGACGTTAGGGCTGGGATTAATTTTGCTGGGCACGGTACTCTATTTTGGCGAATTGGGCATTGCCAGTCGGGCCATTGCCACCATCATTTTTGTTTTGCTCACGGCACCCGTGTCGGCCCACATGATTGGCCGGGCAGCCTATACCAACGGTGTGCCCCTGTGGGAAGGCACAGAAGTGGATGAACTGCAAGGTCGTTACGATGAGCCAGCCCAAATTTTGCATGGCACTGAAACAAAAACCGCAGATTTTGCCGATTAATCCAGATTTTTAGATAAAAAACCGTCATCTGTTTGATTTTAGCTGCCTTGCAAAAGCACGTTGGCCGCGGCCAGGCCAGAAAGCGCTGCCCCTTCAACGCGAGGTCCGTTAAAGGCGTCACCGGCAAAGGCCAGGGGTGGCAGCCCATCGGCCAGCAAAGTGCGCTGCGGATACAGTTCCGTGGGCAGCGCATAGCGCCAACGGTGAATATGATGCGCTTTGACCGTACTGTTTTTGCTAAGATACGGCCGTAATGCCCGCATAAACAATCCCACCAATTCCCCTTTGGGTGCTTCATACCAGATGTGGCTCATCATGGGGTTGGCATGGGTGGTGATAATCGCCGCCTCTGGCGAAATGCCCTTTTGTTGATTATCAGCCAGAAAGCTGATGGGGGCTTCGGGCTGCTGCACAGCCCCAGGTTCTGGCAACGACACCTTCCCCTCAATCCAAAATAGCCCAGAAAGGCACGGCGCATAGGCAACTTTTTCCAGCGCGATCCGGTCGTGGTCTGCCAGGGGAACCCTGCCTGCATTGAGCAAGGCCAGCGACTGCGGCACAGGCGGGGTGAGCAGGAGGGCGTTGGCTAAGTAGGAACGGCCGTCTGCCGTTACCGCCTCCCAGTCATCGCCAGCCAGCTGTATTTTTGCCAGTTGTGTCTGCTTGTGCAGCGTCAGATTTTGGGCGAGGTGTTTGGCAACGGTCGTCATGCCCCCGGTTACTGCATAACGAGGAAACCCATCATCTGCTCCGGCTTCGCCTTCGGCTGCCCAGCCGCGCGACCATTCAAAAATCAGTTCGGCTTCCAGCCATTGGTCTACAAATTTTTGGAATTCCGGCTCTCGCACGGTGAAAAATTGTGCGCCATAATCGCCGCGCCCTGGTCCCAGCCGCCACGTTGCTAACCGCCCACCGACACCGCGTGCTTTTTCCACCACCGTGACTGATTTGCCGGCGGCTTGCAATGTGTGGGCTGCCAGCAGTCCGGCTAAACCTGCGCCTACAATGAGTACATCTGCTTTTTCTGCCATGCATTCATTTTAGCACAGCCCTTACCACCCCGCCTCAGGCAGCGTCAACCTGATCTTGACGTGCCGGTTCATTTCATTCAGCTTGAACTTGTCACCAGCTCCATAACCAGTTAATGGTGGAACGGCCGTTACCCCCGCGCCCCACTTTCCCCTATAATTGTCACATGGCCGCGGTACTTTTGCACACAAAATTGTTCAGACCGCCTATACGGCCGTCTCTCGTCCCCCGTCCCCACCTTATCGAAAAGCTGAATCAAGGCCTGCACCACAAGCTGACGCTCATCTCTGCACCTGCTGGCTTTGGCAAGACCACATTGGTCAGCGAATGGCTATCTGCCGGGGAACGGCCGTCTGCCTGGCTGTCACTCGATGAAAATGATGCCGAACCGATCCGCTTCCTCACCTATCTCGTGGCTGCTTTGCAGCGCGTTGTTCCGGAAATCGGAAAAGCCGTGTGGAAAGGGCTGCAATCCCCGCAGCCGCCGCCCGTTGAGACCTTACTCACGAATCTGCTCAATGAAATCGCCGCCATTTCGGATCCCATCATCCTGGTTCTAGATGATTATCATCGGGTGGAAGCCAACGCCGTAGACCAGGCCCTGACCTTCCTGCTGGAACATCTGCCGCCACCACTGCATCTTGTTATCACCACCCGCGAAGATCCGCAGCTGCCATTGCCTCGCCTGCGCGCCCGGAGCCTGCTCACCGAACTACGCGCGGCTGATTTGCGCTTCACACCGGGCCAAGCGGCCGTTTTCCTGAACCAGGTAATGGGTCTCAACCTCTCAGCGGAGGACGTTGCTTCGCTGGAAACCCGCACCGAAGGCTGGATAGCCGGTCTCCAGCTGGCTGCCCTGGCGCTGCAAGGAGAGCTTTCAAGTTCTGGACGAGAGGAATCTTCTGAATTCATCAAAGCGTTCGCTGGCGATAACCGGTATATCGTCGATTACCTGGCGGAGGAAGTTCTGCGGCATCAACCCGAGCATATCCGCACTTTCTTGCTCCAGACGTCCATTCTCGACCGGTTGAGCGGTCCACTGTGCGACGCCATCACCGAACAGGCAGACGGCAGTACGCTGTTGGAGACGCTGGAACGGGGCAACCTGTTTGTCATCTCCCTGGACGATAAGCGCCACTGGTATCGCTATCATCATCTTTTCGCCGATGTGCTGCACGCTTACCTGATGCGGGAGCAGCCTGATACGGCGCTCAGTCTGCACCGGCGCGCCAGCACCTGGTATGATCAAAACAACTCCCCGCCCGATGCCATCCGCCATGCGCTGCTGGCAAAGGATTTTGAACGGGCGGCGGCCCTCGTTGAAATGGAATGGCCGGCGCTCTTTAGCGGGCACCGGCCCATTACCTGGCGCGGCTGGGTGCAGGCGCTGCCTGCGGCATTGGTGCGCACCCGGCCCGTCCTGAATATGGGCTGCGCCTGGACGTTGTTGGATGATGGCGAACTGGAGGAAGCCGATGCCTACTTGCGCATCGCCGAGCGAGCATTGGCAGCCGTGGCCGATGATCCTGCCAACCAGCCGGAGGTGCCGGTTGCTGAGATGGTCATTGTGAACAAAGCGGCCTATCAGACACTGCCAGCCTCCATCGCCAGCGCCCGCGCCTACCTGGCCCAAGCCCAGGGCGACAGCCACAGCGCCATCCAAAACGCCAGCCGTGCGCTGCGCCTGTTCCCTGAGGACGAACATTACTCGCGCGGCCTAGCCGCGCTGTTTCTGGGGTTGGCTTATTGGGCAGAGGGTAGCCTGACGGCGGCAGGCGACGCCATCTCCAACTGTCTGGCCAATATGCAGATGGTACCTAGCGGCTCTTTCCAAATCGTGGCGACGGCGACGGCGATGCTGGCCGATTTGAAGGCTGAGCAGGGCCATCTCCATGAGGCGGCGCGTATTTACGCCCATTCATTGCAGGTTGCGGCGGAGCAAGGCGAGCTGGCTTTGCAGGAAACGGCCGATCAATACATCGGCCTGAGCAACCTGCATCGCGAGTGGAACAACCTGGAAAAAGCCGCGCAGCACCTGCAAAAAGGCCAGCAAGATCTGGGCCAACATGCCATACTGCCCGGCAGCGTGTCTCGCTGGCATGTGGCGATGGCGCGGTTGAAACTGGCTGAGGGAAGCCTGAGTGACGCCCTGGATCAGCTGCACATGGCGGAACGGCTGTATAAGCGCGATCCGATTCCCGATGTGCGCCCAGCTGCGGCGCTGAAGGCACAGCTCTGGCTGGCGCAGGGCAACATTGCACAAGCGTTGGATTGGGCACACGGAGAAGGGCTGACGGCAGATGACGATCTCAGCTACCTGCGTGAATATCACCATATGACGTTAGCCCGCATCCTCATCGCGCAATACCGGCAAGACCGGGAAAAGGCGGCCATGACGCAGGCGGTGGGTTTGCTGGAGCGTCTTTTGCAGGCGGCGGAGGCAGGGGGCAGAGGACGAAGCCTGGTTGAAATTCTGGTGCTGCAAGCGCTGGCCTATCAGGAGCAGGGAGAGATGGCAACGGCCGTTGCTGCTATCCAGCGTGCCCTCTCTCTGGCTGAACCGGAAGGATACGTCCGGCTCTTCGTCGATGAAGGAGAGCCCATGCGTGAATTGTTAGCGGCCTGTTTAACACAGGGCGCTACCCCTGAATACGTCACCCGCCTGATGCAGGCCATTGACCCAGCCCCAGACCCGATTGCTGCGCCGCCTGATCTGAATCAGATGTTAATCGAGCCATTGAGTGACCGTGAACTTGAGGTGCTGGCTTTAATCGGCAATGGCTTGACGAATCAGGCCATTGCCGATGAGTTGGTGATTGCCCTCAGCACCGTTAAAAAGCATGTCAATAACATATTTGGCAAATTGAATGTTTCCAGTCGTACCCAGGCCGTCAATCGTGCTCAAGAGTTGGCTATCCTGTAATAATCCCCCCTTGGCATTAACCCGTTATCTTTTGCAAAACGACTGTTTGCAAGGGATCATCAAGCAAACCAATACTAAGCGTTACCCCATCCTCGCTATCGCGAGAGAATGTCAGAATGAGACCGTTCGCCGCATAGAAGGTTTCCTCCCTGCCGACAACAGCGACCAGTGGAATCTGACCATAGGCAGTATCGAGGAAAAAGCCATTGGCCTCATCGTGGATAACGGCTATGCCCAGATCGTATTCACCGACATATTCGATGACTTGTTCCTGTTCAACCGGGACGAATTGTATATCCAGCAAAATCTCCTCAAGCGCAGCATCAGATGCTGTTTGCGTTGCGCGATAACGGGAATCAGCCTCGTGTTCCAAGTTAAAGCTAAGTTCAAACACATATTCGCGCACAGAACGCGTAAAGTTATCGGCATTGCCCTTGTTGCTCAATACAACCACGCCTAGATTCGCATCCGGCAGGAAAGCGAGGTCCGACGCAAATCCCTGTGTGCCACCACTGTGCCAGATGAGCGGCAGGCCATTGTAGGTATCAATTACCCAGCCCATGCCGTAATAGATATCGCCAGCGATGTTGATTCCGGCTTGCTGGGTTTCACTGAGGTTGGCTTCGGACACGACGACTGTGCCGTTCGGCGCAACGCCCTGATTGAGTTGCGTGGTGAGATATAAAGCCATATCTTCAATAGTGGACCAGGATGCGCCTGCGGGAGCAACGGGGAGAATAAAACGCTCCCAGTCAATAGGCAGCACATCAAGGTCGCTCTCCACAACATCAACCGCATGTGGTGATGCGTGGTTGTCGTGGCCAATGGCGGCGTCGAAATCGAAGGTTGTGTGCGCCATCCCAATCGGGTCGAAGATGCGTTCCTGCATTAAGGTGGTATAGATGCGGTGCAGATCGTCACTGTTATTGGCGGCAACAGTGTGTGCGGCGGCATATCCACCGGTGGCAAACATCAGATTACTGTAACTGTATGCTTCTCCCGGAAGGGCGATCATGGGTACGGTTGCCAGCGAGTCAATGATTTGTGCGGGGGTTTGGCTGACGAGAAATCTGGGCACATTATAGGTCGCTACCCCGCTGGAATTATTGACCAAGTCGCGGACACGAATCTGTTCTGTTGCCGCGTCATTGGATAAGCGGAATTCTGGGAAGATTTCCTGCGCGGGCGTATCCCAATCCAGCATTTCATCTTCGACTAAAGTTGCCATCATCATGGTCGTCATGGATTTGCCAATGGAGCCAATCATAAACAAGGTGTCGGTGTTGACGGCCTGTTCTGACCCCATTTCCAATACGCCGAAGCCTTGGGAATAGATCACCTCGCCATCCTGGACGATGGCGACGGCCGCGCCGGTCACCTCATAAAACGCGCTGATGTCATGGATATAGGCTTCAAGATCAGCCACCATATCTGGTGTGATGGTTTGTGGTTGGGCATTTGTTAAGTCAATGGCGTTACCGAGCGTGAAGCTGAGTAGGATGCTGGTGAAATCATCAGTTACAGTTTGTACGGCCGTTTCGTCAGGCGCTTGCAGAATGAGGACATAAGCCACCTCATCAACAACCTGACCCACAGCTACCGTCATAGACCCATCCGGTAAGGTATAGATATTTTGCGTCCAGGTACCGTTTTGGGCAGGGACTGTCGTCGTTTTCACCGGTTCAGCATCCAGTTCCGGGACTGTGATGTCTAAAGCGTGGCGAATGCCACTATCAACATCAGTCGCTTCGACCGCAAGCAGATACGTGTAGATATTTTCAGAATGGCTGAACGCATTAAACTCCGCCGTGCTCTCATCTACCCAATTTTCTGGTATATTGAACGAATAACGGCCGTCTGGCGCACTGTGTGTAGACGTTGCCCCCTGTGCATTGCCCCACAATAACCAAAGTAATGGCAGCAGCAGAATAGTAATAGCAATGATTAGACGGAAATTGATTTTCATGATTTTTCTCCTTGTAAGTGCCTCAGTTGGACTTGATATGGAATTCGGTGAGCGTGCCGTGGTTCGCCCATTTCGCTAAATTCACGATTAGTCTAGGCAACCGGGCAGCGCTTGTGGGCCACCGAAAGTTCTATTCCGGGGTGTACGCTTGTTGGTGAAGCTAGCTAACGGCCGTTAAATGCACGGCAACCTGTGGCATGAGCTGACATTTTCGAGTGGATACGGCCGTATAAAGTCCCACTATGGCATATCGGCCAGACCCGTTGAATATCCCGCAGCACCCCTTGCTTCCCTCCCCATAGAACGCAAATACACCCTTAAATAGAACTTTCGGTGACCGACAAGGCCGCTCCCAATTCCTAAACTACAGGCAACTATTCACAAGCCCAACCCGCTGAAATCAAGTGCAAGCGGCGGCGGCTCCCTCAATCAGACACGACGCTTGGCAAAACAGGCGCGTGATCACAAGGAGAAAATCATGACCTACCTATCAAAACCCAATTTTGTACGCAAGGCAGCCAATCTTGCATCGGTTCTTTTTCTTATCTTTCTTGTGGTGCAGCTGCTGGTTGCCGCTGGCATCATCCCGATTTCGATGCTGTGGGGTGGCCAACAGCCAGAATTGACATCTGCCCTGCGGGTGACCAGTGTGGTTGCGGCCGTTATTTTGGGCGGGTTTATTTACATCATTCGTTACCGGGCGGGATTGGCAGGCAAAATGCCGCAGCCGACCCTCATTCGGGTGGCGGCCTGGGTGGTGACGGGCTACATGGTTCTGAACGCGCTGGGCAATTTTGCGTCGGTGAGCAGCATCGAGCGCTTCGTGTTTGGCCCGCTGACGGTGCTGCTGGTGGTTACCAGTTTCATTGTGGCGGCTTCACGGATTGGAAAAGCGAATGGATAAAAATGAATTTTTTTTTCGTAAGCCTGTGCGTTGCAATTGAACGCAAGCAGGAGAGCCAATCATTTATACACTGTGTTTGGTAAGACAAGCACCTATTCAAAGAGAGGAAATCCATGTTCTACAGTACGTTATTTTATTTGGTGTTCATCAGTCAGATTGTTTTAATCTCGTTCTATTTCCCCCGGAAGCTGGTAAAGCTGGCATCTCAGCGTGCGGCTACGAATGGTACACATGACATTGACAAAAAGTTGATGGGATATACAAGGGTGAACCATCTCATCGTGGTTCTAGGATTGGGGTTGCTGGGAGCGTTTATCTTTTTTGACATGGCTGAATCGGTAACGGCCGTTCTGGCATCAATCGGCGTCTATTTTTTGCTGCAACTATCTCCCCTGGCAATTCCCGCAGTTAGGCAACTGATGGCGGACTTGAAGGCGTCTCGACCCCAAAACGGTGAACACCAGGAGCTTCCGCATGAGTCGGGCAACCTGTTTGACTACGTTTCGCCGCTGCAAATTGGGATAGCACTTGGTTTGAGCTTGATCTGGTTGGTCATCAAACTACCCGAATGGAACGGCGAAATGAATACCCAACTCCTAAATATCGGGATTTTTGCGGGTGGTCACTTGTTTGTTGCTGTGCTGGTGGCTCGAAACCTGCGCATGTTGAAGCATGGTGGTGCTGGTCAAAATGGAGGTAACAAAGGCATTGAAGACCCCCGGCTGGCGATACCGCTGTTGATTTATGTCAGTATTGGCCTCAGTATTTATTCGCTGGTAAAGCAGTTTCTGCTCGATTTGGACCTGCACCAGATACGCCCCATTATGATGAGCTTCACGTTACTGCTGTTGGCTACGCTGGCATTTGACAGACTGATTCGCGATTTGTGGCAGCGGCCTGTTTCTCTCGCAGCCGATACCCCGCGCCAAAGCTAATCGGTTGATTGCCAGTCCAAAATCAAGGGTGGTGCCCAGCATCACCCTTGAAACGGGAGATCTTCAGATGTGGAAAGTAACGACTCTGTTTGTGCGAATCATCATCATGCTCGCGGTCGGGTTGTTGGGGCTGGAACTTGCCAGACAGGCGTATTTTTATCCGACTATTCCAGCAGCAGATTACCCGCCGCCGGCCAACCGGGAAGAGGCGTGGCAGCAGGATTTGGATTATCTGCAGACGTATGTGGCGCTGAATCGGCCGTATACAGATGAAACGCGGGCTGAAGCGCTGGCACTGATCAACACCCATACAACCAATATCGACAACCTGAGTGATGCCGAGCTAAAGCTGGGCATCGCCAGAGTGGTCGCGATTTCGCAGAACGGCCACTCCTTCGCTCGCATCTCAGACCTGACGCGCAGCGAGGGGCGGATTCCGCTGATGGGGCGCATGTTTGATGATGGCTACACCTTTTTATGGGCACAACGGCCGTATCGCCACCTTCTTGGCGCACAACTTCTGGCCATTGATGGCCATCCCATTGAGGAAGTGATTGACGCTTTCCGGCCCTACAGCGGCGCGAAAGATAGCTTCTTCAGGCAATACGTGGGTTGGTATCTTGAGACGCCATCGCTGGTTCATGCCGTTGGTTACGCCGAAAACCCGAGGCGCTACACGCTGCGTGTACGGCCGTTTGGCAGCCAGGAACTCATCGAAATTGCAGTTTCGGTATCCGACACGCCGCCCCCGGTGGTGAGTGCCCAAGAGATTTTAACGCCAATGGAGATGGATGGGTGGGAAGGAGTGTGGTCGCAACGGCCGTTACTCCCCTTCTTTCTCCAGGATTGGGAGGCACCTTTTCAGGCGCAAGCCATTGACGCCATCAATGGCTACTACATCCGGTATGGCGCCAATGACGATGTCGGGGAACACAGCATTACTGCCTTCAATAAGACCGTCGCTGCTGAATTAGCGCAGCACAACTATGCGGTCCTCATTATCGACCAGCGTGGCAACGGCGGCGGTGACTACACCCGCACCTACGACCTGATGCGGCGGCTGCCGGAATTGGCAGGGGAACAGACGCCAATTTATGTGATCACCGGTCCACTGACCTTTTCGGCCGGTATTTCCAGCGTCGCTTTCTTGAAAGCCAGCGGCGGCGAGCAGGTCACCATTATTGGTACCGAAATGGGCGACCACGAACGGATGTGGGGCGAAACGTCGCTGCTAACGCTGCCCAATTCACAGCTTGATTTGCAGTTGGCCACCGGCCTCCATGATTACAAAAACGGGTGTCATCAATTTCCAGAATGTTACTGGCTGGATTTTTTCATGAATGTCTCGGCGGCGTCGTTGTCCCCGGACATCACCATCCCGTTTACTTTTGAAGCATATGTGATGGGGCAAGATGCTGCCATGAACCATATTCTTGAAGCACACAGCAGCGATTCGGCGCGTTAGAAAAGTGACCCATAGAACCATTCAATTTGACAAGTATATAAAGGAAGAAAAATGATGAAAACTCAAAAAAGAAAAGAATCGACCATTAAAAAATGGCACTTTCACAATCCTGACCCTGGCAGCAAAAACAAAGACAGCTTCAAAATATTGATTGCCTTCGCCAGCCAATTTGGCAGCACCGGCGAGGTTGCCGAAGCTATCGGCGATGCTTTATGTCAACAGGATTGTACGGTAGAAATAAAATGGATCAGTGATGTGAATCAGGTAGACGCGTATGATGCCGTTATTGTTGGCAGTGCCATTCAATATGATAAATGGATGCCGGAAGCGGTGGATTTTGTAAAAACCCATCAAAAAGCGTTAAGCAGCGTGCCAGTTGCATACTTTTTTACCTGCCTGACATTGGCAAAAAAGAATACAAAAACTGAACAACAAGCGTTGGTATACGCAGATAAGTTGAGGGCAATATCATCCCAGGTGGTGCCGGTTAGCGTTCAAGGTTTTGCAGGTGTGGTGGACTTCAGCAAAATGTCTTTTCTCACCCGCATGATGCTTAAAGCCGTCACAACTGTAAACGGTGTTCGGGAGGGGGATTATCGTGAGTGGGATGCAATTCACGCTTGGGCACGTTCCGTATATTTCAAACTATCAAATGAAGAATCAAAGGTGCTTGAGTAATTGACCCAACCTGTGTGGCCGTTAGCACTACAATACACCCCCAAATAGAACTTTCGATGGCCGACTGTAACCCACTGATTTTATAGACTAAGACCATATGCAAGACAAACAGATGAGACGGATGATGCAGACACCACAAACCTACCAGATCAAGCTTGAGGGCCATCTCAGCCCCATGTGGGAAGCCGAATTCGAGGGCTTCACCATCACCCTGGCAGAAAACGGCATTACTTGCCTGACTGGCCCAGTGATCGACCAGGCCGCCCTGCACGGACTGCTGCGGAAGATTCGGGACCTGGGCCTGCCGCTTGTTTCAGTCACCCGTCTGGATGGCAAACAAACAGAGTAATCAAATCATTTCAGGAGAAACAAATCATGTCCTTTTTAGCAGATAACAATTTCCCCGTACTCGCAGCCAACCTCGCCACGATCCTCTTTGGCCTCGTCATGGCAGCGCAGTTGCTGCTGGCTATGGGTATCCTGCCCATTTCCATGGCCTGGGGCGGACGCCAAACGGAGCTAACGCCAGGTCTGCGCGTGGCCAGCATGGCGGCCAGCCTGGTTTTGGGCGTGTTCATCTACATCGTCCGCTATCGGGCAGGGCTGGTTGGCAGCGTGCCGACACCAACGAGCATTCGCGTGTTGGCCTGGGTAGTGACCGGCTTCATGGCGCTGAACACGCTGGGCAACTTTGCCTCCCTCAGCCGCACTGAACGGTGGCTGTTCGGGCCGGTGACGTTCATGATCACCGCTACCTGCCTCATTGTGGCAGTTTCATAATCGAATCGAAAATTAGTTTGATACAAGGAGATAATGATGAAAGTTTTTAGAAAGATTGGCCTGTTTTTTGTTATCACGTTTGTGTTTACCATTCTTTTGTCAGTGGGGCAGCAGCTTCTGGGCATTGATCCTACGCAGGTTTCGCTGCCGCAGTTTGGGCCAGGGATTGCCGCTTTGGTCATGCTCCGGCTGTTCAGAAAGAATCAGGTCAAATTGACCGTGACGTTGCGGGGTATCCATCCGCTGAAATATCTGGTGGCGCTGGTGCTGCCGCTGATTGTGCCGGTGATTCTCTTCCTCATTTACAACCAATTTGTGGCACCCATTCGCATTCCAGCCATTAGCGGCACCGCGTTTTTGATGATGCTAGTTGGCATTATGCTGGGCGCGTTCGGTGAAGAGGTAGGGTGGCGGGGTTACGCCCAAAACCTGCTGGCGAGAGAGCGTAACAGCGTGGTCGCTTTTCTGGTGGTAGGCGTTCTCTGGGGGGTGTGGCACGTTGGCAACTTCCAAAATGGCCCGATTTTTATGCTGTTCTTTGTGTTCTCCACCATTGGTTATTCGGCGGTGATGGGTTGGCTGGTTCGGGGGGGCAATTCCAACGTACTGCTGCCCACCCTGTTCCATTTCAGCGTGAATGTTGGGTTCTTCATTTTGCAGGAGGCAGCCACAGATGTGCGCATTGCCGCGTTGAATGGATTGGTGTGGATCGGTGCGGCCGTATTCATTGCGCTGCGTCACAAAAAGCGCTACCAGTCGGCAAACAAGCCGCAATTTGTTCCCGGACAATAACTTTCAAGCTCAATAATTGAACAAGGAGAAAATCGTATGTTAATAACCACCTTCTTCCCCATGTTGCTTATTTTGGCCACGCTGCTTTGTGCGCTGACAACGGGCCTGCTGTTCACCTTTGCTGTCGTGACCATGCCCGGCATCAAGTCTCTGCCCGATGGTGAGTACATCCGCGCTTTTCAGGTGATGGATGGTGTAATTCAAAACAATCACCCTTTGTTTATTCTGGTTTGGTTGGGGTCTGTGTTGGCCTTGCTGCTAACGGCCGTTCTCGGTCTCACCCAGCTGGATATGGTCGGCAAAGCCATTCTGCTAACGGCCACGGCGCTGTATCTGTTCGGTGTGCAGCTGCCCACCGGCGTGATTAACGTGCCGCTCAACAATCAGTTGCAAACGCTGGATGTAAGCAAGATGAACCGTGACGACCAGGCAGCAGCACGCCTCAACTTTGAGCCGCGCTGGAATCGATGGAACCGCATTAGAACGGCCGTTGCTACTTTGGTATCCACGCTGCTCATTCTACTGCTTTTCCTACTGTAAAAGGCAAACAATACCCCCAAACCCTACTTTCGTAGCTAGATAACCATACTGGGTAACCGCTAAGGTATCCGTATGTCGAAAAGATGAGTTAAGGAGAAATTTATTATGAAAAAGTTTTGGAAAATCACGCTTATTTCAACGGCCGTATCCGCCATCATCTACTTTGGTCTGGCGCTGATACTCACTTTTTTACCCGAGCCAACCTTTACCGTGGACCCATTTCCCGTGGCCCAAACGGCCGTCACCGCCGACTTCATCCCGCAGCAGTACACCATGCGGGACGGCGAAACCTTGTTTGCCCGTCAATTCCCGGCAAACTCAGACACCACCATTCTGCTGCTGCACGGCGTTACCGCTGAAAGCGCAGCCCTCAGCAGCAGCGCCCAGAAGCTGCGCCAGATCAGCGGGGCGGAAGTGGTCGCCCTTGATTTGCGCGGTCATGGTCAATCCGGGGGCACCCTTGGAGATGTCTCTTACATTGGGCAGTACCAGGATGACGTGGCGGATGTGATTACCGCCATTCACGCCGAGAAGCCAAACGGCCGTCTCATCCTCGCGGGTCATTCGATGGGTGGCGGCATTGCCCTTCAGTTTGCTCAGTTGGCAGAGGCGCCGGAAGTGGATGGCTACCTGATGTTTGCCCCACATCTGGGCACCAATGCCCCCACCTTGCCAGAACCCGATCCGGACAATGCGGACGCAGCGGCTTACTCTCAACTGCATGTCCCCCGCCTGATCGGGCTCATCATGCTCAACAGCGTAGGCATCAAGACGTTCCATCATCTGGACACGCTCTTTTTCAACCTGACGGACGAGGTAACACACACCTACAGCTTCCGGGCCACCGCCAATTCTTCACCACAGGATTATGCCACTGCCTTAACGGCCGTTGATGCCCCGCTGTTGGTAGTTGTCGGCAGCCAGGACGAAGCGTTTGTCGCCGATCAATTTCCAACGGCCGTTTCCGCATACAGCGACGGCGAAGTGCACATCATTGAAGGCGAAACCCACACCAGCATTGTGGAGAGTGCTGCCGCCATGACGGTCATCGAAAACTGGCTGGCTGCAACACAGCTGATGGCTAGAAATTGAGCAAATAGCTTGCTAAACAGTTACAGCGATTTAAGGATATCTTCGGCTAATAATTGGGAAACGGCCGTCCACAACTCTCGCCGCAATCGGGCCAGATTTTCTTTCTCTACCGGCGGCACCTTTTTGAGAGGCGGCAGTTTTGACCAAACCAATTCATTGAAAAATGGCGCATTGGCCAGAAACGGCTCGCGACAAGCCAGTGTATGTACCCTTTCGCACCATTTGTTTTCTTCATGATGGTCTAGCAGCAACGTCGTGATGGGAATCAGAAATAGCAGGGGGATGTAGGCTTGCAGCTCAACGGCCGTCCACAAAGCATCCAGCACCAGTTTTTGCGCCCCCGCCACATTGCCCAGACCATAGAGAGCCTGCCCCAAACCGGCCGTCGTCCAGGCCATGGCCTCGTCATCATCTAAAGAGAGGTATGCTTCCGTGCTTTGTTCAAACCAATCCTGGGCACTGCCATGACGCCCGGCGGCCAATTCCAGCCAACCCATGACACGATAGGCCCGCCCCAGCAGAAAAAGACGGCTGGCAAAATCAGGTCGAATTTGGGTAATTCCTTGCTGAATATGCTCACGGGCTGCCTCATTTTGATTGGTCAAAGCCAGGAGTTCACCGTGGAAAATGGCGGGGAAAGCAGCGGCAAAAGGATAACCCAATTCACTGCCTAACGACCTGGCATTATTAAAGTTGTCGTTAGCCTCGTCAAGGCGGCCGGATAACCAATGAGTTACCGCCAAATTGACTCTTTGCTTAACCATATCACTGCGAAAGCCATTGTCCCGCGAGATGCCCAAGGCTTGCTGAATGTGATGCCCGGCGGCTTCAAAGTCACCCTGGAACATGGACAAAAATGCCAGGGCTTCCAGGGCCCTGCTGGCTCCCCAAACATTATCCTGAGTTTGTGATAAAGCCAGGCATTCTTCAAACAGCCGCCGCGCTTCTTCATAATCAACCAAATCGCGGGCAACCCAGCCCAACTGCACCAGCGCCCGGATGATTTCCGATTGATTTTGCTGTGTGCGCGCGGCGTTCAGGTTCTTTTCAAAGCGATGCCGCGCCTCGTGATAATTGCCCATGCGGCGCGCGATATTGCCCAGTGCATTCTGGGCGCTAAACTCACCATACCGATCACCAAGCTGCCGAACCAGCAGTAGACTTTGCTCCAACTGCTCGCAGGCAGCGTGCCGGTTTTCTTCTTCAAAGGCACTGAATTTGCCCATTGTCGTTAAGGCAAATGCTTTCTCGGCACGTACATCCTCCTGAGATTGTTCGGCGCTCTCCAATAAAGTGTTTATTTCCTGGAACGTGTTCTGGATCGTTTCGATTTGCCCCTGGTAGCGGAGGAAACGAGTGTACCAGGTGAGGGTTTTGGCCAGAACCCGCTGCAACGTGGGGGATTCGGGCAATTGGCGCAATCGTTGGCTGGCTGCTTCACAAATCGCCAAACCATCATAGAAACGATCACGCATGTCATAAAAGCGGCATAATCCGCTGATGGCCAGATCGATGCCGGTCACATCACCCTGCTCAACGGCCCAATCCCAGGCGGCACGGCCGTTTTCCTGATCGGCTTCAATGTGGGCCAGGGCTGCCTGCGGCTGCCCCGCTTTCAATTGGTTTTTTCGATGTTGCACAAGGGCACAGTAGTAGTGGCTATGTTGTGTGCGCACGGCCGTTGCCTGCACCTCATCTTTCCCCAACTTCTCCGCCGCATATTGACGAACCAATTCGTGCAGCTCGTACCGGTCACGCTGCTGGTTGTATTGCAAAAACGATTTATTCACCAGAGTGGCCAGGGTGCGCAGAGAGGCGTTGGTGATTTTTTGAGCGGCCGTTCGCGTAAAGCCGCCGCGAAAGACGGCCAACTGGGCAAAAACGGCCTGTTCGTCGTGGCTCAACTGCTGCCAGGAATAATCAAAAACAGCCCGGATGCTGCGATGGCGCTCCGGCATGTTACGCGTCTCTGTTTCTAGCAAATTGAGGCTGTTCTCAATTTCATCGGCGATATCGGACAGAGAAAGCATGTCTACCCATGAGGCAGTTAGCTCCAGCCCCAGCGGCATTCCTCCGACAGCCTGGCAAATGCGCGTCAGCTCGGGAAGGTCGTCGACCACGACAGCAAAATTAGGCTGAACCCGATGGGCCGCCTGCAAGAAGAGGCGCACCGCCGGATATTGCATTGCTTCTTCCGGTGTTTCCCAATCAGGGAAGTCCAATCCTTGAATGGGATAAACTTGCTCTTCAAGCAGTTGAAGTCGTTCTCGTGAGGTGACCAATAGTTGTATTTGTGCGGCCGTTTGCAAAATTTCCGCAACCAGAACGGCTCCGTCCGCAACATGTTCAAAATTATCTAAGATCAAAAGCAGTTGTTTGTGACGCAGATAATCGAGCAGTTGGTCTTTGGCGGTAAGGTTCTCACCCAGAAACGGATCTATTCGATCGTCTTTCCGGCCGCCATCTAAAGGCAGTTTCAGCACGTGGGCAATAGCTGGAATCATCTGATCGGCCGTTTGAATATGTTCCAGATGGACAAAGAAAACACCGTGAGGAAAAATGGCCGAATTTGTCAGCTGCTTTTCGGCGGCGGCCACGGCCAGCCGTGTTTTCCCCATGCCGCCCGGCCCAACGATGGAAATGAGCCGCATTGCCGGATTGGTCAGCAAAGCATCCAGCGCCGTTATCTCTTTCTCACGGCCGATAAAGGAGGTGGGCTGCTGCGGCAAATTGTGCGGTAGGGTAACGGCAGCTGGTTGGAGTGGTGCTCCTGTTTCAGAGGGGGAAAGAGTTTGTACAGGAGGAAAGGATTGATGAGGCAAATCAGGGTGCAGCAGCCCATAGAGATGATGCGGCGGGTCCTCCTTGTTGAGCTGGTGTTCGCCAAGATCGTGCCAATAGGCGCCATCAGGCAGGGTCAAGTTCTCATGAGCGGCGGCAGAAGCCACAATTTGCCCACCCCAGGCGGCAGCTGTTATGGTCGTGGTTACGGGCGTGGTTTGGGTAACGGCCGTTTCCACAGAAAGTCCACCGTGTAAACCAATACGTACCTTAAGTTCGCCAATCCGTCCCCACTTTTCTTTGCCAAACGCTCCTTGAATGGCCAGGGCGCAGGCCAGGGGGCGGCCGTTTTCAAACAGGGCAGTGACTTTATCACCCTGTAACGCCAACATGCGGCCGCCATGTTGTTTGATGAGCGTTTCCAGGATTATATTATGGCGGTGCAGGACGGGAATCATTTCTTGCTGATACCGTTCCCAGAGCTGGACAATTCCTTCGATATCCGTCAATAAGGTTGTGTGGAAACGGCCGTTTTTCACCGCTGCCTTTTTGACTTCAGGCGGCGCTTCCTGGGGCAGGTTATTGGCCTGAATCTGTTGGTATAGGGTGGTGGTTTCCGTCGTTGGCTCCACGCCTAATTCATCGCGCAAGTGGTCGCGGCAAATGTGGTACTGGGCAATGGCGGCACTGCGCTGCCCGGTTTGCATCAGGGCAATCATCAACTGCCGATAGGCACCCTCGCGCAGTTTGTCAATTTCCAGCTGTTTCCAGGCATAGGTTTGGGCTTGCTCGTAAGCGGCCGTTTGCAGGCAATCTTCAGTCAACGCATCCAGGGCATCCAAGGCCTGGCGGCGCAGTGATTCCCGCTGTACCTGTGCCCACGCTTCAAACTCATTGCTGTCTGACAGGTAAAAATCACTCAGAAATTCATCCCGATAAAGGGTAATGGCCTGTGCTGGATCGTGCTCAATCTGTGCGGCAAAAGCAGCCACATCTAAAAAGAAATCCGCTTCGGGATTAATTTGCACCGTTTGGCGTTCTGAAATGAGAAAGGGGACCATCTTGTGTCCATTTTGGGACGGCACCTGGGGGATGGCCTGGCGCAAGCGGTAGATGGTCTGGCGTAAATTGACCTGGGCTGAAGGCTGCGGCAGGTCTGGCCAGAGGATGTCCATCAAGGCTTCGCGTCGGTGGATCTGCTCGGCTTCCATGACAAGATAGATCAGCAAGGCCTGAACTTTGTTGGTGCGAAATTTGTATAGGGGCTGATCACCCAGCGATGCTGTAAATGGCCCTAAAAGGGAAATTGATAACTTTGCCATCACCATGATTGAAGATGTTCAACAGATTATTTTCAATTGTCAATTGTCTATGAGGTTAAGACTGTGGCCTTGTCAACAATGGACAACTCTTGCTGGCAAATTTTATCACATTGTTGTTGGGTGATGGTTATGAATTGTTAACGCTGCCGGAGCAGTTGGTAACGCTGTGGTCACGCAGCGGTTACGGGCGTCTGGCATAATGCAAATGTCACTAAATAGTGCGTTAAGGAGTGTGAATCATGTTATATTTTTATGAAAACGAAAAAATGGCCCAAGCTCGCATAGATGCTTATATTGAAGAATCTAAAGCGCTTCGTCGGGCTGAGAAAGCAAGCCCCAAACGAACCTTCCGCCTGCCTAATTTGAGCAACTTGTTGGCGAATTGGAAAGTTGAGAACAAAACGGCCGTTGCTAATCAGGCCTGATAGATATTAACCTAAATTGTGGGGCTCTTGGTTGACGCCATGAGCCCCTTTTTTGTTTGGGCAACTTTTCTGTAAGCGGCCAAAGGGCTGGCAGGGAAGGCTGCTCGCTCGTGTCATTTGCTTGATTGCCAACCTGTGCCATAATTCGGCAATGCTCACAACAACCCCCTACATTTCTGTCCAAAACCTGCGAAAAATTTACACTATTCACGAACGCGAAGCCGGGCTGGGCGCATCGCTGCGCAGCCTGGTTAAACGCAAAACCAAACAAGTTCATGCAGTCGACGGCATCACTTTTTCGGTGGCTCCAGGTGAAATTGTGGGCTTCTTGGGTCCGAACGGTGCGGGAAAAACAACGACGTTGAAAATGTTGACCGGGCTGCTGCATCCCAGCGACGGTCAAGCCGATGTGTTGGGTTTTACACCGTGGCAACGGAAGAGTGAATTTTTGCGGCAGATTACGCTTGTGCTTGGCCAGAGAAATCAACTCATTTGGGATATTCCTGCGGCTGATTCCTTTGAGTTGAACCGGGTTATTTTTAGCATCCCTGAAGATGAATACCACCAAACGTTAGCTGAGCTAACAGAACTGCTGGATTTGGGTCCGCTGATTCACAAACCGGTGCGCAATTTATCATTGGGCGAACGCATGAAGTGTGAAATTGCCGGGGCGCTGCTGCACCGGCCAAAGGTATTGTTTCTGGACGAGCCGACCATTGGTCTAGACGTGACGGCCCAGCGACGCATCCGGCAGTTTGTCGCCGAATACAACCAGCGGTATGGGGCATCTGTTTTGCTGACCAGCCATTACATGGCCGATGTGGAGGCGTTGTGCCAACGCGTCATTGTGATCCATCATGGTCAAATTCTCTTTGACGGCGACCTCACCGCCCTGGTGCAAAAATTCTCCCCTCACAAAACGATCACGGTCGATTTAGCGCCAGGCGCTACCAATGGTCGAGGTGCGGAGGCACTACGGCCGTTTGGCGAGGTCGTGGCTTACACAGAAGGCCAGGCTGTTCTGCGCGTGCCCAAGGCGGAAACGGCCGTCGTTACCACGAGGCTCCTCACCAACCTCACCATCAACGATCTTACCATCCAGGACCCACCCATTGAAGAAGTGATCGAGCAAGTTTTTAATGAGGCCTAAGCCGGCCCTTTTATTCTTCATCAAGCTCATTCTCCATGGTGGCAATTAAGCCGTAAATCAATTTGCCCCGCTCCTCGCTGGTCAGCCGTGCTTCGGGATGCAGCAAAACGTAATAAGGGGGGGGCATCTGGTCTCGACCCACGATTGCCGCCATGCGCTCGATCTGTTCATCGGTGCAGCAGCTTGTTTCCCAATCGGAAAAGTTCAAAACCTCCCGCCCGGCTTCAACATCGTGCTCTAATAGACTAGAGACCGGTACGATGTCAGTGTACCAGGGCCAGTGTGTCTCGTTGCTGTGGCAGTCAAAACAGGCTCGCTGTACCATTTCGGCCGTTTGTGCATTATCCCAATTGGGCACGCTTACAATGGGTGGATTGGTGTGGTTGCGTGGCCAAAGCTGGAGCAGGCCAAAAGCAAGCAGCGAAAAAAGCACAAATCCGCGTAAAAAGCGCCAGTCTCGTCGTTTCATAAAACTCTTCCGCTAGCGTAGGTTAAACAGATAGGCACTAATGTTCCGGGCCGCATCTTCCGTTACATCAAGATCGGGCATAACAGTGCCCGGTTCAATGTCCTGCGGAAAGCGTATCCATTCCACCAGGTTATCTGGCGTGTTGCTCAGGTTGCCGGCAATGTAGCTGCGCGACGCCCACTCGTCGAGCGGTGGCCCTACATATGCGTCTGGGCCAGGGATGCCGGGAATGGTGTGGCAGGTGTGGCAGCCGTAATCTTGCACCGCTTGCCAGCCGGCCTGCGGGTTGCCCCCAGCCACAAAATCGGAGGTGGAACGTAACGGCCGTCCATTACAGGCGGTGAGCAGCAAAAGTACCGAGACGCAAAGCACAAGCACAAAAGTCAGGCCGAGCTTGATCATTTTTGGGTTAAACCTCATTGTCAACATGGTTGCAGCACCAATGCCGTTGCGCCGACGGCCAGCGTCAACAGCACAAAAAGCCCGCTGATCCAAATGCCTATCTGCCCCGAAAAAAGCTGCATCTGGGCAGGATTCTCCTCGCTCTCGGGGTCCGCCTCCATCTGCGCGGCGTGTTCTTGTGCCGTCTGCCCACGACGGCCAGCATAGACAATCACAGCCAGGGTGGGTAGCATCAAAATAAGCGTCAGCGCCCGAACAGCCCCAAGCAGCAGGCCGACGCCACAGGCAAGCTCTACCAGCAGGTAAACCGCAATGAAGTAGGCAGACCAGGCAATGGGGCTGGCTAAAAAAGTGATGCTTTCTCTAGGGACTGTATTTTGTCGAGTTGGTTTCATAAGTGTAATCGTTAAATAAGGTAGGGCGACACATAGGCCACGCCGATAATTGCCAGCCAGACGCCGGCCAGTGCCGTCCAATACAAAGCATTGTTTTCGATAACCACGTAACGGTCCGAATGATAAATGCCGCGCCAGCTCCAAAACTGGGCAAACAGATTGATGCCCACGCCACAAATGAGCAGGAGCAGCATAAAGCCGGTCAGGGCAAAAAAGACCGAGCCGTAGGCGTTGGTTTGCCAATCAAAGTTTAGCAGGCTGAGATCGTAAAGGAGCAAAGCCAGTACGGCCGCTTCCAACAAAAAGCCCAAAAACAGCCCCAGCTTCAACTTACCCTGATCGTTGTTGTCCCGAATTTTCCTGACGGCCCAGCGCAAAATGGGGATGTTGGCCAGCATGAGCAGTGTGCCTAATCCAACCCAGCGCAAATTGGGCAGGGCGATGCCATCTTGCGGCCAGACGCTGCTTTCGATTCGAATGTAGAAGTAGGTAAAGAGGAAACTGGCCAGGGCAATAGAAATGAGCAAGATAAACAGCCACATGGCGCTGCGGGAAACAACACGGCTGCCGTAGGTGCGCACCGGAATGCCATATTCTTCTTCAAAGGCGCGTTCTTCTTCATCGTTGGTGGGCGTTTCCGAAGGCCAATTCCAGCCGACAATGGCCACTACCAACACCACGATACCCAGGAGGGACAACGGCCGTAAACTAAAAATCTCCGAACCAAAAATGGTCACCAACCCAACGGCGGCAACAAAAGGCCAGATCGAGGGTCCTGAGACGCGAAAGATTTCTACCGGGCGGGCATTCACAGTGGAAGTGATCATGGCGGCGCGCCACTTTGTGGGCCAATTGGCCAGCCCATCCAGCAGCCTGCGGGTTTTGGCCTGCCCTTCGTTCAGTTCATGCTGGTCCCACAACGGATGCCGACTGCGCACGATGGGCAGCTTGGAAAATGCAAAGTTTAAGGGTGGTGAGTCCGTGGACCATTCCAGCGAATCCGCCCCCCACGGATTAGGTCCCGCATCCTCGCCATGACGATGGCTCCAGAAAAAGTTGTAGACAAAGACCGCAACCCCCGTGGCCAAAATGATGGCACCTACCGTAGAGATCAGGTTGTAAATATCCCAGCCAAAGTTGGTTGGATAGGTGTAAACGCGCCGGGGCATGCCCAGCAGTCCGGCAATGTGCTGTGGGAAAAAGGCGATGTGGAAGCCGCAAAACATCAGCCAAAAATTCCATTTGCCTAACCGTTCATCCAGCAGCTTCCCGGTAAATTTTGGCATCCAGTAGTAAAGGGTGGCAAAAATAGGGAAGACCACGCCACCAATGAGCACGTAGTGCAAATGGGCCACAACAAAGTAGGAATCGTGTGCCTGCCAGTCAAACGGTACAGACCCCACCATGACCCCGGTGATGCCCCCCAGGATAAAGGTGACCAGAAAGCCAATTACAAACAAAAAAGGTGTTTTCCATACGGGACGGCCGCTTAAAATCGTAGCCAAATAGGCAAAAATCTGAATACCGGTGGGAATGGCGATAAAAATACTGGCCGCCGAGAAAATGCCCAGGCCAATTTGCGGAATGCCCACGGTGAACATATGGTGCACCCACAGGGCAAAGCTGACAAAGCCGGTGGAAACCATGGCCATGACAATGTAAGGGTAGCCGACCATGCGCTTGCGTGAAAAGACGGGCACAATCATGGCCAACATGCCGGTGGCCGGCAGAAACTGAATATACACTTCGGGGTGGCCAAAGATCCAAAAGACGTGCTGCCAAAGCACGGGACTGCCGCCCATCGCCGGGTTAAAAAACTGGGTGCCAATTTTGCGGTCTAGCTCCAGCAGCAGGCTGCCGACGATGAGTGGGGTAAAGGCGAAGAGGATGGATACGGCCGTCACCAACATAGCCCAGGCGTAAAGCGGCATCCGGCCCAAAGACATGCCCGGTGCGCGCATCCGCAAAATGGCGATGATAATTTCCACACCGGCGGCGATGGCCGCCACCTCTGCCACCCCCAGAGCCAGCAGCCAATAATCAAGCGCAATACCCGGGGAAAATTTCAAACCGCTGAGCGGTGCATAAGCAAACCAGCCCGCATCCGGCACGGCATTGAGCAAGTAGCTGGAGAAAAAGAGCAGACCACCCAGAACAAAAGTGAAATAGCTAAAAACGCCTAATCGGGGGAAGGGCATTTCCCGCGTGCCCAGCAGCAGCGGCAGCATGACGATGGCAATGCCTTCAATCATGGGCACGGCAAACAGATACATCATGGTAGAGCCGTGCATTGTGAACAGCTCGTTGTAGCGGTCGGGGCCTATGAGGGTGTTTTCCGGCACAATGAGCTGGAGGCGCATCAGCAGCGCCAACGCCCCGGCCATGAGAAAAAAGATAAAGGCGGTGCCCATAATCCGGCCGCCGACGGCATCGTTCTGAATGGCCTTAATGGCCCCAACAAGCCCGGAAGGCGGATCGGCCCAGATTTTTTCCAGCGCCGTTTTGGTTTCATCATCAGGATGATTGGCATGGGGCGTTTCGATTGTTTCAGGAACGATTCCTGCCGTTTCGTATTCTTGTTCGCTTGATGAAGATGAAGTCGTCGTCATATTTTCTCTAAAACCTATATTCCTATTCGAGCGACTCTAAATAGGCCAGCAGCGCCTGCAATTCTGTGCCCGAAACATCTGATGAAGGCATCAGATTACCCGGTTTGACGCCGTGTGGATCCACCACCCAGCCTGCCAATGCCCCCTGGCTATTGCGCACGGCCCCAGCCCCCAGCGTCAGGCGGCTGGCGAAGTGTGTCAGGTCAGGACCAAAATCACCGGTGGCGTCGGTGCCGCTGATGGTGTGGCAACGGCCGCAGTCGGCCTCAATAAAAACGTCCAGGCCTTGCTGGGTGAGATCGGTGGTAGGGGCAGCGGCCGGCTGCTGCTGCTGCGCCAGCCATTGGTCAAACTGTTCTTGCGGTTTTGCGACTACTACAAAAAGCATCTTGGCATGCTGCGTGCCGCAAAATTCGGCACAAAGCCCCCAATATTCGCCTGGCTCGTCGGCTTGCAGCCAAAAATTGTTGATGCGGCCCGGGATCATGTCGCTTTTGCCGTGCAGCTCTGGCACCCAAAAACTATGGATGACATCATCTGAAGTGAGCTTAAGAGTAACAGGTTGGCCGACCGGAATGTGAATCTCGTTGGCAGTGGTAATCTGCTGATCGGGGTAGCGAACTTCCCACCACCATTGGTGGCCAATAACTTCAATGGTAAGGGGGCCTTGATTTTCCTCTGGGCCGAGGGCGCTGAGCGTGGTGAGGGTGAAGCCGTAAATGACAATCAAAATGATGAGGGGGATAATTAGCCCGCCGACGACGACCAGGCGACGGCCGTTTAAAGCAAAGGGCAGTCGCGTGCTGGAACGGAAAAGCCCCAGCAGCATCAGGCCCATGACGACCAGATAAACGGCCGTGCCCACGCCAAACATAATCCACCACAGCCGGCTGATCTGGGCGGCAGCGACCCCTTTAGGCGCAAAAGTAGAAGGTGCGGCCTCGCAGCCCACCAACCAGATAAAAGCAGCCATTATTAAAATGTGTAGATAGGTGCGTGAAGTTTTTGGATTCACAAACATTCCCTCTTGTTTGTCCAGGAGTTTAGCAAACCACATGATCGGGCAAAAGCAACCAGGATATACATCGGGGCATAGATAGGGGTACAGATCGGATTGGAGGAGCAAACCAGCTGTACTGTAGAGTTAACTTCTTTTCTTCAGGGTCTGCTTATTCACTTTGCGGCTTGACTGTTCTCTCTTGAGAGGGCAGCGAGCCCGTAACCTTACACGCCCAGCACAAAGAGGACGGCCGTTACGGCCGCACCTAATCCCACATCACGCCAGGCAACTGTGACATCGGGTACCGTTTTGAACAGCAGGGCAAATATGCTTGTGAGTAACAGGAAACCCAAAACCACGTTTAATATCTGAATGACAGGTAAAGAACCTGGCAGCGCCTGACCAATCTGGTTACCCAAAAACGCCAGACGCACCAAACAGCAGCACGGCGACACTGGTTAACGCCGCCAGCGAGAGACTGGCTGGCTGATTGAAATATTACTGCTGCACCTCACCTAGCGATTTTTGTATAAAGCCTGCGCATGACGGATGCGATCATGGGCTACCTCGCGACTCTCCCAGCCGACTATCTCCACGTTTTTCTTTTCTAAATCTTTGTAATGGGCAAAAAAATGGGCGATCTCCTCCAGTTGCTGCTGCGGTACATTTTCTAACCGCCCGTAATTCAAGTAAATTGGATCGTGTTCTGGTACGGTCAAAATTTTATCGTCGGAAGCCCCTTGATCCAGCATACGGAAAATGCCAATAGGCCGGCCAGTAATGACGCAGCCGGGAAAGGTTGGCTGCCGGAGCAAAATCAAGGCGTCCAATGGATCGCCGTCATCATACAAAGTTTGGGGTATCAGCCCGTAATCTGCCGCGTAATGCAGAGAGGAGTTCAAAACGCGATCCAGCCGGAAAAATCCGTGTTCGTGATCCAGTTCGTATTTGTTTCGGGTATTGTGAGGAATTTCAACAACAATGTTTATCAGTGTCGGAGCGTCTGGTCCGATGCTGACGTCATGCCATATGTTCATCTATTTTCTCCAAATGTGTTGTGCCTCTAAGGAATTTGGCGCGGCGTGATCCAATCCAGAACCAACCCCGCCAGGATGCCCACGGTAATGACGCCCATTGTGCCCAGCGTGCCGGCAATGATGCGTCCTGTGGTGGTTGTGGGCGTAATATCGCCATAGCCAATGGATGCGGCCGTAATCACTGCCCAATAGACCCCCTCTGAATAGCTGAGCAGCTGGTATCCTTCATCCCCGATCTCCACATCGGCCAGCTGCTCTACCTGATTTTGCAGACGGCCGTTCTCCGCATTGATAAAAAGGAAGGGAAAAACAAGCAGGACGAGGATTATTTGCAGGAATAAATAGCCGTATAACGAGCGACGGCTGCGGCGCACCCGGCGAATTTCATATGCGTTGGCCCGGTAGCGCAGGCGGCTTAACTCTTCATTTTGGTCCACCAGATAGGTGGGCACAAGCCGCATCAGGCGAAACATCTTCTCCAAATTCTCTTCTTCCTCTTCAAAATGGTACAGTGCACGCCGCAGCAGGATGGTGGCGTGCTGCCTGAGCTGTTGGGCAAACTCGTCGTTCTTAAACCGGGTTTGGTAAAGCGAATCGCTAAACTCAACCATATGATCGGGGGAATCCCAGTTGAGCTCCGCAATTTCTTCAGCTTTTATTTCATGGGCCAAAAACGTTACGTTGTCGCGCTGTTCCAACAAATGGGGGTTGTCTTTCATCGTTTGCAAGATGGCCTGGCGCAGATTAACGGCCGTTTCTTCATCGTTCCCTTTTGCCTGTCGATAATTGTCAATCATTTCAGACACTTTTTGATTGTTATTCTGGGAGACTGCACCATTTTGGCTGCTCGCTTGCTGCTTTAACATAGAACCCCTTTCTGTCTTTTTACGCTTTTTTGTCGAGCGTATCTGGGTGGAAGATCAAAAGTCCTATACCAGCATACTGGCATCGCGAAGCTTTATGAAGAGCCGGGGGTATACAAAAAGTTATAAGAACAGACATATTTTAGGTGACTCAACCTGTGTCTGCCTTTGCCAAATCAGTAAATATGTCTGAGCTGTACCTGCCAACTATACAAAGGTACATGAAAAACTTTTTGTTCCTGGATAAATTAGAGGCAATGACAAAAAAACGAGTACTTTTACTGATCATCGATGCGTTGACGGCCCCCTGTTTGTTAGAAGAAATGGCGAACGGCCGTTACCCAAACTTCCAAAAATTAAATGAAGCGGGTACCTTGCGGGAACAATGCGTAAGTATTTTCCCGTCCATTACCCATGCCGCCCTCACCAGCATTATCACCGGACAATATCCGGCCAAACACGGCATTATTGCCTCGCATTGGTATGATGCCGAGGCAGAAAAAATTGTTTACTTTAGCGGCAGCTTGGGGGTGATGTTGGAAAAAGGTTTAGGCAACTATTTCAAGGAATTCCTGCTGGAAATGAATAATAATTATTTGCAGGTGCCCACCCTTTTTCAGAAGCTGGAGAGAAACGGCCGTAAAACAGCTTCAATTAACTTCCCCGTTTATCGGGGGGATGTGCCGCACAACGTGAATGCCCCATTGCTGCTGGAATGGATTCCTAACTTACCGACCAGCACCACGGTAAAAGGACCGGAAATAATGTTGATGGGCGATCTTCTGGCCGATCCCGATAACTTGGAGATTGAAGCAAATTATACGGGAATCACGGAATGGTTTGGTTTTCGTGATGAAAACAGTGCGGACCTTGTTTTGCAGTTAGCAGAGACGGATGAATTCCCCGATTTCACACTGGCCTATTTCCCAGAAAATGACGACCGGGCCCACAATGATGGTCCGACAGAGGCGCATAAAAATTTGGCAGATATGGATGAGATGCTGGGCGATTTGTTTGCTGCTTATGGTGGTTTGGATGACTTTTTGCAAAAGTTTGCCCTGGTTATTACTGGAGACCATTCGCAAAGTGCCACCACCTCGCCTGAAGATGAAGAAGGCATTGATCTGGCAGCGCTGCTTTCACAATACAGCGTGGCTCAGGCGGGTGATGCTTGGGATGAAGAAGACGACCTGATTGCCTGCCCAAACTTACGCGCCGCGCACCTATACCTTAAAACCGTCACGGCCGAGGCAATTGAGGGAATCAGCGAGCAGCTGTTGGCTGAATCGCGCATTGATCAGATCCTCTATCGTGCGGAGTTTGTGGAAGCTGGTGAAGGTTACATTGTGCGCACGGATCAAGGGCAGCTGCGTTTCTGGCACGATGACAATCGCGATGACAAGGACACGGCTCACGACAGACATGACAATCAGTGGGCTTGGGAAGGCGATTTAGCCGTGGTCGACGGCCGTCTACAAGACAATCAACTCACCTTTCCCGATTATCCCAATGCCTTTGAGCGTATTGCCGGCGCTTTGGATAGTGAGACCAGCGGCCATATTTGGATTACCGCCAAGATTGGCCATGAGTTAATGATTCCCGAGATTAACCTCTATGCTGGTGGCGGGTCCCATGCTTCCCTGCACAAACAAGATTCTCAGGCACCCCTTTTTGTGGCCGGTGCACCCTCAGAGATCGACATACCGTCTTTTCCCCGCATTATCGACGTCGCCCCACTTTGTGCTGCCTGCCTTGGGGCGTAATCTTACTCAAACGGCTGCCCATACTGCTCGCGCGAGGCTATCTGCGCCAGTGGTTTGCGCTGTTTCTTTCCCTTGCCCAGCGTTCGTGTTGGGTAGCCAAACGAAAGTACCGCCAATACTTCAAATGACTCGGGCACGTTCAGCAGTGCACCTACACTGCTCAGGTTTTTGAATCCCACCCAATTCGAGCCAACCCCTTCACCCCATGCTGTTAAAACCATCGACTGAATCGCCCGGCTGGCGTCTGATACGCTATAGGGTGATTCCTTTTCAATTGCTACCGCAATGGCTAAAGGTGCCGCGGCAATATAAGGTCCAGACCGCGCTAAATCCCCCAGCCGGTGAAGCGTTTCCGGATCCTCAACCACGATAAAATGCCAGGGCTGCCGGTTCATGCTGCTTGCTGTTAACCGGCCTGCCTCCACAATTTGGGCCACAACATCCGCCGGCACACGCTTTGCTTCATAACTTCGCACGGCCAACACTGTCTTCACCGCTTCGTACACTTCCATCATGCACCTCCCTCTGCAATGTGCCGCTATTTGCGGCAAACTACAGAAAGTAAAAACTAATTCTTTTGCTGATTTTATCGGAATATAAAGTTGGGGCATATTCCACTTTTGTTGTCCGGCGAATCAATCATTTTGGTATCGTGCTAGCCACGGCCGTTTCCAGTTTGTTACCGATCAAATTAAGCCTGTGCTAGAATCTATTCGCTTTCACATAAGAATCTAACCGAAAAGCCACAGAGGAAAAAGAGAAATTAGAGAACTTGAGACCAATCTCAAAAATCTCTGTGAACTCTGTGGCCAATATTCGGATAGGTATTAAGCAAATCACACAAGAGTTTGAGAATTTTTCAAGTAGCAAGAACGAACATGTCAAAGGATCATGGAGGTGGATGAGCGTGGAAGAAAAGCAGATCCGAAATTTAAAAGGTATCACCCATACCCCGAAACATCTGTTTCTTGTTTTTGTGGTCATTTTTCTGTTTATTGCCGGTTGTCAGGAGAAACAGCCCGATGATGAACAGTTAGCTAATCCAGAAACAGAGGTTACGGCAACGGCCGTTCCTACCGAAGCCGCCGCTGCTGTAGCAACAGAGGCCGTGCCAGAAATGGATGTTGAGCCGTTGCCGGCAAACGTCAATCTGGTGGGTGATGTGTATATGGTTGATGGTGAGGATACGGCCGTTGCCGGCCAACTTACCCTCGACATCCCCGAAGATGCAAATCCTGCCTTGCTCGATTTATACGGCTGGGATGGCACTGCCTGGGCATTTGTTCCTTCACAATACGATCCTGCCACGCAGCAGCAACAGGCTGCCAATCAAGGCCTGTATCAAGCCCTTGCTCTGGTGCAGGTAGATGCACCAGATGAAATAACAGTTGGCGGCCTCTGGCACGCAGAAGCGAGCACTTTCACAGAAGCTACCGTTAGCACCTTGCAGTTAGGTGCTGATGGAGCGTTGGAAGGATCGCTTTCCGAAGTGCCCGCAGGCCTGGCAAATCCGTACGTGCAGCTAACCAACGTTGGTGATGAGATAGATGCAGCGGCGTTGTCGGCCTTTCTGGCTGATGAATCAGCCCAAACAGCACAAATAGAAGCCATTGTTGACATGATTGAGCCGTATGCAGGCGTTAACCTCAACTACCAAGGGGTAGGGACTGACGACAAGGCGGCGTTTACCACATTTGTGCAAAATCTGGCCGATGCGCTAGCAGCACAAGAGAAAATGCTTATTTTGACCTTGCCTGCTCCGCAGAATACAGATGCGACCAGTGCCGATGGCTATGATTGGACTGCACTGGGCAACATTGCCCACAGCGTCTATCTTCAACTCCCCCTCGATCCAAACGGGTATGCAGCAGGCGGAGCAATCGATCAGCTGCTTAACTGGGCCACAGACAACATGGATCGGCGCAAATTGGTGGCTCTCATTCCCACTGGCCCCGTTGTTCGCTCAGGGGAAGCGTGGGTGGCATTATCTGCTGACGAACAGCTTTCTCATTTTGGTGATTTACAGGCTGATGCGTCAGAGTATGAACCTGAGACGCCAATTGAGGTAACCTTGTCGGGCGATATTTCGCTTATCCAGTGGGATGAGGCCAGTTCTGCCTACTATTACACAGTGGAAGATTCACAGGAAGTTTGGTTAACGCACCCGGCCACGATTGCTTTTCGCATGGAAACGGCCGTTAACCACAATCTCCAGGGCGTTGCCTTTACCACCCCTGTTCAGTTGTCTGATTCAGCTCAGGCAGATGCGCCCGCCCTCGTCTGGACAGTTTTAGATGATGCCGAAAATGTTGTGGTGACAAAGAGCGGCAGCGAGCCATCTTTCAGCTGGGAAGGGACAGCAGAACCTGGCGAGTTCACGCTACAGGTTGATTTTGTTTCCGGCGATGTGACTACAGCGCTGGGTACATTGCCCATTACCGCCGCTGCGGTCGAAGATGCAGAAGAAGTTGCAGAAAGTGACGATGACACCGTGGTTACTACCGGCATCGTGACGCGCAACGCCAACGTGCGCATTGGACCTGCCGAAAGCTTCGACAAATTCCCCGGTCCCATCCTCAAAGATACAGAAGTAGAGATCATCGGTCGTGATGAGTTTGGCTATTGGCTTCAGATCAATTTTACGAACATTGATGGCGAACAAACCGGCTGGATTGCCACTTCCCTGGTCGATCTCGATCCAGAGTTTGATATTAACACGCTTGTAGACGCAACCGAAATGATTGCCTCTGCATCAGAAACTACGGTGGCTGAAGCACCGCCGCCGGCGTCGGCACCAGCACCTACACCGGCCGCCACAACGCCTGCTGCCGCACCGCCATCAGGGCCACCGCCGCCGGTTTCGGCACCGCCCGTAGCCGTTGGTGGCTTTGAATTGGGTGGGCAAACGCACTCCTTTAGCAATCCAACCCTGATGGCTTCAGCTGGCATGACCTGGGTTAAGTTCCAGCACAAATGGGGCGAAGGCAATAATCCCAATGATTTGGCCGGACGGATTAACAATGCCCACGCGGCCGGTTTCAAGGTATTACTAAGCATTCCCGGGGCAAACACCTATCCCGAAAGCATTAACTTTGATGCCTACGTCCAGTTCCTGGCGGGCGTTGCTGCCTTGGGTCCAGATGCCATTGAAATCTGGAACGAAATGAACATCGACTTTGAATGGCCGGCGGGACAAATCGATCCGGCCAGCTATGTAAACAACATGCTCGCCCCCGCTTACAATGCCATTAAAGCGGCCAATCCCAACGTGATGGTCATTAGCGGCGCACCGGCACCCACCGGCTTCGATAACGGCACCAACGCCTGGGCCGATAATCGTTACATGTCCGGCATGCTGGCTGCCGGGGCCGCCAGCTACGCTGACTGCATTGGGGCCCATTACAATGCCGGGGCTAGTTCGCCTTCTACAGTGTCCGGCCATCCGACAGGCAGCGCCCATTACAGCTGGTACTTGCTGCCCACGCTGAATGTTTACGCTCAACTGGGCAAGCCGGTCTGTTTTACCGAGCTGGGTTATTTGTCAGGCGATGATTATGGTGGCGTGCCGGAACGTTTTGGTTGGGCGGCGGGAACAACTGTGGCCCAACATGCCGCCTGGCTGGCGGAGGCAGTGAGCGTGGCGGCCAACACGGGCCGAGTGCGCATGATTATTGTCTTTAATGTTGATTTTACCCATTATGGAGATGATCCACAGGCGGGCTATGCCATGATTCGCGCGAATGGAGGGTGTCCGGCATGTGAAACGTTGGCGCGAGTCATGGGTCGATAGTTTGTTTATCATTCATATTGCCTGCCGCGTAAAAATCCGGCCAGCCAAACCAGGACAAACGCGCCAACGGCCGCTGCCAGCCAAACGCGCCAATCGAGGTAGGCGTTTTGTTCAAAGCCGTTGCCCAGCGACCAGACGGTCAGGAAGGCAGCCAGCAGCGACCCGACCAGGCCAATCAAGCCGTTCATAAAATGGCTTAAGCCATAACGGTCATGGTAAATGCGGCCACCAAAATAGCCGATGCTGCTGCCGATCACGGCAATCACGATAAAACCGAGCATAGGTGCGTGACTTCGTCCTTTAATCCTCTTCTGCCGCGGAGAGATTGGGCGGCAGGGGCATTACCTTGTCGTAGGCGTCGCCTTTTTCTGAGGTAGCGTCCGTTTTGGCCAGCTTTTCTTCGGTAAACTGATCATTTGCTACAAATTGGGGCAGCCGGGTGAGCTGTTTTTCTTTGATATCATCGTGGGTGAGGGTGAGCCAAACGGCCGCTTCTCCATCTCTGGTATCGTCAATATAGGTGGTGGGCACGTAATAATCGTCCCCAATGGTCATATTCACTACCATCAGATAGCTGCTAAACAGGATGCTTTCAGGTTTGGCCGTTTCCTCACGATGATAGACGGTGTGCACCTGGCCGAGTTTGTATTCATCGGCCGTTAAAACGGGCAGGTTTTGCTTCAGGTTGTGTGTCATTGTTTTCCTCACATTAATAGGTTTCAGCTTGTGCTTAACCCTATCTTTTGCGGAAAAACAATGCCATCTACCAGGATAGAGAAGTGGGATACAAATGGGTAATGATCTGGCTAAAAACGGGTGATTGGCGTCAGAACTAGATCAACTTTAGCGTTTGTGCTTCTGCCACGGCCTGGATGCGGCAGTGGACGTCTAGTTTTTCATAGATGTTGGCCAGATGGGTTTTTACGGTACCGGGGGCGATATATAATTGCATTCCAATCTCGCGATTAGAGAGGCCATCACTGACTAACTGCAAGACTTCTTGTTCGCGTCCGGTAATAGAAGCCGCTGTGGTTAACGATTTAAGTTTCTCTTCGGGCAGCAAATTTGCTACCTTGTCGGTGTGTCCCAGAAGCTGCAAAATTTCGTGAATAAACCCCTGACATTCGGTCGTCATCGTTTCGGTATGCAGCAGCAGTGCTAGTAAGGGAATTAACCGGGTGTTGTGGTTGAGAAACGGCCGTATAAAGCGCTCTGGTGCCGCCAACCGGATAGCCTCGACCAATACCTGTCGGGCCTGGTAAATTTTGTGCTGGTCAAACAACGCCAGGGCCAGCAATACCCTGGATTCCAACGAGGGCTCGTTGGGAAAGCCATCAGGATACTGCGCCACAAAGTCGGCCAGAATTGCTTCGGCAGTGGGCGCCTGGCCCTGATACAAAAACATTTCGGCCCGCACTAGCTGCGACAGGGCATGGTTTTCTTCAATATCTGCCTCATTCAGCAGCCGTTTGGCTTCGGCATAGTTCCCCTGGCGCACACAGAATCCTGCTTCATAGGCTGCCAGGTCCTGGTCGCGCCACACGCTTGAAGGACGCTGCGCCTGCAAGGCACGTGCCGCCTGTATGGTTGACCGGGCCGCTTCATGGTTTCCCTGGGTAGATTGCAATTTGGCCCGCGTCATCGCAATGTTTACCGGCATGTTGGAGCTGGTTGGGTTGGGATCAACGGCCGTTGCCTGCTGCAACAGCTGGCTGGCCTGGTCCAGCTCATTGCGGGCCAGGTAAATTTGGCTCAACGTTATTAATGCAATGCTGGCCGGTTCCGGCAGTTTTCCGCGCCGCGCCAACGCATCTTGCAAAACCTGATAAACAAACTTCTCACCCTGCCGTAACTGGCCGCGCAAAAATGCCCGGTTGGCACAATCTGCGCCGGCGATCAGCACAACAAACAGGTTGCCCTGTTCCCGGGCCTGTTCGTACACTTCTTGCAGTCGCGTGCCCACTTCGTCAGTTTTGGGCATGCGGTACGTCTCGACGATCCACAGCGCATCCAACAACTGCCAGCGGGAATCAGAGACATCTGCCTGGGAAACGGCCGTGTCACCGGCCAGTTTGCGCTTTTGAATTGTGCGAACCTCGGCCAGAACTTCTTTTTCATCCTGGGTCATAGCTTCATCTGGCTTGCTGGTCAGTTTGGCTTTAAGTCGCCAGAGAAATTGCTCCACCTCGGTGGGGTGCAGGGCAAGTTTCGCCAATCGTAAATAAACAAAAAGCAGCGTTTTATGATGTTGGAAAACAGACTCGGGCAGTTGTTGAATCCAGCGAAGCAAGCGTGAATCTTCGCCATATTCAACTAACTCATGCAGCACTTCATCTTCAATTAAAGAAGCCGCTTCTTCCCAATCCTCAATGGCTAACAAATGGCGCACGGCGTCGGCCGAAGCATTTTGCTTTCGGTACCAGGCCGCCGCTCGCCGGTGCAGGACGGGAATCTGATCCGGAAACCGGGTCTGTAACTGGTCGCTTAACATTTCGGCAAACAAATCATGGTAGTAATACCATGTTTGTTCTTCGGAACGCACCATAAAAAGATTTTCCTGCCACAGGCGATCCAGCATATGTGTCCCGTCGGTCTGTTCAGTTACAGCATCACACAGGCCGCCGGTTAACTGCTTTAGAATCGATGTTTTTAGTAAAAAGTTTTGCACCGATGCGGGCTGCTGATGCAGCACGCTTTCCAGAAAATATTCACGCAGAAAAATGTGCGCCCCGTTGAAAGAATCCAGGAAATGCTGTCGATCTTGTTGTTTGTTTAAAGCCAAAACGGCCAGCATGAGGCCGGCAGCCCAGCCGCCGGTTCGTTTCACCAACGTTTCCATATCCCCGTAAGCCAGCGGCTGCTCGGCAATATGCTGTTGTAAAAAATCGATGCCTTCCTCTAAGGTGAAGCGTAAATCATCCATTTCTAACTCTGTCACCAGCCCACGAGCGCGTAAGCAGCCCAGCGCAATAGGCGGTCGTGTGCGGCCAGAAATGATCAGCTGCAAATTGGGCGGCAGTTGCTCCAGCCACGCCTGAATAGAATTGTTTATGTCTGAGTGTTGGATGTGATGATAATCGTCTAACACCAGGCCGATACAGATTGATTCTTTCTTGGTATGGATGATTTCATTGGTCAGCCGGGTTACAATTTCGGCAGGGGTTACAGACGAAGATACTTGCAGGTAAGGCAGTAAATTTTTGCCTAAACCGGGCACAACGGTTTGTAAGGCCATAATGACCGTTGACCAAAAGCGCAGCAAATGATTATCGTCGGCATCCAGGGCAACCCAGGCGACCGGCATGTCGCCACGTTCTTGCTGCCATGCATTCAACAAGGTGCTTTTACCAAACCCACCAGGTGCGCAAATAAAGGTAACCGGTGCATTAATTTTTTGGCTTAAGCGGGGGCGCGTGATGAGATTGAGGGGCAAGATGGGCGGTCTGAATTTGGTTAGGGCAGGGAAAGTGCCGTTGAGGCCTGTTTTGCGGGAACGGCCGTTTGGCATTTCTGGCGGCAAGGCTAACTTTGTTAAAACAGTTTCCCCTGCCAGATTTGCCGCCGCCTCTTCCAGCCGTGCCAGCGTTACCTCCTCAGATTTGCCTAAGTAGGCTTTGTGGAGCTTGCCATTGCGCCGGCGGTAAGCGTACCAGTAGTCGCTGCCTTGCCGCTTTTCACGCCTGGCCGAAAAATGTCCGGCGGTTCCTTTGAATTTAAACCGTTTGTGATGGACAAGCCAGTTGTTCCACTGTGGGGAGTCGAGGGGAATTGGTTGGGAAACGGCCGTTTCCTGCTCTTCCACCCATAAAATACCTTCTTTTACGATAGGCTTCATTAGCTCTTCCTGTTTAGGTAACCCGCAGAAAGTGGGTTGGCAAAAAAGAGACTCTCTCTTTGCATTTTACTCAGGGAAAGCGAGGTGCTCCTTGTGTTCTTATGGCAAAGAACGGTCCCGCTACTACCTAAAACCCCCAGAATCAAATTATTAAGATCAGGCGCTTACCCAAAAGATGGACGAGTCAGATCCCAATAAAAGTTACCCAATTGTATGTCATTGTATCACGTTTGGGTAACTTTTCCGAGAATTTTGTATGTCATCTTGTGAACTTTCACTCAATAAGTCCTCGCCTACCTTAGTGAAATCATCCAAAAACAATATATACAAAACTTGTTTTTTCCGGTAATTTTTAAGAATAGGCAGAGTGAATGTCTGGAAGCAGACAAATTATATCAATCAGGTTTTTGCAGTTTACTTTTTCAAAAGGTTGTTTAGTCGTTGCAAAAATTGCAGAAACCACCCACTTGTGAGGAGAGATAAATTATGAAACACAAAAATCGCTTGTTTTCTATCCTTCTTGGCCTTCTACTAGTTCTGGGCCTCACCCTAGGCGCGTGTGGATCAACGCCTACCGAGGAAGAAGAGCCAGTAGATGCTGTACCGGCACAAGAGGAAGAAGCTGCACCGGCTGAAGAAGAAGCACCAGCCGAAGAAGAAGCTGCACCGGCTGAAGAAGAAGCACCAGCCGAAGAAGAAGCCGCACCGGCCGAAGAAGAAGCTGCACCAGCTGAGGAAGAAGCTGCTGACCCCAATTCATTGCCCCGCAATGAAACCTTGTACTTCAATGGACAGCAGTGGGGTTCTGTTGTTGGTTGGAATCCTTACTCCAACAGCAATAACAATGCAATGACGATTGCTCAGCAAGACAACGCCCGCGTCCTCATGTTCGAAACTCCCTATCTGTATAACATGCTGGACGGTCAGGTGTATCCGTTATTGGCCGATGGGCCTTTTGAATGGAACGAAGACCGCACCGAGGTTACCTTCAGCTTAAAACCGGCTGCCTATTGGAACGATGGCACTCCGGTCACGGCGGAAGACATGGCCTATACCTGGGACACCCATGTGAAGTACAGCACCCCAACCGGCGCCTCTAACATCGATTACATCGCAGACATCGTTGCTGTTGACGACCATACGATTACGGTGCAAGCGGCATTGGATGAAGACGGCAACGCTGTCAACCCGCTGATCGTCGAAGCTTACCTGACCAACAACTACATCATCCAGAAAGCGTGGACCCAAACGCTGGAAGAGCGTGTTGGCGAAGATGCCACCGAGCTATTGGCTGATCCCGCCGAAGATGTTGCTTTCTCCGGCCCCTACGGCCCATACTTTGACGATGATTCCAAAGTTGTCCTTATTCGCGACGACAACTACTGGGGCCAGGATGCCTCCATGTGGGGTAAGCTGCCTGTTCCCAAGTACCTGGCGCACCAAATCTTTAAGGATAACGCCGCCGGCACCACTGCTTTGCAGGCTGGTGAAGTAGACGTTAGCCAGCAGTTCAATTCCAACGTTCACCTTCTGTGGGAGGACGATGGACTGCCCATCTCCACCTATCTGCCCGATGCACCTTACATGATTGGTGCCAGCCTACCCACCGCCTTCTTCAACCTGGATTCTCCAGGTCTGGATCAAGTTGCCGTGCGTAAGGCAATTGCCATGGCTGTGGATTATCCCACCATCATCGCCAATGCGATGACCGACCAGTCCGCTACCTTCGACCAGGTACCGCGCTCGCTGATGAACCCGACCGAGGGTGAGCAGGCGCTGTTTGATCAGGATGCCGTGGCCGATTTGCAATGGTCCGGTAACGACATTGAAGGTGCCAAGGCGCTGCTCGATGAGGCTGGTATCGTTGACACCGATGGCGATGGCTGGCGTGAATACAATGGCGAGAAGCTCAGCTACGTTGCCACCTGTCCTAATGGTTGGTCTGACTGGCAAGCGGCCATCGAAGTGGTTGCCGCTGCTGGTGCTGAGATTGGTATTGAAATCACATCGAATTACCCCGAATGGTCAGTTTATCAGACAGTTGTTACCAAATCTGATTCACCCCTGCCCGAAGGGTATGACATCTTCATGATGTGGAGTGATGGCGCTGGCCCGACACAGCCGTGGAGCCGTATCCGCCACCTGCTCAGCTCTGAATTCGTGGGCATGGCCAGCAACTGGAACGGTAACTGGGGTAAGTACTCCAATCCTGAGGTTGATGAAATAATCCAGGCGATCCCCACGGAAACCGATCCCGCTGCGCTAGAGGAAATGTACACACGCCTGGTTGAGATTTACCTGACCGACGTTCCCTCCTTCACGCTCATGTACCGTCCTCAATCGTTCCACACGGTAAATGAGACCGTTTGGACCAACTTCCCGTACGATGGTGATGGAACCAACCCACCGGTTCCCCCGCTGAATCTGATGGATGGTTGGAGTGTTGCCGGTCTCTATAACCTGGAACTGGTTAATCCATAGATTGTAAATTAGTCACAACAGCCATGCCTCATTTTGTGAGGCATGGCTCTTTCTAAACAGATGACAATCTTCTGGTATTCGTTGTTGTCATTCGTTCAGCCACAAATTTCTGGCTGATCTAACCAGACGATTGTCATCTTATTTTAAGGCTGTGCCTGTATTTAACGAGGAGGTGCTGCGTTGAAAGGGTACCTGAGATATTTTTCTACCAAGGTGCTGTGGTTTCTTGTTACCCTGGTAGTTGCATTCATTCTGAACTTTTACCTGCCGCGCCTGATGCCGGGCGATCCTGTGGCAGCCATCGTTTCCAGGATGGCTCAAGGGATGAGCAACACAACCGGTATCCAGGCCATTTATGAGCAATACACAGAGTTGTTTGGCACCAATAAACCCATGTATGAACAGTTCTTTATTTATGTAAGAAATGTTTTTCGGGGTGATTTTGGTTTTTCCTTCAGCCAATATCCCAGAACAGTTGCAGATGTTCTTAGATCTTCCATTTGGTGGACGATTGGTTTGCAATTTCCGGCCATTATTGTCGGCTGGATTATTGGAAACTCACTTGGTGCCCTGGCCGCTTACCGTAAGGGAACTTTCGATAGAGTTCTCATGCCTGTCAGTATTTTTCTGAGCAACTTACCGGCTTTTGGCATGGCCATCATTTTGCTGGTTGTTTTTGGTGTCTCATTAAAATGGTTTCCCACCTCTGGCGGTTATGGATTTGATCTGATTCCGAACTTTAGCTGGAAATTCTTCTGGTCTATTTTTATTCATTACCAACTGCCATTCTGGTCCATCGTCGTGATCACAATTGGTGGCCAGGCAATTGGTATGCGCTCGATGGCCATCTACGAGCTGAATGCAGATTATGTAAAATATGCCCGTTTCATGGGCATCAAGGACCGCAAGATTGTTCGTTACGTATTTCGCAATGCGATGCTGCCCCAGATTACGGGGCTGGCGCTGGCAATTGGCACCATGATTTTCGGTGCGGTGGTGGCGGAGATTATCTTTAGCTATCCGGGGCTTGGTTCGACGATTTTAACGGCCGTTTTAGGCCAGGATTACCCGCTCATCTCAGCTACTACCCTGATCATCACCATTATGGTGCTGACGGCTAACTTTGCTCTAGAGATCATCTATGGCTTCCTTGACCCACGTATTAAGGCAGCACAGGCTGATTGATTGAGGGGAAGATGCAATTATGAAACATCTATTTCGACAAGCCTTTCGCTCTGGTAAATTTAACACCGGCTTTTCCATCTTTGCCATCATTGTGCTGTTTGTCGTTATTTACCCACTGATCGTTCCCGATCCTCCGTTAAAGATCATCGGTCAGGGCACATTCTTTGAACCGGGCATTTACGTGAATGTCTACGACAGTATCGGTGCACCCCATTACACGCTCAATCTAAGCAATGCCGCTGAAAGGCGCATTGCCAGCCGATTGAGCGACCAAGATCGCCTGGCGATACAGGAATGGCTGGTAAAGGCTGGGATGCTTGAGAGTGAGATCGACATCGCCAATACAGAACTACTTCTAGATCAATGGTTTAATAACTTTGACCCTGCGGTACGGCATCCAGGGATGACCAATGCTGACCGAAACTACTATATTCGGCTCAATAATTCTATCCAGGGGCTGCTTTCAGCCGAAGGGGCAATTGTTGCCGAGATAGATGAGGAAACGGCCGTTCTGGAAGAAGCTAGCGTCGTCCCCCAAAACGCTTACATCAATGTAAGCAAGGTGCCAAACGTGCGGGTGCTGCTACTAGGAACCGACAATTTTGGTCGGGACGTGCTGACTGAGCTGGTGAAGGCAACGGCCGTATCGCTGCAGATTGGTTTGGTAGCCGGCATCGTTGCGACTGGGATCGGTTTAATCCTGGGGATGGTATCCGGTTATATCGGTGGCTTTGTCGATGACGCGATCATGTTCATCACCAACCTGTTCACGGTGATCCCCGGTTTTGTCCTGCTGATTCTAATTTCTTTCAGCATCAGCCAGGAACAGCGTGGTGCCACTACGATTGCTGTGGTGATTGGCTTCACCTCTTGGGTATGGACGGCCAGGGCCGTGCGGTCACAGGTGATCTCTTTACGTAACCGGGATCATGTTAATCTGTCAAAGCTGTCTGGCCATTCAATCGTCCACATCATCGCCCGAGATATTTTCCCTTACATTGCCTCATACGTCATTATGGCGTTGATTCTGCAAATTTCTTCGGGTATTCTGGCTGAAGCCGGGTTGTCGATCCTTGGCTTAGGCCCCAAAACAACAGATGTCCCTACGCTGGGATTGATGATGAACTGGGCGTTGATCTACCAGGCCCATATCCTGGGCAAATGGTGGGCCTATTTCCCCGTCATTATTGTGATCGCGTTGATTGCATTCTCTATGAATTTAATGAATACCGGACTTGACCAGGTGTTTAATCCGGCCTTACGAGAGTAATTCTAGTAAACAGAAGTCAGTAATCAGTTTTCAGTAGACCGTTTCCCGAGGCGGTTACTATTGATAACGCTACAGCTGACTACTGAAAACTGATTGTAGGTGGTTCAAATGGAAAAAGTGATGTTAGAGGTAAACGAACTGACCACAAAATATATCACCCGTTTTCAGGAAGATATTTATGCAGTGGATCACGTTTCTCTCAAAGTAGAAGAAGGAAAATCGCTGGGCATTGCTGGAGAATCTGGCTGTGGCAAGTCGACGCTGGCGCTTAGCCTGATGGGATATTACTTCCCGCCGCTGCATTACACGGGCGGTGAGATTTTTATCGACGGCCGTAACATCTCCAACATGAAACCTGATGATGTACGCAGACAAATTTTGGGCAGAGAGATTGCTTACATTCCCCAAGCAGCGATGAATGCGCTCAACCCCACCCAGAGGATCATCCATTTTATTGAGGATGTCATTCAAGCCCATGAACCAACCACTACCAAAAAAGAGATTCACGCGCTTGCTGAAGAACTTTTTAGATCTTTGGGCCTGCCGCCAGAGGTATTACAAAAATATCCCGTTGAACTGTCTGGTGGCATGAAACAGCGCACGGTGATTGCTATTTCGGTCATCCTTTCACCCCAGGTGCTCATTGCCGATGAGCCTTCGTCGGCGCTTGATGTCACCTCGCAGAAGATGGTTATCAAAATGTTGCGCAACCTGATGGACAAGGGTTACATCAAATCGATGATTTTCATAACGCACGAACTGCCGCTGCTTTACAACGTGACGGATGACATCGTGGTGATGTATGCCGGACAGATTGTGGAGAAGGCCAGTGCCAAAGAAGCCGTGTTCGATCCGCTTCATCCGTATTCAAAAGGTCTCATGGGTTCCATTATTGTGCCCGAAGAAGGCCTGCGGGATGTGAAGCTAACGGCCATTCCCGGCGTGCCGCCTAATCTAAAAAATCCACCACCTGGCTGTCGCTTTGCCGAGCGGTGTAAATATGTGCGGGCTGAATGTAGGGCAGTGAATGTGCCGCTGCGCGAAGTGGGGAACGGCCGTACCTATCGCTGCATCATACCAGAAGAAGAACTACGCGCAGCTTATGCAAGGGAGGCTCAACAACATGGCCAATGATAGAAAAATATGTTTGAGTGGCAAGGGCCTTACCAAAGTATTTGGGTTTGGCCGCACCAAAACGGTTGCCGTTGATCATGTAGACTTTAACTTTTATGAAGGCGAAATTATCTCTATTGTGGGGGAATCTGGCAGTGGGAAGACGACGCTAGCCAAGCTGCTGTTAGGCTTGATCAATCCCACTGAAGGCGAGATTTACTTTCAGGGAGAAAAGCGCGACATCCGCACGCATCGGAAGAAAAAGGAATATTGGAAAAATATTCAAGCCATCTTTCAGGACCCATTCTCTTCCTACAACATCTTTAACAAGATCGACAGTGTGCTGCTGGATTGTATTAACATGCGCGGGGGTCGGCGGCTGCCCAAGGCTCAAAAAATAGAGATGATGACCGAAGCATGCAGCTTCGTTAACCTGAAGTTTGAGGAGTTGACCAACAAATATCCCTTTGAGCTTTCCGGTGGGCAGCAGCAGCGCTTGATGATTGCTCGTGTATTCCTGCTCAAACCAAAAATTCTGCTGGCCGATGAACCCACCTCAATGATCGACGCCTGTTCACGGGCTACCATCCTGGATATGTTGATGCAGCTGCGCGACGAAGAAGGAATGACGCCTATTTTCATTACGCATGATATCGGACTGGCTTATTATGTTTCAGACACCGTCTATATCATGGAGAAAGGCAAATTTGTAGAAAGAGGATCGGCCGATGCTGTGATCATTCATCCGCAAGAAGAGTACACAAGACGCCTGATTAATGATGTCCCCAAAATCTATGAAGAATGGGATCTCTCAACTGTGTAAAGAGCTCTTCTTGAGTCTGGGTGCAAGCAAATGAACGCGCACACGACACAACGTATTGACTGACATGCGGCACACCACTAAAAATTACTCTAAATTAAGTGTGATTCTCCTGGCTTATGTAGCTTTTATTGCCCTGGGGATGCCGGATGGCTTGCTGGGAATTGCCTGGCCTTCCATGCGGGTGGATTTTGCTATTCCGCTCGATTCTTTGGGGATGTTGTTGTTTGCCTCTGTTTCCGGCTACATGACCTCCAGCTTTTTGAGCGGCACGTTAATTGCCCGAATGGGTGTGGGCAAACTGCTAACGATTAGCTGTGCCCTGACAGGTTCGGCGCTTGTTGGTTATACCCTTGTCCCTTCCTGGTGGATGATGGTTTTGCTGGGCGTAATGGCCGGACTGGGAGCAGGTGCTATTGATGCCGGCTTAAATACCTACGTGGCGGCACATTTTGGCGAAGGGTTAATGCAATGGTTACATGCCAGCTACGGAGTTGGCGTGACGATTGGCCCATTTATCATGACGATGGCTCTAACCGCGCTCAACTCCTGGCGTTTTGGTTATCGTGTTGTAGGTGGTTTCCAGTTTGTGATGGCAGCCAGTTTTCTCATCACATTATCCTGGTGGAATACCCGCGAAGAAGCACCCGCTGAAAGCGTCCGAGAAAAACGTCTGACGGAATATAAAACCCCAATGGGGCAGACCATGCGCCAGCCCAGGGTTTGGCTTAGTGTCTTGTTATTTTTTCTCTATGTCGGTGCTGAAATATCTCTGGGAACCTGGGTTTATACGCTCCTGACCGAATCCCGAGGGGTGTCGCCGCAGGCCGCAGGCTTTTGGGCCGGCAGTTTTTGGGCTACTTTCACAGTTGGGCGCATTCTTGCCGGACTGTATGCGCAGCGTCTAGGAAGTCACGCGCTGGTTCAAGGTGGCATCACGCTGGCTTTATTGGGTGCCTTGTTACTTTGGTGGCATCCGTTTCAATTGGCCAATCTGTTGGCGGTTGCCCTAATCGGCATTGCTATTGCCCCAATTTTCCCGGCAATGATGTCTGGCACAAGCCGGCGGGTTGGCGTTCACTTTGCGGCCAACACCATTGGGATGCAAATGGCGGCTACCGGGCTGGGTGGCGCTCTTATCCCGAGCCTGGTAGGTGTGCTGGCCCGCCAGCTCTCTTTAGAGATTATCCCTGTCTGCCTGGTTCTGGTGTTCCTGGGATTATTGGGAGCTTATCGATTGTCCATGGTGCCTAGGACGCCAAGGGATAATGAGTTCGCTTACGAATAGCCAGACAAACCGTTTACTCGGGTTTCCGGCTGATGCTCGTTTACTAATTATCAATGCCGATGACTTTGGGATGTGTCATTCTGTGAATGAGGCCATCATCGGTGCGTTAAATGAAGGCGTCATTTGCTCCACGACCCTGATGGTTCCCTGTCCGTGGGCATTACACGCCATGCATTTTCTGGCCGATCACCCCAAAATCTCTTTTGGCGTTCACCTCACCGTCATCTCCGAATGGCCTTATTACCGCTGGGGGCCAGTGACTCCCAAGGAAAAAGTGCCCTCCCTCGTTAACAAAACAGGCTATTTCTATAACTTCGAACAGATGCCTGAATTTTTGGCTCAGGTCAGGCTAGACCAGCTCGAAATGGAATTCAGGGCGCAGATTGAGGTTGTGCTGGCAGCTGGGCTTAAGCCATCGCACCTGGATTGGCATGCGCTCCGCCTTAGCGGCAGGGAAGATATTTTAGCCTTAATGTTGAGCCTGGCGCGGGAATATGGGTTGGCACTCCGGGTTTTTGGGCAATCCTGGATTGAAAAAGTGCAAAGCCAGGGCTTGCCTACAAATGATTATGATTTTTTGGACAGCTATCTTCTTGATTCGGCCGATAAATTTGCCGGTTTTAAGGCGTTGTTGCGTAAGCTGCCAGACGGATTAAGCGAATGGGCCGTACATCCTGGTTTGGCCAATGCAGAATTGTTGGCCATCGATCCTGGTGGGGCACATATTCGCCAGTCAGATTTTGATTTTTTGACATCACAAGAGGCAAAAGATGTCATCGAAGAGGAAGGCATCATTCTTCTTGATTACAAAGCCTTGCAGAATGTCTGGAAGGAAAAATGAGTTTATAGGAAAAAGAGATAATGAAAATTCAAACCATTATTGAACAAATGACCCTTGAAGAGAAAGCGGCTCTCTGTACCGGTGCCAGCGCCTGGACAACTACACCAGTGGAACGGCTGGACGTGCCGGAAATGATCGTGTCTGACGGGCCGCATGGCGTCCGGCGTGTCCCCAATGTCCATGAAATGGCATTGGAGAGCTTGCCGGCTACCTGCTTCCCCACCGCCTCCTGTCTGGCTTCTACCTGGGATGTGGACCTGATTCACCAAATGGGTGAAGCCTTAGCCGAGGAATGCATTGCTCTGAACGTTGACGTGCTTCTTGGCCCTGGTGCCAACATGAAGCGGTCGCCGCTGGGCGGGCGAAATTTCGAATACTTTTCTGAAGATCCTTACCTGGCTGGAGAGATGGCCGCCAGTTTCATCAACGGCGTGCAAAGCAAAGGGGTGGGCACATCGCTTAAGCATTATGCTGCTAATAATCAGGAGTTCCAGCGGTTTAGCATCAGCGCCGAAATAGATGAGCGCACCCTGCGGGAAATTTATTTGCCTGCTTTTGAAAAGGCGGTCAAACAGGCGCAGCCGTGGACAGTGATGTGTGCCTATAACAAGGTCAACGGCACCTTTGCTTCTGAACATGACATCTTGCTTAACAAAATATTGAAGGATGAGTGGGGCTTTGCCGGCCTGGTTGTCTCAGATTGGGGGGCGGTGCGTGATCGAGTAGCGGCATTAAAAGGCGGTTTGGATTGGGAAATGCCCGGCCCGCAAGGACGTCGCGTCCAAGAAGTTGTCACGGCCGTTCGCTCTGGCAAGTTGGATGAAGCCGTTTTGGATGAATCTGTGCGCCGCATTTTGCGCATTGTCTTCATGGCCGCAGAAACGCCCAAAGGGTCCAATGGTTCCATTGGGGGTGAGTTTGACGTGGATGCTCACCACGAACTGGCGCACCACATTGCCACAGAAGGGTTAGTTCTCCTCAAAAACGATGGTATTTTGCCGCTCAAGGGGCAGCAGCAGATTGCGGTGATCGGCCGTTCGGCCGAACAGGCACATTTCCAGGGCGGTGGCAGCTCGCACATCAATCCCACCAAAGTGGCCGTGCCGTTTAAGGAGCTCAAAGCCCAGGCCGGAGATGCTGAAATTACGTATGCTCAAGGCTACCCCACTGATGATTCTTTCCGTCAGGATTTGATTGATGAAGCCGTAACGTTGGCTCAGGCTGCCGATGTGGCCGTGCTCTACATTGCTTTGCCCACCTTCAAAGAATCCGAAGGTTACGATCGCACCGACCTCGACCTGACAGACCAGCAGGTAGCTTTGATTAAAGCGGTGGCCAGAGTGCAGCCGCAGACCGTCGTGGTGCTTAACAACGGCGCGCCGTTGGCTATGAGTGCCTGGATTGACGAGGTTGCGGCCGTTCTTGAAGGTTGGATGATGGGGCAGGCAGGCGGTACGGCCGTTGCCGACACCCTCTTTGGCAAAGTGAATCCAAGCGGCAAGCTGGCGGAAACATTCCCGCTGAAACTGGCCGATACACCAGCCCATCTCAACTGGCCGGGCGACGCAGGAAAAGTGCACTATGGCGAAGGGCTGTTCATCGGCTACCGCTACTACGATGCCAAAGAGTTGCCGGTTCTGTTTCCCTTTGGCTACGGGCTGAGCTACACCACTTTTGAATATAGCAATCCCCAAGTCTCTGCGAAAACTTTTAAAGATTTGGGCGGCGTGACGGTTTCGGTAGAGGTGACAAACACAGGCGATGTGTTTGGTAAAGAAACGGTGCAGGTGTATGTCTGTGACAAGCAATCGGGATTGGTACGGCCGTACAAAGAACTCAAAGGGTTTGCCAAGGTAGCCCTCCAACCGGGTGAGACAAAAACGGTCTCCATCGACCTCGATTTCCGTGCCTTTGCCTATTACCATCCTGAATACCGGCAATGGATTACCGAGGATGGCGAGTTTGATTTACTCATCGCGGCCTCGGCGGCGGATGTTCGCCACGCCCTGACGGTGACCCTGGAATCCACCCTGGAGCTGCCCTGCATTCTGGACAAAGAATCGACCGTGCGCGAATGGATGGCTGATGCACGTGGTCAGGCTGTATTTGGCCCGTTTTACACCCAGATGGAAGCTGAGGCGCGCAAAATGTTTGGCAGCGGCGACGAGCGCTATGGTAACGATGGGGCCATTGGCATGGACATTATGGAGATGTTTAATGACATGCCGTTGGTGAGCGTGCTGATGTTCCAACAGCACACGCTGCCGACGCACCCTGAGGATATGGTCGCTGATCTTTTACAGCAGGTACATAACTAAAACCAAAGCCAGGGCTGCGAGCTTATTGCCCGCAGTCCCTGATGCTAACAACTGAAGGCTCTAAAATGAAATCTCAATCTTTAACCGGACAATGGCATTTTCGACAAACAGGAACAGATGAATGGTTGCCCGCCACTGTGCCTGGTGGTGTGCATACTGATTTACTGGCCCTGGACCGCATTCCCGACCCTTTTGTGGGCGATAATGAAAAACGCGTGCAGTGGGTGGCTGAAGCCGATTGGGAGTACCGTACTCGGTTTGCTGCCACGCCAGACCTTTTACAACAATCGCAAATCTGGTTGGTTTGTGATGGACTGGATACGCTGGCGACGGTGATGTTAAACGGCCGTTCTCTCGGCCAGGCCAACAATATGTTTCGCCAATACCGCTGGGACGTCAAGGAACTGCTCCAGGCGGAAGAGAACGAGCTATTGATCTCCTTTGCCTCTCCTGTGCAATACGCTGTCGCCAAGCAGGCCGAACGCGTCATGCCCGGCGTTTCTCAAGCCATTCCCGGTGGTCCTTATTTGCGCAAAGCGCCCTGCCAGTTTGGTTGGGATTGGGGACCGCAGCTGCCGCCCATCGGCGTCTGGAAAGATACACGCCTGGAAGGATTTAGCCGCGCCCGTCTGGCTGATGTGCATCTGCGCCAGAGCCACAATGATGGGCCGGTGACGATTTCTGCAGCGCTGACGCTGGATCGCTTCACGGATGAGGCGTTGACGGCGCGGCTGCACGTGGTGACGCCGGATGGGGCGGAGATGGAAGTGGAAACGGCCGTTTCTGCCGCAACAACCAGTCTCAACCTCACCATTCCCAACCCGCAGCTCTGGTGGCCCAACGGCTATGGCGACCAGCCACTCTACCAGGTGACTGTAACTGTATACCAGGGCGACACAGAACTGGACCAACGAAGCTACCAGCTTGGCCTGCGCACCATCGTGCTGCGCCAGGACGCCGACGAATGGGGCCGTTCTTTTGAATTTGTCGTCAACGGCGTGCCCGTTTTTGCCAAAGGGGCTAACTGGATTCCAGCCGACTCCTTCCCCACGCGGATCAGCGACGAGTACCTGGAAGCGCTCATTCGCGGCGCGGCCGAGACGCACCAAAACATGCTGCGCGTCTGGGGCGGCGGCTTCTTTGAGGAAGAACGCTTTTACGATTTATGCGACAGGTACGGCATCCTGGTCTGGCAAGATTACATCTTTTCTTGCAGTGTTTATCCGCTGGATGACCCGGACTTTGTGGAAAATGTGCGCATCGAGGTGGCAGAAAACGTGCGCCGCCTGCGCCACCGCGCCAGCCTGGCCCTCTGGTGTGGCAACAACGAAATGGAATGGGGCTGGGCCGATTGGGGCTGGACGCGGCCCGATTTGGCAGATATGAAAGCGGCCTACGATCGCTTCTTCCACCACACGCTGGCCGACTGGAGCACCACGATTGATCCCGATACGCCGTATTGGCCCAGCTCGCCGTCGTCGGATACGCCTTTCGAGAATCCGAACGGGCAGCAGCAAGGGGATGCGCATTATTGGGATGTGTGGCACGGCCGTAAACCATTTACCGCCTACCGCAGCCAGTTTCCCCGCTTCATGAGTGAATTTGGCTTCCAGGCGTTGCCGCCGCTGTCCACCATCCGTACCTATGCCGACGAAGCCGATTGGAACATGACCTCCTACATTATGGAGCAGCACCAGAAGAACGACAGCGGCAACAGCCTGATGGTAGGGCAAATGTTAGATACGTTCCGCTTGCCCAAAGATTTTCCGTCGCTGGTTTATTTGAGCATGGTGCTGCAAGCTGAAGGGATTCGCTACGGCGTGGAGCATTGGCGGCGGTCCCGTGATCGGGTCGCGGGCACGCTGTATTGGCAGCTCAACGATTGCTGGCCGGTTGCGTCGTGGTCCAGCCTCGATTATTTTGGCCGCTGGAAGGCGCTGCATTATGCGGCCCGTCGTTTCTACGCCCCGGTGCTGCTCTCCATAGAAGATGATCCGCCGCGCCAGGGCATTTTTGTGACCAACGATCAATGCGATGGGTGGAACGGCCGTGTGCAATGGTCCCTGGCTACGCTGTCTGGCGAGATGGTGCTTGCCGGCGAGGAAGCGGTTCAGGCCGCTCCGCTGACGACAACCCACATCAGCACGCTGAGCTTTGCCGATCAGGTAACAGAGGACAACCGGCGGAACCTGATCTTCATCGCTGAATTGTGGCAGGACAGCCGTCTTGTCGCCCGGCAAACCGCTTTCTTTGCGCCGACAAAACATTTACAGCTAACCAACCCGCAAGTGGCGGTCACCTGTCGCTATGAAAATGACCTGCTGCATATTGAACTAAACGGCCGTTCCCTGGCCCGTCTGGTCGAACTCTCATTTGAAGCTGCTGACGTTGTTTTTAGCGATAACTACTTCGACCTGCCTGCCGGCCAATCCGTAACCATAACCTGCCCGCTGCCGCCAGGATGGGATGTTTCCCAGGCTGAGACAGCGTTACGCATTCGCTCTGTCTATGATTCGTTCACACATGGTTCAATAATTTGAGAGAAAGGAGTTAAACATGACCGATATTCAATCCATCATTGCTCAAATGACCTTGGAAGAAAAAGCGGCGCTTTGCACAGGAGCTAGCGCCTGGTCGACTACTCCTGTGGAGCGCCTGGATCTCCCTGAACTGGTCGTTTCAGATGGGCCACATGGCGTCCGTCGCCAACCGGATGTTCATTCGATGGCCGAAAAAAGCCTGCCCGCCACTTGCTTCCCCACTGCCTCAAGCCTGGCGGCCACCTGGGACACTGATCTACTGTATGAGATGGGGCAGGCGCTGGCAGAAGAAGCTATTGCCCTAAAAGTAGATGTGCTGCTGGGTCCCGGGGCAAATATGAAACGCACGCCTTTGTGCGGCCGTAACTTTGAATATTTTTCCGAAGACCCATATTTGGCCGGAGAATTGGCCGCCAGCCTCATCAATGGCATTCAGAGCAAAGGAGTAGGCACCTCACTCAAGCATTTTGCGGCCAACAATCAGGAATTTGAGCGGTTTGCCATCAGTGCTGAGATTGACGAACGGACCCTGCGCGAGATTTATTTGCCGGCGTTTGAAACGGCCGTTACCAAAGCCAAACCATGGACCGTCATGTGTGCCTACAACAAGCTCAACGGCACCTATGCCTCCGAACACCAGCGCTTGCTCACCGATATCCTCAAAAATGAGTGGGGCTTCGAAGGGTTTGTTGTCTCTGATTGGGGCGCGGTGCACGATCGCGTGGCTTCCCTGAAGGCGGGGCTGGACCTGGAAATGCCTGGTCCCAAGCAGATGCGCGTCAATTCCGTCATTGAAGCGGTGCGCGATGGGGCGTTGGATGAGGCGGTGCTGGATGAATCCGTACGTCGCATCTTGCAGGTTGTTTGCCAGGCGGCGCAAACGCCCAAAGGGTCCAATGGTTCCATTGGGGGTGAGTTTGACATCGCTGCTCACCACGCCCTGGCGCGTAAAGTGGCCGCCGAAGGGATGGTTTTGCTGAAGAACAACGGCCTGCTGCCGTTGCAAAACCCGCAGCACATTGTCGTGATCGGCCGGGCAGCGCAAAAAGCCCACTTCCAGGGTGGCGGCAGTTCCCACATCAACCCCACCCAGGTAGATGTACCCTTCAATGAGCTGCAAAAGCTGGCTGGCGCTGCCGAATTGACGTTTGCACCTGGCTACCCTGAAGGGGCCGAGTTTGAACAAGGTTTGATTGATGAAGCCGTGGCTGCCGCCCAGGTGGCCGAGGTGGCGCTGCTCTATATCGCGTTACCTACTTTTAAGGAGTCTGAAGGGTACGATCGTCCGGATTTGGATTTGACAGAACAACAAGTAGCGTTGATTCAGGCGGTTACGGCCGTCCAGCCCAACACCGTCGTCATCCTCAACAATGGTGCGCCTGTGGTTGTTAGCGATTGGATCGACGGCACGGCTGCCGTATTAGAAGCGTGGATGATGGGTCAGGCAGGCGGCGGTGCGATTGCCGACATACTTTTTGGCCGCATTAACCCCTCTGGCAAACTGGCGGAAACGTACCCGGTTAGATTGACCGATACACCTGCCCATCTCAATTTTCCTGGTGAAAATGGGGTGGTGCGTTATGGTGAAGGTCTGTTTATCGGCTACCGCTACTACGATGCCCGTGAAGTGCCGGTCCAGTTTCCGTTTGGCTATGGCCTGAGCTATACCACCTTTGCTTACAGCAATCCGCGAGTTTCAGCAGATGCGTTTAATGACGTGGATGGTGTAACGGTTTCAGTTGATGTGACAAACACGGGGCCGGTGGCCGGTAAAGAAGTTGTGCAGGTGTATGTTCATGACCAGCAGGCGCGATTGATACGGCCGTGCAAAGAGCTCAAAGGCTTTGTCAAGGTAGAATTACAGCCGGATGAGACCAAAACAGTGACGATCCCGCTCGATTTCCGGGCCTTCGCTTACTACGATCCAGCCTACTGCCAGTGGGTTACCGAAAATGGCCAATTTGATATCTTGATTGGCGCCTCTGTGGCCGACATTCGCAGCACCGTAACCGTAACGCTGCAATCAACGCTGGAACTGCCCTCTGTTTTGCACCGTGAATCAACCATCCGCGCCTGGCTGGAAGATCCCCACGGCAAAAAAGCGTTTGAGCCGATGTACCAGCAAATGATGGGCCATTTGACCCGGATGTTTGGCGGCAGCGATGAAAACGGCAGCGACACGATTGGCATGGATACAACCGGGTTTATTTTGGATATGCCCTTACTAAGCCTTCTCCATTTTCAGGAAGAAGCATTGACGCAGCCAGCCGATGACATCGTCGATCTTCTGCTGGCACAAGTGCACGGGGTGAAGGCATAAACGCCATCTCGTGAAAAAGGTAACCACATGACTAACGAATTTCCGGCTGACTTTTTGTGGGGTACGGCAACGGCCGCACATCAGGTGGAGGGCAATAATACAAACAGCGATTTTTGGGTGGCGGAACACGTACCGGACACGGTTTTTGCCGAACCATCCGGTGATGCCATCGACCATTACCATCGTTACCCGCAAGATATAGCTCTGCTGGCCGACTTGGGTTTCAACAGCTATCGTTTTTCGGTGGAGTGGGCGCGAGTGGAGCCGGAAGACGGCCGTTTCTCCACTGCCACCCTGGATCATTACCGCCGCATGTGTGAAACGTGCCGCGAGAATGGCCTCAAGCCAATAGTGACCTATCATCATTTCACCTCGCCCCGCTGGTTGATCAGCCAGGGTGGGTGGGAAAATATGGCAACGGCCCAAAAGTTTGCCCGCTATGCCGGTAAAGTCACGCAGCACTTAGGTGATTTGATTGAGACAGTTTGCACCATTAATGAGGTCAACATTCCCCGAATGGCGGCGTTGCTCTGGATGGCCGGTGGTCCTGCTGAAACATTTATCGAAAATGCCGCCCAGGCGCTGCACACCACACCACAACAGTTCGCTCCCTTCATGTTTGCCGGTACTGCCCAGGGCCGGGATGTGATTCTGGCGGCGCATCACCAGGCACGGGCAGCGATTAAAGCAGAACGGCCGTCGCTCCCCGTTGGCCTGACCATTGCCATGTCTGACATGCAGGCCATGCCCGGCGGTGAAGCGGTGCGTGACCAGATGCGCCACGAATTACAGGATGTGTTCCTGGAAGCCGCCCGCCAGGATGATTTTGTGGGCGTACAAACCTATACCCGTGAGCGATATGGTCCAGACGGGGCACTTGAACCAGAGGAAGGCGTCGAACTGACGCAAATGCAGTACGAATTCTGGCCCCAAGCAATCGGCGCAACGCTGCGCCGCGCGCACGAAGTGGCCAGCGTGCCCCTGATGGTAACAGAAAACGGTATTGGCACGGCCGACGACGGCCGTCGCCTGGCTTACTATCAGGGCGCGCTGCAATCTGTGGTTGAGTGCCTAAAAGATGGACTGGACGTTCGCGGTTACTTTGCCTGGTCTGCGTTTGACAACTTTGAATGGATGCTGGGCTACGAGCCGACGTTTGGCATTATTGCCGTGGATCGTGCCACGCAGCAACGATCGGTTAAACCGAGTGCTCGTTGGTTGAGCCAGGTGGCGCAGGCCAACCGTCTGGTTTAAATTACGGGACGGTAATTTGCGTAAGAAGAACGGCCGTTTCTGCCGGTGTGTTGGGGTTGGAAACGGCCGTTAAACGAATACCGGTCGCTTCATCATACCAGCCAACCGAAAGGTCATAGGTTCCGGCGGGAACGTCAGCCAGGGACAAAACCACGGTTTCATGAACTCGCTCGCCCGGCGCCCAGGCCGTGGTCAGGTACGACCAGCCGCGTGGTGCGGCATCCACCTGGGCCACCACTTCGCCACTGGCTGGATCAACCAGATGGACAAAAAACTTATAGGATTGGTTCATTGCTGCTTCGGCTTGCCAGTAAAATGTCAGGTGCAGCGCCTCATTTTCCAACGCAAAATCATAGGCAGGAAGGCTGATTTTATCAGCCCAATTCACCTGCGCTGTGGCTTCAGGTGTGTATGCTTCCACGGTTACAGTTCCCAAAACTGTCGCTTCAAAATTGCTTTCCGTGGCGGCTTGCCAGGTTAATTTGTATTGGCCCGGCGGCACGGCCGTTTCTACCGGCAGTTCCGCACTCATCTGCCACAAATCATTGGCCTGCCACGGGCCGGGCAGCACCTGGCACTGCACCTGCACGATGTGATTGGTCTCGTCGCGCAGCTGCAAGCAGGCTTCACGGCCTGCACTGGCTGCCGCCCGACTGCCCAGGCGCGCATCAACTTTGATGATGCCATTGGCAACGGCCGTATCCGGATTAACGGTCCAACGAACCAGCCCGATTTCTGGCGTCAGCATGGTGGTGAGCTCATATTCCTGCCCGGCAGTAGGGTTTGTTGTGTAGACAACCAGTTGCTCATCCTCGTGAATGGGCGTCATGGTTAACCAGTCACGCCACGCAGCCATCTGTCCTGGGGCCGCCAACGCCTTATGCAGCACAATGTATCGAACGTCCGCTTCGTGTAGCAAGGAGAGCTGGCGGCCAATATCTTGTCGTTTAATCTGTACGGCCGCCTCACTTTGCAGCTCTGCCAAAAGCGGCACCTCTTCCCAAGAGGCCAGCGCCTCGCGCGGTATGCGAGCGACCTTGCCGTTCACCAGCGGCTGGCCGTGAACGGTCTGGTAATACATGTAAAATTTGTTGAACTCGTGCTCGTGGTTGGGTAGATGCAGCAGGGCAAAATCGTCCGGTTGCTGTTCTAACTCAGCCAGCCAGGCGGGCACAGCCGTACTGCTAACCGGATAAGGAAAGGCCGCATATTCAGCCAGCACCAATACGCTGATGACACCCACCAGTGCCGTTTGGCGGGACGGCCGTTTCACTTTTTGCAAAATGGCCCGGCAGCCAAACCCGGCAAGCAGGGAGATGGGCAGCCCCAGTAAAATATTGATGCGGTCCGTCAGCCGCAGCAGGCGCAGCAGCGGATTATCGGCCAGCAGCCGGTAAGGCATCGGCACCTCCGGATACAGCACGCCGTTTATACGCAAGATGGGGCCAAGCGCCAGCAGAACCAGCACCACCGCCATGAACGACCAGGTGCGCGAATGAGGATACGCGGCCACGGCACCAACTAAAGCCAGCAGCAGGACCGAGTAGCCTAGAAACGGCCGTCTCTGCTGATTTTGTATGTCAAAATTGTCGTGGAAAGGGCCGAATACGGCCGTTAGCGTGGAATCCCAAAGCGGATGCAGCGGCGAGGGGGTGACGTAGGCCAGCAGGTCCGTCTGCTTTTGCGCGTGCTCATCCAGATACAAATCTTCTGGATTGTCGCGGCGAAGCTGGTAGGTGGCCACGGGAATGGCAATTGGCAGCAGCAAAACGGCCGTGACGCCACCGGCCAGTAGCAGCCAGTGCACGCTTTTTTGCCGATCGGTCCAGCTTTGTGGCCACAGCAGCGCCAGACCATAAATGGTGACGGGGATGGCGGCAATCACCAAAAGCTGCCAGCGTACCCAGCCCGTCAGCGCCAGGCAGATGCCTGCCAGCAGCGCTGGCTGAAAACGCTGTTTCTGCACCGTGCGCCGCGAAAACAGCAGTGCCAGCGGCACCCAGGCCACAAACAAGAAGTTGGGATGTTCGTTTTGGGTCAGCACGTAGGGCCAGAAGGCAAAAATCAGCCCGCTAACAAACGCGACGGCGCGATTGCCTAGAATCTCACGTGCCAGTAGATACATGGCTGCGCCGTTGGCCGCTAAAACGACAAGGAACAGCATGTTGTAGGCGGCAATGCTGCCCAGCACCGCCTGGAGGGGAATCCAGAGCAAAATTTGCAGCCAGGCGATGTTGTGGTTGGCGAGTGAAACGCCCGTTGGGTAAAAAATCTGGGTGGTAAAATAAGGAGATTGGCCGCTTAACAGGGCATCACGAACCCAATGGAAGGTCCACAAATGAGAGTAGATGTCCACGCCTTCTCCGGCAATCATGCTGCTCAAATTCGCTGCAACCGGCCACGTCATGAGGGCAGCCAGGAACAGATATAGCAGGGCCACCGGCACCAGCCACCGATCTCGTTGCTGGGGGTGGCTCCTGGATGTGGGGGAAACAGCTTGCCCTGAGCGGCGATCTGGGTCGCATGCCGAAGGGGCCGTTTCCAACGCTTCCTGTTCTGCTGTGGCCTGAGCATCCATAGCCGCCAAGATTACCACTATCAGATGATTTTGTTAAACTCAGGGCCATGTCATTATCACGCTGGCGGCAACTGATTCAGAAGCATGCTATATTGCTGGGGGGCACGGCCGTTTGGACCGTTGTGCTGGCCGTTTATGCCATACTGCGGCACGAGCGGCTCAACTCCACCGTGTTTGATTTGGGCATCAAAAGCCAGGTCATCTGGAACACGTGGCAGGGGCGCTGGTTTGCCAGCTCCATCGAAGTGGAACATTATTTGGGCGACCACGTCCAATTCATTTTTTTGCTGCTGGCCCCTTTGTACGGTTTGTGGGCTGATGTCAACATTATGCTCATTGTGCAGTCGCTGCTGCTGGGGCTGGGGGCGATTCCCGTTTATCGTATTGCCCAGCGCCAGTTAGCCAATCGCCACCTGGCGCTGGCGTTTGCCTTTGCTTACCTGCTTTTGCCCATTATCGGCTTCGTCAACCGTTTCGATTTTCACCCGGTTACGTTTGTTATTTTCTTTTTGCTGATGGCCGTGGATATGTTGGAAGTGGAACGGCCGTATTGGGCCTCATTTTTTGTCTTTCTGGCGCTTATCTGCCGTGAAGAAGTGGGGTTTACCGTGTTTGCGCTGGGACTGTATGTGATGCTACATCACCGGCGCTACGCGCTGGGCAGCGTGTGGGCAGCGGCGGGATTGGCCTATTCGGCCATCGCCATCTTTGTCATCATTCCCCATTTTCGCGGCGGCGGCTCCGATTCAGTAGCCCGCTATGCCTGGCTGGGCGAAGATGTGGGCCAGATTGTGCGTACCCTGGTGACACAGCCCGGCTTTGTCTGGCGCGAGCATCTAAGCCAGCCGTTTCGGCTGCAATTTTTGATTAAGCTGCTGCTGCCCTTGGGCTTCCTCTCCTTGCTGTCTCCGTTGGCGCTGCTAGGGGCCGTGCCGGCCATCGTTTACAATTTGTTGTCAGACGTGCCCAGCCAGAGCAGCATTTATTTCCAATACCTCTCCCCGGCCATTCCTTTTTTAATCCTGGCCGCCATTCAAGGGGCAGACCGGCTGCGCCGCTGGCAGCCGCGACTGCCAACGGCCGTTCTCCTGGGCTGGCTAATTGTCGCGCTGGGCATCGCCTGGCTGCTAGACAACCCGTTTACCACCGTCATTGATGATCCGTATTATCCCGTTTACGGTCTGGAGCAGATTGGCAATCGTGCCGCTTTTGACGAAGCAATGGCCCTGCTGCCGCCTGAAGCAGAAGTGGCCACGATGATGAACTACGGCACGCATCTCTCCCTGCGGCCCCGGTACAGTCTGTTTTATGATCGGTTGCAGTTGGAGCAACGGCCGTTTGGCTTTCCCCAGGCCGACTATTTCCTGCTTAACCTGAGTGATTGGCGCTGGGGGGTTAATGCCCGAATTTTCCACAGCAGCATTGAAACGGCCGTAGGCACCTTTGGTTATGAAGCCATCTATTTCCAGGACGACGTTGTTTTGCTGACACAAATGGCGGAACCGCAAGCGGCAACCGGTGCGATGCTCCAGCGCATTATTGGATTGCAGGAAGCGGGCGGCAAGTTTGCCCCCACGGCGCAAACCACGCTCGAATGGTTGGGACAGCAGTGGACGCTGGCAGAAGGGTTGCCGGAAACGGTCGTTCCCCTGCCCACACCATTTGCCGACAATATCCAGCTGCTGGGTTATGAACTGTCTGAACCGGAGCCGGTGGCCGGCGGTGCGTTGTGTGCGACATTGTACTGGCAGGCGGAAACGGCCGTTGTCACCGACTACACCGTTTTCCTACATTTTGCCGCGGAAGATGGCTTTGTCCAGGCGCAGCGGGACAGCGCTCCGGCCTTTGGCTTTGCTCCCACCAGCCGCTGGCAGCCCGGTTCGGCTGTGGGCGATTTGCACTGCCTGCAAATTCCGCCCCACTTGCTGTCCGGCACCTATCATCTCAACGTTGGGCTTTATGATCCAGCCACCGGCATGCGCCTGCCGCTTCTGGCTGGTGATGGTGCCCCGACGGAAGATACGCTTCACTTGACGGAAGTGTCTCTAAATAATTGAGCTGGGAGGTACCAACCCAGAGGCGCAGAAAAAATCGGCGCTAATCTGCGGTTTTATTATTGATGTTCTCGATGAAAACGGCCGTTGTTTTCTCCCTTACCTCTGCCAATGTGGCCCCCGGCATAAGCTCCAGCAGCGTCAGCTTGCCTTCAACAAAGCCAAATACCGCCAGATCGGTGATAATCATATCCACGGCGTTGAGTGCAGTGAGCGGTAAGGTGCATTCTGGCACAATTTTGGCCTCGCCGTCCCGGCTGGCGTGGGTCATCGTGATGATGAGCTTCTTCGCGCCTGAGGCCAAATCCATTGCACCGCCCACGCCCAGCAGTGGCTTGCCCGGCACGGCCCAGTTCGCCAGGTTGCCCGCCTCGTCCACCTGCAAACCGCCCATGATGGCCACGTCCACATGCCCGCCGCGAATCATGGCAAAGGAGTCGGCGCTGTCAAAATAGCTGCTGCCGGGTAAGGCCGTTACCGGAATCTTGCCCGCGTTTACCGGATAGTCCAGCGCGCCGCCTGCCTCTGGCGCGGGGCCCACGCCCAACATGCCATTTTCCGTGTGCAAAATAATGCCATGCTCCGGCGTGATCAAATCTGCCACCAGAGTAGGAATGCCCACGCCTAAATTGACCACATCACCCGGCTTGAGTTCTTGCAGGGCACGCTCGGCCATCAGCATCCGCGCGTCGTTGACCTTTTTGGCCCCGCCGTCGATGGAGGCGGAGGATCCCAAATCTTCCAGGGTCGTGTGGGCCTGCACCAGAAAATCAACGTAGCAGCCGGGGGTGTGGATTTCGTTGGGATCGAGGCTGCCCATTGGCACAATCTCTTCCACCTCGGCAATGACCAGGTCGGCGGCGGTGGCCATCGCCTTGTTGAAGTTTTGCTCGGTCATGCGGTAAACCAGGTTGCCCGCTTCATCGGCGCGCCAGGCGCGGATGAGGGCCACATTGCCGCGCAGGGCAGGTTGGAAGACGTGCTGCTTGCCGTTGATTTCTTTGGTTTCTTTACCTTCAGCCAAAACGGTGCCAACGGCCGTTGGTGTATAAAAGCCACCAATCCCGGCTCCGGCAGCCCGCATCGCTTCGGCCAGGGAACCCTGGGGAATCAGTTCCACTTCGATTGCGCCGGACTGGGCAGCGGCAACTGCTTCCCGATTGCTGGTAAAGAAAGAGCCAATCGCCTTCTTGATCTGGCCGTTGCGCAGCAGCCGTCCACCGCCCAACCCGGGCTCGCCTACGTTGTTGGCCACGTAGGTCAGATTGTTAATGTCAGTTTCAGCCAGGGCGTGCAGCAGGTGAACTGGGTTGCCGGTCATGCCAAAGCCACCGACAAGAATGGTGTCGCCGTTTTTGATGTGGGAAACGGCCGTTTCCAGTGAGATTTGGGGAATTTTATTCATCTGAATCCTTTTGTGGTTCGCTTTAGGACGCAGAGCACTCAGAGAAGCATGAGCACACTGAGATTTTTTGAGAATTCTCTGTGGTCTTGTGCTTCTCTCTGTTCTCCGCGCCCGGTGTTTTTTGAGAATCTTATCATAAAATTGGCGGGTTAGTGGGACACGGAACGGCCGTTTTGTGATAATCTAGTAGTGAACCCGTTCAACCCGGCCTGACGAGGCTGTCAGGTTTTAAGAAGAGGAACTCATGCGAAGCTATTTACAGATCGATCTAAACAAGCAAACTGTCACCAGCCAACCAATGGAAGGCGAAGCGTTGGTGATGGCGGGACGGTACCTCATTGCCAAAACGCTGGTGGAAGACGGTGTGGCCACCGTGGACCCGCTGGGGCCAGACAATCCGCTTATTTTTTCGGCCGGACCGTTTGCCGGCACCACGTTTTCCAATGCCAACCGGTTAAGTGTGGGCTGCAAGAGTCCGCTTACCGGTGGTATTAAAGAGGCGAACGCCGGGGGCACCCTGGCTTACGGCATGGGGCGTATCAATGTGGCGGGTTTCACCCTGCACGGCCAGTCGGATGATTGGATGGTGCTCCATTTTGACAAGTCGGGCGAACTTTCATTCCAGGATGCTGCGCCGTACCTGGGCAAGAATAACAGTGAAACGGCCGAACTGCTTTTTGACAAATACGGCAGCAAAATCAGCTTTGCTCTATGTGGTCCTGTCGGTGAATATCAGGGTTTGCTGGCCGGTATCACCATTAGCGACAGTGATGGGCGGGCCTCCCGGCTGGCGGCACGCGGCGGCGTAGGGGCGGTGATGGGCAGCAAGAAAGTCAAGGCGATTGTGATCGAACTGCACAAAATGCCCGAGCTGCACGACCGCAAAAAGACGCTGGAATCGGTGCGCACCTATGCCAAATGGATTCAAGAAGACCCGGCGATTCAGAACACATACAGCCCCATCGGCACCATGGCGATGGCTGATTACACCAACCACATTGGCGGTATCCCGGTGAACAACTTTACGCTGGGTGCCCAGGTGAACGATGATGAAGAGACATTCACGATGGGCGGCGATTACATCACCGCGCTGAACAATTCGCGCGGCGGCAACCATACCCATGCCTGTATGCCCGGCTGCACCATCCAGTGCAGCAATGTCTACGTCAATGCCGACGGCGAGGAAATTACCTCGCCGGTGGAGTATGAAACGCTGGCGCTGCTGGGCACCAACTGCGGCCTCAGTGACCCGGATCATCTGGCGGAGATGAACCAGTATTGCAACGAACTGGGCATCGACACAATTGAAACTGGGGCGATGATGGCTGTATTGATGGATGCTGGCGTGGCCGAGTTTGGCGATTTAGACTTTATGCGCAACGTGTTTGCCGAATTGAAGGCGGGGTCGGAAGACGGCCGTCTCTGGGCCCAGGGCACGGCACGAGTCGGTGAACATTACGGCATTCATCGCGTGCCGGTGGTGAAGAAGCAGGCCATCTCGGCTTACGATCCGCGCGTCATCGAGGTGACGGGCATCTCCATGATGACCACAGCGCAAGGAGCCGATCATACCGCCGGTAACGTGCCCAAACTGGATTCACGTAGCAAGGATGTGGAGGAATTAAAACGGTTTAGCCTGGAGGCGCAGATTGCGTGTGCCGCCGCCGATTCGATTGGGCTGTGTATTTTTGGTCGCACGGTGACCAATCCTAACGTAGAATTTTTGGCCAATGCGGTGAATGCGGCCGTTGGCACCGACCTGGACCCCACGTTTTTCCAAAAAATTGGCCGGGACTGTCTGCGCCTGGAGCGCGAATTTAACCTGGCGGCCGGTTTTACGGAAGAAGATGACAATCTGCCGGAATTTTTCTATGACGAAGCGCTGCCTCCGTCTAACCTGACGGCGCGCTTCCGCGCCCCGGAAGTACACCAGATTTATGACCATCTGGATGAGGTTGGGGTGCAAGGGGTGCCGGAGGAATACGGCCGAGTTGAAGAAAGCTAATGCAAGAAAATCAGCAGCTTATCCGTAATTTCTACACAGCTTTTCAGCAACGAGATCATGAAGGCATGATCACCTGTTACCATCCCGAGGTGCATTTTTCCGACCCGGCGTTTGGCGATTTGCACGGCAAGCGGGCGATGGCTATGTGGCACATGCTGTGTGAGCGGGGCAAGGATTTGCAGGTTTCCTTTCGGGATGTGGTGGCCACGCAAAGCAGTGGGCAGGCACATTGGGAGGCAGTATACACATTCTCCACCGGGCACAAGGTGCATAATAAAATCGACGCCAATTTCGCATTTCAGGATGGCTTGATTGTGCGCCACGCCGATCAGTTTGACCTGTGGCGCTGGACGCGCATGGCGCTGGGCATCCCCGGCGTGCTGGCTGGTTGGACGCCCATGTTGCAAAAGAAGGTGCGGGAAACGGCCGTGTCTGGCCTTGACAAATTCATCGCTAATCATCCTGAATATCAATGACGAGTAAGAAATGCCCCAAATAAGTCGCTTTTTTGGCATAATCATTTATATGTACTTCAATGATCATTCCCCACCACATTTCCATGCAGAATATGGTGAGTACGAGGCAGTGTATGCAATTGAGACATTAGAGACATTGCGTGGAAGTTTACCACGTCGGGCACATGGCATGGTTGTTGAATGGGCAACATTTCATCGAGATGAATTGCGAAAAAATTGGGAACTGGCTCGACAAATGCAAACTTTAAACGGAATTGAACCGCTTGAATAAGAAATTGGAGTGTCCAAAATGACTCAATTAGGAAAACGTGTAAGAGTTGAAAAAGCGGAACCTTTGGTTGAATTTAGAATGCGCGTCTTTTTCGAGGATGGTACGGTGAAAGAGATCGATCTCGAAAAATATTTGCGTGGCCCAATTTTTGAACCTGTCCGAAAAAACCGGGCCGTTTTTCAAAATGTGCAAATAGAAGGTGGGACGATTGCCTGGCCCAATGGCGCGGATATTGATCCAGACGTGCTTTATTATGATCTGACACCAGCCTGGATGGAAAAGGCTGAGAAAATATAACAGCGGTTATTTGGATGAAGTATAAAGTTTTTTCTGGAACCGACTGTATTGGTGAAACAAATTTGGAAACGAGAGACAAGGGCATGAGTATCTCTATAGGTTTACTTGTCCCAACGGAAAAATACGAGCAGATTAGAAGCGTCTTTCAAGCTTTTAACGATATTCAGGAAGAAAAGAATCAATACCAACAGGCCAAAATGCAAAGACTATGGCAAACGCAAATTGATTCTCTGTGTTTGACAGTTCAAAGATCCGATGGAGTGATCATTCCCACTGGTTGGATTCAAATTTATGACTTCGCTGCCCACACTGTCGGCGATGATGAATTGGAAATTCATGCCCATGTGATTGAGCCCGCAAAGCTCATTTAGAGTCCGCCTTTAAAAATTAGCGGCAAGACGATAACCTTGTATTAAATTTGGAAGTAAACCCACTGAGTGAACCGAGTTTGGAGGCATTCTAATGATTACACCTGACAAAACAGTACGAACGACTTGTCCCTACTGTGGGGTAGGTTGCCAGCTCCATTTACAAGTGAAAGATGATTACATTTATGCTGTCGAGGCCCCCTTTGATGCCGCGCCCAACTACGGCATGTTGTGCGTCAAGGGGCGCTTTGGTACCGATTATGTCAAGCATCCCGGCCGGGTAAAAACGCCGCTCATCCGCGCCAATCGTGAGGAAGGACGCAGCGCCAGGCCGGTGTGGCGTGAAGCCACCTGGGACGAAGCGCTTGACTACGTAGCCGATGAGCTGACGCGTATCGTCAAAGAACATGGTGGTGATGCCATTGCCAGTTACGCCAGCGCCAAAGCGACCAACGAAGATAATTACATCTTCCAAAAAGTGATGCGCGCCCTGATTGGCACCAATAACGTCGATCACTGCGCCCGGCTGTGCCATGCCGGTTCCGTCACCGGCTTGCAGCTTTCCATCGGTTCCAGCGCCATGTCTAACTCCATTGCCGAGATGGAAAATTTGGAAGCGTTTATTGTGACCGGCTCCAACACCACCGAAACGCACCCGGTTATTTCTAACTTTCTCAAGAAAGCGGTGCGCCAAAATGGGGCGAAGTTGATTGTGATTGATCCGCGCCGCATTGAGATGACCGACTTTTCCACCCTCTGGCTGCGCCAAAATCCGGGCACCGATGTGGCCGTTTTCCAGGCTATGGCTCATGTCGTCGTGAAGGAAAAACTATACGACGAGGAATTTATCGCCCAGCGCACCGAAGGATTTAGTGACTATCTGGAATCGCTGGAAGAGTTCACGCCGGAATGGGCTGAATCGGTCAGCGGCGTGCCTGCCGACGACATTCGCCAGGCGGCACGCATCTATGCCAAAGCCAATCGTGCCTCCATCTATTGGGGCATGGGCATCAGCCAAAGCACCCACGGCACCGACAACACCCTCTCGTTGGTGAATCTGGCACTGATGTGCGGCCACGTGGGCAAATCGGGCACGGGGCTGAATCCGCTGCGCGGCCAAAATAACGTGCAGGGCTGCTCCGACAGTGGCGGCTTACCTAACGTGTTCACGGCGTACCAAAACGTGGCCGATCCACAGATTAAGGCGAAATTTGAGCAGTTTTGGGGCACGGAACTGAATCCAGCGCCGGGCCTGACGGCCACGGAGATGGTGACGGGCGCTTTGCATGGCGATGTGCGCGGTATGTTTGTTTTGGGCGAGAACCCAATGATGAGTGAGCCGAACCAGGACCATACGCGCCATTCGCTGGAACAGCTGGAGTTTATGGTGTGCCAGGACATCTTCATTAACGAGACGGGCGAGATGGCCGACGTGATTTTGCCGGCAACCAGCTTTGCTGAGAAGGACGGCACGTTTACCAACACAGATCGGCGGGTGCAGCGCTGCCGCACGGCCGTTCCCCCCGTAGGCAATTCGCGACCAGACTGGGACATCCTGTGTGATCTTGGCCAACGCATCGAGCAGCGGCTGGGATTGACCCTGGCCAATGGCTTCAACTACGAGCATCCGCGTGACATTTGGGAGGAGATGCGCCAGGTCACGCCAGATTTCTGGGGTATTGATTACGACCGCATTGATCGGGAAGGAGGCGTGCACTGGCCCTGTCCCAGCTTCGAACATCCCGGCACACCTTTTCTCTTTGCTGAGGGCTTCCCGCGTGGCCGGGGCAAATTCTGGGAAGTTGAGTACGGTACGCGCTCCGAGCAGCCCGACGAAGAATATCCGTTTAACCTGAGCACAGGAAGGGTACTCTACCACTGGAGCGGCAGTACGATGACGGGGCGCTCGTCGCTGGAAAATGTGTACCCGGAAGCGACCTGTGAGATGCATCCTGAGGATGCCCAAGCCATGGGATTGGAGACTGGCGATTGGGTCAAAGTTTCATCTCGTCGCGGAGAAATTACGCTGCGCTTGCTGGTGACGGAACGGTCGCTGCCCAAGACGATTTTTATTCCGTTCCACTTTGCTGAGGCGGCGGCAAATTTACTGACGCTGGATCGGGTGGATGATCGGGCCAAGATACCGGATTACAAGAATACGGCCGTAACCATCCAAAAAACAATCGCTCCCGAAGGTTGGGACGAAGGCTACGAAAAACCGCTGTTCGACCGCGGCGCAATCAAGGACCCGGTGCAAATTCATTAAGATGCCTGGATGATGAACAACGCAACCCAAACACACATCATGAACAAGCCAAAAAAACACACCAGATGGATTTTGGGGCTTTTGTTCATCTACCTAATCTTCTTAGTTTGGGGCATACAAAACAATCTGCCATATCTGGCAGAAGTTGATGAACCGGCATTTGTAGGTCCAGCCCTGAGGGTTGCCAGTTCAGGCAGCCTCAACCCTGGCTGGTTTGGTCAGCCTGGTTCTACTACCATTTACCCCATGGCCATCCTCTTCCACACCTGGTTTGCTTTGGTTGAGGGTGGCTTTTTGCTGCAGAGTAACCCCGAACTGATGGCGCATTTCAACCAGAACTTTGCCATCTACTATTATTTAGGCCGCCTGGTATCTATTGCCTATGCCCTGCTAACGCTGCCCCTTGTTTATTGGCTTGGTCGACGAGCTTTCCGACCGATAACAGGGTTGGTCGGTGGCGGTTTGCTTATCTTTTACCCTTATCTACTTTATCATGCCCAAATGACCCGGCCAGACAGCGCCACCCTTTTTTATGTGGCCCTGTCTTTATGGTTGATGCTGCGCGTTTTTGACAAACCGACGCTTTCTCGGCATTTGTGGGTTGGCCTGGCTGTTGGTCTTAGCATCAGTACTAAATATGTTTTGGCGGCATTAGGGCCTGTATATTTCCTTATTTGTGTGAAGCATGTCTGGCAAAGTAGGAAAACGCCGCGGCTCAGAGCTGAAATAGCCAAAAGCATGGCGGGTTTGTTCATGGTTTTGGCGGGTTTCGCTTTGTCTACGCCCTACTTTTTGCTGGATTTTGAAACTGCTTTGGACAATGTGCTCATTGAAGCCCGGAGCGAGCATCTTGGCGCAGATGGTCTATCCAAACCAGGGAATTTTTGGTTTTACCTGACGACAGCTTTACCGACAATTATGGGTTGGCCCCAGGTGGTTCTGGCCTATTTGGCTATTGGTGTGGCGGTATGGCGACGAAAACAGGCGCAGTTGATTCTCATAACTTTTTTGCTTGTTTATCTGATTGGTATAAGTATTTCGCCGCTGCACTGGGTGCGCTGGGCATTGCAGATTTTGCCCGTTCTGGTGCTGTTCGCGGCAGAAGGTATCAGGAAGGTGGCTGATCTTGTAGTAAGGGTAGGGGTGAAACGGCCGCAGCTATACCCTCACCTTTTTATTACCCTGCTTCTGTTCGTTTCTGCTCAACAAATTTATGACACAATTTTGCACGACGTCAGGCAGGCCAATCCCAGTACGCGCGTTTTGGCTCGGGAATGGCTGATAGACAACGCGCAACCCGGTAGCAAAATTGGACAAGAATGGTATACCGCTCCTTTAGGTGGTACTTCTTTTGAAGTTGTGGATACCTGGGCTTTGGGGCAAGATCGCGTGCTTGCCAATTATTATGATGAAGGCTACGATTTTCTGGTAGCGAGCAGCGGTATGTATAGCCGTTTTTATGCAGATCCGGAACGCAGTCCAAACCAGGTACAGTTTTATGAGTCGTTGGGTGAAACAGCTAAGCTTGTGCAAGAAATCACACCGTCAACTACAAGAGGCGGACCAATCATAAAAATTTACCAGCTTTCTCAATAAACGTGAGTTTTGACTCGCACAAGGTTCCCAAAAAAGGATTTAAAAATGGAGCTTGGACTACAAGATAAAGTGATCATGGTGGCGGCCGCCAGCAAAGGGCTGGGCTACGGCATTGCCCAGGCAGTGGCCCAGGAAGGTGCCCGTGTGTCGATTGGCAGCCGCACTCAGGCCGATATTTTGGCTGCGGCTGAAACATTGCACAATGAAACCGGCGCAGAAACATTGGGTAGTGTGCTAGATGCACGTGACGCGGCTTCAATTAACAGTTGGGTGGAGGCCACAGTAGCCAAATTTGGCGGTGTGGATGGGCTGGTAGTGAATGCCGGTGGGCCGCCGGCCGGCGGCTTTGATGATTTTGACGACGCCGCCTGACAAGCTTCTTTTGAATTGACGCTGTTGAGCAGCGTGCGCATGATTCGGGCTGTGCTGCCCCATTTGCGGGCGCGGGGCGGTGGTTCGATTTTGGCCGTTACCTCTTCCTCGGTGAAGGAGCCGATTGATATCTTGCTATTGTCCAACGTGATGCGTTCTGGCGTGGTGAGCCTGCTCAAGAGCCTGTCGCGGGAGCTGGCCCCGGAGCAAATTCGGGTGAACAATCTGGTGCCGGGGCGCATTTTGACTGACCGGGTAAAGTCGCTGGATACACTTGGGGCCAAAAATGCCGGGCTCAGTGTTGCCGAGCAGCGAGCGATGCAAGAGCAGAAAATTCCCTGGGGTCGATATGGCACCATTGAGGAATTTGGTCGTGCCGGCGCGTTTTTGCTGTCTGATGCGGCCAGCTACATTACGGGTGAGACGCTGATTGTGGATGGTGGATCGATGAAAACAGTGTGGTAATTGTGAATTGTGAACTTTGAATAGTGAATTGTGAATGGCAGAGGTGGCGGTGGTGAGTGAGATTGCTGTAAGTCAGGATGGGGCGGTGTTGATGGTGGCGTTGAATCGGCCGGAGGTGCATAATGCGCTGACGCCGACAATGATTAAGGAATTAACGGCCGTCTTCCAAGCCATCCCTGAAGATGTGCGCGTGGTGGTGTTGACGGGAAACGGCCGTTCGTTTTGTGCTGGAGCCGATTTAAGCTTCATGCGTGCCGCTGCCGACTACACCTTTGCCGAAAATGTGCAGGATGGCGAAGCGATTTTTGACCTTATGCTGATGGTGGACCAATGTCCCCGGCCGGTGATTGGCCGAGTGAATGGGGCGGCGATTGGCGGCGGCGTGGGGTTGGTGAGCTGCTGCGACATCGTGGTGGCGGTGGAGCGGGCCAAGTTTGGCTTTAGCGAAGCGCGGCTGGGCATTGTGCCGGCTGTCATTTCGCCATTTGTGCTGGGCAAGATTGGGGCCAATAATGCGCGTGAGCTGTTCCTCACGGGGGAGCGATTTGATGCCGAATATGCCCGGCGCATTGGCTTGGTCAATAATGTGGTGGCGGAAGCGGAGTTGGATACGGCCGTCAACGAACGCGTTGCCCAGCTGCTGCAAGCCGCACCGGGCGCACAGGCGGCTGCCAAAGAACTGATTCGCCAGGTGAGCCATCAGCCCAAGGAAGATATGCGTGCCTATACCGCCAACCTCATCGCCCGGCTGCGCGACAGCGACGAGGGGCGCGAAGGCATGTCTGCTTTTTTACAGAAACGTAAGCCGTGGTGGCAGGAAACGCAATGACAGAAACGGCCGTTGTGCAAAACTCGCCACAACCATTCACCAAAACATTACTGAAGGAACAGCTGCAAGCATTGGGGTTACGGGCTGGCATGATCGTGCTGGTCCATTCCAGCCTGAGCAAAATTGGCTATGTTCCAGGAGGGCCTGTTTCTGTTATTCAAGCCTTGCAAGAAGTATTAACTGAGACGGGCACGTTAGTGATGCCCACCCATACCAGCGACTATTCCGACCCTGCTTTGTGGCAAAATCCGCCGGTGCCGGAGGCGTGGCAAGCAATCGTGCGCGAGGAGATGCCGGCATTTGACCCGCAGCGCACGCCCACGCGAGAAATGGGCGTAATTCCTGAGCTGTTTCGCACCTGGCCCGGCGTTTTGCGCAGCAGCCATCCTGACGTTTCGTTTGCCGCCTGGGGGCGTCACGCAGCGACCATCACGGCCAATCACGTCCTTGAATATGGCCTGGGCGAAGGATCGCCGCTGGCGCGTGTGTATGATTTGGCTGGACACGTGCTGCTTTTGGGCGTGGGGCACGGCAACAACACGTCGTTTCATTTGGCTGAGATTCGTGCCGGCATTGGAAAAGTGATGCGGCAAGGGGCACCTATCTGGCAAAACGGCCGTCGCGTCTGGCAGTGGTACGAGGAGCTGGATTACGATGATGATCGTTTTGTTGAGCTTGGCGCAGCTTTAGAAAGGGCTCATCCCGTGCAAATTGGCAAGGTAGGGCTGGCCGAGTGTCGGTTGTTCTCACAGAAAACGGCCGTCGATTTTGCTACCGACTGGCTGCGCCAGCAGCCAACCACCACCGATTCTTGATGCCTGTTCTTTACGGTGAGATGAATCGTTACAAATTTCCCTTACATTGCGAAACATATCCAAAACTATTTGCAAACAAAGGTGTCATTTACTTATCGTGGGCGAAATTATAGCCTGCTGCCGTAGAAAGTATGTTGCACCAGTAGGAGTTGATAGATGAAATATGTTCCGCCAATTATTGCCTTGCTGGCCCTGTTATTTGTGAGCGCTTTGCCCCAGCGCAGTGTGCAGGGAGCTTCTGATGAAGTAAGCGCGCTGCCAGAAAAGCCAGATGCGCCGCTGGCAGTGACTTCAACACCAACCCCCCTACCACAGCCAACCGATGAACCTGCTGGGACTGCTACGCCGGAGCCGCCGCGAATCCCGGGGCGTGCCTGCTTGCGCATCAATTTTGAGGTTAGCGGCGATGTGGCCCAGGTTGGGACGTATGAAGTTGCAGAGGTAAGCGGCCGTTCGCTGGCCAGTTGGGATGCGCAAGATGGTTGGCAAGACAGTGGCTGGATTTACGACCTGGAAATTTCGTATGACGCCGTGTATGTCAATGTTTTTTACCATCCGGCTGATGGATCAGATTCGATAACGATGGCGATCTTCAACCCGGCACCAGACACGGAGTATGGTTGGGTGGCCCGGGGGATGTGCCATGCGGTGGAGGTGGGCTGGCCGTAGGTCAGTGAACAACGACCCGCAGGTCGGTAGTCAGTGATTTTCACGCTCCCGCTGGTTTATGGTACAGTTGGCGCTCATCCATAAATTTGCGGGAGTTTTGTTTGTATGTTTCAAAAAGTGTTGATTGCTAATCGAGGTGAAATTGCCCGGCGGCTGATTTTGGCCTGCCATGAGTTGGGGGTTACGGCCGTTGCCATCCATTCCGACGCTGATGAAGACGCACCCTGGGTAAAGCTGGCCGATGAACGGTACGGGCTGCCCGGCGTCAGCGCCACCGACACGTATCTCAACCAGACCGCCATTTTAGACATCGCCACAAACTGTGGCGCCGAGGCAATCCATCCTGGTTATGGCTTTTTGAGCGAAAATGCAGCCTTTGCCGCTGCTTGCGCCGAGCGGGGTGTTGTGTTTATTGGCCCCAACCCGGAAGCGATTGAGCTGATGGGCAGCAAGGCCAAGTCGCGCGAGCTGGCGCAGCAGGCAGGCGTGCCCATCGTGCCTGGCGTGGATGGCGCGGGAATGGAAGTGGCAGAATTGCAAACGGCCGTCTCCCACATCGACTATCCCATCCTCATCAAAGCCAGTGCGGGCGGAGGGGGCAAAGGGATGCGTGTTGTTTGGTCCGATGAGGAGTTTGCCGGGGCGGTGCAGGCGGCGCGCAGCGAAGCGCAAAACTCCTTTGGCGACAGCCATATTCTGGTTGAGAAATATTTCACCGAAATTCACCACGTGGAAATCCAGGTGCTGGGCGACCAGCAGGGCAAGGTGCTGCACCTGTTTGAGCGTGAATGCTCTATCCAGCGGCGGCATCAAAAGATCATTGAAGAAACGCCGGCTCCGGTAATTCAGGATGATGATTTGCGGCAGCGCATGGCGGCTGCGGCCGTTTCATTGGCGCGGGCGGTGGGCTACAGCAGTGCCGGCACGGTGGAGTTTATCGTGGATGGTGCCGGGAACTTTTACTTTTTGGAGATGAACACCCGGCTTCAGGTGGAGCATCCGATCACGGAGCTGGTGACGGGGATCGATATTGCCGCCTGGCAAATTCGCATTGCTGCCGGGGAGCCGCTGCCGTTTAGCCAGGACGAGATTCAGCAGCGCGGCCACGCTATCGAATGCCGGGTTTATGCCGAGGACCCGGCGCAAAACTTCTTGCCGTCGATTGGGCAGATTACGCGGTACGAACGGCCGTCTGGCCCCGGTATTCGCGTGGATGATGGCATTGTGGTGGGCACGGCCGTTTCGCCTTACTACGATCCGATGCTGGCCAAAGTGATCACCTGGGGGCACACGCGCGATGAGGCCATAAACAAAATGGTTCATGCTTTGCAGCAAACGGTGGTGTTAGGCGTAACAACCAACATTCCCTACCTGCTCACCATTTTGCAGGAGCCAACTTTCCGCAGCGGGCATACCAGCACGAATTATCTGCAGGAAGTTCTGCCTAACTGGCAGCCGGAGCCGATGCCGGAAGACGCGTGGCTTGGTGTGGCCGTTTTTGAATTGTTACAGGGTGGGGGCAAGCCAGGGAAAATAGCCGTTACATCGGACAATGGCGCTGCTTATGATCCCTGGGGGGAAACGGCCGTTTGGCGCAATGTCAAAGTCAATTGATTGGGATTAGGCAATTTCTAAAAAGATTGAAGGATGCTGTTCAGCAATCCGCAGCAGCGACTTTGCCGGACCGCTGGGCTCGCGTCGTCCTTGTTCCCAATCCTGGATTGTACGCAAGCTTACACCCATTAAACCCGCAAATGCCGCTTGGGAAAGCCCCAGCTTTTTCCGAATTTCCGCAGGCAAAGATGGCTCAGAAAGTTCACGACTTTTAAGCTTTATCTTGCCTTCCTTGAACTCTTTAATCTCACGGATACCTTCTAAAATTTCTAAACCGATGTCTCGATCACTCATTTTTCAATTCTTCCGCAATTTTCCTCAGAATGTGAGCCGGTATAGAATCCCGCTCACTTTTTCCATAGACGGTCAGCAACCAAATTTCACTGTCCGTTACCTGCCAATAGTAGATTATCCGAACACCGCTACTTTTACCCTTGCCCCGGATGGCCCAGCGTAGTTTTCTAACGCCGCCCGATCCTCTGATGATTGCTCCTGCATCAGGTCGCAGCAACAGAAACTTTTGTAATCCAAGGTATTCATCATCGGACAGATATTTGCTGATAAGTTTGGTAAAGTTGGATGTTTCAATGAAAACCATGTTGAGATTATACGGCATAGCCGTATATCATTCAAGTAAAGTTAAATAAGGGAATTGTTTCTTAAAGGTTTACAGTAGCAAACAAATTCGGCATAATTAGCACGCACCAAGTTGCAGTACCTGACGAATTCATACGCAAAGGCAACGTCTTGTGGACGACCGTAAACGGGCCATTGACGCCACGCAAGCTACCATTCATACTCTTCGTAAGATTGCCTACACACAGAAGGTGCATGAATTGTCGTCCTTGTCCTTGCCCGAAATTGATAAGCTGGTGGCTGCCATTGCCCGGTATGCGCCAGCCGGAAACGTCCCCAGCGTGATCCTCAACGGCTTGCTGCGCTTGCCCAGCCGTAAGCCGCCGGCCAAAACCGTTAAACGAGACATTCATCTGCTCTTCAAAGGAATAGACCAGGCGTTGTTAGATAAAGCGGTGTACGGTACGTTTTTTGCCGGCCCGGCGGCCGTTCTCTGGGCGTACCAAAATTTGCTGAAGCTGGCCGGGAAAGAGGTAGATGCCTCATTCCCCGAAGGTATCTGGCAGTTTTATATCGATTATGCCCTGCGTGATGACACCGCCCGCCATGCCTGCGAAACCCACGGCTTCGACACCACCTTGCGCCAACATGACATCCGCCTCTCCCCGGTGGATCGGGTCACCGCCTGGGCGATGACGGCCGTTTACTGCCTGCACCAATATTACAATCTGCTGGAAAACGAGTGGCGCGAGCGGGTCTATACCTCTACGCTGCGCGAACTGACTGCCAAGCTCCCCGACCGCGAACGCTTTGCCGATTTGTACACCCGCTGGGAACGGTTACGGCCGTACGGCCGTGGCGCTGATGTGCAGCCTCAGGAAGATTATCCCGCCTACCGCCGCCGCAAATTTGACAACTTCTTGGCCCCTGCCCTGGCTGATTTATCTGCCTCAGTGCGTACCGAATGGGACAAGAAGATTGCGGCGGCTGAAGCCGATGCCTTGCCTGCTTACCAACAGCAGCTCAGCATTCGCGCCTATTTGGAACCGGCGCTGTACGGTGAAGAGCGCAAGCCGGTCCCGC
>PABI01000051.1 GCA_002699125.1 Anaerolineaceae bacterium
CTGCTTGTTTTCTGGGTGGTCATCACATTGCTTTCACGATGATTAATCTGCGACATGTGCTGGCACCACTCTAATAAGTTTCATTTAGTTCTTTAAAAAATAAATCGGGTAATGGTAAGGGCGACCCTCCGTGGTCGCCCAAATCAGGGCAGACACGGGGGTCTACCCCTACCCAAAATCGTTCCCGTATTAATTCTTAAAATGCAACGAGGGAGATGGTCGGGGTGAGGGTGAAATCATCATAGCAATTAAGCGACCTGTTTACGTTTTTCCTCTTTCTTTTCTTGTTCCTGTTCCTGCTCGTCACAAACGGGCGGCAGCACTGTTGGATCAAAAGGTGGTTCTTCTTCGGAGTGACGGCCGTACAGCAGCCACAGCTGGCTGTTAAACGGTTCTTCACCCTCGGGCAGGGTGTTGATGACGGGTTCGTAACGGCCGTCTGAGTGTAACCTGTGGGCTTTGGCTGTGTCGTGCAGATACACTGCCAGGATGGAGATGATTTGCTGCCGTTCCGGTTCATCTTCTATGGGGAAAAGCACCTCAACCCGCCGGTTAATGTTGCGTGGCATCGGATCGGCACTGCCGACGTAAATGTCTGGGGTGCCGTTGTTGTGGAAGTAATAAATGCGGCTGTGCTCCAAAAAGCGCCCCACAATGCTCTTCACCCGAATATTGTCGCTGACCCCTTTGACCTCCGGCCGCAGGCAGCAAAAACCGCGAATGATCAGGTCGATTTGCACCCCGGCCTGTGATGCCCGGTACAGCGCCCGGATGATGCCGGGGTCCACCAAAGAGTTGGCTTTGAAGATGATACGGCCGTTACGGCCGTATGCCGTTTCTTGTTCAATCAGGCGCAGCAAATTTTCACGCAGATTCACCGGGGCCACCCAAAACTTACGATAATTCACCTGCTTGGAATAGCCGGTCAGATAGTTGAACACCTCAGAAGCATCAGCCCCCATCTCTTCATCGCTGGTGATCATGCCCAGGTCTGTGTACAGGCGAGCGGTAATCGTGTTGTAGTTGCCCGTGGCCATATGCACGTAGCGCCGAATGCCGTCCCGCTCGCGGCGCACCACCAAACACAGCTTGCAATGGGTCTTCAAGCCAATAACGCCATACGCCACATGCACGCCAGCCCGTTCCAAAGCGCGGGCCCACTCGATATTAGATTCCTCATCAAAGCGTGCCTTGAGCTCGACCAAAACCGCCACCTGCTTGCCGTTTTCCCGCGCCTTCATAAGCGCATGAACAATGGGCGGATTGGGCCCCAGGCGGTAAAGTGATTGCTTAATGGCCAGCACGTTAGGGTCTTCCGCTGCTGCCTCCACAAAATCCACCACGGGCAAAAAGCTGTCGTACGGCGTGTGCAGCAGCACGTTATTCCGCTGCAGCACGTTGAAGATGGAATCCCCCGAGCGCAGCACGGAAGGTACCATGGGTTGGAACCCTTCATCTTTTAGTTCAGGCCGTTCCAACTTGTGCAGTTCCCACAAGCTGCTTAACCCTACCGGTCCGTTGGTGGCGTAGACATCCGTCGCACTCACCTTCAAATTGCTAATTAAAATGTTCCGGATAGTTTCTGGCGTATCTTCATCAATTTCCAACCGTACCACCCGGCCAAAATGGCGCTGGCGCAAATTTTCTTCCATGGTCAGCAGCAAATCGTCGGCTTCCTCTTCCTGAATTTCCATGTCGGTGTTGCGGGTGACGCGGAAGGGGTAGGCAGCACGCACATCCATGCCGGGGAACAGGCGGTCCAGATTGGCGGCAATGACCTGTTCCAGCCAGATGAACTTTTGTGTGGCCGGCGGCAGCAGCTCGTCCGGGTCCAGCGGGTTGAGCGGTACCAGCCGGGGCAAGGTGGCGGGTACTTTGACCCTGGCAAAATGAATCTCGTCCAGTTCAGGGTCGCGCACTTCCACCGCCAGATTCAGGCTAAGGTTAGAGATGTGGGGGAAGGGATGGGTGGGATCAAAAACCAGCGGCGTAAGCACCGGGAAAATGTCTCGTTCAAAATAAGCCGCCAGCTTTTTTTGCTGGCGCGATTTAAGCTGGCTGTAATTTAGGGTGTGAATACCCTCATCGGCCAGGGCCGGTTGCAGCGTTTTGAGCCAGCTGTTGGTGGCCTGGGCAAAAAGCTGCGTTCCGGTGCGATGAATGGCCACAAGCTGTTCGCGCGGGGTCAAGCCATCGGCGGGGCGATCGGTAATACCCAGCAGCACCTGCTGCTTTAAACCAGAAACGCGCACCATGAAAAATTCATCCATATTGCCGTGAAAAATAGCCAAAAATTTGACGCGTTCCAGCAGGGGATGTTCAGGATTATCGCATTCTTCCAGCACGCGCCGGTTAAATTCGATATTGCTGAGTTCTCGGTTAATATACAGACTTGGATTTCTGAGATCGATTTCGGACATAAGATGAATTTTTTTGCTCGCGTTTGGTTTAAAAGACAATTTTACTGGAGAAGATTATATCTGTTTGCCTTTTTCTGGCTAACGGCGTGCGGAAATGTGGCCGAGTTACCGTTGGCCACGGCCGTTCCGCCCAGCACCTTTCCTGCACCACCGACACCGCACCTGCTGCCGTCGCCCACGGGTGATTTGCCACCTACGCCGGCGTTTGGTGACGCTGTTGCCCCCACTGCATTTGCGCGGCCATTAGCGACGGCAACGGCCGTCGTTACGGCCGTTCCCCCGCTCACTATTTCTGCCGAAGCCGGTGTACCGCTCGATCTGGTAGCGCTGGCTCAGGCGCGGCCCGATCAATTTGCCTGGGTGGAGGATGCTCGCGCCGCCGATGTGGTGCTCACGCTGGGGGAAGGTACGCCGCTGGCCGAATGGGTGTATGTGGTAGCGGCACCGTTTGCCACTGTTGAAGATGAGATTGCATTGGCGACATTGCAAACAAATTGGCAAAGTGGCGACCCTTTTTTTGCCTCAGCCGAACTGGCAGGCTGGGACACGGCAATTTTGGGTGAGCCTGATGCCAACATCACCTTTTTGGCTGACGTGGCGGAAATGAGCGACCGGGCCTGGGCGGAAAGGCCGTCTCTCCTCATTCTGCCTTTTCACAAACTGCAACCCGATCTCAAGCTGCTGCGGCTGGATGGATTGTCGCCGCTGACGGCCGATTTTGACCCGGCGGCCTATCCGTTGACGGTAGCGGTAAATGTGCGTGGTGGGGAAACGGCCGTTGCAGAATTCCTGGCCGCCTGGGATGGTCCCGCCACCAACTGGGAGGCCAACAAGCTCACTCGTGTCGCCATGAGCGGCGTCACGGCGCTGACGCGGGCCACGGCGTACCAGATGGAGATTGGCGGCATCCTGACGCCGGGGCAGGCTGTGGGGCCAGTGTTGCAAACGGCCGATATTGCTCACGTGAGCAATGAGGTTTCCTTTACACCAGATTGTCCTTATCCCAATCCCATAGGCGGCACGACGTTTTGCTCCCGCGAAAGCTACTTTGAGCTGCTCACCTGGCTGGGAATCGACGTGGTGGAGCTGACCGGCAACCATATCAACGATTGGGGCACCGACGCTTTGCTGCATTCGCTGGATTTGTATAAAACAGCGGGGATGGCGGTGTTTGGCGGCGGGGCCAATGCAGAGGCAGCACAGCAGCCCGCTATTTTTGAGCACAACGGCAACCGCATCGCTTTTGTGGGCTGCAATCCGGTGGGTCCGGCGTATGCCTGGGCCGGAGCAGACAAGCCGGGTTCGCGCCCCTGTGACGCCGGCTTTGCTGCGCAGATTGCCAAACTGGCCGCCGACGGTTATCTGGTGATTGCTACGCTGCAATACAACGAGTTTTACCATTATGCAGCGACGGCACAGCAAAAGGTAGATTTTGCCGAGTTGGTGGCGGCGGGAGCCACGGCCGTTTCCGGCAGCCAGGCGCATCATGCCCAGGGATTTGCTTTTGTCGATGGGGCGTTTGTGCATTACGGGCCGGGCAATCTCTTTTTCGACCAAATGGACCAGCTGGGCACGCGCCAGACGTTTGTGGATACGTATGTTTTTTATGACGGCCGTTTGCTCAACGTTGAGCTGTGGACCGGCTTAATTGAGAATTACTGCTGCCCGCGGGAGATGACAGTTGAAGAGAGACGGGCGGTGTTAACGGCCGTTTTTCAGGCCAGCGACTGGTAAATTTTGGCGGCAGCAATCAAAATGATCCGGGGGCTGCCCGTCTAATGAAAGTAAAGTCGTTGGTCAATTTTTAAAAATTGACCTACTTGTAGGAGAAGATGGAAGTCATGCTTAAATACAAATCCCCGTTGGCCATTCTTTTGTTGATTTTGCTTGGCACATTGATAGCCTGTGGTGGCCCAGATCCTTCACCCAGCGATGATATTCTGGCCCCACTCCCCACCAATTCGGACGGCAGCAGTGTGGATAGTGGCGCTGAGGCAAGCAACACAAGCAGTGCAAATAATGCCAATAGTGCAGGCAGCACAGGAGCGGAGGGCGACGCCAACCTGCCCACACTGCTTGAGCTGCTGTCTGAGGATCCCAATCTCATTTTTTTCGCCAACGGTGTAGACAACGTTGGCCTTTCTGATGAGCTGCAAAGCGGCGGGCCGTATACCGTGTTTGCCCCCTCCAATATTGCTTTTACGCAGTCAGAACTTGTCGTTAGCCAGATGGATCCGGCTGTATTAGGGTCTATATTGGATACACATTTGGTAGAAGGTGCCTATACCCGGGCAGACCTGACAGCAGCGGGTTCGGTGACAGCGCTGGATGGTTATGAGCTGCCCATACGAGAACCAGAGGGCATGTTAATCGTAGATTATGCGCTGATAGCCAGCGAACCGCTTCAGGCCAGCAACGGCGTGCTCTATGTTATTGATACGCTGCTGCTGGGGCTGGAAACCGGACCAGAAAAGAGCATGTGGGGCGTGTTGAAGGCAGACGGCCGTTTCACCACCTTTATTGTCATTATGGAAGGCACTCGCTTTATGACAGATCTCCGCTTTGAAGACAATTATGATGCCATCCTGGCCCCAACTGATGAAGCCTTTGCCAATATGCCGGCTAACGTTGTCAGCTACCTGGAGAATAATCCACATGATTATGAATTTGTGGCCGCTTTCCACCTGCTTTCACCTGATGGGTGGCCCCAGGGGACCGATTTGACGGTGGCTGACATGGTTGAGCTGGGGAGTGTGCAAACGCGTGTGGCCAATTCCGGTTCAGGTTTTGGCTTTGGTTTTGAAGAGCTGACTGTGGCCCAGGCGGAAACCGGGGTAACCATTGGTGGCGCCCAAATTATTGAAGGTGACCTCGACGCCACCAATGGCATTGTTCATGCGATTGATACTGTTTTGATTCCGCAGGCGCTTATGGAGCACGTTACAGAGTAGCTACACCATCTGGCAGGCGGCATTGATTTTGGTAGCCTGAGGCAAGATGGTGGTCCACTTTTGCTCTGGCAGAGGTGTGTGCCACAGCGCGCCATTTGACATAATGGCGAAAATGTTGTCACCTACAGGGACAAAACGCTCGACCATGTTGCGATTTTGCGGCTCGGTGTGCTGCTGCCAGGTTTGCCCCCCGTCGGTACTGTGTTCGATACGGCCGTTCCTACCCGAAGAATTATCCGCTGGTCCCAATATGATCTCTTCACTGTCTTCAGGATTGACCCAAACTGCGCGAGCGTAGCAGTTTAAGTAAGCCCCCTGCCAGCTGACGCCGCCGTTCTGCGAGCGGTAGAAGCCACCGCCGGTCGGCGCGTACAGCGGATTGTGGCTGCTGGGATGCACTTCAATGGAATGCACGTCGGGATGAATTAAGCCATTGCCGGGCTGGCCAAATTGGGGACGGCCGTCGCTGCCGTCGGCCAGCTGCCAGGAGTCGCCGCCATCGTCGGAGCAGAGCAGGCCGCCCACTTCCACGGCAGCAAAAAGATGCTGGCCGTGAAAAGCAAAGCCGCGCACGCAGCCTGCTTCCGGCGAGTAGGGCAGCCACCAGTTAAATTGATCGCGCAGTTCAGCTACTTCGGGTCGTTCCTCCCAGTTTTCGCCGCCGTCTTGGGAGACAAACAAGGCGGCCGGTTCCGTCCCGGCAAATTCACAGTCCGATATGTCGGGATGGAACCCCAGCCAGCGCACGTGCCGCTCGGTGAGGCCGTTGCTTTGCTCGTACCAGGTCACGCCGCAGTCATCGGAGCGGAAGATGCCGTCGGTGGTCCCAGCCAAAATCACTCCCTCGCGGGCGATGATGCTGGTTACGGTACGGCCGTCCAGCCCGCGCTTTTCCGTCTGCCATGCTCCGTTTGTGTTATGCGCCTGCAAGACGCCATTTTTTGTTGCTAAAAATAGTTCCATGGATTCCTCCGTTGCAAACAAAAATTGACAGCCACTTTTTTTAGGGCGACTGTCAACTTTTTGGGAAGATAGGCTTGATTCAATTAAAGCAGAGAATGCCGTCAGTCACATCGGCCATTTGGCCAGGATCAGACGGTTTGCCGGTGATTCGGTGCCCTAGAATTTTAATTTCTCTGAGATAGTTTTGATTAATTGTTTGGTCCAACAACTATTTCCCCCAACTCCCAACTGTCTTCGTTTGTGTTGGCAATGGGCAATCGTTCCAAGGAAGGCCAATCATACATACCAATTTGCAACGTATATTGCCCATTGGGCATGTTAGCAGGCAATGGTACTGGGTAAGTATCACGCCACGTTTCCCCTTCTCGCCAGGTTGAAGTCGGGGAAGTTATGCCGCCTGCCGGGCGATCCAGCTGCGCTATCAACTGGCCTGATGCATCTAGCAAATGGACAAATAGAGTGTGATCAGCCGTTGGTGTTTTCTCAACTTGCCAAAAAAGTGTGACGTTAACGGTTTCATTTGGTTGATATTCTTCAGCAAAGGTTTGGTAACCGCGCAGACGCAGTTCATTGTTAAACAATACGTTCACGTTGTCAGGCAGTTCGGTGGGAGTAATCTGTGAGGCCCCACCAACCGTCTGTAATTTTGTGACAGTAATTGTTGCTTCGCCAACCATATTGGTGGCTTGAGCATTAATGAAAATTTCTCCAGGCAACTCTACCTCGGGGACATATAAACTGGTTTGGGAGACCATAATTTTATCAATTGGCCAGCTGTCAGGTGGTAAGCTGGGTGTTGGCCAGCCTTCACTACTGGACAAAATATCCCCATCTGGTTTAGTCAGGGTGAACAGCACAAAAGGATCGCTGAGGGATTCTTCGGCGGTGGCTTGCCAATAAAGGGTAATATCTAGTCCCATCCCAGGCATTAGAGGCTGATTGGCAGAAATATCATACCCTATCAAGCTCACGCCAGGACTGATCTCCTTTCTTACGGTTTGAGTCGTGTCAGGCAGCGTATCTAGCATAGTTGGTGGTTCGTATTTTGGCAGAATATGGACAATGGGCAGCCACAATGCATAGCCAAAAAAGAAGGCAGCTGCAATAGGTGCAGCCCACTTAAGCAAATCTTGGCCCACCAGACCCATAACGCCAATGGAAAGGAGCATTCCAATTGAAAACGCTGCGGGAAAGAGGTACCGACCATGACCAGCTCCAAGATTAATAGCAGAAAAGCGCAAATATACGCCTAGCAAACTCACAAACAAGATGGTGCTGGCAGTAAAAACAGGAACATGTTGAAGAAGGAATTTACGGTCACGAAACCATAATATGATCCAGCCAAGCAAAACAACGGCCGTTCCCAGCCATAAAAGTCTACCAATTTCAGGAAAAGTGATGTGCATAAAACCAAATCCTCCCCAAAAATTGCGGCTGGCTTGATCAAAAAATTCTCGAATTCCGGCCTGGATTGATGGTTCAGACCGCAAGTTAAAATGGAAAACATAGCTGTAGGCGTTCCATCCCAGGAAATCCCCATATAAAATAAAGTTACGAACAAACCACCATCCAGCGATGAGGGCGGCTGTCCCACTTGAAATCAGTCCATCGTGCCAGAAGAGCGACCAGCTTTGTTTACGTATCGCCTGCATAATAATGACCGCGGCTACCCCCAAACCTAACACGATGCCACTAATCTTGGTTAGAATGGCGCAGCCCACCAAGACGCCGGCCAGTAAAGGGGAGGAAGTTGCGTCTTGCTGCAAATAATGCATCATCCACCAGGTGCCCAGAGCAAACCACATCGCTTGCAAAATATCATGGTGAATGGTGGTGCTCATGAAAATAAATGAGGGATTGAAGGCAATGAAGATCGTTGCTAAAAACGGTAGCCAGTAAACTTGAGGAAATGCTTGGTACATTGCCTGAAAAAGAGCAAATAATGTAATGAGACCGAAGAGTGTGCCCATCAGTCGCACCATAAAAAAGGCTCGGATAACTTCGTTTCCATTACCCGCTAATTCATCTTGCCCGGCATGAATCATTACATTCCAGCCATTACGGCCGTCGTTCTCTATCCAGGTAAAGTGCGGGTTGGGTCGAAAAACCTGATCGAAATTGCTTGTGTCTTGACCTGCTATCAACAGTGCATTCAACACATAATACAGTGGCGGATGATGGCCCATTGACACTGAAATTGGATCACCTGTCTGTGTTGGTTGGGCCGGTAACCTTTGCTGCTCCTTTACGTAGCGCACGTAAGCAAAATGAGCAACTTCATCAACACCTTCTCCGGGTGGAATCCAAACGACATAGCATATGGCAAGCAGTGTAAAGCTGGTTAAAACGATTAATAATTGAGCCTGATGTTTGGCTAAGTTGACTCTCATCTTGGGGTTCTCAGCTGAGTACAAAGCGTGTGGAGGATGGTGATAACGGCCGTTACCATCACATCTAGCGCCATACTGGGGCGCAGCGGGGTCTGGTTGGCAGCCTGCTCCGGCAGCAGCGGCAAATGCACAAAACCAGCCGGAATAGCCAACTGCGGCTGGGCCAAGAAGTGGAGCAGTTCGTATGTTACCTGATTGCATAAAAACGCACCGGCACTCAACGACAGCTCCGCCGGAATCCCAGCAGCGGCCACCGCCTGCTGCAAGGCCCGCACCGGCAGGGTGGTGAAGTACGCCGCCGGCCCGTCGGCGCTAATCAGTTCGTCCTGCACCACCAGCCCGTTGTTGTCGGCAATGCGAAAGTCCAGCAGGTTTATGGCGACGCGCTCAATGGAAACGGCCGTACGGCCGCCAGCCTCGCCCAAACAAACCACCGCATCTGGCCTGGTTTGCTGGACGTGGGTCAGTAAGGTTTGTGGACCATGAAAACGGTGTACGGGGAGAACGGCCGTTTCCACCGCAAATCCTTCAAACTGCCTGCGTGCCAACGCCCGCACCACCTGCTCAGATGGGTTAACGTTGCTCTGGCCAAATGGTTCAAATCCGGTTACTAAAAATTTCATCTCTTCCTTCTAATTGCCGTACGTACGACGTGATTATTTCTGCGCCAGAGTTACCGCAATGTGATTGTCAACCAGAAGCGTCGCGTCTGCGTTCATGACTTGCTTAATCTGAGCAGTTACGGTGTCTGTAATAAGTGCGCCATTTGCCTGGCTGCGATGATAAGCCAGATAGTCGTCAATGCGCCACTTTAATTGTGGGGTGACCACTTTTGTTTGCAGCGGTTTTTGAAAGGCGCTGTTGGCCACAAGTTCTTCCTGCCCTTGGGCCATCAATTGGTGTATGAGGTCGCTGAACTGCTCCGGTTGTCGCTGAAAATCTTGCAGCTCACCCACGAACACCTGCTGATTCAAACGCTGTTGTAATTGCGAATCGGCCAGGATTAGAAACGTCCATATCAGGCACAAAGCGCCTTTTGGATGCAAAAGCTCATACGCCTTGCGGTAACTGATTGCTGGATCGATCCAGTGGAACGAGTTGGCGGCAAAGATGGCGGAGAACGGCTGTTCAGCAACAAAATCCTCAAAGGTGTTGACGACAACCTGCAATGCATCGCTGGCCCAGGGCTGCCGTTTGAGGTAAGCGGCCAGATGTTCTCCTGGTTCGAGGGCAACAACGTTCAGACCACAACCTAAAAGGCTGGCCGTGAGTTGGCCGGTTGCCGGGCCAATTTCTAAAACATGATCGCCTTTTGCCAATCCTGCCGCCTGCATTAAATCTTGGACGAAGTCATCGTCAAAGGTCGGCCGACCTTGGTCATAAAGCTCAGGAAAGCTATTAAAGGCGAGTCGGTTTTGTCGTGAACTGTTGGCTTGCATTAGGCACCTCGTGAAAAATACAGGATACGTGATTACTTCTGCTCATCCGCAGGGTGTTCGCGCATCCAATGTCTGGCAATCTCTTCCCGCCGGCAAATCCACACGGCATCATGGCCCTGTACGTAATCAAGAAAACGGGCCAATGCCATTGCCCGCGCCGGATGTCCGCTGATACGGCCGTGTAACCCCACACTCATCATTTTTGGCTGCTGCGCCCCCTCCTGCCACAGTTGGTCAAAAGCATCCTTCAGCAGTTGGAAGAAATCCGCTCCAGAAGAAAACCCAGTGGGCAGCAGATAACGGAAATCATTATTAACCAGCGTGTAGGGGATTGCCAACAGCGGCGGCGATCCTGGGAGCCAATAGGGCAGGTCATCGTTGTAGGCGTCAGACGTGTAGAGAAATCCGCCTGCCTCACGCAAGAGGCGGCGCGTGTTGGCACTGACGCGCCCTGTGTACCAACCGACGGGGCGCTGGCCGCAGATTTGCTCGATGACTTCAATAGTGAGCTGAATATGGTGCCGTTCTTCGTCTTCAGGCATGTCGCGATAATCGATCCAGCGGTAACCGTGTCCAGCGACCTCATGCCCGGCGGCGCTGAGCGCACGGCCGATTTCCGGGTTGCGTTCCAATGCCTGACCCACGGCAAAGGCGGTGAGGGGCAGGTCTCGCACTCTGAACAGCTCCAGGATGCGCCACACGCCGGCGCGCGAGCCATATTCATACATGCTTTCCACGCTTAAATCCCGTTCGCCCACACGCGGCGGACGGCCCGGCAATTCGTGTAGATAGTTTTCTGATTGGTCATCGCCATTCAGAATCGATCGCTCTGCGCCTTCCTCGATGTTGAGCACAAACTGAACGGCCACGCGTGCTTCATTTGGCCAGCGCGGCTGGGGCGGGTGGCCACCGTACCCAACAAGGTCTCGCTGCTCAGCCATCAGCCCAGCTCAAAGGTGGTCACGCCGAAGATACGGCCGTGTGCCACATCGGGAAAGGGTCCCAAATACATCCGGGCGCAGCCGAACACTTCAACCATCTCGCGCTTTGCCACGAAGGCCATGGCGGCGGGATTGTTCTCCGGGGCATCGAGGAAGAGCGGGCCGCCCACAGCGAACCCGGCCAGACGCGCGTAGAGGGCATCGGCTACGGCCGTATCGTTGGCAAACAGAGGGCCGATTTTGCAGCCTTCGCCGCAGCGCCGCACTACGCCGTAACCGTTTAGCTGCCCATCACGCAGATAGCCAAGGGCGAGGGCATCGGGCTGGGTTATCCATCCCTTTAGGAAATTGGGGCGCGGGGCGGGGAAGCAATTGCGGTCGTAGTCGAGAAGGTGATCGAATGGGACGTTGACCAGTGGCACAACATATTTGTCATCATCCGATGAAGTCGCAGGATGCTCGGTGATCTCGGCGCGAAAACGCATATTGCGGTGGGAGAAGACAAACCCACCCTTGGCATAGTAGCTTTGCATATCAAAAACACCATCCATGCCAATGCTCGCGCCCGGACGTAGCCGGTCCAGCAGGCGCTGGCGGCGGGCGTGCCAGAGGGTGTTGCCAAACCCCCGCCCGCGGAATTCGGGCCGGACAATGAAGAAGCCCATGAAGCCAAACTCGCCATTGTAAGAAGTGATAGCACCACCGCCAATCAGCTCGCCGTCAAGCTCCGCGGCAATGAAGGCCTCCGGGTCGGTTGCCCAGAACAGCTTGGCATCATGCAGGCCAGGATTCCACCCCTCGCCGGCTGCCCAGGCTACCAGCTCATCGACTTCTGAGCGGGTCATGTTTCGTATTTCAAACGCTTGTGACACGATATCCTTCCTGGACTAACGCCGGCTTCACTTGCCGGCAGACAAAACTGAAGACTTCTCCGCGCGAGAGGTACTTGCTACCTTCAGTCTGCAATCGTGAATGAACTCCGGGGTCGCCGGGCAAGTGCAAATATTGTTGGCGGCTACCTGGTTGCCCCCATTTTCCTTCTCTATTTGGCTGGAAGCAAATCCGCCACAAAGTCTCTCACATAGGATTGGGAATGTGCGCCTACAAATCGCTTAACCTCTTGATTATCAACAAAAGCCACGACCGTTGGTACGCTACGGGCTGCATACTTATTTTGCAGAACCGGACAATCATCAATATCTACATAGACTAAAACTACTTCGCCTTCTTGACTAAGGATCTCACGCTCCAACCTGGGGCGCAGTTGACGACAATAGGGACACCAATCCGCATCAAACATGACCACAACCGGGAGTTGACTGGAGAAGGCCAGCGCTTCAATCTGTGTGGCATTGGCCGGAACGTGTAAGATCAGTTCACCCTCATAAGTTTCCTCGCTGTTTGTAGACGCGAGGGCACGTGGCCATTGATCGTTTCGTAGCATGTAGGTTAATAAGCCGATGGCGAGCAAGATGAAGGTGAAGCCCAGCACCATCAGGATATAGTCCACCAGGGCAAGGGCATTAGTTTCTTCTTGTTGTTTGGCGGGAGGCTTGGAATCTTGCATGATTTCTTGGTATCCAGTGAGTAAAGGATGAGCTTTCGAGCCAGTTTAGTGCTTGTAAGGGATATCAGGATATAGGGAATGAGTCCTCGATTTAGTTGGGTCTTAAGTTTTGTTGCACGCCAACTTATGCGCCTCAATCAATCCCGCCATGTTGTTGAAACGAAAAGCATAGCGTGGCATTATAAAAATCGTTTCTGGTTCAAACTAAACAATTGGTTATTTGATTTGGGAGTTGTTAACGGCCGTTCCCCACCCTCCAATCTTCTAATTCGCCTACCCGCCAGCATGTGTTCCAGAATGGGCCACTCTACCTTGTGATTTACTTTTTACGCAACATATTGGGCGTACCATTGGGCCAGGGTTGTGCCGTGCCGGTTAGACCAGGCCTGCCAGACAGACTGTACATAGGCCTGCAGCTGTTCGCTGCGAGCGGCTGGGGTTGGCGCATTGACAATGTCGGCAACGGTCAGCATCTTGCCCAACTCTGGTGGTTCTAGCCAATAAAAACGGCCGTGTTTTCCCTTATCCGCACTATCACGTAGCGCCTGCTGCCGAATCCATAACGCATTTTCTGGGGCAACGCCGGCCACGAGCACGCCATGCAGGGCAAGGGCATGAACGGCAACCGAGTTAACTGCTTGCGGTGAAGGCGTTCCATGATGCTGCACACAATAAGCATCCAGCAAAAGTGGGTTCAACTGTCCGGGAGCGACAGGCGGTTCACCGGCATTGAGTAAATAAGAAAAAAGCTGCCAGCAGCTGGGCGATGCCCCAACGTAGCGGTGTGCTGCACCACTTTCACTGAGTTGCGGTAAGACGACGCCGCAATCGGGACAAACTTCATCTTGAAGGTTTGATGGGGTGGTCATCACTCTCCATTTTACCCGTGCCCTGCCACCTGCTGCGATCAGAAGCCGGGTACCAGCTTATCAATAACCTGGTCATTCCAGCAGGCTACGAAAAAAACCACATGCCCATATAAAACAGTAAAACCACAAAGTTGCCCAGTGAATGTATGATCATGGGAACCATTATGCTGCCACTTTTTAGATAAACCCAGGCGAAAACGTAGCCTGCGAAGAAATTATCAGGACCAGGATTCCCATAAAGGAAATGAAGACCGGCGAAAAGCGTGCCACTGAGAAGGATGGTTCCAATAGGGCCAAAGAATGTGTTTGCTGGAAAACAAAGGACAAGTCGGTAAATGATTTCTTCGATGAAAGGAGCCAGGAGGCAACCATAAAGAAAAAAGAGCCCAGCTTGGTCAGGTGGCATTTGGGGAATTGCGAATTCCCAGTTTAGAATCGAAGCCGCCAGCAAAAAAGCTGCAATGGGAATCAGCATAATAAGGCCAATGATGAGAACCAATCGTAACCAATAGGTAAGGGGCTGAATGGGCAAAATACGAAGGCCAAGGCAGTGGCGCTCCCCAGAAAGCAGCAAAAGATAAAGAGGGAGAGTCACAAAGGCCAATCCTACACGTGTCCAAATCGAAGCCATGTGTGTAACAAGCCATATGTCAATGAAAATGATGAGGAAGGCCAAAAGAGAAAATGTGATGCGAAGACGGATATTGGAACGAAGGCATTGACCAATTGGTGTATTCATGGTTCTGTGGGATTTGACTGCACGGAGTGAGTTAGGCTGCCTACCTCAAGCCGCATAAGTATACGCGTCCGCTTGGCACTGTGGGCATTGGTCGCCACAATGCGTTGGAAACCGGCGGCCTCAAACATGGGCGTGAAGCCCACATAGCCAAAGGTCACGTCAATGCGATTGCCTTCCGGATCAATCGGGTACGCCTCCAGCATCTGCACCCCAAAATCGCGGGCAAACGCAATGGCACCGGCCAAAAGTGCCCTGGCCACCCCCTGCCGCCGATAACCCACCCGCACCATAAAACACACAATAGACCAAACCTCTTGATCATCCACCTTGTGGATCGTGCGGGAGCGCACCAGCCGATCCAGCTTGTGGCGCGGCCAGAAGCCCAGCCAGCCGGCCGGTTCTCCATTTTGATACGCCACCATCCTCGGCGGTGGACCGTCTGCGACTTGACGTTGCAGATTTTTCTCGCCGCTGCCTGGCCCGCCGCTGCGGTATGCCGATGCCGAGTGTCGCCAATATTGGCACCAGCAGCCAAGCTCACCGTGCTGCGCGAAAAGAACCTGAACGTCTGGCCAGCGAACGGCCGTTGCCGGAAAAATGTCTATCCCTGATTCTGGCATGAAAGTCTCTACCCCGCTGCTTCAATGGCCTGCCTGAGCGTATCTCTAAATTTTTGCGCTGCCGGTTCAGGGCCTAAGCCGATGAAGGCAGTGCCAATCCCATCTGCCGTGGGTAAGCCGGAAATGTTGATGCCGCTGTCCTGCACCATTTTGTACATGGCAGACTGTTCATAATCTTCCACCTGAATGGTGCGCAATCGGGCTGCCAACACGGTTGGAGTCTCATTTTCTTGTTCCGTGACCCAGATTAGCCATTTTGGCGTAAGTAGGATGCCGGTTGAAGTTTCTTCCACTTTTTTGCCAAACAATCTTTTCTTTTGCCTGGTGGAAGTTGTTTCACCACAAAATAGAGCGGCCGTTTCTACATCACCCAAATCATGCTGTGCCATGTAGTCGCGAACGGCCGTAGCCAATGCAGGCTGCATACTATTTAGGGTGCATTCACGGGTAACGCGAAGATAACCTGCCATTTGTGGTTCCTAATTTTTTATGTGTTGGGGAAAAAGGTCGCATCGTTTGTGTTCATCTCCTTTTGCTAAAACGATTCAGGTTTATGCGAGGTGTGCTTGTAATAAGCCACATCTGCTTTGGGCAGCGGCGTGTTTTGCATGATGAGATCGGCCGCTTTCTCGGCCAGCATGATTACCGGGGCATAAATGTTGCCGTTAGTAATGCTGGGCATGACTGAGGCATCCACAACCCGCACGCCTTCCAAACCATGTACCTTCATCGAATCTGGGGCAATCACCGCCATCGGTTCACGCCCCATCTTGCAGGTGCAGGATGGATGGTAAGCTGTTTCGCCGTCCTGGCCCACCCAATCCAAAATCTCCTCATCGCTTTGCACGGTGGGTCCGGGGGAAATCTCGCCGCCGTCAAACGGAGCAAAAGCCGGCTGCCCCAAAATGTGGCGGGCGCACTGGATGGCCTCTACCCATTCGCGCCGGTCTTGGGCAGTGGAAAGGTAATTAAACTGGATGGCGGGGTGCTGGGTGGGATCGGCCGTTTTTATTTTCACCGTTCCCGTGGCATCTGAATACATCGGCCCGACATGAACCTGGTAGCCATGCCCGCCGTTCGGCGACGTGCCGTCATACCGAATCGCCAGCGGCAAGAAGTGGAACATCAGGTTAGGATATTCAACCTCATCATTGCTGCGCACAAAACCACCGGCTTCAAAATGATTGGTGGCAGCCGGCCCTTTTTTGGCCAACAACCACTGCAAGCCCACCCACGGCTTGTTGTACCATTGCAAAGCCGGATAAACGGAAACGGGTTGGGTGCAGGCATGCTGCACATACACTTCCAGGTGATCCTGCAAATTCTCGCCCACCCCCGGCAAATCCTGAACCACGGGAATGCCTAACGCTTCTAGCTCGGCCGCATTGCCCACGCCGGAAAGCTGCAAAAGCTGTGGTGAATTGAAGGCTCCGCCGCATAAAATCACATCGCCCCCCAGCACCTTTTGCCTGCCGCGTTTCCCCTGCCGGATTTCTACGCCAACGGCGCGTTTGCCTTCAAACAGAATTTTAGTTACCAGGGCACCGGTTATCACCGTGAGGTTGGGGCGATGCAGCACCGGGTGCAGGTAGGCGCGCGCCGCACTCCAGCGCCGCCCGCCGTGGACGTTGCGGTCGAAGGCGGCAAAGCCTTCCTGTTTGTAGCCATTTACGTCATTGGTTAGCGCGTAGCCTGCTTGTTGAACGGCTTCAAAAAAAGCCGCAAAAAGCGGGTTGGTCACCGGACCGCGTTCCAGCAGCAGTGGACCATCCGCTCCGCGAAATTCATCGCCCCCGGCCAGGCACGTTTCCATACGTTTAAAGTAGGGCAGACAGTGGGCGTAATCCCACTGTTCCATGCCCGGTTCGCGGCTCCACTTCTCGTAATCCAGCGGATTGCCTCGCTGGAAGATCATGCCGTTGATGCTGCTGGAACCGCCCAGGAGCTTGCCCCGCCCATGAAAGATGCGCCGGTTGTGCATAAATGGCTCCGGCTCTGACCAGTAACACCAATCGTAGCGGGGGTTGCCGATGGGGATGGTGAGGGCGGCCGGCATGTGGATGAAAATATCCCAGCTGGAGTCAGCGCGGCCCGCTTCCAGTACCAGTACGTCATGATCGCGGTTGGCGCTGAGGCGGTTGGCCAGAACGCAGCCGGCCGAGCCGCCGCCTACAATGATGGTATCGAATCGTTTGGCTAGTTCCCTCATATTAATTAAGCATCAATCCATGCCCTGGCGTTATTCATATCTTGAAAGCCCTTGAACTGCCAACTTGAATTTAGCTTGCGGGAGATATCCATATATTTTTCAAGTTTGTCTGTAAACTCTTTATCGACCACTACGAAAGCGACCTTCAAATTTTTTATGACACGTGCCGCACCGATATCATAGGCAGCAATCATCTTAATATCCCGTTCGCTCCATTCCACACTGGTTACTCTGAGCGCATCAATGATTTGATACTTTGCAGTGTCACTCCGCCCATCCCTGTAAAACTCGTCGTTAGCCTCTTCAATTTCTTGCGCCGTGACATCACCAAAAAACTCCCACATAATTCCGTGTTTTTCCCAGGTTGTTTGATAAGGCATCTTAATCTCCCTTCAGAGGACAGAAATTTTGTAACAGCTGTAAGCTTCAAATTTACAGGACCTTCTGTCAACTGTGCCATGGATTATAACGTGCATCACAGTTAATGGGGCACGGATTTTCATTGACGGCCGTTTCCTCCCTCAACTATACTGTTCTCAACTTACTAACGGTTTTTGTTGGTTGCATATGGGGGTACAAAATGGCAGAGTCAAAGTGGGCTACCGTCACCGAAACAAATGGCATCACCGTTGCTGAAATGCTGGTGAAACGCCTGGAAGCGGCTGAGATTCCGGCGCAAGCTGTTCAAGAAAGTGCAGGGAAAGCGTTTGGTTTCATGAGTGGACCGTTGGGTACCGCTTACGTCCGGGTACCTGAACAATATCTGGAAGAAGCCCGGCAGTTCTTAGATGTGGAAGAGCCAGCCAATACCGACGACATCGTCACCTGCCCCGAATGTGACAGCGAGATTGAGCTGGATGAGACGGAATGGGAACAGGGCTGGTTTACCTGTCCTGTGTGTGAAACACACGTTTCCCTCGACGATCTTTTCTAGCTGCTTGCACTGTGCTTTGGTGCCGAGGTGAGCCGCCGTTGGCGCAATACATAAGCCGAGACACCGATGCCGCACAGCAAGAAGCCGAGCAGCGCCCAGGTGGTTTGGTACCAGGGGGTAGGGCTGCTGTTTATGCCCAGGCTGTAGCTGCCGCTGATGGGATGGCCGTCGGCACTGGTGATGCGCCATTGCACAGTGTATACGCCATCGGGCAGCGGGGGAACGGCCGTCCGTAAAACAGTGGCATCATTCGGATCAACGATGGGTTGCAGTTCGGCCGCCGTCACAAAATCCTGCAGCAGTTCAATCTGGTTTTCGGTACCAACCGGCTCGCTAAAAACCAGGCGAATTTCCGTGAGGGTGTTTACGGAACTGCCAGGGGCCGGCGTGGCCGAGATGAGTTCAGCATGGGCTAAAACGCGGGGAGCGGCAACGGCCGTTATCCCCAAAACCAGCACAATCAACCAAAATCGTCTCACGGCAGCACCGGCTCTAATGCCTGGGTTAATTCGCGGGGTGAAACCGGCCCGGCCAAGGAGGCCGTCACCCGTCCCGCATCATCCAACACAAAAATATACGGTTCCGTTTCCAAACCCCATTCCGCCATCTCCGGCACGTAAGTTAAAGCCTGGAAATCGTCATACACCTCGATGTGAATAAAGTTGGCCTGGTCGCCTACCGCATCCCGCACAGTGGCGACGCTGTTGAGCACCGGAGCGCACCATTGTGACTCGCACAAGCCGGGGGTGATGAAGCCGACCACGGTTGGCTTGTCGTTGGCCACCGCCTCAGCCACGGTGATCTGGTAAAAAGCCGGGTCCGGGTCGAGGCCGGAGCTGAGCTTGTTGATGTCTGGTTCCGTAGCCAGGGTACGATTCTGGCTCAGCGGGGCCATCTCGCCCACGGCCACGGCCGAACTTTCTGTTTTGGCTTCAATGGTGAACTGGCTGGTGACGGTACGGCCGTCGGCTAAAACCACCTCTGCCGTGACGCCCCAAAAGCCGGGGCTGGGTAGGGTGGGGGTGGCCACCCAGTACGGCACTTCGTAATCGCTGTAGTTTGTGGCCGGACCTTGCCAGACGGGTGCGGTGTTTTCCTCGCCTACCGGCACCACGCTTAGCGAGACGCTTTGCGCATTGGCAACCGGGTCCGGTCCATCAAACAGGCCAAAAACGACGCGCGGGGTGCCAACGGCCGTATCCGCACTCATCCGCATAATCTGGATTGGCGAGACAAACTCCTGAACCTCTGCCGCCTCATCCTGGCTGCCACATGCCGCTAAAAACAATAACCCGACAAGGAGAAAAATTCGCATTTTTATCATATGAGCAACTGTAGCAAAGCCTGAATCAGGCGACAACAAAACTCAGCAAACAGTCAAAATATATGGCTTGCCAATGAGTGTACCCGGAAGAATTGTTGATACAAGACGAGGCCTGAGCCTGTCGCAGGCCGGCCTGCGACAGGCTCAGGCCTCGTTTAGCGTTTTAGGTTATCAACAAAAAATCCGGCCACCTTGCCGATGGAAAATACTTGACACCTGAAATAGATTTGGATACCATATGACCGAAATTGACAAATTGGTCATATAGTCAAAAGGCAGCGTGAATATGACAAAATCTGATAACGAAGAACGCCGCGAACGCATCCTGGATGTGGCGGTCGATTTAATTGTTCATTACGGCTATGACAAAACCACCGTCAGCGACATCGCCCGCGAAGCCGGCATTAGTAAGGGTGCCATCTACCTGCATTTCGACAGCAAAGAGGCGCTTTTTGAAGCGCTGATTATCCGTGAGCTGCAAACCTACACGGAAAACTGGCTGGATCGCCTGGAAGCAGACGAAGCAGGCGGCACGATGGCCGGCCTGTACAAAAACAGCCTGTATGCCATGAACAGCAGGCCCTTCATGTCGGCTTTGTTCCGGCGGGATGCTCGCGTCTTAGGCAACTACCTGCGTAAGCCAGGCAATCTGTTCCAGAGCTTTCGCCAGCAGCAGGTTGAATCAGAGCGGACCGTTTTTGTGAAGATGATGCAAGAAGCGGGCGCGATACGGCAAGATTTGGAGGCCAAAGTGATTGCCCATGTGATGGACATTTTGGCTTACGGACTGGTAGGCATGGGGGATGTGCTGACTCAGGAGGACATTCCGCCGTTGGAAGATGTGATCGAGGGAATTGCCGCCATTATGGACCGGGCACTCACCCCCGAGGGTGGGGGAAATTCAGAAGCGGGCAAGGCAATTGTGCGCCAAATTGTAGAACAAAGTCGGCAGAGACTTGAATAAGTTCCGTAGGTCAATTTTTTTAGTGTTTAAAAATAAATCGGGTAATCGTAGGGGCGCCCCCCCGTGGTCGCCCAAATCTGGGCAGACACGGGGGTCTGCCCCTGCCCAAAATCGTTGCCTGTTTTAATCCTTAAAATGCAACAAAATTGACCTACAGACAGGAGATTCGAATGATTGTCGTTCAAAACTTATCATACACTTATCCCGGAGCCAGCGCCGAAACGCTGCACGGTCTCAACTTCAACATAGCCGAAGGTGAAATCTTTGGTTTTTTGGGGCCATCCGGCGCGGGTAAATCAACCACGCAAAATATTCTTATCGGCTTGCTGAAGCAGTTTGGCGGCACTGTCCAGATCATGAACCGGGAGATTGGCAGCTGGGGGCACGATTTGTACGAGCATATCGGCGTCTCGTTTGAGCTGCCCAACCATTACCTGAAGCTGACCGCCCTGGAAAATCTGAACCACTTTGGCTCCCTGTACAGCGGCGAAACGCACGATCCGCTGGAGCTGCTTAATTGGGTGGATTTGCAAGATGACGCCGACAAAAAAGTAGCCAATTTCAGCAAAGGGATGAAGGTGCGGCTAAACGTCGCCCGCAGCTTGATTCATAAGCCCAAGCTGCTGTTTTTGGATGAACCGACCGCCGGTCTGGACCCGGTAAATGCGCGCAAGGTCAAGGATCTCATTTTGCGGCTGCGGCAGCAGGGCACCACGGTGTTTGTGACCACGCACAACATGAGCGTGGCCGATGAGCTGTGCGACCGGGTAGCGTTTATCACTGCGGGCAACATTAGCGTGATTAATGCCCCGGCGGCACTTAAACAGCAATATGGTAAGCGCGACGTGCTGGTGGCCTATCGTAACGGCTCTGAAATGGTGCAGGAACAATCCTTTGCTTTGGATGGTCTGGGCCATGACCAATCATTCATCCAGCTTTTGCAGACGGCGCAGCGCCTGGAGACGATCCACACGCAGGAAACAACGCTGGAAAATATCTTCATCCAGGTGACGGGCCAGGAGCTAAACACATGACCCGGCTACTTTCAACAATGAAAACGGATGTGGTGGTGCAGGTGCGCACCCAGTTGTACACCATAGGCATTGGTGCCGGCGTGCTGGTGGCCATTGCTCTGTCGCAGCTGGCCGACCCGGATCTGCTGGTTTCGCTCGTTCCCACGCTGATGCTGCTGGTCGTGGGCGGCTCGACGCTGCTGTATGTGTCGGCCATGATTATTTTTGAGAAGGATGAGGGTACGCTGCGGGCGATGATCGTGTCGCCGGTACGGCCGTCTGAATATCTCTGGTCCAAAATTATCACCCTCACTGCTTTGGCCACGCTGGAGGCCGTGGTGATGATTGGCGGCGCAATGCTCATCATGTGGTTTTCTGGTGGGCTGTCGCTGCCCAATATTCCTCTGCTGCTCCTGGGCATTGTCGCCATTGGCATTTTATACACGCTGATCGGCATTGTGCTGGTGGTGCGATACAGTTCCATCACCGATTATTTGCTGCCGATGGCCGGTGTTGCCGTCATTTTGCAGCTGCCCTTTTTGTACTTTTTGGGCTGGGTGGAGCATTGGAGCTTTTTGCTCATCCCCACCAGCGCGCCGACGGTGTTAATGGTTGGCGCATACCGGCCTTTGGCCGGTTGGGAATGGGCGTATGGTGTGGGGTATACGGCCGTTCTGCTTGTCGGCCTTTCCATTTGGGCATACCGTGCATTTCAAACGCACATTATTGAAAAGGTAGGGTAGCAACATGCTAATGACACAGTTGGTAACCAAACTAGGGCGCAATGACGCTAAACTGATTGGGCGCGACAGCTTCCTGATTTTTATGTTTGTTTTCGCTGCCATTATTGCTCTGGTGCTGCGTTTGGGCATGCCGGCGCTAAACAGCTATCTGATTGAAGCTGGCATCATGCCGGGCGAAACGATTCCCATTAGCTTATCTGACGTTTATCCAATGTTGGTAGCTTACATGGCCCTGTACACTGGCGCGCTGCTGGTAGGTACCGTTTTTGGCTTTGTTCTGCTAGATGAAAAAGACCAGAATACGCTGCGGGCCATGCTGGTGACGCCAGTGTCGTTGAGCAAGTTTGTGGCGTACCGGGTGGGGATGTCGGCCGTTTTTGCTTTCTTTATTGTTTTGGGCATGGTGCTGATTATTAACCAGGCGCTGCTGCCACTGTGGCAGATGATTCTGTTTGCCGCCGCTGGCGCGTTGGCCGCACCCATCATCACCCTCTTTTTTGCTGTGCTGGCAGAGAACAAAGTACAGGGCTTTGCCTACTCCAAGTTTGGCGGCATTTCCGGCTGGTTTATCATGATTGGCTGGTTCATTCCCCAACCGTGGCAGTGGCTTTGCGGCATCTTTCCTCCATTCTGGATCGCCAAAGCATATTGGCTGGCGCTGGCTGGCAGCAGCTGGTGGTGGCTTGTCTTACTGGTGGGGATTGGGTTGGAATTGGCCCTAATTGGTTGGTTTATCCGACGGTTCAACAAGGTAGCGTATCGGTAGTCAGTAATAGGTGATAGGTGATAAGTGAAAAGTAAAAAAGTGCACTTGTCACTGAACTAAATGAAACTTATTAGAGTGGTGCCAGCACATGTCGCAGATTAATCATCGTGAAAGCAATGTGATGACCACCCAG
>PABI01000052.1 GCA_002699125.1 Anaerolineaceae bacterium
CCGGCTCGGGCAAATCTACCCTGGGGTTCGACATTCTCCACACAGAAGGCCAGCGCCAATATTTGGAATCGCTGGGGCTGGCCACTTTTGGCGTGGCCAAGCCGCCGGTTGAGTCGATCACCGGGCTGTCCCCTACCATCAGCCTGGACCAATACCTGACCAACAGCAGCCCGCGCTCCACCGTGGGCACGTCAACCGAGGTTTACACTTACCTGCGCATTTTGTTTGCCCGCCTGGGCCACCGCCCTTGCTCCGCCTGCGGCCAAAACGTGCCGCCAGCCTTTGATCCGGCCAACGCCGAATGGGCCGATGATCCCGGCCCGGCCAGTGGCACTGCTGCTGCCGACGCACTGCCTGAAGAAACCTTTCCCTGCCCGCACTGCGGCGCGCCCATCCCCGAAATCAACATGGCCCACTTCTCATTCAACAAGCCGGAAGGGGCCTGCCCCACCTGCACCGGCCTGGGCGTCGTGCAGGAAGCCAACATTAAGCTTTTGGTCGATGAAGCAAAGAGCATTCGGGATGGGGCGGTGCTCAGTTGGGACGATTTTTACATCAACCATTATGGCGGCACGCTGCTGACGGCCGCTGCTCATTGCGGTATCCCCTTTGAGCTGGACCTTCCGCTGAAAGAATACACCCTGCCACAGCGCGATTTGCTGCTCTACGGTGTGGAAAGTCCGCGCTTTCGCCGCCATTTTCCTGATGTTGAACCGCCGGCACGGGTGAAAGACGGCCGTTTCGAAGGCGTGGCCACAGCGTTACTGCGTCGCTACAGTGACCGCATTCAAGATGCCGATTACCGCGACAAGATGAGCGAATATTTGGTAAGCCAAACCTGCCCCGACTGCGACGGCACCCGCCTGCGCCCGGAAAGCCGGGCCGTGACCGTCGCCGGGCAAACCATCATTCCCCTCACCCGCCTGCCGCTTACCGAGCTGGGCGACTGGCTGCGCGATTTGCCTGCTGCTCTCAGCGCTGACGAGATGATCGTCGCCGAGCCCGTCCTGGACGATCTGAACGAGCGGGTGGCCCGGCTGGTGCAGGTGGGGGCCGGGTACCTCACCCTGGAGCGCACTTCGCCGACGCTTTCGGCCGGCGAGGCACAGCGGCTGCGGCTGGCGGCTTTGCTCGGCTCCGGCCTGAGCGGCCTGCTCTACGTCTTCGACGAGCCAACCATCGGCACCCACCAGCGGGACACCCGCCGCCTGATCACCGTCCTACGCCGCCTGCGCGATCTGGGCAACACCGTCCTGGTCATCGAGCACGATCTGGAAATGGTTGCCGCCGCCGACACCGTGATCGATTTTGGCCCTGGCGCGGGCAAACATGGTGGTGAGGTGGTGGCTGCCGGTACACTGGCTGAAATCGTTGAACAGTCTGGTTCGCTCACGGCTGATTACCTGGCCAACCGTGTCTCCATCCCCATCCCCCAACAGCGCCGCGCGCCGGGTGATGCTTGCCTCACCATTCATGGCGCGCGTGAGAACAACCTGAAGAACCTCACCGTGCGCTTTCCGCTGGGCCTGCTGATCGCCGTGACCGGCGTCTCCGGCTCCGGCAAGTCGTCGCTGTTGTTTGATATTTTGGATACGGCCGTACGCCAACACCTCACCAAAGCCAATGATGAACCGGGCGAACACGACGCCATCGATGGGCTTGAACACCTGGACAAAATCGTCACCATCGACCAGGAGCACATCCGGCGGATGCCGCGTTCCAATGCCGCCACCTACACCGACACATTCACCCCCATCCGCAAGGCGTTTGCCGAAACCCCAGAAGCGAAGCAGCAAGGGTACACTACCCGGCACTTCTCCTTCAACGTGCCCGGCGGGCGCTGCGAGCGGTGCCAGGGCGCGGGTGTTCTCACGGTAAACATGCAGTTCATGCCTGATGTGGAAGTGCGCTGCCCCGCTTGCCACGGCCGTCGCTTTACCCGCGAAACGCTGGCCATCAAATACCGCGAGCATGACATTGCCCAGGTGTTGGAAATGACGGTGGCCGAAGCGCTGGCGCTGTTTAAGGATGTGCCAGCGGCGCAATCCCGGCTCCAGGTGTTGTCCGATGTAGGATTGGGTTATTTGCAGCTGGGGCAGCCCGCCACCACGCTTTCCGGCGGGGAAGCGCAGCGGGTGAAGCTGTCTAAAGAATTGGGCCGTCGGGTCAGCGGGCACACCCTTTACCTGCTCGACGAACCCACCACCGGCCTGCACCTGGCCGACACGGCCCGGCTGCTCGGGGTTCTCCAGCGCCTGGTTGAGGCGGGCAACACGGTGATTGTGGTGGAGCACAACCTGGAACTGGTTAAGGTGGCCGATTGGGTCATCGACCTGGGGCCGGAAGGTGGTGCAGCCGGCGGCTGGCTCATTGCTGAAGGCACGCCGGAACAGGTGGCCCAGGTGGCTGAATCGTACACGGGGCAGTATCTGCAGGAAATTTTGTAACAACGGTATGGGCGGGACGGTGCGGACAACATCTTGGCCAAACAAATGATCTTCTCTCCGCACCGTCTCGCCCATTTGGGCCGTGCTGGGCGAGACAGGCGGGAGACAAGGTGTTTTGCCTGGCGAAGCTGGATCCCCGCCTGTCCCGCCCCTACGATTTGACGGTAAGAAACGGCCGTTACCCCTCCCTCACCTTTTCCCCTATAATCCCCAATCTGTGGATAATTTTCGAAGAAGACGATATGGAGCGCAAGCTCAACATCATGGATGAAAATTTTATCCGCAGATTACGCAGATTATTTTTCTCTTTTTCTCTGCGCTCTCCGCGGTTGTTTTTGGAGGAGATAAGCTCATGACGCATTTTATGTGCAAGACGTGCGGCACCCAATTTGCCGCCAGTGAAACGCCCCCGATGCACTGCCCCATTTGCGAAGACGAGCGGCAGTACATCGGCTGGAAAGGCCAGCAGTGGACCACATTGGCAGATTTGCAGGCCGATCACCACAATGTCATCAAAGAAGAAGAGCCAAATCTGACCGGCATCGGCACGCAGCCCGGCTTTGCCATTGGGCAGCGGGCGCTGCTGGTGCAAACGCCGGAAGGCAACCTGCTGTGGGACTGCATTAGCCTGATTGACGAAGCGACGATAACGGCCGTAAACAATCTGGGCGGCATTCGGGCCATCGCCATTTCCCATCCGCATTACTATTCGTCGATGATCGAATGGAGCCGCGCCTTTGACGCGCCTATCTATTTGCATGCCGCCGACCAGCAGTGGGTGATGCGCCCGGATACGGCCGTTGAATTTTGGCAAGGTGAAACAAAACCGCTGTGGGCGGGCATGACGCTGATTCGCGGCGGTGGCCATTTTGAGGGTGGCACGGTGCTGCACTGGCCCGCCGGGGCCGACGGCAAAGGGGTGCTGCTCACCGGCGACATCTTGCAGGTGGTGTCGGACCGGCGCTACGTGAGCTTCATGTACAGCTACCCCAACCTCATTCCGCTGCCCGCTCGCGAAGTGCGGCGCATTGTCGCCGCCGTGGAGCCGTATGCCTATGATCGAATCTATGGCGCATGGTGGGACCGGGTCGTGGCTGAAAATGCCAAAACGGCCGTTCACCGCTCCGCCGACCGCTACATCCAGCACCTACAATAAACGTCGTTGGAAATAACGTTATGTCAGAAAACTATCCGCAGATTTCGCAGATTAACGCAGATTAACAGCAAAAATCTGCGTTAATCTACGTTAATCTGTGGATCAGTTCTTGTTTCCGATATCAAAAAAAATATTAAAACGAATTAAATGATGTCCACTCCAATCTTAGCCACGAAGCTTTATCTCCCTCCACCGCGACCCAACATTGTGCCGCGCCCGCGCCTGCTGGAAAGGCTAAATGAGGGCCTGCACCGCAAGCTGACCCTTATCTCGGCGCCGGCTGGCTTTGGCAAAACCACGCTGATTACCGACTGGATTGCCGCTGGCCAGCAGCCGGCTGCCTGGCTTTCCTTAGATGAAGGGGATGGCGAACTGGCGCGCTTTCTGGCGTACCTGGTGGCAGCCTTGCAGAAAATCGCCCCAGAAATTGGTAGCTCAGTTTTGCCCGGCCTGCAATCTCCCCAGCCGCCGCCAACCGACTCTGTCTTAACTACGCTGCTCAACGACATCGCCGCCTGGCCAGAGCCGTTTATCCTCGTTCTTGATGATTATCATGTGGTGGATGCGCAACCGGTGGACCAGGCGCTGGCCTTTTTGCTGGAGCACCAGCCGCCGCACATGCACCTGGTCATTACCACCCGCGAGGATCCCAGCCTGCCGCTGCCCCGCCTGCGCGTCCGGGGCCAGCTAACCGAACTGCGGGCCAACGACCTCCGTTTTACCCATGAGGAAGCGGCCTCGTTTCTGCAGCAAGTGATGGGGCTGGAACTTTCGCAAGCCAACATCGCTGCGCTGGAAGCCCGCACCGAAGGCTGGATAGCCGGTTTACAAATGGCGGCGCTTTCTATGCAGGGGCAGAAGGATATCGCGCAGTTCATCCAATCCTTCACCGGCAGCCACCGCTTTGTGCTGGATTATTTGATTGAAGAGGTACTGCACCAACAATCTGAACACGTACAGGTATTTTTATTGCAAACGGCCGTCCTCAATCAATTAACCGGCCCTTTGTGTGATGCGCTGACCGGGCGAAGTGACGGGCAAGAGATTCTGGAAGCGCTGGAGCGGGCCAACCTGTTCCTGGTTCCACTGGACAACGAACGGCGCTGGTATCGTTATCACCATCTCTTTGCCGAACTGCTGCGGCAGCGCTTGCAGCAAAATCCCCCCCTTATCTCCCCCCCATCGGGGGGGAAAGAGGGGGGGATAGCTGCGCTGCACGCCCGGGCCAGCCAATGGTATGAAGCCAACGGTCTGGAACTGGAAGCGTTTCATCACGCGGCTGCGGCCAATGACGTTGAACGGGCGGTGCGTCTGATTGAGGGCGAAGGCTTGCCCCTTTACTTTCGCGGCGAGGTGGCGCCTGTGCAGCATTGGTTGGGAGCTTTGCCGGAGGCCGAATTTAAGGCCAGGCCGTCACTGTGGGTGACGTATGCCTCCGTGCTTACCCTGACCGGTCGTCTGCACGATAATATTGAGGAAATCCTGCAAGTGGCAGAGGCGGCGCTGCCAGACCCTACTCTAGACGACAAAACGGCCGATCTGCACGGCCAGATCGCAGCGAACCGAGCCATGTTGGGCATCGTAAAAAATGAGGTGGAAACGATCATTACCCAGTCGCAGCGCGCCCTGGCGCTGCTTCACCCCGACAACGCGCCCATGCGCACCACCACAACCTGGACGCTGGGCTATGCCTATCAGGTTCAGGGAAATCGGGCGGCGGCCAGCGAGGCTTATGCTGAAACCATTGCCCAGAGCCAGAAATCCGGCAATATCATGAATGAACTAGCCGCCACCACCTGTGTCGGTCAGATTCAGGAAACGGAAAATCAACTCCACCAAGCCGCAGAATCCTTCCGGCGTATCCTGCAGCTAGTTGGTGACCCGCCGTGGCCGGCGGCGTGCGAAGCGTGTGTAGGACTGGCGCGTATCCATTACCAATGGAATGATTTGCAGGCTGCGGAACAGTTTGGCCAGCAAGGTTTGGAACTGGCGCGGCAGTTGGAAAATGTAGATACCCCGGCTGCCTGTGGCTTGCTGCTGGCCCGCGTGAAGCTGGCTCAGGGGGACGCGGCGGGCGCGTTGGCAAAATTGGCTGAAACGGAGCAGTTTGTGCGGCAGAAGCAGTTTAACCATTGGCTGGGGGAAATAACGGCCGTGCGCATTCAAACCCATCTGCACCAGGGCAATCTAACAGCCGCCGCCCAGTTAGTCGAAACACATGATCTGCCCATCAGCCAGGCTCGCATTCATCTGGCTCAGGATGATCCAACCGCAGCGCTGGCGGTGTTGGAACCGGTGCGCCAGCAGGCAGAGGCAAACGAGTGGCATGACAAACGGCTCCAGGCACTGCTGCTGCAAGCGCTGGCGCATCAAGCCGCGGGGGATAATGAGCAGGCATTGCAGACGATCGGAGAGGCGCTGGCGCTGGCTGCACCGGGCGGCTTGCTGCGTCTGTTTGTGGATGAGGGGCCCCCGATGGCGACGCTGCTGCGGGCGGCGGGGCGGGAGGGAATTTCTCCTGTGTTTGCGCAGCAGGTGTTAGGAGCTTTTGGGGAAACGGCCGTTGCCCTACCCACTGCCCAACCCCTCCCCGATCCTCTATCGGAGCGGGAACTTGATGTGCTCAAGCTGCTTACCACCAATCTCACCGGCCCGGAAATTGCCCGCGAATTGATGATCTCCCTGAACACGATGCGCACGCATACGAAGAATATTTACTCAAAGTTAGGGGTGAACAGCCGGAGAACGGCCGTACACTGCGCCGAAGAACTCAACTTGCTTTAAGCCAGCTTGGGTAAAGATTTTCGGCTCTTTTGGAACTGATGGGGTTGATACCAAATGTAAGGGCGGTTCGCGAACCGCCCCTACCAGATGTGCCGGTCACCTTATGAAATCCCAAAGAGTCAGATTTTTCTGGCCTGCCTTTTAACTTATCCACTATAATGGCCTTATGTCCGGCGACTTGTTACAAACGAAATTATATGTGCCTCGGTTACGGCCGTCTCTCGTCACGCGCCCCCGCCTCATCGAAACCCTTAACCATGGTCTGACCGGCAAGCTAACACTCATTTCCGCCCCAGCCGGTTTCGGCAAAACAACGCTGGTCAGTAGTTGGCTCGACTCCCTGCAAACAGAGCGCGCCTCCCAAATCGACAATCATCAATCGTCAATCGTCAATCAAATTGCCTGGCTGTCGCTGGACGAAAACGACAGTGAGTTGGCCCGTTTCCTAGCCTACGTCATCGCTGCTTTGCAGCGCATTGATCCGCACATTGGCGCGTCGGCACTGCCGCTGCTGCAAGCAACACCGCTGCCAGTTTCCAACGTGTTGACAAGCCTGCTCAACGACATTGCCAAACAGCCGGATGCGCTCCTGCTGGTGCTGGATGATTACCACGCAGTCGATTCGCGACCGATTGACGAAGCGTTGACCTTCCTGCTGGATAATTTGCCGCCACAGCTGCATCTGGTGATCACCTCACGTGAGGACCCCAACCTGCCGCTGGCGCGTCTGCGGGTGCGCGGCTTGCTTACAGAGCTGCGGGCGGCTGATTTGCGCTTTACAGTGGCGGAAACGGCCGTTTTCCTCCAGAAAGTCATGGGACTAAACCTCGCCGAAGACCAAATCGCCGCCCTGGAAGCCCGCACCGAAGGCTGGGTTGCCGGGTTGCAAATGGCAGCCCTTTCCATGCGTGGGCAGGAAGATGTATCAGGCTTCATCCAATCTTTCACTGGCAGCCACCGGTTTGTGCTCGATTATTTGCTGGAAGAGGTGCTGAACCAACAGCCGGAAGAAGTGCAGACGTTTTTGTTGAAAACGGCCGTTCTCAACCAGCTAACCGGCTCCTTGTGCGATGCCCTGACCGGAGAAAGCGATGGCCAGGCGGTACTGGAATCACTGGATCGCGCCAACCTGTTCCTCGTGCCGCTCGATAATGAGCGGCGCTGGTACCGCTACCATCATCTCTTTGCCGAGTTGTTGCAGCAGCGCTTGCAGCAAGAGACCGAGAAATTTGATCTACCAGACCTGCACATTCGAGCCAGTGTTTGGTATGAAGACAATGGCCTGGCGATCGATGCTTTTCACCATGCCGCCGCCGCCAATGATATTGAGCGCACCGAACGTCTCATTGAAGGAGGCGGCATCCCTTTGCACTTCCGAGGCGCGGGTGCCCCTGTACTGCATTGGCTGGCATCGTTGCCCATAACTTTACTCGATGCCCGGCCTTCGCTGTGGGTGACCTATGCCTCGGCGCTGTTTTTTACCGGTCAACACACCGCTGTCGAAGAGAAACTGCAAGCGGCCGAAGCTTGCCTGGCAAGCACAACGGCTTTGCAAAGTACAAAACCAGACGAAACAACGCAAGACTTGGTCGGCCGTATTGCTGCCCTTCGCGCCACTTTGGCTATCATTCAGCAGGATGTGGCAACCATTATGCGCCAATCAAGCCGGGCGCTGGAGAATCTGCACCCCGACAACCTGATTTTCCGTTCTGCAGCTCATTGGACGCAAGGATATGCTTATTATTTACAGGGAGACCGTGCTACAGCTAGCCAATCTTACACCGAAGTTATCGCTATCAGTCAATCGTTTGAGGATTCCATCTACGCCATAGCGGCTGCAATTAGTCTGGGTCAATTACAGGCAGCAGATAACAAACTTTTGTTGGCGTCAAACACATATGAGCAGGTTCTGCAAGTGGCGGGTGATCCGCCGCAGTTGATTGCCTGTGAAGCGTTTCTTGGTCTGGCTCATTTGCACTACCAATGGAACGAACTGGAAACCGCCCTTCAGTATGGGCAGCAATGTGCTCAATTAACGCAGCAGATAGAGAGTATCGACACCTTCGCTTCGTATGGCGTGTTTCTGGCTCGCCTGAAGCTTGCCCAGGGAGATATATCTGGCGCGGCCACTGCTTTGGATGAAGCCGAAGCGTTCGCCCGTCAGCATAACTTCCTCTTTCGGCTGCCTGATGTTGCTGCTGCGCAAGTGCTTACCTTACTGCGGCAGGGCAATCTGACAGCAGCGGCTCATCTGGCTGAGAAACACGAACTCCCCATCAGTCAGGCGCGCGTATTCCTGGCCCAAGGTGACACACGAGGCACTTTGGCCCTCTTAGCACCGTTACGCCAACAGATGGAGGCCAAAGGTTGGCACGATGAACGGCTCAAGATCATGATTCTACAGGCGCTTGTCCTGCAGGCGCAGGGGGAAACGGATGAGGCTGTGCAACTGCTCGGTGATGCGTTGGCGTTGGCAGAACCGGGCGGCTTCATCCGCATCTTTGTCGATGAAGGGCTGCCGATGGCTCAACTATTGTCCGAAACGGCCGTTCGTGGGATTATGCCCGACTATTGTGGACAGTTACTGGCTGTCTTTGAAGCTGAGGGACAGAAAGTCAAGATTGAATCGCATCCACCCCCGGCCCAGCCCCTTACCGATCCCCTCACGAAACGTGAGCTGGAAATTTTACACCTCATCAACGACGGACTGAAAAACAAAGAGATCGCCGAACAATTGGTTATCAGCCTCAATACCGTCCTCTACCACATCAAAAACATCTACAGCAAACTGGGCGTCAACAAACGCACCCAAGCCACTGCCAAAGCAAAAGAAAGCCACCTTATTTGAGTTTCCTACAACTTTTCCCCGTTAAACCACAGGTTTTATCCCCAAAACCACAGTTTCCTGTGGGAATAAATCACGCCAATTGCTCTATCCTAAATGCATGTCGAACGAAAATAACAACAAGCAGAGCAACTACCACATCAAAATCAGAGGGCCTTTAGATGCCCATTGGCAAGATTGGTTCGATGGTTTAACCATCACCCTGACTGACGATGGCGACACCATTTTAAGCGGTGTCATCTTTGATCAAGCCGCTCTGCATGGTGTGTTAAAAAAATTAGTAATCTAGGATTAACACTCATTTCGGTGAATCCGTAATCGTAAGTAAACCGCAGTAAGCATCTTGAAAATACCAGGGTGTAAAATCGCGGTTTACTCAAGTGAAAGCGCAAAATGTGCCTGTTGTTTTTTAAGTTTCATTCCCGCTTTCACACATAAGTACATCACGAAAAGTTCTTTAAAAACATAAAACGAGAATCGGACTGAATATCATTCTGTTGAGCCAGATTAGCTTCCACAGAAGCAACCAAGGCA
>PABI01000053.1 GCA_002699125.1 Anaerolineaceae bacterium
AAACTATTTAGATGTGGCGCATTCCTATTATTGGCGTTTGCCTTCAATCAGAGCTTTGCTCTTTTTCGAAGTTGTGCCAACTTTATTTATCTTCTCTATTAGTAGCTATTTTAGTCTCCCCTGTGGCAGCCCAAACCCCGCATCGCACTGGCATCTTGTCAACTTTAACTAACGATAGGCCCCTGTTGATCATTTCGGCCGTTTTCACCCTGTTCAACATTGGGCTGGCATTCATCCTCAGCAAAAAATCGGTCTCGTTTTTGCAGCTGACACTTATTGGCCTGGGCAGCATGACGGCTTTTCTACATCTAGGAATTGGGTTGCGGGGTAGAGGATTGCTCCTGTTAAATGGTTTAGGCTATGTGGGACTCATTTACGCTTTGCTATTACCAATTTCTTTCTTGTTTGCTAGGCGAATTTGGATTTACTGGCTGCTGCTGGCTTATACGGCCGTTACCTTTATCGGCTACTTTGCTACCCACAGTGTAAGCATGTTTTCTTGGATGGCCATTCTCACAAAAGTTGTCGAGCTTGGCTTGATGGGGCTGCTGCTGGTTCGAATCTGGCAAAGTAGAAGAACCCCCAGCCAGGCTGTTTCCCCCGCAGTGAATATAGATTAAGCCGCCCATCACCTTCAAATCGAATAACTTCGTCAAAGGCCAGATGAAAATCTGGCTTTTTTATAGGCTGCCGTCAAATCTTGGATCTGTATAGGCCAATTGACCTGTATTAGCTCAGGCTGATTTGCGCTTGGGAACGGCCGGCCAAAGATTTATAGTTTGATCATTAGCGAATGAATTTACCAAGTGGATTTACGGCCGTAAATTATAAATAGAAGTGTAACATGCGACCTTCACTACAGTTTTGACCTGTGGCGATTATATTTTTTGTGGCCTTAAATGCGAGTTTTGAATAATCAAAAATACCTGAATCCTGGAGGATTTTCTCATGTCTGAACACGAAAATTGTCATGTTGACCCTATTGAAAAACCATTAGAGAAAAATGCATTGGCGCAAGCTGAGGCCGCTTTCCTGCATATCTCCGGTATGGGTTGCCCCAACTGCGCAATAAGGGTGCGGAACGGGTTAATTAGGTTAAACGGCGTCTTATACGCCGATATCTATTTGCAAAGCGGGGTTGCTACTGTGGCCTATGATCCTCAACTGGTGACAACAGCAGAGCTGGTAACGGCCGTTTATGAATCAAGCCACGACGGGCGCCACGATTACCGTGCCCACGTCCTGCAAACCATGCCTGCCAGGGATGTTTTTACTTATGCCAGTTAAAAAACGGGGGAGGGGCATGCATGAGGCAGGCTTTAAACGATCTCTCGTTATTCCGGACTTTGGCAAACCTCATAACCTTTACACGCGCCTGGCCGCGGCTGTCATACGCCACTTTAAAAAAATGGCTGAACAGTTAGACGGCCGTTTACCCAGGATGCTTGCCAGTATGCGACAAAAGTGGGTGCTGCGCTTACTGGCACTAGTTTCTTTTTTAGTGCTGGTGATTACTTTCCTCTGGTGCATTTTAGAAAACATCGCAACGAGTGCAGAGTTGGCTAAAGCTGGCGTTGTCATGCCGGTTACCTCAATCACCGTATTGACTGGATTGTTTTGGTTAATTGGGCATGGCGTTCATGGCGTTGCGGCTATGGCCCTCCCTATCTTTATCTTTCATAGACGGACAAAAAATGAAGTGAGCAATGTTTATTAACGAACAAGAAACAGCCCGGACGCGGGCTCGGTACCAACGGATCGCGCCTCTCTATGATGCTATGGAAATTTTGGCGGAGCGGCGTTACGCAGCGTGGCGACCTTACCTTTGGTCTCAGGTTGAAGGACCCAAAGTGTTGGAAGTGGGCGTGGGAACAGGGAAAAACATACCGTATTATCCTGCTGATCTGGATATAACCGCCATTGACCTGACGCCGGGGATGCTTGAGCGGGCCAGAGTACTTGCAGCCAAAACAGAAGCGAATGTGAATTTGCGCCTGGGTGACGTTCAGTCGCTGGATTTTCCAGACGATACGTTTGATGAGGCAATCGCTACGTTTGTGTTTTGCTCGGTCCCTGACCCTGTTTTGGGATTTAACGAAATTGCCAGGGTGCTGAAGCCAGACGGCCGTTTGCTGCTGCTAGAACACGTACGGTCAGCCAATCCTGTGGTTGGTGCAGTGATGGATCTTTTGGATCCTATCATGGTTCGCCTCATGGGGCCGCACATTAACCGCCGCACTGTGGCGAACATTCAACAGAGCCAACTGCAAGTCGAACGTGTGGAGGATATGGGCGCTGGGGGCATTTTTAAGCTCATTGTGGCACGAAACGTGTAGGTACAGCTGTGGGAAGTTGGTTGGTTACGGCCGTAGCTGCAAAACCACCCCACTGAGCTCCCCAGGCAAAATCTCAATAGATTGTTGTACCAATCCACCGGGCGTTTCTGCCCAAACGCGGCACGTGCCCATTGGCAAATCACTGATGACAAAGTTTTCTACCAAAATGTCGTCAGGTGCCGTGTACTGGTCCCAATAAGTTTCTACGGTCCGGGGCGTCCCATCGCTGCAATCCAGATTGACCCGCATTCCGGGCAGGAAAACACCGTTGCCATCTATCAGACGTCCGGCCAAGACGCCGCGCCCGGCGTATGGCTGGTACCATAACTCGGGATTGCGCACCGACTCGTACGAATGTGGATCATCCTGACGTACTTCAAAGTGCAGATGAGGCCCCAGCGCCACGCCGCTGTTGCCCACCATGCCCACGACATCTCCCGCATTTACCGGCTGTCCTGCCGTAACACTCACCGATTCAAGATGACCATACAGCGTGTAGATGGTGTGCCCTTCCCATTTGTCGGCCATTTCTACAACAACAACACGGCCGTAAAAATCCGGCTTTGGTCCAAAAAGTGTTTCAATATCTTCATCGGCATAGAACACGGTGCCCGCGCCCACAGCCACAACCGGCGTGCCCAAATCGTTGGCGATGTCTACGCCCCGGTGCGGAGAGAGTTGCTGGTTGTAGGTCATGCCGAAGCGGTAAGGTGCAGAGGGATTGTTGTTGCCGTCAACCGGTCTGGCAAACCAGAGATGGGTGCGGCTGAGATCAAGCTCGGCGGGCGGGCGTACCAGCCAGGCGGGGTTAACGGTTGGCCAGGCTGATGGCGTCGATTGTGGCGTTGGTTCCACCTCTGGACCAGGCGTGGCGGTTGGCTCCGTGGTTGGGATCATCGTTGCATACGCCGTCAGCGTAGGAGGTGGTGCAACAGCCGTCTGGGTTTCTGTTGAGGCAGGGGTTTGGCTGGCCGTTGCTGTTGGTGTGGCTGTGTGGCTGGGAACGGCCGTTGGCAGCAAAACAGTTGGTGTGGCTGATGCTTCGTTTCTGGCAATCTGGGCCGGAACGGCTGCTAACTGCGGCGGGCGAGAACAACCTGATCCCAGAAGCAGTCCCAACATAATGAGCAAAGGCAAAAGGGCACTAAGGAATGTGCGGTTATTGATTGTTGACCAGTTCATACCCTGCCGCCTGCCAGGCATTCATCCCGCCGTCAACTTCCATCACATTGGTAAAGCCCAGTTCTACCAGGGTTTCGGCTGCCTGGGTGCTCATGTTGCCGCTGCGGCAGTAGAGAACCAGCGGCGCATCTTTATCCGCCGGCAATTGATTTAAATTTGCTTCTACTTCATCAAAGGGAATGGACAAATCGGTTTGCGGAATGTCGCCAGCGTAAGGAATATGCACATTGACGAAGGTAAAATCTTTTTCTTCAAGCATTTCCGCTAATTGGGTGATGGTAATGTCGGTATAGCCATCACTATTTTTGGTTGGTTGAGATACGGCTGTATCTTCCGTTATCCCTTGATTACAGGCGGCCGCGACCACGACTAGCAGGATGAGAATGATAAGCAACAAGACCTTGTTTCGATTGAACATCGGTAATTCCTTCTGTTAGCCAAAGCGGCGAAAACCAATTGACTTACGCCATCCAGCGACGGATTAACGGCCGTCGGCAGCATGTGGACCATTCCTTCCTGATGAACCAAAGATTCAGATGAGGCCGGGCGTTGGCGGAAACCAGATAAATATAGAATACCGACAACAACCAGGGTCGTTACAATTGCTGTACTGATGATTAGCAATAATGATGATCTTTTCCGAATCATTAATACCTCGCAAGTCAACGGTAAAATAGGAGACGGGCATTTCCGCCCGTCTCCTATCATTTTTATCTCTGCCTGCCAGATATGACCAGCGCCATTTGGCCTATTGTACCGTCAGTGTTCCGTTCTCTCTAATCATGCGCTTCACCAGCCATTTCAATGAAGTCGCCGTGCCAATGGTGGAGGAAGACCTGGCCGGTATAGGCGTTGACGCTTAACATGCCAACGACTTCGTCATCTTCCAGTACGTGAAGGGTGTAATAACCAGGGAAGGTATCGGCGTGTTCGTCCGCCGTTTTGCCGGGCAAATAGGCATCCAGGTATTCCTGGGCGCTGGCAATGGCTTCCCCAGCGGTGATGTTGGTTTCTGCATCTGGAGCATAGTCGAAGTTGCCCATCATATTGCCCTCTACCATTCCGCCGAATTGGCCGTTGCCCATCATGCCGGGTCCATATTGGCCGTTCATCATGCCGCCCATCATTCCAAAGCTGCCACCGCTCATCATGCCGTACTCGGTATTCCACATCATGTTGGGGCCGGGTTCAGGAAAAACGTTTTGGGTTACGGGATCAACCAGAACTTCGAATGCGCCGGTTCCACTGGTTTCGTCGATGATCTGGGCGTAGGCGTGGTTGGTAAAGATCATGATTTCGCCCAGGCTTAAATTGTCGTTGTTGAGAGTGGTGAGATAGTTGGTAACGGCCGTTTCCGCTTCCGTAATAGATAATGGCTCCACATCGGGATAGGCTCCATAGTTGCCCATCATGCCAGAACCATACTGACCGCCCATCATGCCACCGTTCATCATCATGCCCATCATGCCATTGGCTTGGTCGTTACCCATCATACCGGGGCCAAACTGACTATTACCCATCATGCCAGGTGCAGATTGGCCATCCCCCATCATCCAGCCGGGCTGGTTGGATTGGGCGTTGACCTGGCTAAAGAAAAAACCACCGGCGAAGAGGCCGATACCGGCCAAAATTGCGGCGAGTGTAAGTAATTTTTTGCTCATTGTATTTTGTCTCCTTGTCAAGAAATTGATTTAAAAAATAGGGTTTTTACGTCCCTACGCCTGTTCCAAATCGTGGCGAATCGTTTCAAACTCTACTTTGGACAATTCACCACGTGCGTATCGTTGTTTCAGTATTACCAATGGTGCATCATCAGACTCCGTACCGCTCTTGGGAAAGGTGCTTATCCTGGGAAAGATCGCGGCTAAAAGCCAGATGCTGCCGCCCATGATGACCACCCAAAAGAGGATCATCCAGATAAAACCGCCAAATCCTGCCATCATGTCTATTCACTCCCGATTGTCCGCAATTCGATGGACAATCTGCGATGCATACGTTGTTTAACTTTAATATTGGTAGCTTACGCCAGTTTTGTGACGTAGTTTCAACAAAAGTATGACGATTTTGTGTCAAAAACTTCTTCATGCCTGGTCTTTGTTGCCAAACAAAAACAGGACTGCATGCAGCCCTGTTTTTGCCGTATTTTATTTGTAGGGGGGACCCACTTAAGTTTCGATGTCGCGGCGGATGGCCTCATACTCAGCCTTATCGATCTCACCCTGAGCGTAGCGGCGTTTCAAAATATCCAGCGCGGTTTCCTCGGAAGGTGCCTGCGTGGTTTTATTCCGATTCGCGCCAGTAAAGGCCCGTATAGAAAAGACAACCAGGGCAATCAGACCGCCCCAGAAGAGAAGCATGACTAATCCACCGACTAGCCAGCCAACCCAACCGTATCCCATCATATGTTGTGGCCAAAACATTTTTGACAACTCCCTTAGCAATGACGTCTCAACTGGTTAAGTCATGGCGCAACTGCTCGTATGTTTCCTTATCAATCTCGCCCCGGGCGTATCGTTCCTGGGCAATATCCAGGGGTGATTTGTGTGCCTTGCTTGCCGGTGAAATCAGGTCGTTGATGTTTGCGCCACGACCATTCAGCAAGTAGACAAATCCCACGACGAGTAGGATAGTAAAAATTAAGCCAAATCCCATAAACATGGTCGCTTTCTCCTTAATCATGACCGCTTATAAAACGGCCGTTGCTCAACTTTCTTTATCTTAACAAACAAGTTTGAAGGAGCTGCAAAGAAAATGTGACGATTTTGTAACAGTGCTTTGAATCGGAGAGATGTACTTGACCTGTACCGGAAACTATATATCAAGATATATTGCTAACTTCGAAAAGGAATTTATAGTCAAAAAAGAATGAGAACTTTTTCACAAAGAGAAAAATAGGGAGGCTCAGTTAAACATGGAACAAAGTCACGATAAACAAGGAAACTACCTGCGATTCTTTGCCATGATCGGGACGTCAATGGTGATCATGTACATTTTGATGTACGCTAATTCTTACCAAATTCTGGATCATGCCTGGTTTAGCGAAACAAGATTGTTCATGACAACAATTATGGGTGGCTCGATGATGGCCATCATGCTGTTTTTCATGCTGGGGATGTATAAGAATACCAAGGCCAATGCAGCCATCTTTCTCGGGGCTACCTTAATGTTGTTACTTTCTATTTGGCTGGTTCGCAGTCAGATAACAGTCGACGGCGTTGACTACATGGAGGGGATGATACCCCATCACTCAATTGCCATCTTGACCAGCGAGCGTGCTGGTATCGAAGACCCTCGGGTACGTGACCTGGCTGATAGAATCATTGAGGCCCAACGCAAGGAGATTAAGGAGATGGAGTGGTTGATTGAGGATATCAGAACCAACGGTGTAGCTGAGACCCAAGAAGAAGCAAATGCCAGGCCAGTGCCAGAGTTTTCTGAAACGCCAGAATGATTGATCAAAACGGTCAGCTTAGCCTAGAGGTAAAATGATCGTGAAGGTACTTCCCTGATTCAATCCTGAACTGGTAACGGTGAGACGGCCGTTATGCGCCTCAACCAAATGTTTACTAATAGTCAAACCGATACCGCTGCCACCTCCAGCCCGTGACCGGGATTTATCCACCCGGTAAAAACGCTCGAAGATGTGAGGCAGTTGATCGGCTGTGAGGCCAATGCCGGTGTCGGTGACGGTAATCAGTAAATGGTGGTCGGTGTTCGGTAAATAATGTTCATCATTCATTGGTAATTGCTTACTGCTTATTGAACACTGAATAGTTACCTGTCCGCCGGACGATGTGTATTGCAGGGCATTGCCCAGCAGATTGAGCAGAACTTGGGTTATCCTTGCTGGATCTATGGTAATAGGTGGCAAGTCGGGGGAAACTTCCGTGCTCAATCTTACTTGCTTGTCGGCAAACTGGGGACGGAGGCGTGCAACGGCCGTTTCAACCAACTCTTTCGGGTTAACCAACTCTTTTTCCAGTTGAATTTGCCCCGCTTCTGCTTTGGATAGCTCTTCCAGATCGCGAACCAATCGCTGTAAACGGTTCACTTCTCGCTCTACATTGGCAAATGTTTCCGGCTCTGACTCCAGTACGCCATCTTGCAGCCCCTCCATCACGCCCTTGATGCTGCTGAGCGGGGTACGCAGTTCATGAGCCACGTCACCAATAAGCTGGCGGCGGCGTTCTTCCGTTTGCGCCAGTTCGTGGGCCATGCGGTTAAAGGAGCGGCCCAGCTCGGCCAGCTCGTCTTCGCCGTTGACCTGAACGCGCTCCTCGTAACGGCCGTCAGCAATACGCTGGCTGGCAGATTTCATCTCCTGTACCGGCTTAACGATGCGGCGCGTAACAAAGGTGCTGACGACTACGGCCGTAACAAACGCCAGCGAAGCCGCCACCAGCAGCACTTCATTGACAGTTTGAGTGAAGCTTTCTGTTAAATCTGTCATCATGCCCATGCTGCCGCCCATCATCGGGGCCATTTCGGCCATGTGCCGATTGATGGCTGTGGGGGTATGTAGTTCGGCCGTCACCGCCAGCGACACCACCCCTACGACAATGACAACCACGTAGGAAATAAACAGCTTCCAACCCAAATGCTGCCGAATTGTTTTCATGCTATCTCATCCTCAAAGCGGTACCCGGCACCCCAGGCCGTGACAATCAAGGCTGGCTGAGCAGGGTCATCTTCAATTTTCTTGCGCAAACGGCCAATATGCACATCCACTACCCGGTCATCGCCGTAGTAATCATAGCCCCAAACCTGCTCAATGAGCTGCTCCCGGCTAAGAGCGCGGCCGTGATGGCGCATGAGGGTATGCAGTAAGTCAAACTCAATCGGCGTCAGGTCCAGCGGTTGGCCATTTTTCCAGGCTAACCGGGCATCTTCATCCAGGCGCAGATTTGTGGTAACCAGCTCTTTTTTGGCACTGCCGCCGCCCAGCCGCCGCAACGAGGCTTTGATACGGGCCACCAACTCTCGCGGACTGAACGGCTTGGTCACATAGTCGTCGGCACCCATCCCCAGACCAATCACTTTGTCCGCTTCATTCGCTTTGGCGGTAAGCATGATAACGTACACATCCGAAGATTGTCGCAGTTGGCGCAGCACCTCCAGGCCGTCAATTTCTGGCAGCATGATGTCCAGCACAATCAAATCAGGTTGGAAGTTGCGGAAAATGTGTAGGGCGGTACGGCCGTCAGCGGCCGTTTGCACCACGTAACCTTCCTGTTCCAGGTAAGCCTTGATGGTATTGAGCAGCGTCAGTTCATCATCTACAACAAGAATCTTAAAAGCCATAGCTTATTTTAAGCCAAAATATCGTATCCATCACTTTTACTTTCACCTATCAAATAGTTGACTTTGGTAAATAGCAGCTATGTCGAAAATGTTGTCAGATAAATAATTAGATTGTGAAAATTAATCCTCTGATGGGAAAGATGTTACACTGGGTTTAAGAATCGATCTGCGATATCCAGGAGCACCAGATAACGTAGCGCTTTGCCCAAAAGAACCCAAAAGGTGAAAATGCGTAAATCAAGTTTGAGCGTACCGGCAACGGCCGTGAGCGGATCGCCAATAAACGGCATCCAGGCAAAGAACAAGGCGATTGGTCCCCAGCGTTGATAGAATCTTTGTGCTCGCACCAATGTTTCGGGCTTCATCTGAATGTAGCGAGATAAAATGACATCGCCACCCTTTTTGCCCACAAAATAATTGGTCAGTGAACCCAGGAAACTGCCAGCAGAGGCTACTACTATTATCAACCATACTTCATAACCAAGTGGGGGCATGGCTACCACCAATAACTCGGAGGCCAATGGTAATAGTGTGGCTGATAGAAAACTGATTAGAAACAGGCCTAAATAACCAAATTGAAAGAAAAAGTGAAAGCTCATGTTTTCACACAAATGACATGCTCGCAAATGGATGAATCTTCATCGCCTTGTTCAGATGAACCTATTGGGAATTGTCCTCTAGATGGTCTTCTGGGAGGAGAGAAGCTACAAACCGCCGGAACAATTGAGGCAATTGGTAACGATTTTTGTCTATTCGATGGATCAGTAATTTGTCTACCAGGCTTAAGAGCTGAACCAGGCTGACACCGGCTACCTCGTCAACGACCTCACGCGAGAAACTGGTGTCAAATAAAGACAACCGTTTTAAGATTTGTTGTTCCTCCAGCGATAGCAGCTGCCAGGAGTAATCAAAGACAGCCCGTATGCTGCGATGTCTCCCGGCGACGTTGCGTGTGGTAACCGTCAGAAAATCCAGATCGCGCTCAATTTCTCTGGCAATTTCGGTACAGGACAACGAATGAACCCAAGAAGCGGCCAGTTCCAATCCTAGAGGCATACCACCAACCAGATGACAGATACGCACAATAGCCGCACGATTTGCTTCGGCTAGAGTAAAACTATGCCGGCAGCGCCTGGCACTCTGCAAGAATAGCAACACGGAGCTGTTTTCTCCAATCCCCTCGTCACCACGCTCATTTGGCAGCGGCAAACCTTGAATTGCATACACCCACTCTTCCTGTAAATCGAGCCGCTGGCGTGAGGTGATCAGGATTTTTGCCCCAGGAACTTGTGTCAGAATTTCGGCCAGCAGGCAGACACCGTCCAGCAAGTGCTCAAAATTATCTAGCACCAGCAGGATTTCTTTCTGCCGCAGGAAGTTAAGCAATTGCGCAGCAGGATCAGGCGAGATGGTGAGGGTAAAGTTGAGCGCTTCAGCCAGGGCTGGAATAATGCGTTGGCTTGAATCTAATGCGGCTAACGAGGCATAGGCGATGCCATCGGCAAAGATCGGTTGGTGACCAACGGCCGTTTGCAGCGCCAGACGTGATTTGCCCATGCCACCCGGTCCTAAAATCGTTAGCAAACGACAAGCTGGGTTGGCCAGGAGTTCAGCGGTTTCGGCGAGCTCTGCTTCCCGGCCAATAAAGGGGGTTGGCGGGATTGGCAATGGGCGTGGCTGCCATCCTGGTGATTCCATAACCATGATAGCCAACGGTTGTTTTGTCTCCAGGGAAAGTAGCTGCCTATACGCTTCTTGGGTCGCGGAAGCAGGCGCGATGCCCAGTTCACACTGTAGGGTTGAAGCCAACGTTTGAAAAGTTCGCCGAACGGCCGCGCGCTCGCCATTAAGAGCATGAAGGCGCATGAGATAGACAGCAACTGCCTCATCTAAAGGGTCTAGTTGCAATATCTCTTGGCAGTAATGAGCCGCTAGTCGATATTCTCCCTGACCCTCAAGCAGCATCACCAGCTTGCGTAAAGCTTGCAAATATTGCTGGCGAAACTTTTCTCGAATGGGGATAAGCCAATCATCGTAGTTGCCTGGCAGCAAGTCGCCCTGATAAAAGGAAACGGCCGTTTCCAGACAATCCCGAATTGTATCCACCTGGTTCGACCTCTCCGCTTCCTGAATCGCAGCCTCAAATATTGCTACATCTAATTCATAGATGACATCAGTATGCCATTGTAGCGTTGCCCCATCAGCAATGATAAAAGAATTGGCATCGGGCAAACTGTGGCGCACAGTATGCAGCAGGTTACGCAGATTGGTACGGGCCTGGCCCTCAGGTGAATCTGGCCAAAGGCGGAAAGCAAGATGCTGCCGCGATTGGGGCGCATGGCGATGTAAAAGTAAGAATGTCAGCAACGATTGGGGCCGGTCAGGATTTAGTCCGGCAATTGGTTTGCCGTCGAGCAAAAAAAGAAATTCGCCCAGTAAATGAATCTTAAGTTTACAAGAGATGGTTTCCTTAAACATTTTGCACCGCTGGCTTTCTTCGTCACAGTTATCCTTTCAGCACAACTATTTCAACGTCGGTTTAGAATGGAGGAGGAGTCACGTTAAGCGGTTGATACATTTACTCGCCGCAAGAATTGGGCGTTGATGGCTACAATAATGGTGCTCAGCGACATTACTATCGCGCCAACGGCCGGTGACAATACAAAACCGACAGGTGCCAAAACGCCGGCGGCCAAGGGTAAGGCGACAACATTGTAGCCAGTGGCCCAGAGCAGGTTTTGGATCATTTTGCGATAGCTGGCCCGGCTAAATTCGATGATTTTGACCACGTCAAGGGGATTGCTTTGCACCAGGATGATGCCAGCCGACTCAACTGCGACATCGGTGCCGCTGCCAATGGCAATGCCGATGTCGGCCCGGGTCAGGGCGGGAGCGTCATTGACGCCATCACCGACCATCGCCACTATCTTATGATTCCCCTGAAGTTCACTGACTTTCTGGTCCTTTTCTTCAGGCAAGACCTCTGCCAGATAACTATCAATACCCAGTTCCTCGGCCACTGCCCGGGCAACTGGCTGGCTGTCTCCCGTTAACATGACAACCTGGATACCTAATTGGTGCAGCCGCCGAACGGCCGTCTTACTCTCAGGTCGGATGACATCGGCCAGGGCAAACGCAGCGCCGATGTGATTGTTGTGAATCATATAGATAACAGTCTGCCCTTTTTTCCCGGCCTCGTGGGCAAATTCCTCAAGTTCAGGCTCTGGTTTAATCTTCAACAGCTCTAAAAGGCGTGGTCCGCCAACATAAACGATTTGTTCTTCGTGGACTGCCTGGACGCCGCGGCCTTTTAATGCTTCAAAGTCACCAATCGGGGGCAGCATGAGCTGCCGGTCTTGCGCCGCCTGCCGGATGCCTCGGGCGATCATGTGCTCTGAGTCGCCCTCAATGGCGGCTGTGAGCGCCAGAAGTTCGTTTTCATCGTGGCCAGGAGCGGTATAGATATCGACGACACCCACTTCGCCTTTGGTCAGGGTGCCGGTTTTGTCGAAGATAATGGTGTTAATATGGCGGGCGTTTTCCATGGCCGACCTGTCGCGTACCAGGATGCCATTTTGGGCCGACATAGAGGTAGTGATGGCCACAACGAGCGGTATTGCCAGACCAAGGGCATGGGGACAGGCAATCACGAGCACAGTGACAACCCGTTTAAGAACCTCTATATCAAAACCAACAGCAGCGGTCCAGGCAACGGCCGTAATCATTGCCACCCCCAAAGCCAGATAAAAAAGCCAGGCGGCCGCCTTGTCAGCCAACAGTTGAGTGCGGGATTTACTACTTTGGGCTTCTGCCACCAGGCGCATGATACCGGCCAATGCAGTTTGGTCACCGGTGGCCGTAATTTGGATGCGCAGGCTGCCGTCACCGTTTACCGTTCCGGCAATGACGCTGGTCCCCGGTTCCTTCTTCACCGGTTTAGATTCCCCTGTAATCATGGCTTCATTCACGGCCGAATGTCCGCCAACCACTTTACCGTCTGCAGCAATGCTGGCCCCGGGCCGGACCAGAATCATGTCGCCATCACGAAGCTGGGTGACCGGTACGGTTTGGGTAGATCCATCGGGCTTGAGTTGTTCGGCCGTGTCTGGCATCAGCCTGGCCAGTTCATCTAAAGCCCCAGAGGCCTGTCGCACGCTGCGCATTTCAAGCCAATGGCCCAACAGCATAATGTCAATCAGGGCAACCAGCTCCCAAAAAAAGCTTTCCCCAATGGGAGCAAAGACTGTGGCTGCGCTGTAGGTAAAGGCCACCAGAATGGCCATCGAAATCAGCGTCATCATGCCCGGCTGCCGATTTTTCAGCTCCGGTATGGCCATTTGAATGAAGGGAACGCCGCCATAAATGAAGACGATGAGCGCAAAGAGCGGCTCGATCCACTGGCTGCCGGGAAACTGAGGCATGTTGAATCCCAGCCACATTTGCAGCATCTCGCTGTAAAGTAGAACGGGCACGCTCAATCCCAGGCTGACCCAGAAGCGCCGGCGAAACATCTCTTCGTGGCCACTGTGGTCAGTATGCGCCGTATGTCCCTGCGTGTCGTGCCCGGCTTGGGCATGATGCATGGAGCGGGGTCCGTCGCCATGCACTGAGACATGAGAACTGTGACTGGCATGATGGCTGCCGTGGTGGCTGCTATGATCGGTCGAATGGGTTGTTTCAATATGTTGTGACTGCATGATTCTCTCCTTATATATAAACCGCACAATCCCTGACAAGCCGTTTGACAGGATTGTTTGGACTAAAAATTTTGCTTCGCATTCTTGGCTCGGCACGGACAGGTACTGATATTTGCACTCAAACTTGGTGAACACAAGCATGACAAGGCGACAATCGGGGCTTGTTTAGCTGGATCAACCGAGGTATCAAATTTGGTTAAAACATAGAAGGCCAAAATGGCAGCTGGGATCAAGGTCAGATAACTGAGCCTTATGGCCGGAGCCAGGCCAATAAGTTGCTGTAAATAACCGATCCCAATATAGAGTATCCCGGCCATACCTCCGGCAAAGCCCATCAGCATGCCCGAAGCGGTAGCGGCAGCTCTGGGGGCCAGGTCTTGGGCACTGACAATCATTAACGGCAGGCTGGCATGTACCAGACCACCAGCCAACACCACCATTAGGAAGAAAAGCAGTGTACCGGGTTCTTGGGCAAAAAGAGCAAATAAAGGGAATAGTGCCAACAGCAACGAACCCGTAACAAGGTGTCGCTGGTTAACTCGCCTGCTGAGTAATCCAGCCCCCACCCCACCCAATGCGGCCGATAGGGTAAAAACAGCCAGAGTCCAGCCGATGAGGGGATCATCATATTTCAGGCCATGAGTTTGCACCAGCCAGAGCGGTATGGCACTGGTGAAGGTCACAAAAGCAACGCCGCTCAAAATGCCAGCTAAGGCCAGAAGGCCAATCGGGCCAGTCAGGAGTTGAAAATCAAAAATTCTAGCTTCACTGTTCGAAAATTTAGAGGCTTCCTGATCCTGAGGGAGGATAACAAAAAACATTAATAGCCCAAGCGCGACCGCTGGCAGCATAAGCCAGGGGGTAAAACTTAACTCAAAGTTGGCCACCAGGATCAGAACAATCACCGGCCCAAGGGCTATTCCAAGCGTCCCACCGGCGCTAAAAAGACTGACGGCATATTCGGCTTTTGTTCCACCTGCGGCCCGAGCCAGACTGGCTCCCGCGGGATGCAGAGCCGCAGAGCCAAGTCCACCTATTAAAAGCAAACCAAACAGAAGGTACAAAGTTGGCACGATTCCAATGAGACTCAGCAATGTTGCATTGAGGATCACGCCCAACGCGCCTACCCGAACATGGCCAAAGCGGTCGGCAAGTGCTCCAAAAATCGGCTGGGTTACTGAGGAACTAAAAGCCAAAGTCGCTACCAACAAAGCCAGCATTGCTTCCGTTAATCCAAAACGATATTGCAATGTCGGTAATAGCGCCGAGAAAATGTGGGTGATGGCGTCGCTAACCATATGCGTCAACGACAAATAAGCAACTACCCCGCTGCTTGTCAACAAAACAGACTGACTTGAGACATTAAGGGTTTTAGGCATTGAACGCATTTTGATTCTCCTTACATGTGATAATTGGTTAACCAGGTGTACATCGTTCATTGACAATTAACTGTCCGATGGACTGTTCTGTATCTTGCGAAATTATTTGAATCCTTGAATATTCTCTGCAATAAAACCGTCTAATGTCCGGGCTGGGCGCCCCGTCAATATCTCTATAAAGCCAGTCAGCACCGCGCCCCCACCCTGGCGATGAAATTGAAACAAGGTCAAATAGTTGTGAGCTGTATGGGCAGGGACACCATTAGCCAGCATGTTTTGCCAGGCCATCGCATCGGAGATACGGCTGTAGACAACGGGTTTACCCAAATATGCAGATAATTTCTCGGCAATTTGAGAGAAGCTCAAGGCTTCTGGGCCGGTGATCTCATAGGCACGTCCTTCATGTCCGGTTTCAGTTAAAACCTTGGCCGCCACCGCGCCAACGTCACGTGTGTCTAATAAACTTACATGCGCTTCCTCGTGCGGTTGATAGATAGTACTTTCCTGGGCAATTGAGCGGGCCTGGTCCGCCAGCATATCCTGCATAAACCAGTTCACCCGTAAATGGGTGTAGGCCAGGCTCGAGGCCTCAAGCTGTTGTTCACTCTGTCCATGCCATTTGAGGATAGGGGCAGCGGCTTGGCTGTTTGCGCCCAGGATAGATAGTTTCACAACATGCCTTACGGCTGCTCGCCTGGCTTCTGTCAGGAAATCTTTTTCTAACTGCACGCGCCTGGGAGAGTCTGGCAAAAGCAAAAAAACGCGTTCGATACCCTGTAAAGCTGTCCGAATACTTGTCCCATCGGCAAAATCTCCGACAACAGCCTCAATTCCTTGTGCCTCCAGCGCCTTTGCCTTTGCGCTTGTGTGAGCCAGGGCACGAAACGGCACGTTGATTGCCATTAGCTCGCGTACCACATGCTGGCCGACATTGCCCGTTGAACCGGTAACAAGAATCATGATTAAATTCCTTCAAAACTGATAAAAAATCTTGCTTTTTGGTTGCACCTCATTAAACTACAGCATCGTTTTCGGTTGGTAACGGTTAGTGAGACAATTCGCAATACTCCGAGTGTTACAAAAAGCGATACTTTGAAGATAGAGGGGCAATGGATCTTCCAAGCACGTTTGGGCAATGGCTTAAGGAACGTCGCAAACAACTCGACATGACTCAGGCCGCCCTGGCGGAGTGTGCCGGCTGCACGGTGGCGACGATTCGTAAAATTGAAGCAGAGGAAAGACGGCCGTCCCCACAAATCGCTAAACTGTTGGCAAATTGCCTGCAAATTACAGCCGAACAACAGGCCCTCTTCATCCAAATTGCCCGCGGCAAACGTCGCGTTGGGCAGCTTGAACGGGTTTCCTCTCTCCCTCGTGCTGAGCTGGCACTAGAGCAACTGCTTCCAATCCCCAAATCAAATCTGCCACATCCTCCAACGCCTTTGCTGGGACGCGAACAGGAATTAGGCGCAATTGCCCAATTGCTCCAAGTCCCAGATTGCCGCCTACTGACGTTAATTGGTCCCGGCGGTATTGGTAAGACCCGGCTCTCACTTCAGGTGGCAGCCCAGCACCAGGCGGCATTTACGCACGGAGCGGCCTTTGTCTCCCTGGCACCCGTAAATGGACGGGAGCAAACAGTGACAACGATTGCTGATGCGCTAGGCTTTGTCCTTTACGGGGCCACGGATCGTGCTGAACAACTCTTTCACTACCTGCACGAGAAGAATCTGCTGCTTATTCTTGACAATCTAGAGCATTTACTGGGAGATGATGAAACGGTCGCGCTGGTCAGCGACTTGTTGCATCACGCACTGAATGTTAAGTTGCTCATCACCTCTCGGGAGCCATTAAACTTGCAGGCCGAGTGGGTTTTTGAGGTGAAGGGCCTGTTATTGCCGGATAGCGCCGACCCTGACGATCTTTCGGCCTACAGTGCGGCGCAGTTGTTTATACAGCGGGCGCAGCGAGCACGGGCCAGCTTCAAGCTTACACGCGAAAATAGCTCAGCTATCCGGCGCATCTGTGATCTGGTAGAGGGACTGCCCCTGGGGATTGAATTAGCCGCAGCCTGGGTATTGACACTCTCATGCCAGGAGATTGCCCAGGAGCTGGAACGAGACCTCAATTTTCTGGCCACTCCTATGCGTGATGTCCCGGAGCGGCATCGTTCTCTTAGCGCGGTATTCAACCATTCATGGAAATTGCTTTCGGCCGAAGAGCAGTTGGTCCTGCAACGTCTGGCCGTTTTTCGCGGTGGTTTTGGGCGCGAAGCGGCCGAATTTGTTGCCGGAGCCTCGCTCAATTTGCTATCGGCGCTGGTTTCCAAGTCGCTGCTGCGTCGTGCAGATGCCAAAGCCGGCCGATATGATTTGCATGAATTGGTGCGGCTATATGCGCTTGGCCGGCTTCAAAAAGACCCGCAAGCGTACGAACAGACCCGTCGGCGTCACGGCCGTTTCTACTCAGCCCTGTTAGCGCGGCGCGGAACGGCCTTAAAAGGAACTGAAAGAGCGGCCGTTGTGGCGGAGCTGATCAAAGAAATGGCCAATCTGCGTCTGGCGTGGCAGTGGGCCACAAACCACCAGCAAGCTGAAGCGTTGAGCCAGGCGGCTGATACACTGTTTTGGCTTTATGAATCGCGCAGCAATTGTCGGGAAGGTATACCACTCTTTGGCCAGGCAGTAGAAAGCTTACAGGACCGTGATATAGATTCGGTCGCTCCCGCCAATAGTAACGAATGGATGAAAAATCTGGCATTAGGCCAGGCACTCAATTACCAGGGATTCTTTCTGTTTCGGCAGGGGCAGCATCCCCAAGGGCGCGACCTGCTTCAGCGCAGTCTGGGCTTGCTGCAAACAGTGGCGAATGCGGACAGCGTGACGACACGGGAAGCGCTATCTGATGCGATGGCCTTCTTAGGTACCGTAACTTCGGTAATGGGGGATTATTCAGAAGGGCACCGCTTGCTGCGTGAAGGGTTGTCGCTGAAGCAGTCCCTTGACGATAGGTGGGGAGCTGCCTTTTGTCTGCGGCAGCTTGGGCTTTCGGCCTACTATTTAGGCGAATACAGAGAGGCCCATCACCTCCTAAATGAAAGTTTGGTAATTGGCCGGGAGTTGGGCAATTCCTGGGCCATTGCCTCATCGCTCAATATGCTTAGCTTAGCGGCCATCGCTCAAGGTAACTATATTGAAGCCCAGCAACTATTGAGAGAAGGGTTAGCCCACAGCCAGAAGTTGGAAGACCGATACAACATTGCGGTAAGTCTTAATGGTTTGGGACTGGTTAGCCAGGCTCTGGACGATGAAGAAGAAGCACAGCGATTCTTTACGGAAAGCATTGTCATTTGGCGCGAAATCGGTGACGACGGCGATCTTGCCCAATCTCTCAGCAATCTTGGCCACAGCTTCCTGGCTGAAGGGAAGCATGACGAAGCGGAACCGTTGTTTTTGGAAGCTTTGACGATAGCTCAAGGCTCTGAAGTGTTACCGGTGGCAGTTGAAGCATTGTTGGGTTTAGCAGTTTTGGCAGTTGAGGCAGATGCTTTGAAA
>PABI01000054.1 GCA_002699125.1 Anaerolineaceae bacterium
GAGACATCTGTGTTTGAATTATGGCCTTTGACAATTGTCTCAAACCCTTAACTTGTAACCGATGTCCTAAGGCAAAGACTAAGGAAAAAGCTACATACCTGATAAACCGTCGTTTTGGTGAAGGACAAAATGAGTAAGCTTGCGGCACGAATTTCCTCCAAAATTCAGAGACAGGGAACTGTTTCGCTCAAGAATGAAACTCATTGTAAACAAAAACCCCCCGATTTGGAAGACGAAATCAGGGGTCATGCTACTTTTGCCGAGGATATGGATGAAAATTTCACGCAAAGCCGCGAAGGTTTTTATTTAGGAGCTTTGCGGCTTTGCGTGAGGTTATCAAAGTCTAGGGGACAATTAAGGCAATGTGAGGGCGGGTTGCCCAGCGTTATTGAGAATTGTAGTGGGTTCGCCGCCGTTGGCGGGCAGCTGCATGATGTGACGTTGGGGGGAGTAGGCTTGCAGCGTGTCCGGGTTGCCCTCCACGAACTGGGCGGCTTCGGCCAACGGCCGTTCATTTTCCACCAACACAAAGATGAGATCGCCAACGGCCGTTTCTTCCACCTGCGCATATGCCTGTACATCTTCACCAAACAGCAGCCGCTCCTCGCCGCTGCCGTCGGGCTGAATGCGCCACAGGGCGGATTCGTAGTAGGCAAAATAAAGTCCCCGGTCATCATAGGACTCCCGCCCCAGCGGATTGCGCTCCGTGTAGTACAGGCTGTCGCTCGTCTGGCCGACAAACACCAATTCCACCTTGGCGCTGGTGGGAATGACGGTGATTTCCGTCGAATCCGGCGTACCGGTGACCAACTGGTTGTTGTCTGGATTGTCGCGTTCCCAGGCGTTACCGGTGACGGCATACCAACGGTCGCCGCTGTTATTGAGTACCAGATTGCGCAGCGGCCGGTCAAAGCCGGGCAGTTCGGTGCCACTGCTCATATCAAACCGGCCTAGACCAATGTTGGTGCAAATAAGGTTGAACAACAGAATGTTTTGCGGTGTCCATTCGGTGACACTCATCAGGTAGCCGTAAGACGTGCCGCCTTCATTTTCATACAGCACTTCGCTGGCAGAACGACCGCCGCCGCCGCAGCCATCCCCAACCTGCCGCCAGGTGCCAACCAACTGTAGTGTTTCCAATAGGCCATCTTCAGCCAATGACACAGTCCATACTTCCATGAATCGTCCCCCGGGATTAGTGCCTTCCGCCTCAAAATAGGTTTCAGTCGCTTTGAAGTAGGCGATGGTACGGCCGTCTGGCGACCAGGCCCCTGGGCGAATAAAGGCTACATCCTCGATAATCTGCACGTTTCCCTGGCGGTCGCTCACGCGCAGGCTACTGCTGCCGCCATCATAATAGGTGTAGAGCAAATATTGCCCATCGGGTGACCACTTAAGGTAGTTCAGGGAGCAGTAGCTACCTTCCGGACATGGTTCGGTATGCACCGGCACGGTGTCACCATCGGGCAAAGTGCGGATGAAGAGCTGCTCGTTCCGCACGTAGGCGATGGCCTCGGCGGATACGGCTTGCCCTGAGCTTGCCGAAGGAGCCGTCAGGTTATCTACATCCTCGCGCGCGGGTGGCTCGGGCAGCTGAGGCGCTTCCGTTGGCTCAGGCTGTTGGGTAGGTGTCGGCGTGGCTGCAACCGGTTCCACGGTTGGCTCACTGGTGACCACCTCAACAGTTAGTTCGATAGTTGGTTCGATCGTAGGTGCATTTGTGGCGGCAACAGCTGATTCGTTGGCCGATTCAACAGCCGGTTCGCTGGAAACGGCCGTGCAGCCCATCAACATAAACAAAATAAAACAAGCGACACACAATAGACGCTTCATAGCAACAATACTCCTCGTTGAAAAGAAAAACAGGGTGTTTGTAATCGGCAAAAACTTTCCTACTTTTACAACAGCGAGCAGTATAGGCCAAACGCGGATTTGCTGTTAGACGATTGGACTACGAGAGAAATACTGCTGTTCGGTGAAACTTTACAGAGAGGAAACTAAAACAGTAGCTTTACTTATACACTTCACGACAATGCTTTATTAAGCGAATTACCATGGAATCTTCTTCCAGCGTGTACAAAACGCGGTAATCGCCAACGCGCAGTTTGTATACTCCTTGAAACTGACCCGTAAGTGGTTCTGGCGTTAGCGATTCAAGGTTTTCTGCTAGCCAGCGAATCTTCTTGAGAATCCGCTGGGCGATTTGCTTGTCTAATTTGGCTAGGTTTTCTTCTGCATGGGAGGTGAAGACAACTGATGGCACTTTTACCAGTCCAGATCTAATTTTTCGGCAACCGTTTGAGCGGTTATATATTGGGTTTTAGGCTCTTTTAATGCAGCCAGCAGCTCAGCATTAAATTCGTCACGCAAGGCAAGCCCTTTATCTGGATCGCCTAGTAATTCGGCCAATGTTTGGGCAACCGTTTCTCGAATGACGCTCTTGAATTCATCGACTGTTAGATCAGCAACCTTTGTATTATTCATCACTCTTGCTCCATCAAACTTATTGGCAATAGTATACCACCGTTGGTCAATGATTTAAGCGCCAGTCGAGGGCGGTGTGGCGCTGGGTGGTTTTGTCGTTTTTGACGGCGATGCGGATCGCTTTGCGGGTGCCGACGAGGATGACCAGTTTTTTGGCGCGGGTGACGGCCGTATACAACAAATTCCGCTGCAACATTAAATAATGCTGGGTGGCCACCGGCATCACCACACAAGGATACTCTGCGCCTTGACTTTTGTGGACCGAGATGGCGTAAGCGTGTACCAGTTCGTCCGCCTCCAAGAAGTCATAGACTACCGGTGCGCCGTCGATGCTGACGGTGAGATTTTGCTGCAGCAAATCCATGTCGGTCACGCGGCCAATGTCGCCGTTGTAGACGTTTTTGTCGTAGTTGTTTACCGTTTGCATTACCTTGTCGCCGACGCGGAAGAGCCGCCCGCCCAGCTTGCGCTCTGCTTTGCGCTTGGCACCGGGATTGAGCGCCGCTTGCAGCAGCAGGTTGAGATTGTTCACACCGACGGCGCCGTTGTACATTGGGGCCAGCACCTGGATGTCGTCCAGTGGATCGAGCTTGAATTTGAGCGGCACCCGATTTTTAACCACATCCACCAGCAGTTCGGCCGCTTCGCCAGGATCTTCCTTGACAAAGATGAAAAAATCTTTGGCTTCCGAAGTGGTCTCCGGCATCTTGCCTTCGTTGATGCGGTGGGCGTTGCTGATGATGAGCGAATCGGCCGCCTGGCGGAAGATAGTTTGCAGGCGGACCACGGCCGTTTTCCCCGAATCGATCAAATCTCCTAGCACGTCACCCGCGCCGACGCTGGGCAGCTGGTCCACGTCCCCCACCAGCAGCAAGTGGCTGTCGGGTGAGATTGCTTTGAGCAAATTATAGGTCAGCATTAAATCCAGCATTGAGGCTTCGTCGATGATGACCATGTCGGCGTTAAGCGGATTGTTTTCAGAACGGCCGAATCCTTCCCCTGGCTTAAACTCCAGCAAACGATGCACCGTCTTGGCTTCGCGCCCGGTGGCCTCAGCCAGCCGCTTGGCGGCGCGGCCAGTGGGCGAAGCCAGCGCGTAGGTCAGCCGGTGCCGGTCCAGCAAATCCAGCAGAGCCCGCATCGTCGTCGTTTTGCCCGTGCCCGGACCGCCGGTGAGAATGGTGACCTTGTTTTTTACGGCCGTTTCCACAGCATGAAGCTGCTGCGGCGCTAAAATAAACCCAGCTTTTGACGATTGAAAATTAAGTCCCGAGGCCTGTTTACGAAGCACCGCCAACCGGCTCGTCGGATGCTCAATCAACCGCTGAATCCGCTGAGTAACGCCAATTTCTGAGTAGTAGAACGGGGTGAGGTAGACAGCACGTTCTTCTTTAATCTCTGAAGATTTATGACTGCCAACTGAATATTGCTCACTGGCCGACGGCCGTTCACCGATTACCGATAACGGATTACTGCTTACCGGATACCGCAGCGTCTCACGTTTAATAAAATCGCTCGTTTCTAATTGGTCGATAACGGCCGTTACCTTCTCCGCTGCCAGGCCCAAAATTTCGGCCGCTTCTGGCTCCAGTTCCTCCTGCGGCATGTAGACGTGGCCATCCTCTGCCATGCGGTTGAGCGTGTAGGCAATGCCCGCCTCAATGCGGCCCGGATCATCCGCCGCTAAACCAAGCGCCTGGGCAATTTTATCGGCCGTTTTGAAGCCGATGCCGTACACATCCTGCACCAGCTTGTACGGCGTGTTTTGCACGATGGCCAGCGAAGCATCACCGTACTTTTTGTAAATTTTTGTCGCCAGATTGGTGGAAACGCCGTGAGATTGCAAGAAGATCATCACGTCCTTGATGGCCCGCTGCTCCTCCCACGCCTTGATGATTTGCCCCACCCGCTTTTTGCCGATGCCCAGCACCGTTTGCAGCCGTTCCGGTTCGTACTCGATTACGTCCAGCGTATCCTCGCCAAAGCGCTCCACGATGCGCTCAGCCATCACCTTGCCCACGCCGCGAATCATGCCGGAGCCAAGATAGCGCTTGATGCCTTCAGTGGTGGCCGGCAGCGATTGTTCGCAAAATTCGGCCAAAAATTGACGGCCGTGTTTGGCATGATTGCCCCATTTGCCCATCAGCTTCAGCCATTCGCCCGGCTGTACCTCTGGCAAATTACCCACGACGGTGATGAGCGCCTCGCGCCCGCTGGCGTAGCGAAACGGCAGCATCCCCCGTGAATCCGGCTTGAGCCGCAAGACAGTGTAGCCATTTTCCTCGTTGTAATAGGTAATCCGCTCGACGGAGCCGGCGATCTGAATTTGCTCGGACATGCCAATATTGTACTGGAAACGGCCGTTCCCACGAAAATCGAACCGAAAACATCTCTACAAACTATAATGGGCAAGAATTTGCGCACCCTCCTTTTTATTAACTTCGTTCCTCAATAAAAAAACAGGGCACAGATAAACACAGATTTTCACAGATAAAAAGAATTAATCTGTGTTCGTCCTTGAAAGCTTGTACTGAGCGTAGTCGAAGTATCTGTGTCCAAAATTTAAGGAAAAAATTATGACCCAGGAAATTGATGAATGTCAGATGGTGTATCTGTTAGTGCACCCCAATGAACGTGGCGAAACGGCCGTTACCCAGCAATCCATCACTCCCCGCAAAGGCATCCCCTACTTCCAGCCCATCGATATTTCCGTGCAGCTGCTGGAAGCATTTAACCTTCAGCTGGAAGGCGTGGAAATGTCCGTTCAGCCGCAAATTTATGATGGCCACACCCGCATCGACCAATGCGTTTTCAGCCTGAGCCAGCCGCTGAGCAGCGCCGCCCTTGGCCGGAAAGAGCGCATCGAAACCGCCTTGCAGCAAACGCTGCTCACCGCCGAAGAACTAAAAAATGAGCTGTGGGAAGCGTACAGCCTCCTCATTTTTGACCTCAATCTGCCGCGCCCAACGGATTTTATTGCCGAGCACGCCCCGGCCCTGGCTCAACTGCTGCGTTCCCAAGCCGACCCGTTCAGCGATGAAGAAGTGACGCAAACGCTCATCTCCCGGGTGCAGTACGCCGCCAATGATCTGGTGGTAATCGATTGGGGCGGAGCCATCATATTGTCGCCGTATGGCGACGACCAGGCAGACATTGAGCTGTTCAAAATTGGCAGTTACCAACTGCTGCGCTACCGGCTGCTGGACAAGCGCATCGAAACGCGGCTGCGTTCGTTTCAGGACGCATTGGAGCGACGGCTGCGTTTTCGGCCGTTAACCTCGCGCCAGGAAATTCAGTCTTTGGTGGCCGAGCGCCTCACCTATCTGCTCGATTTTGAACATATCGAGCAGGATTTGCTGCTCATTGGCGATTGGTACACTTCGCAGCTATACCACACCATCATCGACGAACTGTATCTGGATGATTGGAAAACAATCGTCAAGAACAAGCTGGAAAACCTGGAAAAAGTAATGCAAATTGTGATAGATAACCTGTCCGGTTCGTGGTCGCATTATTTTGACATGGTGGAGTTGGTGGGCTGGTTTGTGCTGTTGGTGGGCTATTTTGTGCTGTTTTATTTGGATGTGATTACGGCCGTTCTTCCCTAGCAACAAAAACGTCAAATTCGATTTGACAAACCAACGATTAGTTTGTAATATTTCGATTAGAAACTTATCTAATTAAATTTAGGCGAACTAATTCTATAAAAGCCGAAGCAAAGAGGCACACATGAACAAGGAATATGAAGACATCTTTGATTCCGATCTGTCCGAAGCAGACAAGATTGCCAAAGCGTTTCACCAAGTCATCAGCACCATCGAAACGCATACCAACAACGAAATTGAGCTGCTCAAGGCAATGAATGACCGTGAAACGCTGATCAAGGAACAGATCAAATTGAGCAGCATTCAGCATGCCAAAGGCATTTTCAACATGGTATACCTGCGCGCCACGGGCAAAAGGAGCTGGGATGCGTAAAACAACGGCCGAATACAACCTGGAAGAACGGGCCCAACTGTTTAAAGCCTTGGGCCACCCTGCCCGCCTGCTCATACTCAATCTGATCCAGCAAAAGCCGCGCCACGGCGAAGAACTGGCGGCCATTCTGAATTTGAAACCTGCCACCATCTCGCACCACCTGGCCAAGCTGGCTGAAGCAGGTCTGCTCATATCAACAAAAGACCAGTACTACCAAATGTTTTCGCTGGTTGGCGACATCCTGAAGAAGCCGCTGGGCGAGGTCATTCGCCTGCCTCAGCCCAGCCTGACGAATGAAGTGGAGACCGATGCCTACAAACAAAAGGTACTTAAAACCTTCATCAAGCGCGGACGGCTCACCCGCCTGCCGACTCAGCTAAAAAAGATGCAGGTTATTCTTGAACTCATCGTGCAGGAGTTTGAGCCGGAGCGCGAATACACCGAAAAAGAGGTCAACTTCATTCTGCTCGACTTCCACGAAGACGTCGCCACGCTGCGCCGCTCGTTGGTGGAACACAACCTCATGACCCGCAGCCACGGCATCTACCGCCGCCAGCTGTAGGTCAATTTTGCAAAATTGACCAACCAGGGATAACTAAAATGTGCTACGAGCTCGAATTAACCAAAATCAACCGGATCAAACTCGCCGACGCTTTCCGGACGGTGCCCCGCGTAGATATGTCGATCCCCTGCATAGTGGAAGGGCAAATGGGCCAGGCGTTTGTGGATGATTTGGCTCAACCCACCAGTTACCATGTGGTAATTGGGCCGTTTCATTATTTTGCGGGCAGCAGCGACGCGCCCCAAGCCCAAACCATGATGGCTGACTTCCCCGCCTACAACCTGCTCATGCCCTCCGCACCTGGCTGGGCAGAACTGGCCCGCCAACAGTTTGGCGACGCCCTACAAACCAACATGCGCCACAGCTTTTCCTCCGATTCGCTGTCAACAGATCATTTGAATCAGATGTTGAACGACAGTTCATTTAAGGGGAAAATTGTGGCGCTTAACGCCACGGCAGCCAGTCAATTAAGCGCCACATCGCAACTCTATTTCGATCTGGCCGATTTTGACTCCGCTGAAGATTTTGCCGCGCGTGGCCTGGGTTTTGTCGCTCTGGTCGAGGAACAGCCGGTGGGAATTGCTTACTCTTCACTGGTGTGCAGCCAGGGCATTGAAATCAGCATCTTCGTCGATGAGACCCATCGGCGGCAGGGCATTGCCACCGCCCTCGGTGCCAGCCTGCTCTTAGCCTGCCTAACACGCGGCCTTCACCCCAATTGGGACGCCGCCAACCCGGAATCGGTAAAGCTAGCCACTAAATTAGGCTACAGCTCTCTCGACAGTTACGAAGCTTACTTTCATACGCAAAAATTGTGATTACCTGAAGATATTAGGCGTAGGCACATACCGATGAGTACAGCACATGGCAGTAAATAATGAATGCTTCGTCGCATTAGATCTGGCGCCTGGCCAACCGGCTACGGTCTAAAAATGAGCCTCAATGCCAGATGATGCCGTACTTTTGCGGCGCACCAGAGCGATAATGGCGGCCCCCAGGCTGATGAGCAGCAAGACGGGCGTAAGGACAAACCAGCCCAGCAGCGGTACCAATCCGGCAGCGATAAGGAGCACGGCCGTTTTCAACCCCACCTTCACCCCGCCATCATTTGGATACAATCGCCCTTGCACAATTTGGTTGATGCCGGCCAGGCCAACGGCCGTAACCATCATCAGCGCCAGCAAAATCGTCCCCGCAATCAGACCGCCCAAATCTGCCCCCTGGGCAAAAATGGCAATCAACACGCCAAAAAAGAGGAAATTCACCAGCCCAATGACAAACGCCCGCCCCGGACTCTTTTGGACAATCTGCTGCGCTCGCGCCACGCGCCCCGGCAGCAAAGCGGGCAGCAGTACCAGCAGCGCCGCCAGCGTGCCCCCGCTAAACAAAATAATAATGATGAGTTGTAATCCTTCAGCCATGTGAACCTCCGGTTGGACGGTATTCGATAATCAGTAATCGGTAAGTCAGTAATCAGTTTTTAGCCCCGGCGGGGCTTGCCCAGCTAGCCGGGCGCTTCAGCCCTCGGCGATCAACAAAAAATTAATCCGCTGTAAACAGCAGGCGGTTGCCGGCCAGCCAGACCAACAACGCCAAGCCAAAGAGCAGTGCCCAATGGCTTGTAGGCAGGTCGATACTTAAATTGGGCAAGTTGGGCTGCTGCCAGACGGCCGTTATCTGCACCCAAAACTCGCGCAACCAGGCCAACGTGGACAGCTGAAACGTAGCGAACCAATCTGTGGCGATGTCACGGCCGTTGCCCAACCAATCCAGCAGCGAGGTCCACACATTCCCCAACAGCAGCAGAGCAATAAGCGCCTGCCCAAGCAGCAGACCCCACAGCCAGCGCGGTAATGAAGTGGAGACGGCCATTTCCTGTCCAATTTCCGCCACCACTGCCGCCGACAAATCTCGCCCCAGCGGCAACTCCGGCAGAGTATCCAGGCTACTGAACAGCGCCTCAAGCTCCGCTAATTGCGCCCGCGCCGCCGGGGAGCTTGCCAAGTGTGCCTCAACCGCCTGCCGCGTTTCGTCATCCAGCATACCGTCTAAATATTCGTGCAATAAATCTTCGTTAAAATCTTTCATGCTCTTTCCAATAGCGTTTTCAGGTGCTCAAGTTTTCAAATGCCAAGTTTACTTGAGCACCTGAGTGCCTGAACACTTGCCCACTTGCATACCTGCCACTTGCAACCCTGCTCACCCATCCTTCATCTTTTCCGCCAACATCTTCCGTGCTCGAAACAGATCACTTTTCACGCTGCTAAGCGGCCGTTCCATTTCCTCGGCAATTTCTTCATAGCTTAACTCCTGAAAATGGCGCAGCTCGATGGCCACACGATAACGCGGCGGCAGTTCTAAAATTGCCTTATGCAGCCGAGTCGATTGTTCTTCACGCACCATCGTTTGCTCCGGAGACGGCGTTGTCTGCGCCCAGTCGTCCATGCTCACCGGCCGATCGTCACGGGCTAGTTCGGCAGCCAGCAGCTGCGTCCGTGCTCTGGCCGATTCCAACCAGTTCAAGCACAAATTGGTGGTGATGCGCTTGATCCAGGGGGCAAACGGCCGTTTCACATCAAAACGATCCAACGCCCGGTACGCCCGCAAAAACGCCTCTTGCGCCGCATCCTCAGCCTCTACCCGCCGCCCCAACAGACGATATGCTACGTTGAAGACGGCCGTTTGATAGCGGCGGACAACTTCCCCATACGCAGCGGCGCTGGTCTCATTTCCTAACTTGGCCTGTTGCAGCAGTTGTTCGTCTGTTAGCGTCATCCTATTCAAGTTTACCGGAAGCAGTGCAAAAAGTTGCATAAACAGTTTGTGATGCTTGCAACGTGATTATTTCGCGCGTTACGAAATTATGCGCTTAGCCAGGTCGATTATATAGAAATAGTCTATTAATATTATAGAAATAATTGATAGTTTGCATGTTGATTTACGTAGGCCATTACCTTATTTATACTGCTCATCATTATTGATTTATAACTCAGGTGCCACGCACTTTTTCAGACCGATTTTCCCTGAAGCGTCTTGGGGTAAGTGCATCGCACCTCTAGTAGCAGGAGCCTGATGAATACTCACACAACAATCCAACACCTGAACTATTTTGAAACGGCCATCTGGCCCATTGGCCAAACGCCACTGCTCAACTTAAAAGCAACTGCCGCCGCTGCCGGCCTGACAGATTCAATCCAACTACTGGCTAAGGCTGAATGGTTCAACCCCAGCGGTTCAGTCAAAGACCGGGCAGCCAAACGCATCATTCAGGTGGCGGAGGCTGAGGGCAAGCTGTGGCCCGGCATGACGCTGCTGGATTCAAGTTCCGGCAATATGGCACTAGCCTACGCCACGCTAGGCCGCCTGCACGGCTACAAAGTCAAGCTTGTTGTTCCGGCCAACGCTACTCCGGCCCGGCTGGCTTTACTGCGCAACTATGGCCTCGACCTCACGCTAACAGATCCAGCTGAAGGTTCTGACGGGGCGATGGCCACCGCTCGCCAAATGGCAGCAAAAAATCCCAACTATTTTTACGCCAACCAATACGACAACCCGGCTAATTGGGAAGCTTATTACCACACATTTGCCCCAGAAATGTGGCAGCAAACCGGCGGACGCATCACCCATTTTGTGGCCGGGGTGGGGTCTGGCGGCACGTTTACCGGTGCCGCTCGCTGGCTGAAGGAACGTAACGCAGATATTGTATGTGCCACCGTACAGCCCAAAACAGAACATGAAGGGATTAAGGGATTGAAGTTTATGGCAACGGCCGTTTCCCCCAAAGTCTACGATTCTTCTCTGGCTGATAAACATCTGGCAGTGACGGCCGCCGAAGCCCAAGAAACACGCCAGCTGTTGGCTGACTGCGAAGGGTTATCTGTCGGGCCATCGGGGGCAGCCAACGTCACCGCTGCGCTTCGTCTGGCCCAAACGGTGGAAGAAGGGACGATTGTCACCCTATTCCCGGATGACAGTCGCTATTACAGTTAGCCCATTTCCTGATACAATTTCTGCATGTTGGTAAATGAGTCACCCTTACCCCCCATTTCCTTCACGCTGCTGTGGGTTCTTTGGGCCTTGCTTTTGTTCGGCGGCTTCTTTTTGGGACCTGCTGACGCCAGCCAGCGCATGCCCCAATGGACCCGGTTAACATCTTCGGCCGTGTTGGTAGTAGCCGGCTGGAGTTGGTTTGCCATCACACGCCACAATGCGGCCAACAACTTTGTCCTGTGGCTGGCTATCGGCATGAGTTTTGGCTTTTTGGGGGATCTGTTCATGGCTGGCGTGCTGCCCGGCGGCCGTAATGTGCTGGGGGGCATGGCCACATTTGGTTTGGGTCACATCGCTTACATCATTGGCATCTGGCGCTATAGCAATCAAATCGGCCTAACCGATGGCTCAATCCGCTGGGGCAGCCTGATTGTCTGGTGGATTATTGGCGCAGTGGCCTGGTATTTTGTCGTTTATCGTGGGCAGCAGCCCACCACGCTGCACCAGGCGGCGCTGCCGTATGCCCTCCTGCTGGCCAGCACGGCCGGTATGGCTACCGGATTGGCGCTGCAACAAAACCAGTTTGTCTGGCTGGCTGTTGGCGCGGCGCTGTTCCTCATCAGCGACCTCATTCTGGCAGCCCAACTGTTTAACGACACGAAATTCTTCCTCATTGGTGATGTCATCTGGCTCACCTACGGTCCCGGGCAGATGTTGATTGTGTACAGTGCAGCCACGGCCGTTTACGGCCGTTTCCTCTCCATCCTCTTCTGACGCAGCAAAAACGACTTTTCACTTATCACTTTTTTACTTTTCACTGAGGCAAGTAAGATTCCCCTACCCTCACCCCATCTAACCCCCACGCGGGAAAAGCTGACGCGAGTCCGTTTATCATTTTCTAACTTGACTGACAAAATCGCTTTGCTATACTCGCAACTGATTCAACAAATCAAAATTTGCTAAAAAAGTGTGACAAACATGATTGGACAATATTGCAGGTGTATTGAGCGAGGGTGGTAGCCATCGTTCAAGCGCCTGAGAAAAATTTCTAAAGTGCTAAAAGCACAGGTACAAGACGGTGGTGGCTGCTCTCGCGAAGCAACAATGAGCATATTTGCTCTCTTTGTTGTTCTCGCCAGCGGCTGACGAGAAACCAACTTCTAAACAAATTAAACCACTAACACGAGCCAAATTGTTTAGAAAGGTTTCAGAGTCAGCAAATAGCTGCGACCGTTTTTTGTTGGGTAGCGCGTTAACGCTGCCCCTGTTTTAGAAAACAATCTCAGGAACACCTAAAATTATGTTGTCAACAATCGAAAACACACGCACCCACTCTTTTGCCACAACCCCTGCCCACAGCTTAGAAGCCCAGGTTGGAAATACGCCGCTGCTGCGTTTGTGGAATACGGCCGTCGCCCACAACATCCCCGGCACCGTAGCCATTTATGCCAAAGCAGAATGGTTCAACCCCAGCGGCTCCGTGAAAGATCGCGCCGCCCTCAACATCATTCGCACCGCCGAAGAAAATGGCCAGCTTCAGCCCGGCATGACCCTGCTGGATTCCACCTCGGGGAACATGGGCATTGCCTACGCTATGCTGGGCGCGGCGCGCGGCTACAAAGTCAAGCTCACTGTTCCCAGCAACGCCAGCCCGGAACGCATTGCCATCCTTAAAGCATACGGGGCCGAACTCATCCTGACCGATCCGCTGGAAGGCTCCGATGGGGCCATTGTGGAAGCGCGCCGCTTAGCAACCGAAGACCCGACGCTGTTTTATGCCAACCAGTACAACAATTCGGCAAACTGGCAGGCCCACAGCAAAAGTACCGCGCCAGAAATCTGGCAGCAAACAGAAGGAAAAATCACCCATTTTGTAGCCGGATTAGGCACCAGCGGCACCTTCACTGGTACCACGCGCCGCCTCAAGCAGTTTAATCCCAACATTCAGGCGCTGGCCATGCAGCCAGACAGTCCGTTTCACGGCCTGGAAGGACTCAAGCACATGCCTTCGGCGCTAAAGCCGGGCATTTATGATGAGGACGTGGCCGACGAGCACGTGACCGTGCGCACCGAAGACGCGCACGCGATGGCGCGCACCCTGGCCAAAACCGAAGGGCTCTTTGTGGGCATCTCGGCGGCAGCAGCGGCAGTGGCCAGCTTAAACGTGGCCAAAACGCTGGATGAAGGGGTCATTGTGACCATCTTGCCGGACAATGGTTTTAAATATTTGAGTGATACATTGTGGCAGTAGGGTAACGGCCGTTTTGGGCACTTTGCACATTGACGGCACAAATCTCTTCTGCTAAGATGGCGACCGCTTCACAAAAAACAAATAGGTTTGCCTATCTTATCCAGAGAGGTTTAGGGAACGGCCCGATGATACCTCAGCAACCGCGACAGCCCCGGCTGGCGAAATGGTGCTAATTCCGTCAAGTGCAGAACAAGCGTCTGCGCCTGAAAGATAAGAAGAAGGTTCTGAATTCAGACACCTCCCTTATCTTTCAGGGAGGTGTTTTTTGTTAAAAACCACAGATTACACAGATTACGCAGATTTTGCTTAAAGCAGTTAAAAATCTGCGCTAATCTGCGAAATCTGCGGATAAAAAAGTTTAGGAATAGTTTGGATGTTGAAGCTAAGTAAAGAGATTCACGAAGCGATTAAGGCTCACGGGCAAGCGTCGTATCCGTTTGAAGGGTGCGGGCTGCTGTTGGGTCAGGCTGACAACGGCACAAACATCGTGCAGGAAATACGGCCGATGGAAAATGTGTGGCCCAACGAGGCAGAAAAGCCGATTCGCTTTAGTATCGATCCCAGCGCATGGCAAAAGGTGGAGCTGGAAGCGATGATGGCCGGTCTGGACGTGATCGGCATTTTCCACAGCCACCCGGACGACGTGCCGGTGGCCTCGCCGCGCGATCTGGCCTGGGCCAGTTGGCCCGGCTATTCCTACTTAATTACCCAGGTGTTAAAAGGCGAGCCGACTCACAGCCAGTCGTGGCAGCTGGCGGCAGATCGGTCTGGCTTTATTGAGGAAGAGATTGTTGAAACAGAAAAAACAAGTGGATGAGTGAAAAGTAAAAAGTGAAAAATCACGTTTTGCCACGGATCTCACTTTTTACTCAACTACAGAGCAACAAGGAGAGAGAACTTATGCCAACTATTCGTATTCCAACCCCGCTACGGCCGTATTCCGGCAACAACGCTTCCGTTTCGGTGAGCGGCAATGATGTCAGCACCGCCCTGAACGACCTGACGCAGCAGTACCCCGACCTGCGCCAGCATTTGTTTGAGAACGGCGAGCTGCGCAGCTTTGTCAATATTTATCTGAACCAGGAAGATGTCCGTTATCTGGATGGTCCAGAAACGGCCGTTGGCGAAAACGACACGTTAATGATTATTCCTTCCATAGCCGGAGGCTAATGGCCATTGCCGGAGGCTAATGGCCATTGCCGGAGGAATGTAAGGCAGGTGCGACGTACTTGGGAAGTGCGGCGCACCTATTCGGGAGAAAGAGATGAGCACCTCAAAAGAAAGAAAAGTTGATCAGTCTGCCATGCGGGTAAACCAGGCGTTTATCATTGGTTTGAGCCTGCTGGCCTTCGTTCTGGACAACGTCTGGCTGGCGGCGTTTGTGGGATTGGTGATGCTGCTGGGAACGGCCGTTCCCAGCCTGTCACTCTTTAAACGCATTTACCAACACGCCCTGCGCCCCACCGGACTGGTGAAGCCAGACGTGATTGTCGATAACCCGGAACCACACCGCTTTGCCCAGGGCTTTGGCAGTGTGGTCGTGGCGCTGGCCGTTGTGAGTTTGTTAGGTGGCCTGCCCGTTCTGGGCTGGGGCCTGGTCTGGCTGGTCATCGTCCTGGCGGCGCTAAACCTGTTCCTGGGCTTCTGCGCCGGCTGCTTTGTTTACTACCAGCTCGGCAAGCTGGGCCTGCCCGGCTTCCGCGTCAGCCCGATTCGATAGAGCGGTAATCGGTGAACGGTAATCGGTAAACGGATTACCGACCACCGATTACGGATTACCGATTACGGAATTATGATAGAACGACTACTCATCACCACCCTACTCATCCTGCTTGGCACTACGGCGTATGCCACCTTTAAGCGGCGGCATGTGCGGGTGTTGGGGGATTTGGAAACGGCCGCTTCCACCACGCCCACCATCCTTTACTTTGCCAGCGAAAGCTGTGCCGCCTGCCCCAGCCAGGCGCGCTATTTAGACCAGCTGGTGTCGCAGTGGCAGGATAAATTAGAAGTGCAAAAAATTGATGCGGAGGTGGAGCCGGAAACGGCCGTAAAATACGGCGTCTTTACCCTGCCCACCACCATTCTCATCGACCAGCAAGGCGACGTGCGCGAGATCAACTACGGCCTTACCCCTACCCAAAAGCTTACGCAGCAAGTTGCCAGTCTGGCTATTTAGCGAGATTGGTTCAATCTAGCAGATTGAACCAATCTGAAGAAACAATTTTTCTTATTGGAGAACCTATGAGCAGCAAAACCTTAATCAACCCGGCGGCAGTGGCTGATGTCAGCCTGTCGCATGAAGAAGTAGAGCGGTACAGCCGCCATCTGATCATGCCGGAAGTGGGCATGGAAGGGCAGAAAAAGCTCAAAGCCGCCAGCGTCTTGCTGATTGGCGCCGGTGGGCTTGGCTCCCCTCTGGCCATGTATCTGGCGGCGGCGGGAATCGGCCGTATTGGCATGGTGGATTATGACGTGGTCGATTACACCAATTTGCAGCGCCAGATCATCCACGGCACCAAAGACGTGGGGCGGCCCAAGCTGGACAGCGCCAAAGACCGCATCTTAGACATCAATCCGCACATCCAGGTAGACACCTACGAAGTGCCGCTGACGTCCGACAACGCCCTGGAGCTGTTTGAGCCATACGACATCATCATCGACGGCACAGATAACTTCCCCACCCGCTACCTGACCAACGACGCCTGCGTGCTGCTGGGCAAACCCAACGTTTACGGCAGCATTTTCCGCTTTGAGGGGCAGGCGTCGGTCTTTTACGCTAAAGAAGGGCCGTGCTACCGCTGCCTTTTCCCCGAACCGCCACCACCGGGCCTGGTCCCCAGCTGCGCCGAGGGCGGTGTGTTAGGCATTTTGCCCGGCACGATTGGTGCGATTCAGGCGACGGAAGCGGTGAAGTTGATTCTGGGTGTGGGTGAACCAATGATCGGCCGTTTGCTGCTGTACGATGCCCTGAACATGGAATTTGACCAGGTGCGCCTGCGCAAAAATCCCGACTGCCCCGTGTGCAGCGAAAATCCCACCCTCACCGAGCTGATCGACTACGAGCAGTTTTGCGGCATGCCCGCCCACGACCACAGTCATTATTCGGCCGTGGCGCAAAGCAACGGCGACGGCGTACCGCAGATGACGCCGGTACAGCTCAAGTCTCGCCTGGATGCCGGTGAAAACCTGTACATCCTGGACGTACGCGAGCCGCACGAGTGGGAAATTTCCAACCTCAGCCACTTGGGCGCGCATCTCATTCCCAAGGGGCAGGTGGTGAACCGGCTGAACGAGCTGGACACAGCCCAGGAAATTGTGGTGCAGTGCCGCTCCGGGGCGCGCAGCGCCGACATCGTGCGCGAGCTGCAAAAGCACGGCTTCAAAAAGCTGTGGAACCTGGACGGCGGCATCAACCGCTGGGCCAAAGAAGTCGAGCCAGAACTGCCCACTTATTAAAATTTGGCCACAGAGGGCACAGAGGGTTTTGAGAGTTTCTTTTCTCTGATCGCTCTGTGTACTCCGTGGCTAACCGCTTGTCAACGTTTTTACAGTTTTTGCCCCCTCTGTTTAGGACAATTGGTGCTTGCATCTAGTGACAGTTCTCACTTATTGTGAGGCACGTTGCGCTAAACACTCTAGGAGGCTAACTGTGAAAAAACCCCTGTTTCTATTGTTCTTCATATCCATTTTGCTTGGTGCTGCGGCTTGTGATGGTGGCAGCAGCGGCACGGAACCACCCAGCGACCCGGCCGAGCTAAAAAGCTTTCATCTGGCGGAAGCGTGTACCGGCACAGTAATTGACGTCGCTGCCGCCTACGATGCCGGCAGCGATGGTCCGCACCTCATCGCTATGTACAGCCAGAACTCATTTGATGAAACGGTGTACGACTTCATGTTCCCCTCGCAAACCAATTTCCCCGAAGATTGGACGGTGCCGGTTGACCAGCCGTTTAGTGACATTGAATTGGTAGGCTGCCTGGCGCGGGTAGAAGAAACGCTGGTGGAAACGTGCGAAGGCTATGAAATCGACGAGACTGATGACGAAGGCGTCGTGGAAATCTACGATGCCGTTTACGAACTGACGATTTATGCGCCAAAGACAGGCGAAGTTGTGGGTACGGAAACAATCGAGACGTTTATGGATGAATGCCCCTCGTTTGTCATGTTTTCCACCGGGCCTGGCGAAGATTTAGTGGAAGAACGGTACGGCCAACCCACCGATGAGCTGGCAAATCTGGTAGAATCGTACATGAATCCGTAACTTTTCGTAATTGAGCAATTGAACCAAATTACCGAATTACCTTTCAAGCAGGAAGTTTTATGAGCAAAGAAGTATGGTTCATCCGGCATGGAGAAAGCGTTTCGAATGCCAATTTGCCCACAACGCATCCGGCAGCATCGGAGCTGACAGAGAAGGGTCACCGGGAAGCAGAGTATGTGGCCCAGGCATTTACACGCAAGCCTGATTTGATTGTGGTTTCTCCCTATATTCGTGCCCGGCAAACGGCCGTTCCCACCATCAACCGCTTTGATCCCGTCAACGTCACGGAATGGCCCATCCATGAGTTCAGCTACCTGCATCCCGAACGCTACAAAGGCACCACGGGGCACGATCGCTGGCCTGAGGCCAAAGCATATTGGGAGCGAATGAATCCGTTGGAAAAAGAGGGGAACGAGGGAGAATCGTTTACCGAGCTGCTGGTACGGGTACTGGCGATGGAGGAGCAACTGCGGCAAACGCCAGAAGAATTCATCGCCATTTTTAGCCACGGTCTCTTTTTGCGCGCCTTTCTGTGGATGACGCTGACGGGCATTCGGGAAGCCACCAACCGGGCTATGGAACGGTACTTGTTTTTCTCGCGAGGCATCTCGATGCCAAACGGCAGCATTTTGAAGACGCGTTTTGAGGCTGACGGCCGTATCCTCTTCAGCCCCTTCGACACCGCCCACCTGCCGGAAAAGCTGGGCCTGGTAGACGAGTAAAATGGCGGGTGAAACAGATTTGAGCAAGATGCTTGCCTCGTTGGCACCCAAGCTGCACGATGAGGAATATATTTTTTGCACGATGGGGAACGGCCGTTACGGCGACCATCCCGAACTGGAACCAATTGCTTCATTTATGGAGGCCGAAGGACTCAATCTGGTCATCCCCCAACACCGCGCTGATGAGCATGGCATCTCGTATGAGGCAGTGTTTAAGTGCATCACCCTGTCGGTGCATTCCAGTTTAGAGGCGGTGGGGTTAACGGCCGTAGTCGCCACCCAACTCGCCGAAAAAGGAATCAGCGCCAACGTCATCGCCGCCTTCTACCACGACCACGTCTTCGTCCAGGCCCACTACGCCGCAGCAGCATTGGCTACACTAAAAGAGTTGTCAACAAGCTAGACAGTCTACTGTCGTGACTGTGATAAAATACTGTCTAAGCTTAGTTTGAGAATAAGCTTTGGGAAGATGTCCCGTTGAAGACACAAATTCCTCTATTGCCATGTCGTTCTATCAAAGATAAGAAATAAAATGACAGAATCAAAAAAAGGAAAATCCCCAAAAGAGAGAAAAAATCTCTCACTCAAAACGCGAACAATTGTCCTCACAGAGGCTGGTTATCGTTGTGCAGTGCCAACCTGTCGGGGAATATTAGCTTTGGATATGCATCACATTTGGGAAGTGTCTGAAGGCGGAGGAAATGATCCTTCTAATTTAATTGCACTCTGTCCAACTTGCCATGCTCTTTATCATCGTGGAACAATTTCTCAGGAATCGATATACACATACAAAGCAATGCTAGTAGCCCTCAGTCATGCATTTGACTTTCAAACTATCGATCGCTTACTTTTCCTAAGTTTGTGCCCTCAGGATTATTTAGTTTTATCCGGAGATGGAGTATTACAATTTGATAGGTTGATAGCCAGCAGCCTTGCAACTGTGGAATTAAAGGCAAATAATAATTGGCAGATAGTCACTTACACCGTGAATATTAGTGAAAAGGGCAAACAACTAATTGAAGCTTGGAAACAAGGTAATCGGGAAATAATTGCTTCAACATTATCTACAATTTCTTCAGAATGAACTACTCTGCCGCAAGCAAGGAGAGGATAAATTTCCGATCACGCTTACACTTTTAGAGACTTGAATTATCATTGACATGGAACAAAACACACTTTTTGCTAGATTTTTGCTCAAGCTTCAATCACGCCTTCCTAATGAAAAGCTGCTGATAGGCCAGCCACCAAATGCTGCCCTAACTGTATCAGCAAAAAACTATGAAACCGGCGATATTCAGGTATGGAATGATGTTGTCGAATTAACTATTGGTATTGGGAATATGTTCCACTGCCATTTTGACCCCACCGTGTTTGTAAATGACAATATTTCTCGGGAAAAAGCTGAACAGCAATGTATTGATTCTGCGGTTGCCTTTGTCGAGGAATTTCTAGCGGAAAGAACAATTCTCTATGTCCGGTATTCTGATGGGAAGCCAGGTATGTCGGGAATAGTTAATCGTCAAAATGAGGCAACTATCCCCAAAAACGCAAGGAAGTTCGTATGGTCAGGGCCGATTGAATAAATTTTTATTCGCGTTGAATTCCAACCATTTTCGACCATTGCTCCTTCACTCCCCCTCTAAAAACCACATCCTCGCCGTTTCATCCGTCTTGAAAAAGTCTAGCAGCATGGCCGCCACCTTGTCGCGGGCGGGATCGCCGGGGTGGGTGCCGTCGTCGGCAAACTCGTTGCAGGCCCAGGTGAGGCCGTCGCCGCGCGGCGTTTGGCCGTCGGCCCAGAGGTACGGTCCCCAGGCTAGCCAGGGTGCGGATACTTCGCCCCGCGCCGGGTCGTAGTTTAGCGGCGGCTCGCCGGTTATTTGCGCCTCGATGAGCCACTTCACGGCAAAGCCGGAATGGTAAGCAATCGGTTCCGGGTTGAGCGGCCCGGTAGCGTAGCCGCCGTAGATGCGGCTGGAGAGGTAGACGATCTTTACGTTAGGGTAGCGCGCCTGCACAATCTGGACAACGCTTTGTAACTGCGCCTGCAAAATTTGCGGCTCCTGGGGGAACGGCTCGTTTTTTACCCCGCCGCGGGCTTCCTTGAGCCAGACCACCTGCACTTGGGCCGGTGTTAGGCCATTGTCCGCCAGGCGCTGGTCCAGCACCTGCCAATATTCGGCGTCGGGGTTTTCCGCCAGCTTGTTTGAGGTCCAACCGCCCTGCGCGCCGTTCACAATGACAACCGAATCATTTTTAGCCGGATCTTCGTTGGCCAGCCGCAAAAAGGCGGTGAACTCCAGCGCCGCGTTGGACATCCCTACGGAGATAAAACCAATTTTGCCATCGGCCGCTGGCGACCCATCGGCGGCGAGGGGCTGGATGGCCTGCGCTTGAGCCAGCCCGGCGGCGAGATGATCGGCGGGCGGCGTGTTTTGGCCATCGGGGTAGAGGCCGCCTTGCTGCCCCATGTACAACTCTGCACCCAAATCGGTGAGCGGCACAAAGCCGACGCTGGTTTGCGTGCAGCCCACCAGCGGGATGGGGATGACGACGTTTTCTGGATTGGCAACAGCCTGTCCCGAGCCTGTCGAGGGAGCCGTTCCCCCATTCCCACCTCTCCCAAACGACACCGCCTGCAACTCAGCCAAACAGCTCGCCAGACCATCTAAATTTTCCGCTAAAGCCGCCTCTTCACAGGTGAGTACGGCCGTTTCCAACGGCCCCAACAAATTTTCCCCGGCCGCAGGCAGGCTCAGACCCTCTAAGGCTAACCGGTTGGCCTGGATAAATGCCGCCTGCACCGCCACGTCACCGGCCCACTCCGGATCATCGGGGCGGGGGAAGGCCAGCAATTGCTGCTGCGTCTCCACCAGGCCAATGACCTCGGTTTGCACCTGCTGGAGCTGGGCGATGAACTCGGCGCGACCGCGCGGTGGCTCCAGCATGACGGCGGGCAATGACACCGGCGTGATGGTTGGTTGGGCGGTTGGCGGCGCTGTAGGCACGGTCGTTGGCTCATCCGTCGGGGCAGGGATAGCGGTTGCTGTGGTTTGGGAAACGGCCGTTGGCGTCACAACCACATTCTGCTGACAAGCTACCAGCCACAAGCAGCTAATCAGCAAAAAAACAGTTTGTCGTAAAAATGGGGGGGAGTTAGTCACGGTGAAGATTTTCCACCCTGTGTAGATTAGATTCGTTTGTACTTACTCGTCTTCTTCCGGCACTAAATCGTAGCTGTACGGCTCGACGCCGGGACCGTAATGGAACACGTTGGGCACCGGAATGTAGTTGCTCACAAAGAAGCGATCCTCGATGACCACACCGTCGGCATTATAGACAATCCGGCGGACGGACACATCGGCCCCTTCCGTGGCCCAATCTATCTTTTCCACCGTGCCCGGCTCCAGCGTCTCTCTAAATTCCCAACGATCCTGCTCTGGCCCCGGTACCTCAGTGACGTTGGCAAACACCGGGTCTTCCTTGACCACGGTGCGCCCCATGCTGGTGCTGTAAAACTTAAAGGTCAGCGCCTGGTTCTCTTCACTAAAATAATTTTCAATAAGCAGATGGTGCGGCGTATTGTTGATGAATTTCATATCGACGTTGATAGTGCCATCGTTAAAAACGGTGGCGTCCATACCATGCCCCGCCCCGTCGCGGTAGTAGCCCAGCATGTAGCCGTGCGGCAGACGCTCGGTGATGGGGAAGCCGGCAAAGAAGGCGGTCTGGTACAGCGTGGTGCTCACCTGGCATACGCCGCCACCTACGCCGGGAATGGTTTGCCCACCGACGATAATCAAGCCTTCGGTGTAGCCATCGGCTTCGGTGATGCTGCCTAAATATTGGTTGAAGGAAAATTCTTCGTAGGGGGCGATCACAATGCCATAAAAATTAGCGGCGGCAGTGGCAATGTTGTGCTTGCGCGCGTCGGACGAGCCGGAGAACCAGGTGGTGGTCTCGGTAATCAGCTCGGTGATGCCCAGTTCAGCCGCCGTAGCGTTGGCATTGGCCAGGGGCACAATGTCCTTCACCACAAAGGGGATGGAGCGGTTGGCAGTGTGCACCTGGGCTTTGAACTGCTCAATGGTGGCGTCGATGTCCAGTTCACGGCCGTTTACGTGCGGCGCCACCAAAACCAGTTCTTCCGTGCCATCATCGAAGTAAAAACGGGCATTGACCGGTTCGCGGTAAATCTGGCCTTCAAACTGACGCAGCCAGTGGCGCAGCGCATTTTCATCAACAAAGATGTTGTGGGTGCGGCTGCCATCGGCGGATTCGTTTACCTCAACGCGCACCCAGGCGGCCAAATCGCGATTGTTCAGGGTAATTGGGGCCAGGTCAAGCTCATCCAGCGGTTCTTCCAGGTAAAAAGTAACGGGACTACCCAATACCTGCTGAATTTCGACGGCCGCATCCCCCGCATCGTAAACAGCAGGGGCAATTTCGTGCACCAGCAGTTCCACCTGTGCCGGACGGAAGCTAGTGAGCGGCGTAATGACGCGATTGCGCACGTCGGCCACATCGACAAAGCGGCCAGGTTGGCCTACGGCGTAGCTGGTGTCGCTGCCGCTATAGTTAAAGGCGGCGTTGACCGGCGGCTTGTTGATTTCGGCGGCAAGTTGGGCCAGTGAATTGTCTAACTGACTTTCATCTAAAACAAGAACTGGGGGAAGGGAACGGCCGTAATACCAGCTATCAAACATTTCCCGCGCCTGCTTAAACGGCCCGCCCGTGCGGCCTAACTCGTAAGCCGCCTGCGTCGTTTGGCTCACGTCAAAGGTCAGCCCCAATTCGCCGGGCGTTTTGGCAAATTCCTGCTCAGTTTGAGGATCAATGAAGATGATTTGCTCACTGGTGGCGTAGCTGAAGTTCTGGCTTAGGGCTGCTTCAGCCTCGGCCACTTCCAGCCCGCTGAGATCGATGCCCATGACGCTGATGCCGGTGAAGATACGGCCGTTATGCTGGCTCTGGTAGCTCACCAACACAATAGCCAGGGCCACAAACAGCAGCAGAAAAGCGCCCAACGGTGGGGCCAAAAAGAAGGCGAGGTTGCGGCGGGAACGGCCGTTATTGGTCATGGGTTGTGGCGCAGTTGCTTGCATAAATTTTCTCTCAGCGAGTCGAATTAGTCCTCAATCTGAGCAATTATAGCGAAAACGGCCACAGTTCCAGCGGTTACGCACGGGTAATTACCATGTTCTAATGTGCGGCCGTTGGTCAATTTTTAAAAATTGACCTACTCGCTTGCCTCAGCCCAAACCGTTTCAAACTCTTCGATAAAGTAGCTGGCAAACTCGGAATCATGCACGATGAGGACGTTTTCGTCGTTGCTGTTGTTGGCATTATCACTGAAGTTGAACGAACCAAAAATGACGATGCTGCGGTCGATGATAAATAGCTTGTGGTGCATCACCTGCGGATTGCCGTCGGTGCGCACGGCAATGTTGGACAGCCGCGCCTGGGACAGCGGCGGATAGTAGCTAAACGGCGTGTCGGAGCCAACCCGCTCAAACACGCCGCGCACAATGACCCCGGCATCGGCCCGGCCTAGCAAGGCTTCGCCGATTTGCTCATTGGTGAAGGAAAAGGCCATAAACAAAATCTCGCTCTCGGCGCTGGCCAGGCGGCGGGAAATGATGGGGGCAATCTCCCGCTCCGGCCCCAAATAATTTTCCACCCGAACACCGCCGATGGAAAGCGCTTCATTCGGTGTATTTTGCGGGGAGGTCGGACCAAACGAATTGTCATTGACCATCTCGTCCATTTCGGCGGTGTAGTTGGCCGCCAGCCGAGGCGAAGCGATGCGCACGAGGTTGTTGTTGTTGCAGTAAACGCCGTTGGTGGTGAAATTCATCGAGCCGGTCCAGACGATACGGCCGTCTATCACCACAAACTTGTTATGCATAATGGCAGACCGCTTGTCCTCTGCTACGCTGATGCCGTTGCGCCGCAGCCGGTTGATGCTGCTCAGCGAGGCGTTGTCTGTATCTGTTACGACACGCACCTCCACGCCGCGCCCTTCCAGCTCAATCAGTGCCTGCACCATTGGCTCGGCATCCAGATCATAAGCGGCCACATCCACTCGCACTTCGGCAGAGAGCATATCAGCGGCAATGTCTTCGTCTAACCCATCAACGCGTTCTGCTTCTGGGGGACAGGTCGGATTGGTGAAGTAAATTTCGTACCAGTCGGCCGGAGCGGCCGGGTCGGTTACGGGATTAAGCAGCGGCTCACCTTCGTCCAGGCCAAACTGCTGCAATAAATCCTGCCCAAAAATCACCGACAAAACGGCCAAAACAAGCACGAGAATCGCGCCGCCCGCTTTTTTATTCATGAAACTTCCTTTGTATTCAAGACCTGACAGGCTCACCGCCTGACAGACATATGCGAAAAATAGGCGGGTCTTTCTCATAATTGAACTCAGGTTAAATTGGCTCATGAAGA
>PABI01000055.1 GCA_002699125.1 Anaerolineaceae bacterium
AAACTATTTAGATGTGGCGCATTCCTATTATTGGCGTTTGCCTTCAATCAGAGCTTTGCTCTTTTTCGAAGTTGTGCCAACTTTATTTATCTTCTCTATAAGTTCCTGGGTTAGACCAAATTGCAGCTTCATAATTCCATTCTCCTTACGACCTAAGTCAAATGAACTTTTTGAGAATGGTGGCGCAACTGCCCAAAATGGTCTAATTTGGCTGCAAAATCGGAATAGAAATGCCCTCAGTTTGCATCAAAGTGTTAAAAATGAATAGAAATCGTCTCTGTTTGCACGTTTTCGTGCAAAAATAAGGTCTAAATTCGCTTGTTCCTAAAATTCGCTATAGTCTTCCTAGTTCTCATCCACCACCAGGCGCGGATTGGCCCAATAGCCGCTCACATCCTCAGCAGCACCTTCTCCCCAAATTTCGAAGCGAAGGGTTACGGCCGTTCCCGCATACTCTTCCAACGTAATAACAACCGGCTGCCACTTTTCCACCTCGCCTTCACCTGTTTCTAGCAAAGTTACCTCCTCACCCTCCAGCGTGTGCAGGCGCAGCCGGTAGCGCAGGCCGGATCGAGGCAAAATAGCGGTGTGCAGTTCGCTGTTGGGCGGAATGGTGGGAAGGACGCGGTGTGACAGCCAACGGCCGTTTTGCGGCGTCATTTTGATGGCCAGCTGACTGCCGTTCTGCGTTTCAACGATGGGCAGTGACGTGTCGGGGTCGGGAACGGCCGTTTCTTCTCCATTCGCCTCTATCCAAAACCGCCGTGACTGCTGCGCCCAGAGAAAAATCGTTTCGTCGTGCTCCTGAAGTTCCGGCATGAGGTTGTACACCTGTCCGTCGGCATAATCCAGCACGACAAAATCGGGGTTGGCCCGCCCCCAGGCAAAAAGGTGATCCAGGCTGCCGCCGGGGCGCTCTAGCGGCGTGTCGTACCACAGCTGCACCGCGCTGCGGGTAAACTGTGGCGCAATTGGGAAACGCACGGCGAAGAAATGATTGTCCGGGCTGATGTTGGGGAAAAGTTCGGCTAGCTGCTGCCGCACCCTGGCCTCTTCGGTGACGTTGTTGAGCCAGACTTGCTGGGTGTTTTGTGTTTGGTTGATGTGGTGCAGGGAAACGGCCGTGACCATTACCAATACAATTATTTGATTTAACCGCGGAGAACGCAGAGAGAAAAGAGACTTTTCCTCTTCCCTCCGCGACCTCCGCGCTCTCCGCGGTGAAAAATCCTCACGTAAAACCATCTCCAGCGAAGCCCCAATGGCCAGAACCAGTCCAATCATCCCCTGATAGATGTGCCGCCCGGCGTACAGGTTGGGCAGTTGGGTCCACAGCGCCCAGTAAATAAACAACAGGTGCAGCAGCAGCCAGACCAGTCCCAGCCGCACGGTGCGATTGCCCCACCAAAACCACAGCCACAGCCAAGCCAGCACGCCAGCTACAAACAGCGAAGCCACCCAGCCGCTCAGGCTCACCAACCGCACGATGAACGTGAAGCGAAACAGGGTCACAATGACAAATTCAGCAAATTCGGGCCAGGTGAAGTACGTTAGCCACTCCGTCGCCTGGCGGCTGGCGATATCGACGGTGTTGTTGGGGCGGGTGAGTTGGATGTAGAGGTAGGCGAGGGTGAGGATGGCAAAGGTAGCGAACAGCAGGATTTCTTTTTTGGAGATTGGAGCGGCGTTCACCGAACGCTGGAGATTAGAGATTGTTCTTTTACTTAATCTCCAATCTCTAATCTCCAATCTGTCCGCTAAAAGCATCAGCAGCAAAAACGGCGGCAGCAGGACGCTTTCTTCGTGGGAGAGGACGGTGAGCAGGCAAAAGAGCAGGGTGAGCAGCAGGTGGCGGGTGGACGGCCGTTTCAAATAGCTCAACCACGCGCTCAACGTTAACAAAGAAAAAACGGCCGCCAGCACAATTGCCACGCTGCTAATCCAGGTGACTACATCCACCCAGTGGCTGTGAATGGCAAAGAGGGCGGCGGCGAGAACGGCCGTAAAAACCCCCAACTTAAACTGCCGCGCCACACGATATACCAGCGCCACGGCCAGCGCATGAAACAGCAGCGCTACCCAGTAATAGCCATTGGGCACAAAGTGAAAAATCCCTTCCAGCAGCGCCAACCAGACCAGTTGCAGCGGCCGATAATACCAGGAAAGATAATACGGATTGAACAGCGCAAAACCCAGCCACGGATTGGCAATCACATCCTTGATGTAATCAAATTGCACATAGTCATCACCCACAAAGGCCCAATCAAATGGGGGATAGTAGATTGAGAGCGTAATGAGAATGAGGCCAATCAGTGCCAGTCGGGTAAGCAGCTTGTTTCGTGTCATCAGGTGTTGATGTATCATGAGATGGAAGAAATGGTTAACGGTTAATTGTTAATTGTTAATGGTTAATTGTCAAAAAATGAACACGCTTGAGGTGACTGGCACTGGTCAAACAGAACTGGCATGTATGGCCTTCCCGACCAGTGCCAGGCACCTTTGATAGCAAGGAGTTTTTATGCCGAATAAGTTAGCTCAGGAAACCAGCCCGTACTTGCTGCAACACGTTGATAATCCCGTGGCGTGGTATCCGTGGGGTGAAGAAGCGCTGCAAAAAGCACGCCAGGAAAACAAGCCCATTTTACTCAGCATCGGTTACGCCGCCTGCCACTGGTGCCACGTGATGGCCCACGAATCGTTTGAAGACCCGGCTACGGCCGAATTGATGAACCGCTACTTTGTCAACATTAAGGTTGACCGGGAAGAGCGTCCCGACCTGGATGCCATTTACATGCAGGCTGTCGTGGCCATGACCGGACAGGGTGGCTGGCCCATGACTGTTTTTCTTACGCCGGAGGGACGGCCGTTTTACGGCGGCACCTACTTCCCGCCAGCACCGCGCCACGGGATGCCCAGCTTCATCCAGCTCATGCAGGGCATCGTCAACGCCTGGGAAACTAAACGCGAAGAGGTTGTTAACAGCGCCGGAGACATCACGAAACATTTGCAGCGAACGGCCGTACTCAGCGGGCAGGGTGATGTGCTGACGCCCGGCATGTTTGCCAAAGCGACGTCCGCGTTGGCCGCCAATTTTGACCATGAACGCGGTGGGTTTGGCGGCGCGCCCAAATTCCCCCCTTCCATGACGCTGGAATATTTGCTGCAAAGCTTTGTGCTGCACAATGACAGCCGCACCCTGCACATGGCTGAAACCACGCTCAAAAAGATGGCCTATGGCGGCATGTACGATCAGCTGGGTGGTGGCTTTGCCCGCTACTCTACCGACGTGAACTGGCTGGTGCCCCACTTCGAGAAGATGCTGTATGACAATGCGCTGCTGGCCCGTGCCTACCTGCACGCCTACCAGGTGACGCAGGAGCCGCTTTACCGCCGCATCGTTGAGGAGACGCTGGATTTTGTGGTGCGCGAACTGCACCACGAAGACGGCGGTTTTTACAGCAGCTACGACGCCGACAGCGAAGGCGAGGAGGGCAAATTTTACGTCTGGTCTGCGGCTGAAATTGACGAGTATCTGGGCGAGGATGCCAAATTGTTCAAGCTGTATTATGACGTGACCGAACAAGGCAACTGGGAAGGAACCAACATCCTCAACATTAAAAAAGAGCTGGACGAAGTGGCCTGGGCGACGAAGATGTCTGAAGAGAAAGCACAGGAAAAGCTGGCCGCAGCCAGGCAAAAGCTGTACGACGTTCGCGCCAAGCGCGTCTGGCCTGGTTTGGATGACAAGGTGCTGACCGCCTGGAACGGATTGATGCTGGCGGCGTTTGCCGAGGCGGGCCGCGTTTTGGAACGGCCGGATTACACGGCAACGGCCGTACGCAACGCCCAATTCCTTCACCAAACCATGCGCACTGAGGACGGCCGTCTCCTACGCACCTGGAAAGCGGGCGCAGATGCCAAATACAATGGCTACTTGGAAGATTATGCTTATCTGGCCGACGGTCTGCTGGCACTTTACCAAACCACCTTCGACGAACAGTGGTTCACCTGGGCCAATGAACTGGCCGAAATGATGCTGGCCCACTTTCACGATGTCGAAAACGGCGGCTTTTATGACACGTCCGACGACCATGAAGAACTGATCCATCGCCCCAAAGATTTGCAGGACAACGCCGTGCCCAGCGCCAACGCCATGGCCGCCCACGTGCTGCTGAAGCTGAGCCTGTATACAGGAAATTTGGACTATTGGGACGTGGCCGAAACGGCCGTATCCTCTCTCTATGGCGCGATGATGCAGTATCCCAATGCGTTTGCCCATTGGCTGTGTGCGGCCGTTTTCATCACCAGTGAGCCGCAAGAGGTGGCTATCTACGGCGATCCGGGCTTGGTCGATACCGAAGCGCTCATCAACACCGCCTACCTTAACTTCCGGCCGAATTTAGTGGTGGCCTCCGGCGACAGCACCAGCAGCGTGCCGCTCCTGGCCGACCGCAAAAAGCTGGATGGCAAAGCCACGGCTTACGTCTGCCGCCGTTTTGTTTGCCAGCAGCCGGTCAATACGCCGGAAGCGTTGGCGGCACAACTTTAATCTCACAAATAAACAGGAGATTTCATGAGCGTGCCACACCGTATGCAGGACGGCGAAGGCTTTTACATCGGCTTCACCTTTTACGGCGGCTACGACATCACCTGCAGCGGCCAGCCCATTACCGTCTACGGCCACGTCATCGAGGGATTGGAGATGTACAACAACATTACCTACGATACCGGCTCTGAGGGCATCCAGGTAGGCTCCACGCCAGTCGGTGCCGATATTCATGACAACGTGGTGCGGCTGTATGGGCAACGGCCGTTTGCCGACTATCAAGACAACGGCATCCAGATTGGTGCGGGTACGGGTGGTTTGCTCTACAACAACTGGATTGAAGAGGGGCCGGGCAATGGCCTCATCATGATGGGGCAGGGCGATAACGTTATCTTCAACAACGTCATCGTCAATGCCGGTTCCCACGGCGTTTTTTGTGATGAGCGGGGCGATCCGATGGGCACGGGCTACCAATACATCAACAACACCATCATCAACCCGGGCCTGGACGGCATTCGCATTTATGCCGATTTGATGGAGCTGAATCACATCAAAAACAACATCATCGTCAATCCCGGCTCTGGGCAGCACGTGGTGAAATTAAACAACAATGTGCCGCTGGAAACGGCCAACAACTTGTTTGCCGCTACCCTGGCCGAGGTTAATTTTGTCGATGCAGCCAATGGCGATTATCATCTACAGACCAATTCGCTGGCGGTGGATGCCGGATTGGATGCGTCGGTATTTGGTGTTTTTGCAGACAAGGATGGGGTGGCACGGCCGTTTGGCAGCAGTTACGATATCGGCGCTTATGAATTTTTGCCCACCCTGTGCCTGTCCGGCAGTCCAGGCGATGGTGCGATTCGCCTCAGCTGGGTGATCGACAGTGCGCTGCCGGACACGGCCACCTGGCAAATTGAGTACACCGGCCCGGCAGGCGATCAGCCATCGCCCATCACCGGTCTGGACAAGGGCATGAGCAGCTACACGCTGACCGGCCTGACCAATTACACTCAATACACGGTGACGCTCAAGGCGATGGTGGCCGATACGGCCGTCTACACCGACACCATCACTGCCATGCCCACCAACATTTTTGTCTACTTGCCAACTATCCAAAAGAGTAACTGATGGAGAACGTGATGAGCCAAGAAAAAATAAACTCAACGCAGCGAGCCTTAGTCGAAAAAGTGCGACAAGCTTGTATCCAGGCTGCGATCGCCGGCTTTGAGCAGGCGCGGATGGACGGTTTGTGTGAGGAAGGGGCGGTGGAAACGGCCGTTTCCGCCATCCAAAATCTTAATCTCGATCAGCTACTAGGTGACAGTCACTTCCATCCTGAATGATTCCACAACTTAAACGGACAAGTGACTGTCACCTCAACCTCAAGAACCCCATGAAATACGACGAAATCACCCTGAAACTCAAAAGAATTTACGACGATCCCGCATCCACCGACGGTTTCCGCGTGCTGGTAGATCGGCTCTGGCCTCGCGGCGTCAGCAAAGAAGACGCTCTGCTTGATCTGTGGCTGGGCGATATTGCTCCATCGCCTGGCTTACGCAAATGGTTTAACCATGACCCCGCTCGCTGGGACGAATTTATCGAGCGCTATCACGCCGAGTTAGACGAACGACCGGAAGTGATCACCGAGCTGTTCCAAAAAGTGACCACTTCGCCCATCACCCTGTTGTTTGCCGCCAAAGATGTGCGACACAATCATGCCCTGGCTCTAAAAATGTATCTTGATGGGGAAGATTAAAGTGAAGAAGATTCTACGCTAAAATTACCAGGTGTAAATCTGTCTTTGTGAAGTCATCACCCTTGAATAACAAAGGTTCATCACTTATTTTGGCCAGGGCATAGGCAAAACAATCCCCAAAATTGAGTCCTGCTGGATGCCGTCCTTTGCCAAAGGCCCTGTAGGCAACTCGTGCTGCTTCTGCCTGTTCAAGAGAAACAGGTTCTACGGAAATTTGTGCTTTTTTGATCAGCTCGTCGAGCTTGTTACCGCCCGCTAAACCATGCCTGGCTTCGATCACAATGGATGTTTCTAGTAAGTTGGCGGCCGACATTAGCCGAACTGAAGCCGTATCAATCGCAGATGCAAATTGCTCTGATTCTGGCTCTGCCATCAAAAGAGCCAAAATGGCCGATGAATCTATCACCATTAGGAAGGTACTCCGATAAGGTCATAGCCCAAGATTTCTTCAGGAGAACGAGAATCTAAAATGGGTAAAGCGGCGCACTCTTGACCAATGCGTAAGATCTCACTTTTTATGGACATTTGCGTCCTTCGTTTGCTTTTTTCCCTATCTAACCGCTCCTGTAGAGATTTAACAATTGCTTGAGGTTCCGTTTCACCAGTGAACTCGATTAATTCTCGCAAAAGTTCATCTAGCTGTGGGTTATTAATCTCTAGAGTCATTTCTCGTTTCCTCACTCAGTACAGAAATTATTGACTTTGGCACAGGATTATATCATACTGCTATCTCAGACGTTTCTAGCGAATCATTACTTTTGTTTTTTCTTTTTCGCTTTGGCCTCAGCCTTTTCCAGATTTTCTGCTACCCTAAACTTGGCAATTCTGCTTACCAACTCCAGCGGCAGCGGTTGGTCAAGTGGAAATTGCACCGAACCCTTGCCCTGCTTATAGACAGAGAGTTCTTCTTGAAACGCTTCAATGCCTGAGGGAACGGGATAAAAACCAATATGGTTTTTAAAAGCAGCAAAGTGGACTAAATTGCCGTTGAGCTTAAACGTGGGCATGCCGTAGCTAATTGCTTCTTGGGCCTCTGGAGCGGCCTTACGGATAGTTACTCGCATCTCCTGAAGTTTTGCCTGCACCGCCTCAGGAAAATTGGCGATGTAGTCATCAATGCTGTTCGGTTTTCCGTTATCGTCGTTCATCAATTTTCTCCAACTTGCTTATGTGGATAGCCCAGTTCGGCTAAATCGGCGGCGATTTCCTCCAAAATGGCGGGATTATCAATCGTGGCTGGGATGCGATATTGTTCGCCGTCGGCAATTTTCTTCATGGTGCCGCGTAAAACTTTGCCGGAGCGGGTTTTGGGCAGACGCTCAACCACAGTGGCAATTTTGAAGGAAGCCACCGGGCCAATCTTCTCTCGCACCATTTGGACGAGTTCTGTGATAATTTCATTGTGCGGCCGTTCCACCCCGGCCTTTAACACAATTGTGCCCAGCGGAATTTCCCCCTTCAGTTCATCCGCTACGCCAATGACGGCACATTCGGCAACGTCTGGGTGTGCCGCCAGCACCTCCTCCATAGCCCCGGTAGACAGGCGATGGCCAGCTACGTTGATGATGTCATCGGTGCGGCTCATGATCCACAGATAGCCATCTTCATCCTTGAAACCGGCATCGGCCGTGCTGTAGTAGCCGGGGAAATTGCTCAAGTACGTTTGCTTATACCCTTCTTCATTGTGCCAGAGCGTTGGCAGGCAGCCGGGTGGCAGCGGCAGTTTGATCACAATGCTGCCAATCTGGCCAGGTTCTGCTTCTTCTTCGTAAACGTCCAGAATGCGCACGTCGTAACCAGGCACCGGCACCGTGGCCGAACCGGGCTTAATTGGCAGTGGCTCCAGGCCCATCAGATTGGCGCAAATCGGCCAGCCGGTTTCCGTCTGCCACCAATGGTCAATTACCGGCACGCCCAGCTTTTCTTCGGCCCACTGCAAGGTGGCCGGATCGCAGCGTTCGCCTGCCAGGAAGAGCGAGCGAAAATGGCTCAAATCATAGGGTTCCAGATAGGTAGCGTTGGGATCATCCCGTTTGATAGCCCGAAAAGCGGTGGGTGCGGTAAACAGGACGTTGACATTGTGTTCGGCAATCACCCGCCAAAAGGCACCGGGGTCCGGCGTGCCGACCGGTTTACCTTCGTACAAAATCGTGGTGCAGCCGTGGAACAGCGGGGCGTACACAATGTACGAGTGCCCCACTACCCAGCCCACATCCGAAGCGGCCCAAAAGACGTCGCCGGGATCGACGCCGTAGATGTATTTCATGCTCCACTTCAGGGCGACCAGATGGCCGCCATTGTCACGCACGACGCCTTTGGGCATGCCCGTTGTGCCCGAGGTGTAAAGAATGTAGAGTGGATCCGTCGCGGCCACCGGTACGCAGTCTGCCGGTTTTGCCTGCTGCATTGCCGTTGCCCAATCGACATCGCGGCCAGCCATCATGGTTGCCTCGGCTTGCGGCCGTTGCAAAATGATGCACGTTTGCGGCTTGTGGGTGGACAAATCGATGGCTTCGTCAAGCAGCGGCTTGTACTCGATGACGCGCGTCACTTCAATCCCGCAGGACGCCCCGACGATGAGCTTGGGACGCGCATCGTCGATTCGAGTGGCCAGTTCTTTGGCGGCAAAGCCACCAAACACCACCGAATGGATGGCTCCGATACGGGCGCAGGCCAGCATGGCAATAACGGCTTCGGGCACCATGGGCATATAGATAACCACGCGATCCCCTTTTTGCACGCTATGCTGCTGCAAAACGCCGGCAAAGCGAGCGACCTGATCCAATAATTCCGCATAGGTAAATTTTTGCACGGTGTTGGTGACGGGACTGTCGTAGATGAGGGCGAGCTGTTGGGAACGGCCGTTCTCAACATGTCGGTCCAGGGCATTGTAACAACTGTTTACCTCTGCACCGCTAAACCAACGATAAATTGGCGCATCCGATTCATCCAGAATGGTGTCCCATTTCTTATGCCAATCAATAGCTTCCGCCGCCTCTGCCCAAAAACCTTGCGGATCATTTTGCCACTGCTGGTAAACTGCTTGATATGTTTGGGTCATTTTCGCCTCCAGATAGGACAACTTCCATTAGCGTTCCCAGTTTAGCATATGCGCCGGCAAATCGGCATCATTTGAACGGAGCAAATTTTTAGAGGAAACGACATGAGCGTTAGCTCAACGTTCGGCTGAGCTCACGTCGAAGCCACCATGAATGAAATAGAACGCTGATCTGCCTGATCACCCTGATCAGGTAAATCAGGATAATCAGCG
>PABI01000056.1 GCA_002699125.1 Anaerolineaceae bacterium
GGCAGAGGGAGCCGTTCCTTCCCCATTTTTGGGGGAGGGTTAGGGAGGGGGTCAGATCACTCTCGTACAAAAATCTGCCGGTAAACCGCACTCTCCGCCATCAGTTCCTCGTGGGTGCCCTGGGCGATGAGACGGCCGTTTTTCATCAATAAAATCAGGTCAGCGCTGCGAATCTGCGACAGGCGGTGGGTGATGAGCAGGGTGGTGCGCCCGGCCAAAATGCCGTGCATGGCCCGCTGAATCTGGTCTTCGGTGTTGCTGTCGATGGCGCTGGTGGAATCATCCAGGACCAAAATGCGCGGATCGCTGAGGAAGGCGCGGGCGATGGCCAATCGCTGCCGCTGCCCGCCGGAGAGCATCACACCCCGCTCGCCAATCTTCGTTTCGTAGCCGTCGGGGAAGCTCAGGATGAACTCATGCGCCTGGGCCTGCTTTGCCGCCGCCTCAATTTCCGCCTGGGGCACGTCGGCCCGCGCGCCAAAGGCAATATTTTCAGCAATCGTCCGCGAGAAGAGGAAGATGTCCTGCTCGATGGTGCCGATCTGGCCGCGCAGGCTGTCCAGGTTCCAGTCACGCACGTCGATTTGGTCGATGAGGATACGGCCGTTGCCCACATCAAACGTCCGGTTCAACAGCTTGGTCAACGTGCTCTTGCCCGCGCCCGTCTGCCCCACAATCGCCACCGTCTGCCCCGGCTTTGCCTTAAACGAAATGCCCTGCAACACCAGAGATTGCACAGCTCCGTTCCCATCACTTGCCCACTCGCCACTCGCCGACTCGCTGCTCACCATCCCATACCCAAAACTCACATTCTCAAAAACAACCTCTCCCACCATCTCCTGCGCCACGCCCGCCTCGTTCTGATCCAGTTCCGTTTCCGTCAAGATCATCTCTAAAATGCGCTCGGCGCTGGCCAGGCTTTGCTGGAAGGTGGCGATGTTGCGCAGCAAAAAGCGAACGGGAGAACGCAGCGTGCCCAGCAGCGCCATGAAGGCAATCACCTGGCCTACCGACACAATCCCCTGCATAAACAAGTAGAGCGCGTGGCCAAAGCCCAGGCCAATGAGCAGGCCATACAGCAGCAGCGGCAGATAGCGAGCGGTCACTTCCCCCTCGCGCACGAAGGCGTCGCGGTAGGCACCGGCATTGTGGCTGAAGCGGGCCTCTTCGGCCGGTTCCTGGGCAAACCCTTTCACCACCTCAATGCCGGAAATCGTTTCCGCCAGCCCGGCGTTCATTTCGGCAAAAGTGGCCCGCAGCTTGGTAGCGACCGGACTGAGATTGTTGTTGTAGCGGCGCAGGGCAAAATAAGTGGCGATGAGGAAAATAATGGGGATAAGCAGCAGACGGTAGTCCAGCGTGGTAATCGTCACCAGCGGTACCAGCAGGGTGAGGATCGACTCTGTCGTCGTGCCCAGCGCTGGGCTGACAAACAGGTTCACCTGCTGCACGTCGTTGGTGGCTCGGGCCATCAAGTCGCCCACGCGCTGCTGACCGTGAAAGGTCTGGCTTTTACTGAGCAGGCTCAGGTAGAGCTCGTCGCGGGCGTTGCGCTCTACCCGCTGCGCCAGCACCCGAATCGCCAGGCTGTTGACGATGTCAAACAGGCCATAGCCGACGTAAGCGGCCACCACATACAGCGCAGCCATGGTCAGCCCAGCGCGCCCTTCGTTTTGAATCACGCTGTCGAAGGCCCAACCGACGGTTACGGCCGTCATGCTTTGCGCCGAGGCCATGCCTAACGTGGTGAGTAAAAAGGTAAGCAGCAACCCCTTGTAGCGCAAAATGTGGGATTGTAACCAACGCAACGTAGAGCGATGGTCGTAGCTGTAGGCGTCGGCAACGGTGAATTCAGATCGGCTCATCAATAACTTCCTCTTTTCCGCAGGGGATCGTATCAGGTTGTAGACGGTTGTCGAGGGCATCAGACTGTCCAATCGTCCAGTTCCTAAAGAAATGGGACGCTGATTAACGCAGATAAACGCTGATTTTTGTTTTAATTTTCGTCTTATTGCAATTGGTTACTGAAAAGCCTGATCTTTGTGGGCAATTGGCTTGACAAATAGAACAAACGGCCGTATTGTACCGATAGGTTAATTAACTATTTAGTTAAATAAGGGATTTTTATAATGATGAGGAGTGATGATGAAAAATTAGATCAGACTTTTGCCGCTTTGGCCAATGCCACACGGCGGGAGATTCTTGCCAGTTTAGCAGAGGGAGAAGCGACCGTTAATGAGCTGGCAGAGCCATTTAAGATGAGTTTGCCCGCCATTTCCAAGCATATCAAGGTATTGGAGCGTGCCGGGCTCATCACTCGGGGGCAAAAAGCGCAATATCGACCCTGCACCCTGGACGCGACGCCCCTGGAAGAAGTATCCAACTGGACAGAGCAGTATCGCCACATTTGGGAAGCACGTTTTGACCAGATGGACGACTATATCAATCAGCTTAAAGATAAGGAGCAAAATAATGAATGACAGCACCCTTTCTAAAGATGCCGTTGTGGTTGAACGTATTTTTGATGCACCCGTAGACCTCATCTGGCAAATGTGGGTACAACCTGAGCATTTCAAAAATTGGTATGGGCCACAAGGTTTTACCGTTCCCGTTGCCGAAATGGATGTGCGTGTTGGCGGCCAGCGCCTGGTTTGCATGGAAATGCAAACGCCTGAGGGCAGTATGAAAATGTGGACGGTTGGTGAATACACAGAAATTGTGCCTAACCAACGGCTCGTCTACACAGAAAGCCCGGCCGATGAAAATGGCAATATTGTGTCGCCCTCTGCAATGGGAATGCCGGATGGGTATCCGGCCACGACCGAGGTCATTATACAGTTGGAAGACCTGGGCGGGCGTACTAAAATGGTGATGACGCACGCCGGTGTGCCCGCAGAGTCTGGCGCAGGCGGCGGTTGGGAACAAGCCTTTGCCAAATTGGCAGATTACGTTGGCACTGTTCTCAAAGGCGAATAAGCTAGCCTGCTTTGTGTCGATATTATATTTTCCCGGAAACTGCTGTCGCCAGGACAAATGTGCGGTGAGTTTCCGGGAAAATTTGCGGAACAAACTCATTTATGAAGGCGAAGATCAAGGTTTTGCCAGACGGCCGTATCCAACAATACAAAATTCTGGATGGCGAACGGCCGTTCACCTACCAAGAAACTGTGCAAAAGTGGCAAAGCGACGAACCATTCCGTATCTTCTTCATCAACCTGCTGGCTGACGCCCCGTTTGCCGCCTACTTTTGGGAAACGCCGCCGATTACGAAAGAAACGCTGATACGGCCGTTTGAATTTGTCCTCGTCAATGCCCCCCAACTGGCTAAGGTGCCGGCCCAGCGCCACGCCTTCGCCTCTTATTTCAGCGCCGATCCTGTTCCCGATCCTGTCGTCGATTTCCCTAATTTGGGCGGCGATGCCCATCTGATTGTGCCCTGCCCCCAGGCACCTGCCGATCAGTTTGCCCATTTAGCCATATTTTGCCGCAGTGCCTCCCTGGTTCAGCAGCATCAATTCTGGCAGCGGGTGGGAACGGCCGTACAAAACCAGGTAGGGGAACGGCCGTTATGGGTTAGCACTTCCGGGTTGGGCGTGTACTGGCTGCACGTGCGGCTGGATTCGCGGCCCAAATATTACACATTTGGACCGTATCGAGAATGGTCATGAAAGCGAACCTGCTGGCCACCAAATTACATCGGCCTTCCTTGCCAGCGCAGTGGGTGGAACGGCCGTACCTCACCCAACGGCTGGCTGAAGGGCTGGGGCTGAACCGCCAGCTTACACTTGTTTCGGCGCCCGCCGGTTTTGGCAAAACGACCTGCATTTGTGAATGGCTCAACACGCTGGACGATTGGCCTGTCACCTGGCTGTCCCTCGATGCTGCCGACGATGATCCGGGGCGATTTTTTACCTATCTCGTTGCCGCCTTGCAAAAGATTGAGCCAAATCTGGGCCAGACGATTGCGAGCATTTTGCATTCGGGACAGCTGCCCCCTGGCGATGTTGTCAGTGCCACGCTCATCAACGATATTTTGGCGGTGAACGGCCGTTTCCTGCTGGTTCTAGATGATTTCCACGTCATCCGGGACTCCCTCATATTGCAAGTTGTTGAGGATATCGTCACCAACTTCCCGCCGTCGCTGCACCTTGTGCTCATCACGCGAGAAGACCCACCTCTGCCGCTGGCTCGCCTGCGGGCCAACAACCGCCTCACCGAAATCCGTGCCCGCGATTTGCGCTTCACCGATCCTGATGTGGACCGTTTCTTTAATGAGGTGATGGACATTGCGCTGTCTCAGGCGGATACGGTCGCTCTCAAAGAAAAAACCGAAGGCTGGATTGTGGGGCTGCAATTGGCCGCCATCGCCATGCAGTCACGCCTGGCGCGGCCCGAACACCGCGACGTGACCACGTTCGTCCAGGAATTTACCGGCAGCCATCTTTACGTGGCCGAATACCTGCTGGAAGAAGTGCTCAAGCAGCAGCCGGAGGAAGTGCAAACTTTTTTGCGGCACACTGCCATTTTGGACCGATTAAGTGCCGGCTTGTGTGACGCCGTCACCAACCGCCAGGATGGACGCGCCATGTTGACTACTTTGCATCGGGCCAACCTCTTCGTGATGCCGTTGGATGCCGAAGGCCAATGGTACCGTTACCATCACCTGTTTGCTGATTTGCTCCGGGCACGCCTGCCGCAGCGATTGTCAAAAGAGAAGGTAAACGAGCTGCATCTTCGGGCGGCGCTCTGGTATGAGCAGAATGGTTTCATTAGTGATGCCATCAAACACGGGCTGGTGGCGCAAGCAGAGGAGAAAGTAGCAGCATTGGTAGAGCAGGAAGCCCGCGCCATGATGTTTTCTGGCCAGGCCAATACCTTGCGCAGCTGGTTGACAGCCCTGCCGGAGGCGACTTTTCAGACGCATCCCCGCCTGAACATCTACCGCTTGTGGATTGATCTGATGCAGGAAAAATTAGACCTTTCTGCCCAAGCTTTGCGCCAAAAAGAAGCGATGCTGCATACCCTGCCGCCCACGCCGGAAAATGAGCAGCTGCGGGTGGAGTTAACGGCCGTTCTCTGCCGTTTTGTCGCCTTTTCCGGTGATACAACCCGTGCCATTCGGCTGGCCGACGAAGCGTTGGCCAGCCTGCCTAAAAGCGAGACGGCCCTGCGCGCCCGGGCGCATTCGGCTTTGGCTGTGGCTCACTGGATAGAGGGCAATCGTGAAAATGCAAGGCAGGCATACGACCAGTGCATGACTCTGGCTCAGGCCAGCGATAATTATACGCTGGCCGCCCACGCCACCATGATGCTGGCCATGAGCCAGACTGATTATGGGCAGTTGCACCAGGCGGCGCGCACTTATCAATCCATTATTGAGATGGGTGAACAGGCAAAGCAAAAACTGTTTTTCCCGGCGGGTCAGGGATACATTGGTCTGGCGGGGATTCACCAGGAATGGAACGAACTGGAAACGGCCGCATCTTACCTGGAACAAGGCATGGATCTGTGTCGTCGCGGTGGGCTGGCGGGACTGTCGGCTGGCTACGCGCTCAGGGCGCGTTTGCGCCAGGCCCAGGGCGATCTCCTGGCAGCCGCGGCCGAACTTGATTCACTCGGGCAGACGGGCGTAGACCCGACCGGGATGGCCCGGCGCATTCTGCTCAGCATAGCTATGGGCGACCTGGATGAAGCCGCCCGCCGGGCAAGGCCGTGGCTGGGTGTGCTGAATGCTGAACCAGCTTCTGGCAGTCCCCCGTTGCTGATTGCGGAGATTATCAAGGTGACGCTGGCTCGTCTCTTCTTTGCCCAAGGGGATTTGGCGCACGCCAGGCATTTGTTAAATGAGGTGGCAGCAACGGCCGTTCCTGATCAGCGGTACGGCCGTCTGATCGAAGTTTATTTGCTCCAGGCGTTAATTCACCAGGCGCAAAACGAGGGGAAGATGACGACCGCGGCCATTGAAGCATTCCGGCAGGCGCTGGAACTGGCCCAGCCGGAAGGGTACGTTTTGCTGTTTTTGGAGGCGGGAACGGCCGTCATCCCCTTGTTGCAGGCCGTTATCAAACAGCGCGAGACACCTGCTCCGTTAAAAGCATATGCGCAGCAGCTTCTAGACGCCTGCCACGAGCACGGCCAATCAGGATCGCCCTCGCCTCCCGGCGCAGCAGCAGAGCTGGTGGAGAATCTGACGCCTCGCGAAATGGAAGTTCTACAGCTTGTTGCTGCCGGTGACTCCAACCAGGCCATTGCCGACAAGCTCGTCATCACAGTTCGCACGGTCAAAAAGCACATCACCAACATTTTGGGCAAGCTGAGCGTCGATAACCGTACCCAGGCGGCCGCCCGCGCCCGTGAGCTTGGGCTTATTACCTCAGATTGATTTCTCCTTACACTCGCAACTGAATTGATATTGAGGTGGTGTACCAAAGTAGACCATCTCTCTTTTGCTGCCTAAAAAAAGACGACTTTGGTACACGGACAAAACGCGCCCACTTTTGTATTCTGAGGTCAACCAAAATAAATGAACACCAAGTTTAAAGGAGACTAAAATGAGTACGTTAACCAATACCTTTGCTTCACCCAAAATCATCTATTGTGGCCTGGGATTTGTCCTGACGCTGATTTCCGGTGTCGCCTTGAGTCACTTCGGCCGGCCGCTGAACAGCGCCATCTTTACCCTGCACAAGCTCAGCGCCGTGGGCACCGTCATCCTGCTGGGCATGAATATCCGCACGTTTTACCGGCTGGTGGATGTTCAGACGCTGAACCTGGTCCTCATTGTGGTGACCGGGCTGCTGCTCCTCGCTTTGGTAATATCCGGCGCGCTGCTCAGCTTCGACAAGTTGGCCGTGCCGGTCACCTTGCGGATTCATCAGGTGATTCCCTTGCTGGCGCTGGCTTTTTCGGCACTCACGGTTTACCTGCTGGTTGGCAATAAATCCTGACGGCAAGCAGGGTGGGGTGACCGCTTACGGAGCACCCCACCACTTGAATTTGAGCAAATGAGGAGCATGTGATGAATTACAAAAGCGTTGTTGTCACCCGGCGCGGTGGTTTAGACGCGCTGCAAATTGTGGAAAACGACCTGCGTCCGCCGGCTGAAGGAGAAGCAAGAGTTCGCATACTGGCCACGCCGGTGTGCCAGGATGACGTGGCGATTCGGGTGGGCAATCGGCCGTTTCTAAAGAAGCCCCCCTTCACTCCCGGTTATGCTTTCATCGGCGTTGTTGCGGCCATTGGCGAACAGGTCACTAATGTGGCTGTGGGTGACCGTGTAGCGGCCTTAACGCAGTTTGGCAGCCATGCAGAACACATCTATTGGCAGGCAGAAAAGCTGGTTCAGGTCCCTGAATCCCTCGATATGGCTGAAGCCGTGACCCTGATCCTGAATTATCTGGTTGCCTATCAAATATTACATCGTGTCGCAAAAGTTAGATCCGGGGATAAGGTGCTTATTGTTGGGGCCAGTGGGGGTGTGGGGACTGCTTTCTTGCAGCTGGGCCAGCTGGCCGGGCTCAAAATGTATGGGCTGGCTTCCCCCAGCAAGCACCCGCTCCTGGCTGAATATGGCGCGACGCCCATCGATTATCGCACGCAAGATTTTGTGCAGGTGCTCCGGCAAGCCGAACCGGATGGTCTGGACTATGTCTTTAACGGAATGGGTGAGGAATATTATGGGCGAGGTTTAGCTGTGCTGCGGCGCGGCGGTGTCTTGGTCCACTATGGGGCACCGCAGAGTTTTGCCCGCTTTGTGCTGCTGGTGCTTAAGCTGCTCTTCTACAATCTGTGGCCGAATGGCAAAAAAATTGAAGGTTATGGCACGCATCGGCTGGGAGTTGACTTGTTCAAGGAAGATTGGCAAAAACTGTTTGAGCTGCTGGAAGAAGGCCAGATTAAACCGCTTGTTGTGCAAAAGTTTTCTATCTTGGAAGCGGTGAAAGCATATGAAATGCTGGAAAGTGGCCAGGTTGCCGGAAATCTCGTGCTGTTGGCACCGGAGCTGTTGTAATGGATGAGCCGTGCGTCTATGAGATTCGGGTAGAGGGTCATCTACCAGATCGCTGGTCTGATTGGTTTGCCGAGCTGGCGATCCGCCACGACGTGAGTGATGAAACAACGTTACGCGGCGCGCTGGCCGATCAGGCGGCACTGTTTGGCGTGCTTAACAAGATCTACGCACTCAATCTACCTTTGATTTCGGTGAAGAGAGTGCCTGCCTGTGTTACACTAAACACCGTCTAGGAAATGTTTGATGGGTTCTGAAACAGAGCGGTGTTGAAATCTAACTTATTGGCCACAAAATTACATCGACCTGCCTTGCCGGTGCAGTGGGTGAAACGGCCGTCTCTCACCCAGAAGCTGCATGAAGGGCTGGTACTGAACCGGCAGCTCACCCTCGTCTCCGCCCCCGCCGGTTTTGGCAAGACCACCTGCATCACTGAATGGCTCAACACGCTGGAGAGCTGTCCGGTCGCCTGGCTTTCGCTAGACGCCGCCGATAACGATCCGGGCCGCTTTTTTGCTTATCTTATAGCCGCCTTGCAATCGGTAGATGCATATTTGGGCCAAGAGCTTGCCGGTGTGCTGCAATCGGGCCAACTCCCTGCCGCCGATATGATCGGCACCGGTCTCGTCAACGACATCCTCACCATCGAAAACAGGTTCTTGCTGGTGCTGGATGACTTTCATCTGATTCAAGATACGTTCATTTTGCAGGTTTTAGAAACTATCATCGCCAACCAGCCATTACCCTTGCACCTGGTTTTGATCACCCGCGAAGACCCGCCGCTGCCGCTGGCTCGCCTGCGGGCAAACAACCGGCTCACCGAAATTCGCGCCAAAGATTTGCGGTTTTCCAATCCGGATGTGGCTTGCTTTTTGAATGACGTGTTGAATCTTGCCCTGTCTGCGGCCGATGTGGCCGCTTTGGAAGCCAAAACTGAAGGCTGGATTGTGGGGCTTCAGCTGGCAGGACTTTCCGTACGCGACCGAACCGATCCGTCTGCGTTTATTGCCAATCTCAGCGGCAGCCATCGGTTTATCCTCGACTATCTTGCCGAGCAGGTACTCAGCCGGCAGCCGGATGAAATTCAACGCTTTTTACTTCAGACCTCGATTTTGGATAAGCTCAACAGTGAATTATGCAATGCGGTGACGGAACGGGCCGACGGCCGTTCCCGCCTCAACCACCTCTTCAACGCCAATCTTTTCCTTATCCCGCTGGACGACGAGCAGCAATGGTATCGCTACCATCACCTGTTTGCCGATTTGCTTCGCGACCGGCAGGTGGACTTGGGTAAGCAGGAAACGGCCGTTCTGCACCAGCGCGCCAGCCAATGGTACGCCCAGGAAAAGATGATCAACGAGGCGATGCACCATGCGCTGGCGGCTGAGGATTTTGGTACGGCCGTCACCCTGCTGGAAGATCACGCTCTGCATCTGATCATGCAGGGGTACGTGAAGACGGTCAACGGCTGGCTGGAAACCATCCCCGAACGGTGGCGTAGCCAAAGCCACCGAACCAACCTGGCTTTCGCCTGGATGCACTTACTGCGCGGCGCGTACTCGCAGGCTGCGCCTTACCTGGCACGACTGGGAAATTCCTTTTCAAGTTCCCCGGCAGAAGAAGCTGGACAGTCGATCCGGGCTGAATGGTTGGTGATGCAGGCACTACTGCTGAACATGGAAGGAAAATCAGAGGAAGGCCTTGCCTTGGCGAGCGAGGCACTGGCAACGGTTCCTGAGCAGGACGGCCGTGTGCGCAGCCTGGCCTATTTTGGGCTGGCCAGCGCCAATCAGGCGCTGGAACGATACGAAGCGGCAGCAGAGGCGTATCAAAAGGCGATTCATCATGGCCAGGTGGCAGATAATCTCATTGCTGAAATGCTCAGCGTGTCTGGCCTGGCGATGATGGCTTTTGAGCGCGGCCAGCTGCACCTGGCCTACGAGATTGCCGCGCCGGTGAGTGACCGTATCGAGCAGGCCGGTGCGCTGTCGCCCATTACCACCGTTGTGTACGGTATCCTCGGCGAGATTTATTACCAATGGTTTCAGACTGAGGCGGCACGACGACATTTTCAGCGCGCCTTGGAGCTGAGTACGCTGGGCGGTTACAAATCAGGCATGGTCAACTGCCGGGTTTTGCTTTCGCGACTGTATCAACTGGTGGGCGATCTGGAAACGGCCGCTCACCAAATCAAAGAAGCCACGGCCCTGATCCAGCTGGAAATTCCTGATTACGTGCGGCAAGAGATTGTGGCTCAGCAGGTGCACGTTTATCTGGCTCAAGATCGCGCTGCGGCGGCCCAAACGGTTTTGCAAGAGCAGGGGTTTGCCTTTGATAACCACTTTGCATATCCAGTGCTTCCCTCCGACCAGTCAATTTCTTATTCGCCTGGCTTGCTTTACAACAGCAGCCTGCGCTTTTTGCTTTACCAGACGCAGGCTGGACGCGAGTTGGACAGCTTGCAGGCTGGGATTGAGCTGGGGGGTGATCTCATTGAAAGGGCGCGACGGGGGCGGTGTACGGCCGTTGCCCTGGAAGCTCTCTTGCTGCGTGCCCAAATGCATAATTTGCTGGGAAATTATCGTGCTAGTCAACAGGATTATGTAAATTCTATGAGACTGGGTGCGCCGGAAGGATTCATCGGCGTTTTTGTGGAACAGGGGCAGCCTGTGGCCGCAGCGCTGACAAAGCTGGCCCGACAGCACCGGCTGGACGATATCCAGCCTGGCTACGTCGAGCGCCTCCTGGCTGCTTTTGCTGGCTTGCCAGCTTCGGACAGCAAAAGTGATGGCACAGCTTTACAGTCGCCGACACTGATTGATCCCTTGACTGAGCGAGAGCTGGAAGTTCTGGGCTTGATGGCCGAGGGACTAAAATACAAAGAAATTGCGGCCAAGCTCATCGTCTCTGTCAACACAGTGCGATATCATGTCAAGGCGATCTATGGCAAGCTTAACGTGAATAACCGGACGCAAGCTATCGAGACAGCACGCCAACACCAACTCTTGTAAACAGCTTTGCAGGTGCGATGCACTTCCAAAGTGCGTCGCACCTCTGAGGCTACATGTTTATCCAGCGCAGACTACATTTTTATGTGGTCTGCGCTTTTTTGCGTTGGGGTATGCTGCTGTTGTGGCTGAATAACGTGGTCACAAGGAGCAACAATGGACGACATTTGTACCTACCGTATCGAAGTAGAGGGGCGAATGAATGAAAACGGCCGTACCGGCGGCAGCCCGTTGGAAATGGTGGTTGTACGGACAAATGATGCTGCAACATTGTTCACGATCTGTACCGATCAATCTGGTGCTATCGGCCTAATCCGGTATCTGCATGGGCGGGGCTATGTGCTCTTATCGGTCGTCCGAGAAAGTCAAATATAAAAATACCAGGGAGTAGTTATGTTAACGAAACTTTCAAATCGGTTTTATGCGGGAACCAGGGGATGGCATATTCTGCTGGTTTTTGTGGTGCTTGTTGGTTGGATGGTGGTGACGTTGCCGGGGTTAACGGCCGTTTCCCACAACATCGAAGGGCTGGACACCATGTTCTTCTACACGCCAGACGAGGCCTTTGCCAACGTTGCCGCCTACACGGCCGAAGCGCGCCAGGCAATTAACCAGTTCCATCTGACGGTCGATGTGGTCAATCCCATTCTTTATACTGCTTTCCTCATTTTGCTGATCTCCTGGCTGTTCCGGCGCGGTTTTACGCCTGAAAGCAAGGTACGGCCGTTGAACATCATGCCGCTGGGCGCGCTGCTCTTTGACATTCTGGAAAATGTATTCATCACGATCATGATGTCTGCCTATCCAGGCCAACCCAGATTGGTTGCCTGGCTGGCAACTGCCAGCACGATGGCCAAGTTCGGCTTTATCTACGTCAGCCTGGCGCTGATTCTTGTTGGCCTGGCGGGCGCGATCAGGCGCAAATTCAACAAAATTGTGGCAGGAGAACCTGCTTCAGCGATCAAATAATGAAGGTAATAATGCAGGTGCGACGCACTTGTCTTAGTGTGATGTCGCAATAAATAAAAGTGCGTCGCACCTCTGAATAAGGAGGATTTTGCAAATGAAGCAAGCAACAATGTCTTTTGACAATCTGAATGCGACACGGATCACGGCCACCGTGATTGGCGTGTTCTTTGGCTTATTCTCCGGCGTTAATCATGGATTCTTTGAACTGTTGCAGGGCAACAAGCCAACCGATGGGTTTTTCATCCCCGCAATTGGCGAAGCGCAGCGGTTTTGGCCCTTGGGCACCGAGGATGCCTTTACCCTCATCCCAAATTTCATGATCACCGGTATCGCATCAATGATCGTGGGGGTGGCGATTATCATCTGGTCAATCTGGTACTTGCCGACGAAATACGGCCGTACCGTTTACCTCGGCCTGTTCATTCTCAGCTTCCTGGTAGGTGGCGGCATTGGCCAGGTATTCTTCTTTATTCCCGCCTGGGCCTTTGCCACGCGCCTGGGCAAGCCGCTGACCTGGTGGCGCCAAGTGCTGCCGCAGCGCAGCTGGACTTTCCTCTCTAAGCTGTGGCCGGTGACGCTCATTTTGGCGACGCTTGCCATGCTGATTGGGCTGGAGATGGCGATTTTCGGCTATTTCCCCGGACTCACGGAACCAGAAGCCATTCAGAACAGGGCGCTGCTTTTTGTACTGGCTTCGGCCATTCTGTACATCGTTTCGTTCATCGCCGGATTTGGTCATGAGCTGAACAGACGGGAACGTGCTGGCACTGTCTCATTTGCTTATTGATTTAAAGACCTGTCCGAATATTTGCCACAGAGTACACAGAGATTTCTGAGACTTGGCTTCAACCCTCTATGCTCTCTTTTCCCTCTGTGGCTTTTTCGGACAGATAAGAATTCTTGGAGGAAATTCACATGTTACAAATAATTTTTGGCGTCTTCATTGTGCTGCATGGGCTGGTACATCTGCTTTACTTTGGCCAGAGCCGGCGGCTGTTTGAACTGCAACCGGGCATGGTTTGGCCCGATGGTTCATGGCTGTTTGCCAGGGTGCTGGACGCAGCGGGCAATCGGGTGCTGGCCACTATTTTCTTGGTGTGGGCCGCGCTGGATTTTGTGGCGGCAGGGATCGGTATTTTTGCCGGGCAAGCCTGGTTTAGGCCGGTGCTGGCGGGCACGGCCGTATTTTCCTCAGCCATCTTTATCCTTTTTTGGGACGGCGGCTGGCAAAATCTGGATGATAAGGGCGGCGTGGGGCTGCTGATCAATGTGGCAATTTTGATAGCCGTTTTTGTCCTGCATTGGCCCAAAATTGCGTAACAAATTACAGGAGGCACAAATGACTGTTCCTAAAAATGGGACTTCTAACGTTGTGATTCAGGTGAAAAACCTGACGAAAGCATATGGTGAGGTAACGGCCGTCAACGATCTGAGCTTTAATGTACACAAAGGTGAAATCTTCGGCTTTCTTGGTCCCAACGGGGCAGGCAAAACAACCACCTTGAGCATTCTGGAAGGGTTGCCAAAGGCAGATGGCGGCCAGGTTGCTGTCTTGGGCCTGGATATCAACAGCCAGACCCAAGCTATCAAACAACGGATTGGCGTACAGCTGCAAAGCACCAGCCTGCTGCCGGATTTGACGGTATTGGAGCAGGTGCAGCTTTTTGGCCGGTTGTACGGCCGTCAACCCACCAAGCAAGAAATGATGCAGCTGCTGGAACGAGTGGGGTTGGTTGGGAAAACGGCCGTCTTCCCCGAAAAACTCAGCGGCGGCCAGCAGCAGCGGCTGGCGCTGGCCTTGGCCTTAATCAACCAGCCGGAGATCATCTTCCTGGACGAACCGACAACAGGCCTCGATCCCCAATCGCGGCATGTGCTGTGGGACATCATTCGCGGCTTGCGCGACCAGGGCAAAACCATTGTCCTGACGACGCACTACATGGAAGAGGCTGAAACGTTATGCGACCGCGTGGGCATTATCGATCACGGCACACTGGTGGCGCTGGACACGCCCGGCGCGCTCATCAACCGGCTGGCGGGCGTCTCATCCATCACCACTTCAGCCACGATGCTGCTCGATAGCATTCAGGCGCTGCCGTCTATTAGCCGTGTGCAGCGCAACGGCACGTGGCTGCATTTGCAAACCAACGACGTGCCTACAACCCTACGCACCATCCTGGACCTGGCTGAACAGCATGAACTCAGTTTACATGACTTGCACATCAAGCAGCCAAATCTGGAAGACGTTTTTCTAAACTTAACCGGACACGCGATCCGCGCCTGAATGAGGAGGCAAAGATGACTGTTATGCAATCAACTGCCGATGTTCAAACGATGAAGCCGTCTAAACCCACCTGGCAGTTTGCCCTGGCCCTTTTACGGGCCAATGTGCGTAACGTGAAGGCGCTGGCCATTACGCTGGGAATGCCGCTTTTCATGCTCTTTACCATCTGGGTGCCTTCACTGGCTGGGGATGAAGAAAGCCAGGGATTGATGCAGCTGCTCTTCCCGGCCATTATTTTACTCAGCGTCATTATGCCCGGCTTAACCCAGGCCACCCGCCTGACGCGCTGGCGCGAACAGCACATTTTGCAGCGCCTGGCACTGACGCCGGTGCCGCTGGCCAATTTGATGGTGGGCACGGCATTGACTCAAATCATTATTGGCGTGGCCCAGGGGGTTTTGATGCTGCTGTTTGGCATCTTCCTGGTGGGATTGGCGCTGAGCTGGCCAAGCGTTTTGCTGGTTCTTGTGGCCATGATGCTGGCCGGAGCGACGTTTATTGCCTTTGGCTCAATGATCGCCGCCTTTAGCGGCAAGTCAGACATTGCCGGCTACGTTTTCTTCTTCACTATCATGCCCCTCACGTTTCTGGCGAGCTTCCCGCCTGATATGATGCCCGACGCGCTCAATGCTGTAACGCCCTGGCTGCCCACCTCAATGGCCATTGAGCTGATTGGCCCGCTGTTTCTGAACAATCAGCTTTCTGATGGGGCGCTGTTTGCTGGTTTGGGGTTGGTCGTATATGCGGTGCTGTTTACGGCCGTAAGCGCCAGCAAGTTTCGCTGGTAGTTTAAGTATGGAGTGCAGTTCCAGAGTAATTCAAAGTGGAGAAGTGATGAAGATCACTTGTCCGCCTGGGTCACTTCTTGGCATACTTGCCCTGTTACACACATAATATTTTCCCCCAAGGAGTGAAAATGGATAAGCAACAACTGATTGACAAGTTAAATGAAGATTTGGCCGGTGAGTTTGGGGCCATCATTCAATACATTACATATGCTGCCAAAGCAACCGGCCCCTATCGGCCGCAGCTGGCCCAGTTTTTCCTGACCGAAGTGGCTGATGAACAGCTACATGCCCAATTTATAGCCAACAAGATCGTGGCCTTGGGCGGCGAACCAACTACCAAAGCCCGACCTGTGCCGCCCGCCAGCAACAATCGCGAAATGCTGCAAGCGGTGCTGGCTGCCGAGCTGCAAGCCGGCAAAGATTACACGCAGCGGGCTGAAGAAGCCGATGCCTATGGTGATAAAGGACTCGTTGTTGCTCTGGAAGATATGGTGCGCGATGAGATGGGCCATTCCGAAGAAACCGAGCGGATGCTGCGCGACTGGCCCCTGTAGGGATAGAGAAGAATGGGACACAGATTTACACAGATGCCCACAGATTTGATACTGAAAAATCTGTGTCAATCTGTGTTTATCTGTGTCCTATTCAAAAAAGAGTTTTCGATCTGGAGCTAACTTCGCCCAACGACAAGCTGGACGCCGTCGAGGACGCTTTCTAGAATGAAATTGGGCACGGTGCCGACGTATTCCGTGAGGAAGCGACGGTCGATGGTGATGATTTGGGCTACGTTGGCCACGGAGGGATGGGGCAGGCCGGAGTCGGATTGGGCAATGAGTACGTTGCCGGGGGCGGGGGCTAATTTCCAATCGGGGCTGAGGGTGATGCACACGGCCGTTTCCAGCACGCTGCGGTTAAAAGCATCACTTTGAATAACAAGAACTGGCTGTGGCTCCGAGAGTTCTGGTGGTTGTGACCACCAGATTTGTCCTTGCTTGAGCGATACGTCTACTTCCATGATTTTGGGTTTTTATAGAGCGTTTGCTGCTGCGCCACACGCCAGGGATCAGGCAGGTGGGAAGGGCGATGCTGATAAATGGCATCCAGCTGCTGGGCCACCGCATCATTGTCAGTTCGCTCGAGTTTGCGGCTGATATGCTGCTTGGTGAGCCGTGAGTGCTGACTGTGCCGCTGTGCGGCCGTTTCAGCCTGTTGTAAAAGGGTGTCTAATAATACAATGCTGTTGTTCATAGATACTTCGGCAAGATTGTTCCAGCAAATGACGATACAAAGTTATACAAATGTTGTGTGAACGATACGTGAATGAAGTGTAAACAGCTTTGCCGCTTCCCGACATAGTACCAAAGGACTATGACGGTAGGTAATCGGTAATCCGTGGTCGGTGGTCAGTAATCGGTTTACCGTTCACCGATTACCGATTACCGATTACCGCTCATCGTCCCACCAAGCGGTAGACCAGGCCACCGCCTGATGAATGCCGTCGCGCAGGGAGGTGGTGGGCTGGTAATCTAGCAGAGCGCGGGCCTTGCCGATGTTGGCCACGTAATGGGTCACTTCGCCCACACGGGCTGGCTCGATGGTCATGTCTGGTTCAATGCCCAGCGCCTCGCCGATGAATTTGGCCATGTTCACCAGGCTGTTCCCCTGGCCATAAGCCAGATTGATGGTGTGATTGTTAATCTCACCGCTCACCAATCGTTCCAGCCCGTTGGCCACACCGCTCACACAGTCGTCGATATAGGTGAAGTCCAGCACCTTGTCCTCGCCGTAAATGGTGATGGGTTCTCGGTTGCCAATTTTGCGAATAAACAGGGGGATGACGCGCTCCATCCGTTCTAGATCATTGTCGTAACGGCCGTACACGTTGCTAAACCGAAACACCAGATAACGCAGTCCATAACATTGCGCATAACTATAAATCAGCGCTTCCCCAGAAATTTTGCTGGCGGAATACGGACTTTCGGTAAAGGCAAAGTCGGCGTAGCTTTCCTCGGTGATGTAGCGGTGGATGTCGCCGTACACCTCGCGCGAACTGCTGAAGATGAGCGGCAGGTTGTTTTGGCGGCAAAACTCCAGCACATTATAAGTCATCGTAATGTTTTCCAGGGCGCGGTCCGGCTGCTCGACCAGTTCATGCACCTTGGCGTGGGCGGCAAAATGGACCACGGCGTCCAGATCTGTTGGATATTCCACATGACCAATGCCGCGCTGAAAGTGCTGCTGCGGCGTGCTTAAATCTTGCAGCAGCGTTTCGATTTCATTGGTCCAACTGTTCGGCCGTTTGTCGATGCCAAACACGGAATGTCCCTGTGCCTGCAAATGAAGTCCTAAATTGGTGCCAATCTGGCCGCTGGAGCCGGTGATGAGTATGTGCATAAGTGCCTCTTTTAGTGAAAAGTAATAAGTGAAAAGTTGTGTTTGCTGGGGAGAGTATACAACACATTCTGCAACGGCCGTGCTCTTGTAAACATCCCTCTGCGCCTCCGTGCCTCTGCGTTAAATCCTGAACAACGCCGCATCCAGTTCCTTATCCTGCCAGGCGTCGTGCCAGGTGAGGCTGGCAGCCAGCTGGCCGATGGCGTCTGACGATTTGGCCGAAGAGCCGTTGCCGCCCGTGGCCACGTATACCTGTCCCGGCACCAGCGCGTCGATGAACGGCTTGCCGTGCGGCGTGTAGGTGATCAGGCACCGTTTGGTGGCCCACGACTGTGCCCGCAGCCCCGGGATGATCGCCTCCAGCGCAGCGCGCATGGCGGGCAGCATGGCGTCGCTGTCGCCGTGGATGAACCAGCGGCGAATGGCCTCAACGTCGTGCAACAGGGTCTGGTCGAGTCGGGTGTCGCAGCCCATTTTCAGGTAGAAACGGCCGTCCGGATACAAAATAGGCGGCAGCAAATAAATCCCGTTGAGGTCTGGTGAGTCGATGGCGTAGATGACGGTGGGCATGTCGCCCAGCCGGGCGGCTTCGTCTTCGTCTACCTCAGCCAGGATGATGGTTTCTGTTTTCAGACGCAGGGGAAGCGGCCGTTCCAGCAAATCAAAGCAATTGCTAAAGCCCCCAGCGGCAATGAGCAGCTTGCGGGTTTTGTACTGGTTGCCTTCTTTGGTTTGGACGGTGACATGATTTGAGTGGCGGGTGACGGTGACGGCCGTTTCCCGCAAAATCGTGCCGCCCTGTTCAGCAAAAATGGCCAGCTGCGCCGCAATCAGCCCGCGCGGATTGATGTAGCCCGCCGGGGCGTGTTCCAAAATTCCGGCAAAGCATGCCGGAAAGTGCAGCCTGGGCAATCGCGCTGCCAGCTCATCGGCGGATAACTCATCGTACGCCACGCCAAAGCGCTGCCCAATAGCCGCCGCGTTTTGCCAATACGCGTGTGATCCATCATCTGGTCCCACGTACAGGCCGCCCGTCGGTTCATAAAACTTGATGCCGCTGCGGGCTTCCAGGGCACGGTATTGGGCAATCGACCGATCGGCCAACGTGGCCCAGGTTAAATCTTTACTCAGCCGCCGGGTAATCCGCCCCTGATCGTAATGGCTGGCAAAGACGCCGTCGTGGGTTTGCGGGTTTTGCGGTTCGTCGGGGCCGAGAACGGCCGTATCCGCCCCAAACGCACTTAAACACCTTGCCGCCGCCGACCCCATCAACCCCTTGCCAATCACCAACACATCAAACATCACTCACTCCTATTTTTTAACGCAGAGACGCGGAGGCGCAGAGAATTTGTCTGCGTTTATCAACGTCCATTTGCAATCCATTGGGAAATTTAACGCAAGGAGGCAAGAAGGCAAAGAAGCAAAGTTAGAATACAATAGGACGCAGATTACCTGTACGCAAAGCGGTTGCCTCGCGACATCTACCTGACAAAAATGCTCCTGAATATCAGGCTCATCAGGTAAATCTGCGTTCCATTTGCCCCATTTTCAGAGGAAACAAATGCAAACTAAATGGACACCTCCAAAACATTGGCACCAAATTACAACAATTGACGCTCACACCGGCGGGGAACCGCTGCGAATTTTTACCAGCGGTTTACCGACAATTCCCGGCGACACAATTCTGGCGAAGCGGCGCTACGCCCAGGAGCAGTTGGATTGGCTGCGCACGGCGACGATGTGGGAACCGCGCGGCCACGCCGACATGTACGGCTGCATCTTCACCGAGCCGGTGACGCCAGATGGCGACCTGGGCGTGCTCTTTTTGCACAACGAGGGGTTCAGCACGATGTGCGGCCACGGCATCATCGGCCTGACAAAGGTGGCGCTGGACACCGGAATGATCGACAAGCCGGGCGACGCGCCGGTGCTGAAGATCGATACCCCGGCGGGGCGGGTGGTAGCGACGGGGCAAAGGGTAGACGGCCGTATCACCACCGTCTCCTTCCACAACGTGCCCTCTTTTGTCTTTGCCCTGGATCAAACAGTGGATGTGCCCGGCCTGGGCAGCGTCCGCTACGATGTTGCCTACGGCGGCGGCTTTTACGCTTTCGTCCAGGCAGATGACATGGGCGTCGGACTGACAGCAGATGACTTCCGCCAGCTGATTGATCTGGGGCGGCGCATCAAGCAGGCCGTGATGGCCGGCCTGCCCATCGAGCATCCGTTTGAGCCGGATTTGGGCTTTTTGTACGGCACCATTTTTGTCGGCGCGGCGCACGATCCGGCGCACCACAGCCGCAATGTCTGTATTTTTGCCGACGGCGAAGTGGACCGCAGCCCAACCGGCACGGGCGTCAGCGCTCGCGCCGCGCTGCACTTTGCCAGGGGGGAAATTGGCCGGAATGAGCCGTTTGTGGTGGAGAGTATTTTGGGCAGCACCTTCACCGGGGAGGTGGTGGCAACGACGGAATTTGGACCGTATACGGCCGTTATCCCCCAGGTCAGCGGCACGGCCCACATCACCGGCATCAACCAACTGCTCATCGACCCGGAAGACACGCTGCGGCACGGCTTTTTGCTTCGTTAGCAAACACCAAACCTGACAGGTTTTCAAGGTGACTTGAAGCAAAGATAATGTTGCTATGCAAAGAAGCCTTTTGACAAAATAGTATTGTAAACCTGTCAGGTTTTGGTTGCAGAAGGTGCAAAGTTTTTCTTTGCCGCTTTGCGCCTTTGCGTCAAAAATTCTAACTTATGAACCTACCAACACACTTTACTAAAATTGTATCCACAACTTTCATCGGCGGGGCGGAATGGCTGGCGCAGCTGCCGGATTTGCTGGCAGAATGTGAACGCCGCTGGGATTTGAAGGTACGGCCGTCCACCTTCACCCTCTCCTACAACTACGTGGCCCCGGCCACGCTGGCCGACAGCACAGAGATTGTGCTAAAGGCGGGCGTGCCCAACCGGGAGCTGCGCACGGAAATTGAGGCGCTGCAACTTTATGATGGCCGTGGCTGTGTCCGCCTGCTCGATGCCGATCCTGAAGCAGGCATCCTGCTGCTGGAGCGACTTTACTCTGGCGAAATGCTCACCATCATCACCGATGACGATGAAGCGACGCGCCTTGCGGCCCAGGTGATGCAGAGTTTGTGGCGGCCGCTGCCTGCCGAGCACAGCTTCCCCTCCGTGGCGGATTGGGCCGCCGGGTTGGCCGAACTGCGACAGGAATTTGGCGGCGGGACGGGGCCGTTTAACAAGAAGCTGGTGGAAACGGCCGAATCCATCTTCACCGATCTGCTGTCCTCCAGCGGCGACCCTGTGCTGCTCCACGGCGATCTGCACCATTACAACATCTTGTCTGCGGGCGACGGCTGGAAGATGATTGACCCCAAAGGCGTAGCGGGCGAACCGGCTTACGAGGTGGGGGCCTTGCTGCGCAATCCTGATCTTCCGCAGCAGGCATCTGCCCTGGCGCAGCTTACGGCGCGGCGGCTGGACATCCTGGCCGAAATGCTGGCGCTGGACCGCGAGCGGCTGCGGCAGTGGAGCCTGGCCCAGGCCGTCCTCTCTGCCTGGTGGAGCTACGAAGACGGCGGCGACCCGGCCGACTGGCAGCCCACGATGCGCCTGGCGTCGGTGCTGGCGAAGCTGGGATAAAAGCGAAACACGAATTTGACGAATGGACGAATGGGACGAATTTAGGGTGATTTTTGGCGGATGGGAATGTGGAGGGAAGTCGTGTAGCTGGCGCTGAGCGAACTCTATTGATTCCCATTACACTGGCTTTATTTGTAGGAGGTGGGGAATGAAAAGGTTTGTTCTGTTTTTTCTGTGTCCTTCTCTTTATCTGGGTTTGATGGGGTGTGTGCCGACGGCCGTTTCTGACCTACCAATCAACCCAACGGTGACGGGAACGGCCGTACCTACTGAAACGCCGAACATCCTCACGATAACATCTATCCAAACGCCAACTCCTCCAAGTCCAACGAACACACCTGCTGCAATGCCAACACGCCCCTCGCCAATGTCAACAGCTACCCCGTTAGATTTCCCCGAGATTTGGGCGAACTCGATGATAAATGGCGATTATGGTGTAGTTTGGTCTGTGCCTGTTGATTGGCAAGAAATAACTGTATTTGCACCCTCACCGGATTCTGTTTTTTGGCAAGCTTGGACAAATGATTCGGAAACAGCTTCTGCAAAGTACCCGCTAGGGCAAATGGCTTTGACGATATTTGTTGAAAACGATGATTCAGACATACTAAACGGAGCCGAGCAGCGTACCCTTTGGGGAGTTTCTGTGTGGACACACGAGATTGAAGGCACAGATTCAGACGATTTTGATCTACGCCTGAGCCTTACCGCAGTTCGCGAACCGTACCAATACAATTATCAGCTCGATTGTATACAGGTTGAAGAGAGTACTTTTGCCGAGCAAGCCGCTTTCACCGCTTTTTGTTATTACAATTGGGACTTTCTTTTCCGCTTTTTGGGCTTATGTACCATACCCATGGAACAAGAAGTAAATTCTGTCGAAGGGCAGCAGGTTAGCAGCGATTGGTATCACTATTTTTACTTCGTTCCGACTGACTGGTTGAAGCTGCAGGGCCCAACACCCGATCGAATTAGTTTCTTAAGCGATCCATTAGCCTACAATCAGCCGAATGAATGCCCTTTGCCAAATGGATTGATGAAGCTGGATTTTTCGGTGGACCCGCCGGGAAATTTTGACACTGGTGCACCGGACAGTACGCCAGACTTCGGGGATTTACAGAAGTAATAGTTGCAACAAATCCCGCCTGGATTCAAACTGTCCAGGGAGGAGAACTAATGGGGCCAGCGGATTTCGGGACGACTGTTTACATAAAGGGAGATGATTATTGGTATCACTTTTGGTTGCTTTGCATCCCACCAACGGCGGCAGATACTGCAGGACAAGATGCCTTCAAGACCCAATGCCAGGATGTATTCAGTCAAATTTTAGCCAGCTTTGAGATTCGGTAACCAAAAGCGAAACACGAATTTGACGAATCACACGAATATTTGTTAAATTCGTGTCATTTGTGAGCTTTATTGTTCAAGCGGCAGGGCAAAAATGCCCAGGTGATTACCCACGGGCCGCTGCCGCATGGGGATGTTGGTGTGGAACGGAGCGTTTAGCACCTTTGCGCCGCTGTTGCCCTGCATCACCATCGTGCTGGAGCCGCCGCCGTCCAGATTGAGGGCGAATTCGGCACCGGCTTCCAGGGCAATTTCGGCCAGTTCCCACAGGGTGACGCCTTCGCTGTATTTGGGTTGACGGCCGTCCACCACAATGAGCCACAGTGTGGAGCCGCTGCTGTTGGTGGCAACGGCCGTTCGCGGATGCAGCGCTTTATCTTCAGGAGCAACCACCACGCGATCCTGCAACAGCATATGGTTTCCCGCCAGCGCCTGGGTATCCTTTTGATCGCAATCCACGTCGCGAATCTGCACGTGGGCCACAGTCAGGCACAGGATGGGCCAATCTTGCTTACCCTCCGAATAAACATGATGGTTGGACATGGCCAACCCGTAAATATTAACTGGGTCGCCCAGCCTCGGGTAATAGTCCCAGGGAAGTTTGGCATGGAAAGGCTCGAAAAAGCTGCCGTTAATGGCCAGCTGCACGCCAAATTCGGTGGCAAAATTGGTTGTAGTGCGCGCCCGCAAATCCATGTCGATGGTGTCATCGCCGGGCGTGACAAAAAAATCGATCCCGGGAATCGTGAGATCGATTTCCAGCAAGTGAATGACAAGCGGTCTGGGTAATGAGCGGGTCTGGCGTTTGTAGGTTACCCCTTGGAACAATTCTTCGCTAATGTCCTGGCGGAGCGGTCGCTGGATTTGTTCATTCGCTTTGCCAAACACAACGACGATCAAGAGGATAAAAACAGATAGCCGGAGCGGCTTTGTGTATAGATGCATGAAACAGGCTCCCCCTGCAAAATCAGGGTATTGGTGAGATCATGTAGATGACTTTATTGAAGCCCACCAAAGCCGGCACAGCAATAGCATCTTGGTCAGGCGAGGCTGGTCTCTTGGTAAGGGGGTGTTGTCTTTTTGTTTTGTCTGGCGCGGGATTGGTCGCCAACCGCAGATGCGCAAGGTTTAGTCGTGAGCTGCTTTTTCAATTGTTTGCAGAACCTGCACGGCCGTTTCTGCCCAGCTAAACTTTTTGACATTGGCCAAGCCACGCTGCACCAAATTCTGCCGCAAGGATGCATCGTTGGCCAGCGCTTGCATCCCCTGGGTGATGGCCGTTGTGTCCAGCGGATCGACCAGCAGGGCCGCATCCCCGGCAACTTCAGGCAGGGAACTGGTGGTGGCGGTGAGAACGGCCGTGCCGCACGCCTGTGCCTCCAGCACGGGAAAGCCAAACCCTTCGTACAATGATGGATAGAGAACGGCCGTTGCCCCGGAAAGCAGCGCGGCTTTGTCGTTTTCGTCGATGAAACCGGTAACGATAATTTTGTTTGAGACTGGAGGCTTGTCCTGAGCGGAGTCGAAGGATTGAAGATTGGAGATTGTGTCCATAATCGGAGCGGAGAGCCAGCCGGGTTTGCCGGCCAGAACCAATTGATGCGGCAGGCCGCTGGCAGCGTAAGCCTGAATGAGGCGGACCAGATTTTTGCGCGGTTGCAGGGTGCTGAGGTAGAGCAGGTAGGGCGAGGTGATGTGGTGTTTGTGGCGAACGGCCGTCATCATGCCTTCATCCGTCACGGGCTGCAAAGCGGGATCTACGCCGGGGTAAATCACATCGATCTTGCCGGCTGGGATGCTGTCCAGGCGGATGAGGTCTTGTTTGGTGGCTGCAGAATCGGCAATGATGCGGCGGGCGCGACGGCCGTTGTGCCGCGTGCTCCAGCGCAGGTAAGCCAACTGTAGTTTAGGGTGCGCTTCAGGGAAATGGTGATAGCCTAAATCATGAATCGTGGCCACCGATGAGCCGAAATAGCTAAAGGGAATGACGTGGGCTGGCGTGAAAAAGACGTCTGGTGGGCGGCGGTGCAGTTCGGCTGCCAGGCGCAGGTGTGTCCACAAGCGGGGAAACGGGATGGCCACATGCTCAACTTGCAGCAGATCAAAAAATAATTCTGGAGGAGGTGTCTGGTTAAAATATAGCCGAATCTGGTGTTTTTGCGCGACAGCCAACGGAATCAGCGCTTGCAGTAAGAAGGTAGCATACCCTTCCGTTCCGGTGCGCTGCCCGGTACTTGTGCGGCTGGCGTCGATGCCAATAATCACGTTGCACCCAACAGGATTTTAACGCAAAGACGCAAAGACGCAGAGGGGAAGCCAATCTGCGAAATGGTTCGGCTGCGCTCACCACAAGCCTGTGAAATCTGTGGATAAATTTTCATGTCGGAAGTTGAGAATACGTGTTACTCGCAGCCAGGACCAAGCGAGAGGAAGTCCTCAGCCACCCAGCCTTCATCCCCAGAAATATTGTCCCGCACCTTGCGCCAAGTCAAGCCATTGGCGTCTTGTGGTGCCTCTTCTTGAATCAGCGTCACGAAGGTGGCTTCCGGCAGAATGCTAACTTCGGCACCGCCGGGGGCGTCACGGAGTGTGAGCCCATTGCCGGAGGTACCTTCCACAATGGCGCGGCAGAGAACAGGGGTAGCGGTTGCTGTGGGAATAGCGGCGTCTATCGTGGGCGAAGGGGAAGGTGTCGGAGGAAAAACGCTGAGTTCTGGCGTGGGAGTGACGGTAACTTCACCATCCACCAGCGTTTCTGTGCCTTCTTCGGTCTCCTGGGATTGCAGTTCTTGCGAGGCCATGTAGCCCACAGCAGCAATAAACAGCAGGGTACTGCCCAGCAGCGTTAGCATGGCGCGCCGCAAAATCGCTTCCCGCTCCAGGGTATAAAAGCGTGCGCCTCCCCGCCGAATGCTTTGGTAAGTGGCAATAGCCAGCAGCAGTCCGGCAAAAGTCAGGACGATGGGAATAATCAATGCACTCATAAATATTATTGTTTAGCCAGGCCTAACAGCGCCCGGGCCGAAATTGGCCCTTCGCGCAGCAGCTTTAGCTCATGGCCAGTACAGTCTAAAATGGTGGAAGCTTCAGCATGGGGGGATGGGCCATCATCAACAACGGCCGTTACCCAGCCAGCTAATTGGTTCAGGGCATCAACGGCCGTATCTGCCGGTTCTTGCCCCGATAAGTTGGCGCTGGTCACGGCCAATGCCCCGCCGGCGGCACGAATGATGTCGCGACCCACTTGATTATTGGGAATGCGCACCGCCACGCTGTCGTTGTGCGATATTTCGGCGGGCAAATCGGGATGTTTGGGCAGCAGCAAGGTTAATGGACCCGGCCAATATTGGTTAATGAATGTTTGGGCAACGGCCGGGACGGTGCGCACCACGCGGGACAAGTCGCTGTGATCGGCCAGTAAAATGGGGATTGGTTTGCTAAACTGCCGTTGTTTGGCCGCGTAAATCAGGCGTACGGCCGCGGAATTAAACGCATCACCCGCCAGCCCATACAGCGTATCTGTTGGTATGACGATAAGATTGCCGGCTCGCGCTTCGGCTGCTGCCTGAATAATCGCTCCCGGAAAATTGGCAGGTAGCAGTTGTGTATGGGTTGGTGGATACGGCCTCTTCAAACTTTCCAAACTTCCCTCTTTCCAAATTTTATTATTTTGCCAAAGCGATCTTTACAATCCGGTCATGTCCGGCGAAATCGGGCAAAACCGTGATGTTTGCCTCGGGAAAATGGCTTTGGGCAGCCGCTTGTACGACCTTACTCTGCTGCCAGCCAATTTCCAAAAAAATAGCGCCGTTAGAGCGGAGCCGGGTGGTTGCCTGTTGTAACAGCTGTCGGATTAAATCCAGGCCATCCTTGCCCCCGTCCAGAGCCAGCGCTGGCTCGTACAATTTTACCCCATCAGCCAGCGCCTGCCACTCGCCGCTGGTGACGTAGGGCAAATTGGCCACAACCAGGTCAACTGGTGTGTCAATGGCCTGCAATAAGTCACTTTGCTGGAACTGGATGCGGCCCGGGGCCAGCCGCGCACCATTTTGTTGGGCAATGGCTAATGCTTCCAGAGAGATGTCTACGGCCGTTACCTGCAAATCGGGCAAAAAGCGGGCCAGCGCAATGGCGATGCAGCCGCTGCCCGTACCGACGTCTACGGCCGTTGCTGCCTTGTTTTCCCGCGCCCAAGCTGCCGCCAACTCCACCAACTGTTCGGTCTCTGGCCGCGGAATGAGCACGCCAGGGGCCACGTGCAAGTCAAAGTCAAAAAACGGAGCGTGGCCGATGATATACGGCACGGGTTCTTCTTTTTGGGCGCGGCTGATGAGCTTCCGATAGTTCTTTTTCTGTTCGGGTGTTAGCTCCTGGTCATGGTGCACAATCAGGTAGCTGTGGGGCACATCCAGCAGATGTTCCAGCAGCAGCCGGGCGTCTACCTTGGGTGTAGGTGATGAGGGGGTAAGTTGAGAACGACCGTAATCCAACGCTGCCTGAATATCCATAGCCGAGAAGCATAAAGTGTGCGGCTTGATAAAGCAAAAAAAGAGATTGGAGATGAGAGATTATAGAGATTATTAATCTCCAATCTCCTGTCTCCAATCTCTGCTTTTAAAAGAGTTGGAAGCTAAGAATCTATCCGAAACGCCACAGAGGAAAAAGAGAAGATAGAAAAGTTGGGACCCCTCTCAAAAATCTCTGTGAACTCTGTGGCCAATATTCGAATAGGATAACGTCTTTATGCTGGCTGAGCCACCGGAATCAGGCCACGCTTTTCCAGTTCGCCAATGATGAAAGCGGCGCTTTCGGCCACTGTTTGCTTATCGGTGCGTACGTGGATGTCGGGGTTTGCTGGTGATTCAAATGGATCAGAAATGCCCGTGAAGTTTTTGATTTCGCCAGCCAGGGCCTTTTTGTACATCCCTTTGACATCGCGCTCAATGACCACATCCAGCGGTGCGTCTACAAACACTTCCAGGAAGTTGGTGGTATTGGCCCGCACATCGTCGCGGATGGACTGGTAGGGGGAGATAAAGGAGCAGATGCAGCCCACACCATTACGGGAGAGCAGCTTGGCGACAAAGGTGATGCGCTCAATGTTCTTTTCGCGGTCTTCTTTGGAGAAGCCCAGGTCACGGGTCAGACTTTCGCGGACGACGTCGCCATCCAGACGTTCCAGGCGCAAATTACGGTTGGCTAATTGCTCCAGCAGTTCTAGAGCAATCGTGGTTTTGCCCGCACCGGACAGGCCGGTCATCCACAGTACAAATCCTTGTTGTTCGGTCATAATAAATCCTCGTTTTAGTTAATTTTTAATGGGAACTTGATAATTGGGTAATTACTCTCATTGCGCAACTACCCAATACAAATTCTTAATGATGCGGGCGAATGAACCCTTTGTCCAACAGGAAAGCCACAACTTTGTGGGCGTTTTCTTCAGCTGAGCTGCTTACTGTGTCGATGCGAATCTCTGGATGGCGTGGTGCTTCATACGGATCGTCGATGCCGGTGAAGCCAGTCAACTTACCGCTGCGCGCCTGAGCGTACATGCCTTTGGTGTCACGACTTTCGCATACTTCCAGGGGCGTGTCTACAAATACTTCGATGTAATGATCGTTTTCCATCATGCTGCGCACGTCGTTTCGCGTGGCACGGTATGGACTAACGGCGGCACAAACGGTAAGACCTCCATGTCGCACAATCTCGGCAGCAACAAACCCTATGCGGCGCACGTGGTCGTCGCGGTCTTCCTTGCTGTAGCCCAGCCCTTCAGAGAAATGGGTACGAACGACATCACCGTCGAGCAGGGTTACGTTACGACCGTATTCTTGCAGCAGCGTTGTGAGTACGTTAGCCGTCGTGGATTTGCCTGCATTATGTAAACCAGTCAGCCAGATGCAAACACCCTGACGATGGCGTGGTGGGTACGTTTCTGACAAAATCTCGGCGACGGGCGGGCGCGTAAACCATTGCGGTAGCAGCTGCCCTTTGTGCAAATATTCTTCGCGCACCTGCGTGCCAGAAATGTTGGCCGTTTTCATGCCGTCAGTCACTTTGTTAATTTCTTCATAGCGGGCTTCTTCTGGCAGGTAAACCAACATGCGGAAAGGCACGACGGTGACCCCAATCTCTTCACTGAAGTTTTCCACCAGCTCCTGGGCATCGTACGGACCGTAAAATGGTTTGCCTTCTGAGTCATTGCCAGGACCTGCATGGTCGCGCCCTACAATCAGGTGGTTGGCACCATAATTGCGACGAATGATAGCGTGCCACAGCGCTTCACGCGGGCCACCCATGCGCATCGCCAGCGGCAGCAGAGAGAGCAAAATGCGGTCCGGCTCATAATAATTTTTTGCCAGCGCTCTGTAGGTGCGTACGCGGGTGAAGTAATCGACATCGCCGGGTTTGGTCATGCCCACGACGGGGTGCAGCAGCAAAACGCCATCTTTTTCTTCGATGGCCCGTTTTGTTAGTTCTTCATGAACGCGATGCATGGGGTTGCGGGTTTGGAAGGCGACTACATTTTGGTGGCCAAAGGTTTCCAAATGGGCACGGACTTCGGCGGGGGTCAGGCGGATATCTTTAAAGTCGTAATGGGTGGGCAGGTGCAGCACCTGCATGGGGCCAGAAATATTGCGCTTACCCCAGCGGTGCATCTCGGCCACGATGGGATGCCGTAGATCTGTGGAGCCGAAAGCTTTTACGGCCGTTTCTTCCAAATCCCACTCGTATACCTCTTCCACCGTCATAATGGCCAGCAGTTCATTTTGCGGATCGCGCAGCGCCACATCTTGCCCCACGGTGACTTCTACATCATCGTCAATAGGCAGTGGGATGGGCATCGGGAAGACCATTCCATTAGCCAAACGCATATTATCTAGCACATTTTGATAATCTGCCTGGCCCATGAAGCGGTCCAGCGGCGAAAAGGCCCCAACAGCCAGCAGTTCAAAATCACATACAGAGCGATCAGAAAGTCGAATAGAAGGAAGTTGACTCGCATACGTGGTTCGTTCTTCTAAGGATTCTGCTGGAACAAACAAGTCAACGAGCTTACCACCATATGGTGGAATTAGTGAAGTTTTTTCTTTAGTAGCTAACAATGGTACATGCCCCTTTGAATAAAATGGAAGCAACACTCATAAAAAAAGCGGCCCTGAACAAATCACCTTGTACAAAGGGATCTACTCTGGGCTGCTTTTTGTGTTTTGAAGGTTACTTCTGCGCTTGTAAAACCTGAGTAATTCGCAAACAATTGTAGCAAAAAATCACGAAGAATGAATGCGAACTCCGTCCTAGTTTAGAAATGGTTCCTTACGGTCTATGTTAAGAGTTTTGATGATGAATATAGTGTAAAAATCCGTAAGTTTTACTGCCATTAAAGTCAGGAACGCAATTTTAGCACAAGTTTCGGCTGGTAACATGATAATAAAACATTATAATGCCTGACGATGCGAAGAAAGGATTACTGCGAGAAAAAACGTGATGAAAAAAGATATAAACCAACTAGAAAACAGCTTTCCTCTGGTTTTTATAGTTGTCTTAAACTGGAATGCTTTTGGGGATACTCATGAATGTTTGCTTTCTTTGAAGGAAGTGACCTATCCTAATTTTCAAATTGTCGTTGTTGATAATGGCTCAAACGACGATAGTCCACAGCAAATTGTGGCAAGCCATCCAGATTTGACATTGGTCACGTGTGAGGTCAACAAGGGGATTGCTGCAGGCTATAATCGTGGTATTCAGTTTGCATTGCAGGCTGGAGCAGACCATGTTGTTGTAATGAACAACGATCTTGTCTTTGATCCTGAATTTTTGTCTGCTATGGTCAGAACGATCCAGATTTGGCCGCAAAGCGGCATCATTATGCCCAAAATTTATTATTATGATGATCCTGACGTTATCTGGTCCACTGGCGGCCGTACACGCTGGATGTCTTCTAACATCTTACTGCGGGACAGGCAAAAGAAGGATGGCCCTGCGATTCAAACAGAAGAAATGATAGAGTTTGCCCCCAGCTGTTGCCTGCTGCTTACGCGGGATGTTTGTCAGGAAGTTTCGTTTGATGAAAGCTACTTCTTTTACTACGACGATTGGGATTTCTGTCTGGAAGCCAGGAAAAAGGGTTGGCATATTATTTTCTCCCCTGCGGCTCATATCTGGCATAAAGTATCACGCAGTACGCAAAATAGCCCTAAATCCCTGCGTTGGTGGAAAGTGCTCGGGCAGAGCTGTGTACGATACCATCGTAAGCATCATTCGATGTGGTTGCTGGCTACATATGTAACTTGGGTGGTGCTACGTGAAGTGGTAAAAGGCAACTTTAAAAGCTTGCCCACTTTTCTGCGCGGCATTCAATTAGGCTTGCAGGCAAAAACGGTAGAAGATATGCAACCGGGTTGGAGTGTGTAAATGCCACAAGAAGGACCCTCAGTGGCTTCTGGTACACCTGGACAGCAACGTGGTTTTGAATGGATTGCTTGTGAGATTTGTGGCAGTAGTAGGCACCATCTCGTAGCGGCCCGAACGGATCTGTTCTTGGGTGGTAATACTCTGTTTGCCATGCATGAATGTGAAGAATGCCATGTAATTTATCAGTTTCCCCGACCAACACCGGAAAAAATGGCAGATTATTATCCTCCCTATTATCAGCAATATACGAAAGGACTGGTTGAGGAAAAATGGCTAACGCGTTTGTCACGTTGCTATGGGCTGCGCAAGCGAGCCAAAATTATCACTAAACAGGTTCAGACTGGAACTGTTTTGGACGTAGGTTGCGCTACAGGTGATTTTTTGTCGATTATGAAAACCTTTCCACGGTGGAGAGTGTATGGTATTGAGCCAACTCATACTGCGTTGACATATGCAAGACAAAGGATTGGGTTGTCTGTTGTAGAGGGTGTGTTAAATGTGGCTCCGTTTGCGGAAAACAGCTTCGATGCCATCACAATGTGGGATGTTTTAGAGCATGTGTATGATCCGCTTGATGTGTTGAAGGATGTTGCCCGTTTGTTGAAACCGGGTGGAGTATTTGTGGTCAATCATCCAAATATTAAAAGCATTGATCGAAAGCTTTTTGGCAATATGTGGCTTGGGTATGAACTTCCGCGACATTTGTATTTGTTTCCCAGTGATTTGTTGAGGGATTTGATGGCTGAACTTGGCCTTCAAGAAGTGGAACGACAGTGTTTATATGGTAGCCATGCTGCAACTTTTTCGAGCGTGATGTTTTTAATAGAGAATCGTTTCAAAGATCCCAAAGTACAGGCACTTGCTCGTAAATTACTTTTCAGTGTGGTGGCACGGTTGCTTGTTTTGCCATACTTTAAGGTGATTGATTATCTGAAGTTAGGGTCTAATATAACGGCCGTTTTCGTAAAACCTCCTGATACTAAGTCAGTACAGGAAAACAGCTAGCTATTTATTAAGGAAAAATTACATGAGCAAACTGGTTGGTTTATTCCCCGCAGCTGGTCGTGGCTCGCGATTAGGCATAATTCCTTGCAGCAAAGAGATAATGCCGCTTGGGTTCCAATCCAGTGTCAAATCAACACGAGAAATCTGGAGTCCTGTGACAACTATTGAAACGCATCTTAATGCGTTCCACCTGGCCGGAGTAGAACAAATCGGGATTGTGATTGGGCAAGACAAGTGGGATATTGTGCGCTATTTGGGAAATGGAGAACGATTCGGCTTGCCAATAGCCTATTTTTATCAGGAACAACTTTTAGGAATGCCATTTGCTCTTGATTTAGCTTATGCCTGGGTAAAAGATGCAACCATTCTTTTTTCAATGCCAGATACATTGATTACACCACTTAACTCAATAGCCGGATTGGCAAAACATCATGAAACGAATGAGGCAGATGTTACGCTTGGTCTTTTCCAGACTAGTACACCACAAAAATTTGGCATGGTTGAGCTCGATGCTTCGGGTGCCATTGTTGGTTTTGTGGATAAACCGGCCAAAACAGATTTGAAGTTAATGTGGGGATGTGCAGCGTGGTCGCCAAAATTTACGCAGTTTATGCACGATTATTTGGAAGAATCTTCTATCCCTGATAGGGAGGTAGTTTTGAGCGATTTGTTTTTGGCTGCGTTGAAAGCTGGGCATCATTTTGAGCCTTACCAGTTAACCAATGGTCATTATCATGATATTGGGACACCGGAGAGCTTTCAGTCGGCCGTTTATGATTTAGCACGTCAGCAAGTTTCGGATGAGTTTGATTGACCTGAATCAAGTGTATAGTATCTCCTCAATTGATCCCCTGAACTTTTGACCCGCGAATGTTCCATGCATTTTATTCTGTAAGTGGCATGACATTTATCACATTAGCCGCTAAAGTCATTGATCTCTCTTGCTGCGGTTCATTATAATAACTACATATAAACCATCACCAGTCAATGCATCAATCTTGCTGACTTAATAAGATGCAGCTTTTCTTTTGTGTGTTACAAGAGGAAACTTCCCCATGAGTACAAAACGAATAATAATGTTAGCAGTGTTTTCTACGTTGTTGATCGGTACGCGCTTGCTTGCACGAGTAGTAGCCAGCCAACCGGACGCCAAAATGGAGCAAGCCACCGGCAGCCCACCGCAAAATATAGAATGGCTGGCACAGTTAAGTGGTAGTTTGAACAGCGGCTTCATACAAGGAGATTATGCCTACTTTGGAATCGGTACCTATCTGGCAAAAAGAGGGGAACCAATCAATTAAATCAGGTTGGTTATTATCCAACGGTGGACAATCCTTATTGGGTCTATGCAGATGGACGAGATATTTTGACAGAAAGCACAGATAATTATTTGACGTTCAGCTATGCCTTTACAATACCCACGACTGAAACGATTATGCCAGATGGGGGTGTTTTGCAGTCTGAATTGGACCAGGTTTCTTATGCAATTCCATCTGGCACCTTTACCAATACCGTTACCGTTACTCATATGGCTATTTTCCAAGATATTCCACCTACAAACAGGATTCCTATTGGAAGGGCTTTTGAGATTACGGCCGTATTTAGCGATACTGGGCAAACGGCCGTTCTACAAAAGCCTATTTCGGTTACCGTTCCTTACAATCCGAGCCGAGTTGGTCATCTAATAGACGGTACAATGGCCTTGTATTATTGGGATGGGGCAGCGTGGCAAAAATCGGACACTTCAATTATTAATCCCCAAACAAATATCATTACGGCTACTCTTCCATATCAAACAATATGGCAATTACAAGGGGAAACTAATCGCATTTACATGCCAATTATGCCCTATAAACAGAAATGAAGTGCCTAGAAACCTCTCGACTAATCTGGCGTAGATAGCAATTTAAAACTCACCTAATGTGAAAAATGCCCTTACAAAAGAAAAATAACCCAAAAGGATTACCAGTTTTTGCGTCACGCGACCTCAATTGAACTATGGGGTTATTGACTGTATTTAGTTAGCAATTAAAATGCATAATGTATTAACATTAGCCTAACATTTTTATATTCTTTCAGGAGATAGTACACATGAGTAAATTCCGCAGAATAATTGCCTTTAGTATGTTTTTTGTGATGGCATTTGTCTTCTTAATGTTTTCAAGCCATTCAGTAGCTGCCCAAACCAATGCTCCAGGCGTTTGGAGTAGCTCCATTAATCTACAGAATGTTACATCGTCACCGGCTACAGTTGTCATTACCTTCTATGATGCTAGTGGTAACGTTGTGACGACTTATACGCCATCAACTTTGGCTGGTGGTGAAGCGCTTTCAATCTTTGTCCCAGCCATTACCACTTCGCCGGCGTTGCCTTCTGGGCAGTATTCAGTGGTTGTAAGTAGCGATGTGCAGATTCTTGCTTCGGTAAATACTGCTTCCACTAATAGCACATCTGCCCCCTGGACAGCGTTTGCTTACGACGGCTTTGATTCTTCTCAAGCTGGCGCTACCCTGTATTTTCCTGGTAATTACAATAACTACTTCAATTTCTTTTCTGAATTAGTTATTCAGAATACCGATGCTTCTACAACAGCGACACTGCGGGGCACCTTCCGCAACCAAAGTGGTACTGTTTTAGCTTCCAATGTAAATCTTGGTACTGTTGCCCCTAACGCTTCCCGTACTATCGCCATGTCTTCTGTCTCCGGCTTGCCATCTGGTAGCAGTGGTGTATTTAGTGCCGTTGTGACTTCTGATGAGACAGTTAATTTGGTTGGTGTTGCCAATATTTGGCGTACCTCTCCTACCAACGGTACGGCTAGCTACTCTGGCTTTACAGGTGGTGGTACAACCCTATACCCTCCAGCGTTATACAACAACTATTTTGGCTTCCGGTCTGCATTGACTGTTCAAAATGTTGGCACGTCTCAAAATGCTGTTGGTACAATTACCTATGGTAATGGCACTACTGTTAATTTCAATTTAGCACCGGGGGCAGCACAAGAATACTTCCAGCCTAATAACGCTAGCCTGCCGTCTGGCAATACTAATGGCGTATTTTCTGCCAAGGTAACCACGACTCAAGGGTCTGTTGTGGGTCTTGTCAGTCTCAGTTCGGCTACGGGAGGTCCTTTTGCTAGCTACAATGTGCCGTCCTCGGCATCATCTTCTGTGAACATTCCGAACTTGCTGAGCGACTACTATGGTTACTTCAGTGCTGTTACAGTACAAAATGCCGGTACAACCTCAACCAACATAACTATTAATTATGCCAATGGTATGTCGAAAACAATCAATAACGTTCCGGCTGGTGGCACTACAAATATTATCCACCTGGATAATGCTGGTGATGCGCTTCCTTTCCGGACATCAACTTCAGCTACGGTGTCGTCTTCAAATGGGAATCCGTTAGTGGCTGTTATCCAGCACAACACATCACCAAACGTTGCTGGTTACAATTCGGCCAAGACACCAAGTGATTTCCTGTTGGCTGTCACCGGTGTTTCTGAGTAATTGATGAACCAAGGTTAACTCCTAGCTAAGAGTTAATAAGAGGATGTACAAATTGCAGGATTATCTTTTATGATAGTCCTGCATTTTTTTTGTTATTGAGTGAGAACGATAGGATAAATAGAAATGCAACAAAAATTAAGGATAAAAGAATCATTATTTGGACTGATTCTGTTTTTGTCGTTGGCCGCATGCGGTGCTGCCCCTGAGACACCCGATCTGGAATTTTCGGCAACACCGGAAGAAGGGGGGAACCCACAGTTTTTGGTAACGCAAGAGGGGTATCCGGTTGTTGTCGAAGATGCTCCTGTTCTCGAAGGTTATCCTGGACCGGCCGGAACGGTTATTGGCCAATCTGTTGACGGCCGTAGCCAAACGGCCGTCGCTGCCTATGAATTAGCGTTAGAAGTTGCCCTAGATGAATTTAGCCCAGAAGCCTATCTGCACACCATTGCTCCGTCCAATATCATGTTATCTAATTTGGGTAATCCGCCCGTACTGCCTGGTTGGTTTTATATTTTCAAGCGGCCAGAATCGCGGCGTGAACTGGTCGTTCAAGTTGTAGACAGTGTGGTTACTGGAACAACGCTGACTGAATCTGTCAGTGATATTCAGCCAACTCCCTTGCCTATTGATATGAATCAAATTACATTAGATAGTGATGATGTTTTTGAATTATTCAATGAAGTAGGCGGTAGTCGGGGCCTGGTGCAAGAGGGAGTGCCTTACGATCTGGAATTGATTTACCTGACTGGAAGCGACGCGCCAGTTTGGAGTGTAGTCGATCCGTTTACCCAACAATGGGTTATTTCTTTTAATGCTGTAACCGGAGAAGAAGTCCCAAATCCGTACGACCAATAGCTTAAATTTTCGTAACTATACAGGTCTGAGACCTGTGGTATAAATAAACGTCATGGATTACCAGCAAGAAAACGAGCAGCTCAAGCAAAGGATTCAAGAATTAGAAGCTGCCTTGCAAGCCGCCCAGCAGCAAATAGCTGAACTGACAGCTTTACTCAAGCAAAACAGTCGCAATTCTCACTGGCCATCCAGTCGAGACAAAAGCCGCAAAAAGAAACGAACAAAAAGCCTGCGCCGCAAAAGCGACAAGAAACCAGGCGGACAAAAAGGACATGAGGGTCACACACTCAAAATGAGCGATAAGCCGGATGTGGTGACTGTGCATCGTCCCGACACCTGTCAGCATTGCCAACAGCCGTTTTCCGAAGAGCAACGAGCGGTTGCTGTGGACAAACGGCAAGTGCATGATTTGCCACCGTTGCAGGTGGTGGTCACGGAACATCAAGCCGAAACGCTCTGCTGTCGGCATTGCTGCCAACTGAGTCAGGGCACATTCCCACCATATATGGTAGCTCCGGTGCAATACGGACCAAGCATCCAGCAATTGGCCGTTTACCTCAAGAGTGAGCAGTACATTCCCTATGACCGCAGCCGACAATTCTTGGCCGACCTGTTTGACCTCCGCCTCTCGCCCGGTACCCTGCAAAACATCGTGGCGCGTGCCGCCAAACGGCTGCGACCGATTGTGACCCAAGTGACCCAAATCAAAACGGCCTTAATCGCTGGTCACACGCTGCATTGTGACGAAAGTGGCTTTTACATTGGCGGCCAGGCATTGGTTACACGTCGCCGCTACCAAAACGCTGACCTGCTACTATCCTCACCAGCGACGGGGCCGCAAAGCCACCGATGCCATGGACATTCTGCCTCATTTCCGGGGAACGGCCATTCATGATTTCTGGTCAGCTTATCGCTACTATCAAGCGTGTCATCATGGCTTGTGTAATGTCCACCACCTACGTGACTTAACGGCGATGGCCGAAAATGGCAACCAAGCCTGGGCCACTCGCTTTAAATGGTTCCTACTCAGTGCCAAACAGGCCGTTGACCAGGCTCGGCTGACGGGGGCAACGGCCCTACCGGTAACCAAAGTGGTTCAAATTGAACGTATTTATGACCAGTTGATAGCCGCTGCTTTGCAGGCCAATTCACCATCTCCGGGTGGCTGGCCCAAAGGCAAACGGGGCCGACCAAAAAAGACCAAGCCACGTAATTTGGCTGAACGCCTCGACAAACATCGCCATGAGGTGCTGGCTTTTGTCTACGATTTTAAGGTGCCTTTTGATAACAATCTGGCTGAACGAGACATTCGCATGCTCAAGGTTCAGCAGAAAATATCTGGTTGTTTTCGCAGTCAAGAGGGTGCTAAAGATTTCTGTACCATCCGCAGCTATCTCTCGACCATTCGCAACCAGGGGCTCAATGTTTGGTCTGCTTTAGGTTCCGCATTATCTGGCAACATTCTCATGCCTGACCTTACCCCTGTATAGTTACAAATTTTCTCGCTAACTTGGAAACGCTGTGTTAGCTAACATGGCGTTTCGTTTCTTCGGCAACATTATGTTAAGCTTTTATTGCTGCGCCAAAGTAGATATGATGTGGCTGACAGAAGTAACGTGTCGCTAATGACATATACGATGGAAATCCCTGCCAACCCAAAAGGCGAAATGACTGCAAGATTAGCAATGACGTTAAAAGCTGCCACAATCATTTGAACCCGTGTATTTAATGCCTGACGATTGCTGGCCGTCAGCATGGTGCCAACGCCAAAGTTTAATGCCCGCAGAAACGGGATGGGGCTTAACAACCGCAAATACTGCGCCGAGCCAAGATACGCTTCTCGGAAGATCAGGGTCAGCAAATCATCGGCAAAAATGAACAAACCCAGTGAGATAAGGGCTCCTGTGGTGGCTTGAATAAAAAGTTGCAAAATACCGTGCCGATTAAATTTGCCTAAATCTTGCTGGAAGGCTTTGGATAAAAGGGGCAAAATAAGCAAGAATAAGGCTCTGGGCGCTAAAAATGAGGCTTGGAGCAAGTTGATGGCCGGACCATAGAGGGCAGTCGCCGATTTACCCAGAACAAGGGAAACGATAGATACATCGGCACGAACGTAGACAGCGCTCGCCAATTCTGCCAGCATAAACGGCCGTCCCTCTCGTAATATTTCCCAATTGGAAATTTCCCAGGTTTGCACTGTCGGTTTGTAAAGCCACTGGTGATAACCTAGTACAATGAGCGCCAGAAGTATCGACAAAACCATGCGGCCGTTGGCAAACGCCGCTATGTAATTAGAGGAACTCGGCAGCCAAAGAGCTAGGGCAAACAACGCTATGGCAAAAACCGCCTGCCACGCAGTTACCAACTTGTGCTGATTTTGGGTACGCAGAGCAGCCAAAGAGAGCAGGGAGAAGCTGTCAAAGGCCACGCCAACGGCCGTTGGCTGCCAGATTTGCCACGGATATGTTTCACGTGGCAAAATAAATCCCAGCAGCCCCATCAGAGCCAACCAGATGAGCAATGCCAGCCCGCGCAAACGCAGCGATTGGCTCCAGAGTGAGGTGAATTGCACCCGCGTGGGCAAATATTGCGCTAAAATCCAGGTATCCAGTCCCAGCCCAGGCAACACAACCGCAAAACTCAACAAGGCGTAGACGGCAACATATTGGCCGTAGGCGTCAGGACTAACCTGGCGTGCTACGATGATGAGGGTAACGGCCGTTAACCCATTATGCAGCAACAAGCCAACCAAGATGATACCCCAATTAACTACCGCCTGGTGCAAAGTCCCTCGCTGCAAAAAATCGCGCAATCTTGGCATCATACAGGCAAACTCGCTAACTCCACGCCAAGTTCCTACCCAGAAACTCGTATAGTTCTTCGTTGGCTGGCTGAAAGTAGCGGCTTAAGCGCTGCCGCGTTTGGGAATTCATCTTGTCGTAAATGCCCGGATTATACTGCTTGAAAATAGTTGAATTTGGCTGCCAGGCTGACAAATTCAGGAACGATGCGACTTGCATCACTGTTTGCTGAGGATCGTCGTAAAAATCCTCGCTTTTAAGGATCAGCATCTGTGTCGCCGGGAAAAAATTCCTCCATCGCTTAAGCTGGGTTACGTACTCACCCCGTAGCAGATAGCTAAAATGAGCCAGATTCAGGCTGTGGAAATGTGGATTCTCAATCGTTTTTTGTAGATCACTTCCCAATCGCTCTTGCTCTTGTTCAATAGCTTCTTCAAATGAGAGCGTCTCTAGGCCGCGCCGTACTTGATGATGATAATTAGAAAATGCTCGCGCCACAGGGTCACGTAACAGCACAATGAGTTTGGCTTGAGGCATAACCTGATGCACCCGCTTTGGCACAAGCGGGAAAAAGAGGTAAGAGGGGCTGGCCTCTCCGGTTAGCCGCTGTTGGGCTTGCGTTCGCACCCAGCCGGTAGGGAAGTGGCCTCGGTACCAGTTGTGACCTTTAAAGTAAAGCGCAGGAATGGTAAAAAAATGAATTTCTTTCCGGTAAGCAGGTAAGATAGCTGGATGCTGGAGTAAATATTTGTACAGCGATGAGGTCCCTGCTTTTTGGGCTCCGAGGATAAGAAAGTCGGGAAACGGCCGTAAAAACCACGTTGCCTGCCCCAAACCAATTAATAAACGCTGCGCCAAACGATTAAGCACGTTCCTTTCGGGATCGACGGCCGCCTGCTTGTACCATGCTTGCAACCCACTTTCAGGCGTATTCATCTATTTTATTCATCTCATAAACGTTTACAAAATCAAGCACCAGCCGATCCCAAAACCATTGTTCACGTTGGTGGAGTGCGGCCGTGGCCATTTTTTTTCTCATAGCTGGCTGTTGTAGCAGAGTCAAAACACCTTCGGCCAAGAGAGTAGCGTCTCCCGGCGGAACCGCCAAGCCTAGCACACCATTTTGCAACATTTGCTTCCTGTCGCCTACATCTCCGGTGACCACAGGTATGCCTACAGCTAGGCTTTCCACAATCTTAAGCGGGGAGCGTGCCTGGGCAATTAGATCGTCATGAACTGGATCTACAGAAAGGGTAGCCAAAGAAAGATAAGCTGGGATTTTTTCTGGAGCAACACGACCCGTAAACGTAGTGTTTCCTGCAATGTTCAATTTGTGAGACATCTGCTGCAACTTGTCATAATCTTCACCGCCACCAACTAGCAGCAATTGTGCTTCAGGAATGGTCGCCTGGATTGTTACAAAGGCCTGGAGCAGCAAATCAACAGGGTGGCTAAGTAAACCCATCGTCCCTACGTACAAAATGATTGGTGCAGCTGGATCAAGATTCCATTTTGTGTGGAGATTGGTTGTGGCAACAGCGTGGGCGTGGGCAAAGCGGTCACGCTCGACGCCGTTGGGGATGACCTGTATTTTTTCTGTGGGAAAACCCAGTGATTGGTATCTTTTTTGCAGAAAATGAGTGTTGACAGTGAGCCTATCTACTAGATGAACAATGGAATCTTCAAAATAGCGCACTACTTTTTTTTGCCAAACGTTGCTGAATTTGTTGGTTTCGGCTTCGTAATCATCACAGTCGCAATAGATCGGGCGGCCACGACGACCGTACCGAGCCGCCAATACGTTAAAAGGTTGTGGTTTTCCCAAATGAATGATATCAGCATCTGATTGGGCAACTGCCTTGGCTAAGCTTATGGTGGCCGTGAGGGCTATCCTAAGCAACTTACCCGGCCCAAAGTATGTTTTGTACGATCCTTCTTTTTGCACATGCATCTGCCCTACATAATGAATTTGGACTCCTTGATGTACAAACGATTTTTTTGGCAGCCGATCCCAAGCGTAGTGTAAGGCAATCACCTCTACTTCATAACCTAGCTTTACCAATTCGCGGGCTAACGGCCCATAGCGACCTAAACCGCTTGGACTGTCCAAACTTTGGGTGAGAACGAAGGCGATCTTCATGAGCTAGTTCTGGCTAAATTGGTGCAACTGCTGGATGAGATGTAACCACGAAAAACGGCCGTTCCCCTCCAAAATTCTCTCGCTAAACACATTCTCCAATTCATGATCAAAATAATACGCTATCGCCTCCGCCAGCGCCTGTGGATTCTCCGGCGGGACGACCAGACCAGTACGGCCATCCTCAACAGCCTCCGCCAACCCGCCCACATTGGTCGTAATCACCGGCTTGCCCCGGCCAAAGGCCGTTTGCACCATGGCGCTTTGCGTGGCGCTGCGATACGGTAACACGACCACGTTGGCCCGATCAATGCAGGCCGCTAGCAGTTCGTCCGGTAAATAATCGTTGATGATGGTGACACAATTGGTCAAACCGAGCCGTTCAATTTGTGCTTGGTAACCGGCCATGCCACCTTGCCAAAATTCTCCAGCCACCAGTAAGTGCAACGGCCGTTTCAACAGCGCCATTGCCTCCAATAATACATCTAACCCTTTATACGGCCGTACCAATCCGCAAAACAGCAGCAAGGGTCGATCTTCTGGCAGGTTCACTGGCAGTTCGGCTGCCGGTTCGCTGCCCAGTGCGGCGTAGGTAGGCAAGGGTGATACCACAATGTGAGCCTGTGGCAAAACCGTTTGCAAAATCGCCCGGTCTGCCTGCGAATGCACAATAAAGCCATCACCTTTTCCTAGCACCATTTTTAGCACGCGAGGCAGCAGCAGGTGGCTTAAGTGCCCTTGTTCGTGAGGCATTACGTTGTGGCAGATAAACAGTAATTGCGGCCGTGGCTTCATTCGCTGAATCCCTCGACCCACGCCGGTCCATACCGGCGCAAAATAAGGATGCCACCAGGGGACAATGACCACATCGGGCTGCCACTGCTGAATTTGGCGCAGCGTGCGCCGCCAGGTAAGCGGATTGAGCGGATCGAGGGTGTAGTGCGCTTCGGTTTGCAACGGCCGTTCACTCGGATCCTTATCACTTTTGCCAGGGAACAGCCAACCTGGATATTGCCGCGAAAACGAGAGCAGCAGCACCTCATCTGTTTGCCGCAAATGCTGTGCCAGCAGCGTGGTGTAATGGGCAATTCCGCCTCGATACGGAAACGTCGGCCCAAGTAAACAATAGCGCGTCATGGCATGGATTATAGTTATCAGTGGGCGAGTTTGCGAGTTTGCAAGTTGCAGACACGCAAATCTAAAATTTACTACTTCTCACTTTTCATTTCTTGCTTTTCACTTTTCCTTCCCTCCCGCTACAATTCCCCCATGATTTTAGTTACCGGAGCCACAGGCTTCATCGGCCGGTCCTTAATGGCCTGTCTGGCACGAGAGGGCATTGAAGCCCGCGCTTACCAGGGCCGTATGAATGATCCCATCACCTTGCGCGAGGAGTTGACCGGCATCACAACGGTGATCCATCTGGCCGGCTCTGAAGCGCGGGGCCGGGACCGGTTGCTGCACCATGTGGATGTCGATGGCACTGAACGGCTGGTGGAAGAATCGCGTCGCGCCGCTGTGCAGCGCATCATTTTTGCCAGCCGCCTGGGGGCCGATCCGGCCAGTATGCATTCCTTGTTGCAGGCCAAAGGGCAGGCGGAGCGGATTATTCAGCACAGTGGTATTCCTTATACTATCTTGCGTACGGCGACGCTGTACGGCCGTAACGACCGTTTCTTTGAGCTCATTGTCGGATTGGCCATCTGGTCCTGGCCGTTTGTTTGGCTGCCTGGTGGTGGCAAAATGGGCATGCAGCCGCTCTGGGTAGAAGATTTTGTGCGCTGCCTTGTGCAGTCGCTCAGCCGTCCCGATCTCATCAACAAAACTATTTCTGTGGCGGGCAGTGAGCAGCTGCCCTATGCAACATTGGTGCGGCAGCTGCTGAATGTGGCCGGATATCGCCGTGTCCCATTGCCTGTGCCGATGTTGCTGCTGCACCCGCTCAATGCGCTTCTCTTCTACTGGTGGTATTGGCCCCCCGTTAGCCGCTACTTTATGGATCGCTTTTTTGTGCCCGAGATTGCCGATCATGACGCCGTGTATCGTCAGTTCGGCTTCCGGCCGGCCCGGATTCGCGATACCATCAGCTATTTGCGCCGCTCTGGGCTGGCTTTGCGTCTTTTCCGCCGTTAAATTTATTTTCGATGAGAGTGAGCGGTTGAGATTGGTTGGGCGGAAATTTCTGCTAAAATGTGACCATGTGGAAACGGTGGGGGCTGTTGATTTTGGTGCTGTTAATGGGGTGTGGGCCAACACGGCCGTTTCCCACTTCCCCTACAATTACCCCAACTATCCTTTTGCCAACAGCCACAGCAACTGCCACCCTCACAATGACGCCCACGCAAACGGCCGTTCCCACAGCCACGGCAACGCCAACTGTTACAGCCACAGTCACCGCAGCACCGACCGCAACAAACACGCCAGAACCCACGGCGACCATTGCCTTAACCAATACGCCAGAGGCGCAAACGGCCGTTCCCGCCATCACCCAACAATCTACTGTGCAGCGCTGGCAAGGTGTGGCCGAATACAGCTTCTTTAGCCCGTCGCGCCAGCAGGAGATTTTCTTCACCCTTTACACACCGCCCGGCTACGAGCAGTCTGATGAGCGTTATCCGGTGCTTTACTTTTTGCACGGCAGCCAGGGCAGCCACATCTTGTTCTGGAATGCCATCAGCCGCGAGGTTGAAGCGGCCAATGAGGATGCCGGGGCCTGGCTGTCGCAGCTCATCGAGATTGGGCAGCTGCCGCCATTTATCGTTGCTGCGCCCAGACGGCCCGACGGGGCCTGGAACGAGGCCAATGAGGCGCTGGTGACGCAGGAGCTGATTGCGACCGTCGATGGTCACTGGCGCACCATTCCCAACCGGAACGGCCGTTCTCTGGCCGGCTTCTCGCTGGGGGCGGCAGGCACCATGCGCTACGCGGCGCTGCATCCTGACCTCTACTGCAACGCCATGCCTATGGCCGAAAGCGGCGTGGATGATGCTGCCAGCTTCTGGGAGCAAAATGTGACGGCCGTTTTGGAAAGTGGCCTGGAAGTAGCGTTGGTTGTCGGTGAGTTGGATATGCGGGGCGTGAATGCGTCAACGGCCGTGGATCAACTTCTCACTGAACTCAACATTCCCCACCAACTGCGCATCGTCCCCGATGTGCCGCACAATTTTGGCCAGCTGTACAACCAGATTGGCGTCTGGGCGTTACAGTTTCACGCTGCCTGCTGGCAGGAATAATTGTGAATGGTGAACTCTGAATTGTGAATGAACTGACCCGGCCTACTTCTCATTCACAATTCACAATTGCTTTTCAATGAGCGCCACCGCCATTCCAATCCCATCTTCCGCCCGAATTTTCTTCCCCAGAGCCGCCGCATTTTGCCGCATGGTTTGGTTGGAAACGGCCGTATCAATGGCATCTGCCAGCTTGTGCGCCGTTAACTTGGGGCGCATAACGGGTTTGGGTCCCACGCCAAGCGCGGCGATCCGCTGGCCCCAAAACGGCTGGTCGGCAAAGTGGGGCACCAAAATGGATGGGATGCCGGCGCGTAAACCGGCTGCCGTTGTGCCTGCCCCGCCGTGATGCACCACTGCTGCCATTTGAGGAAAGAGCCAGCTGTGCGGCGCAGCCGGCAGCTGCAAAACCGACTTAGGCAGCTGCATCTCTCCCAGCCCGGCCCAACCAGACAGCAAAATCGCCCGTTGGCCGCTCATCTGCACTGCTTCCAGCACAATCTCGTTCATCTTTTGCGGATTGCGCCCCGTCATGCTGCCAAACCCAATAGCCACCGGTGGCGAGCCTGCGCCCAAAAAGTCCAACAGATTGCCAGGTGGCTGCCACTGCTCATTTTCATCTAAAAACCAGTAGCCTGCTGTGTGGAAATTGTCGGGCCAATCTTCAGGATGGGGCACCACGTGCGGACTGTAGCCATGAATGATCGTCATCTTTTGCCGGTCGGCGCGATTTTCGGCTCGGGTTTGGGCCGGCAAGCCCAATAGCTCGGTGCGGGTACGGTTGGCAATGTCGCCGTACAGGCTCCAGGCGGCCGTTTCAATAAAAAGTTTGCCAAAGAAATAGTTGATCCAGCTGATGCGGTTGGGCAATGGCGCGTTGAGGAGGACACGGCCGTTTTTCGTGGTAAATAGCGTCGGCTGCAAAGGGGCGCTCACATGGGCAATGCCCAGTTTCTCAGCCATCCCCACAGCATACACATCCGAAGTAAAACTGCTGACAATTAAGTCGCTGCCCTGGCAGGCGTCCCAGGCGTCGCTGGCAATTTGCATCCCGTGTTTGTCCAGCAGCTGCCCCATGATGCGCATCTGCATCACCGGGTTGTGCCCTTTTTCCACCCAGTCCCGACCACCTTCGCCGGCCATTAATGCCTGCATATCAATCTGGGTGGGGAGGGGGATAAGGCCATGCTGCTGAATCCAGTCGGCAAAGTTAGCCCCGGCCAAAATGCGTACTGTGTGCCCTTGCCGGCTGAGTGCCTGCCCCAAGGCGATGGCCGGCTGCACATCCCCCCGCGTGCCATAGGCGATGAAGGTAATCACACTCATGGGGCAATTTTACGCTGATGAGAGGCGGTGTCCAATTTTTGTTGTTTATGAATCAGTTGGGGCTTGACAAAAGAGCCTGCAAGGTGTATATTTTTGATTGAACGTTTAATCAATAGAAAAATTAAGGAAATTATGCCTAGAACAGCGGAACAAAACGAACAAATCCGGGCGGTGACCCGAGCGGCCATTTTAGATAGCGCCATGCGCCTGTTTGCGGAAAAAGGATATGCCACCACCACCACGCGCAATATTGCCACAGAAGCAGGGCTCTCAGTGGGGTTGATGTATCACTATTTCAGCAACAAAGAGAGTTTGCTGCAAGCTGTGTTTGACACTGTGATGGCGCGGATCGATGAAGCGATTACGGCCGTTCTGCAAAACAATCCGCCCGGTGAACGGTTGGCACTCCTGCTGCACACCATATTTGATCTGCTGGCTGGTGAGCCAGAATTCTGGGCGCTGTTTTACATGCTGCGCACCCAGCCAGCCATCATGGCCGTGCTGGGCGACGATTTTCGGCAGCGAACCGCCAGCTTGCGCGGCTGTTTTATTGAGGAGCTGGAATTAGCGGGCCAGACAGCTCCGGAGTTAGAAGCTTATTACTTGTACAGCGTGATAGAAGGTGCCATCCAGCAATATTTACTGGATCCAACCAATTATCCCCTGGCAGATATTGTGGAAAAAATGATTTCTCAATTTGGAGGTAAACAAACATGAACCAGTATGAAGTATCCGTATCGCGCGTGATTGACGCGCCACCGGCGGCCGTTTACGCGGTGTTTGCCGATTATCATCAGGGCCATGCGGCCGTTTTGCCCAAGCCGTACTTCACCGAAATGACGGTAAATAAAGGTGGCACCGGGGCTGGCACCGAAATCACCGTCAAAATGAGCGTTTTGGGCGCTAAAGTGACTTACCACATGGTGGTGACCGAGCCTGAGCCGGGGCGCGTGCTGCAAGAAGAAGACAAAGCTGCCGGTGTACTCACCACCTTCACGATGGACCCGGTGAATGATGGACAGGCAACTAACGTCACGCTTTACACGCGGGCTAAAACTGCGCCTGGTATTCAGGGTTTCATTGAAAAGCTCATCACGCCGCCCATTTCGCGCAAGATTTACAATGAGGAACTGGACTTGCTGGCGAAATATGTGGCTCAGCCAAGCATGGCATAAAACAGTGCAGCCGAGCGTTACAGAAAAGCTACCCGCTAACTTTATGTAATGTTCGGCGGTTTCGCTTTGTAAGTACGGACTTGTCCAATTTGGCCATCTGCCGCTGGATGCCGTGTTTCAAGTGGATTATTGATGTGGTACAGTAAAAGCCAAGAAGATTTTTAAGATAAATCAGGCTCAAGCTTGGCTTTTACTTGAGCAAATCACAAGTTACCGCGATTGATAATTCGAAATTCTTCTTGTGATTTGCTACAATTTCCGCTGCCCACAAATCTAATTGGAGAAAAACATGGCACCACACATTTCCATCGAAAATATTGCCGATTACGTCGGCCAACAAGTAACCATTAAAGGGTGGCTGTATAACAGCACCCACAAAGGTAAATTGATGTTCCTTCGCCTGCGTGATGGCAGCGGCATGACGCAAGGTGTTGCTTTTCGCCCCGAAGTTGGTGATGAACTGTTTGACACGCTAAAGGCATTGGGGCAAGAATCCTCTCTCATCATTACCGGTACCGTCAAAGAAAATAATCGTGCTCCTGGGGTGCCCAGCGGTTATGAAATTGCCGTCGAAGCCCTGGAATTGGTGCAAAACGTCTCGGACTACCCCATCACGCCCAAGGAGCATGGCGTAGAGTTCCTCATGGACAATCGCCACCTCTGGCTGCGCTCCAGTCAGCAGTGGGCTGTCATGCGTGTGCGCACCACCATCAAGCGGGCCATCATCGACTTTTTAGACAACGAAGGGTTTCTAAACATCGACACGCCCATCGTGACCCCATCCGCCGCCGAGGGCACCAGCACCCTCTTTGCCCTGAACTACTTCGATGAAAAAGCGTACCTGGCCCAGACCGGCCAGCTTTACAACGAGGCCAACATCATGGCCTTTGGTAAGGTGTACTGCTTCGGTCCTACCTTCCGCGCCGAGAAGTCTAAAACGCGCCGCCATCTGGCCGAATTTTGGATGGTCGAGCCGGAAATGGCGTTTTTTGATTTGGACGAACTGATGGATTTTGAGGAACGATTTATTGAGTACATCGTGCAAACCACATTGGTCAAGCGGCGTCCCGAATTGGAACTGCTGGAGCGCGATCTCACCGCGCTGGAAAGCATCAAAGCACCCTTCCCCCGCATCAGCTACGATGAGGCGCTGGAACGCATTGCCGCCATCCGCGAAGCTACCGATGATGCAGAGCTAAAAGAGCTGCTGGCCATTGAGTGGGGCGATGATTTTGGCTCGCCCCACGAAACAGAGCTGACCAAGCAGTTTGACCGGCCTGTATTTGTCTATGGCTATCCGTCCCAGGTGAAGGCGTTTTACATGGAGCCGTGGCCAGATCGGCCCGAAGTGTGCAAAAGCGTCGATTTGCTGGCCCCGGAAGGATACGGCGAAATCATCGGCGGCAGTGAGCGGATGAGCGACCCGGACGTGCTGATTGCGGCGATTGAAAAGCATGAACTGCCGCTGGAGCATTACCAATGGTACATCGATCTGCGCCGCTTTGGCAGCGTGCCGCACAGCGGCTTTGGCCTGGGCCTGGAGCGCACGGTGGCCTGGATTTGCGGCATTGATCACATTCGTGAAACCAGTCCGTTCCCGCGCACGCTCAACCGCATGAACCCATAAAAAACGCGGATTGAGCATCCTCAACTGCGTCTTTTTACCCGTTCGCATCTGAGGATGCTCACTCCTCTTCTGCATTACAGGCAACAAAGATTTTTATGTGTCATGTCCGTGAAAACGGGCATCCATTTTTTGCAAGGTGTGGATTCTCGCCTTCGCGGGAATGACAAATTCTGAACGCGAAAATCGTATGAGTCGTAGGCAAATCTGGCAAATTGTGGGGCTGCTGCTGGTCATTGGGGCCATTGTGGCGCTGTTTGTCTGGTTTGTCGATTTGGTGGCGGTGGGGCGGGCGCTGCAAACGGCCGATTTCCCCCTCCTCCTCCTCGCTTCCCTCCTCCTCCTTTTGGGCCTGCTCTTTTACGCCATGCGTTGGCGACTGCTGCTAGGCAACAAGCCATCACTTGGGCAAACGTTCCACGCCAGCAATATTGGCCACGCGGGCAACATCATTGTGCCGGCCCGCGCCGGCGAGGCGATGCGCATTGTGGTGCTGGGGCGCGGCGGATCTGTTTCGTATACGGAGGCAACGTCTAGCTTTGTGGTGGAGCGGTTGTTTGAGCAGCTTTTGCGTTTGATGGCGTTGGTGGCGGCTGTGGCTGTCGGGGCCGGTATTGAGCTGTCGCCCGGATCGATTTTGGGTGGCGTGGCCGTGCTGGTCAGTGCGTTTGCCGGCATTCAATGGATGGTGCGGCAGCGGGCGCGGGTGCTGTTAAGCTGGCCCCGTCGTTTTGCTCAACTGCCGCGCATTACGGAAGATGGGGCACGCCGTTCGCTGACCGATTTGCTGGATAATTTAACGGCCGTTTCCGCACCCAAACAACTCATCCAGGTAATGGGCACCTCTTTGCTGGCCTGGGGCTTCTTCTGGGGCTTCTTTTACGCCACACTGTTGGCCTTGGGAGAAGGGTTCCAGCCGGCGGACCGACTGGCCGTTTCGCTGGGTGCTTTGGCCCTATCGCCCCCATCGGCGCCAACGCAGCCAGGCATTTTTCACGCTTCGGTGGTGGTGCCGCTGGCCGCCGTGGGCTTTGATGACGTGGCGTTAACAGCGTATGCGGTGCTGCTGCACATTTTAGAAATGGTGTGGATGATTGGTCTGGCGCTGTGGGGGTTGGTCCAGACCGGGGTTTCGGTTGGGACCGTATTGGAGCAGAAAAGCGTTACTGACTCGTAATAAATTTGATTGTGTCTATGGGATGCCAGGCCCACCGGTGTCTTTTAACCGGATCGATACTGTTATCGCCCGCCAAATTTTCTCGCCAAAAATCCTCTTCTGGTAATCCAGAAACGGCCGCTTCCAGCAAATGAAAATTATATTGTGAAGGTAATCCAGGATAAGAAAACGAGTTGGTGTTTGTCTGGTGCTGTTGAAGGCTTGCCATGTTCAACGTGATTTTTTCCGGCGGCACACCAAGTTCTTCTTGCAGGCAGCGGCAGGCAGCTTCCTGCAAGTCTTCCCCTGGTTTGATTTTTTCGGAAGGGGGTTGCTTTCTGTAGCGGCGCTGCCCGTTAAAAAATTCCTGCTCTGCTTCTACCAGGATCAAATCGCCCCGCCGAATGATGATTTGCACGACATCCACCACTCGCAAAGGCGGATTCTCCTTTAGCTGGACCTCACCCGCTTCTAATTCTTGCCACAGGTTGTGTAAGCTTTTACTGTTACTGTTTCCCCATGCCTGGTAGTTAATCTCATACTTTTCCAGCCACGTTTCCAGGGCATGAATGTTGGCAAATTGATTCACAATAAACCTTCTTTTTGGCACACAAGTGTCCGCGTCACTTTGACTTCCAATACAATTTTAGTCTGGCGGCTATTTGCAACCTCTTCTCGACAATATAATACCTGCAATGAGCCGTTTGGTCATGTTGGCGGGGTTCATGTTGCGGATAGTGCCGTTAGTTTTAGGGATTATTCTGTATTTTGTGATGACGCAGGACTGAGCGGACCGCTTTGGCTCTGCTTTTTATAAATCGCGACGGGAAAAGCTAACGAGGCTGAGTAGCAGGAGGCCGAGCGTGTAGGCCACCGCATACCAGATCATCAAATCGGAGGGGCGGGAGAGCACGACAAAAGGCCCGGCAGCAAAAGGAGACGTGGTGACGCGCGGTTGCAGCAGGGCCAGCACCTGCCGCCATAAAATTTCGGTGGGGATGATTAAGCTGGTGACGATGCCGATATCTACGGCTGTTTCATTTTGCAATAAGCTGCCAATTTGCTCTACCCAGCCGCCGATAAAGGCAATGCCTACCAGCATAAAAGCCACCACGCCGTTAGCCAGCGTGGAGAGGCGCGTACCGCCCAGCAGCGTTAGCGACAGTATCAGTAAGCCTTGCAGCAGCATCAGGCTTAATCCGGCGGGGATGTTGCTCACGGCGTAGCCGGTGCGCCAGCGATAAAGCAAGATAAGACCACCCGCCAGCAGCAGCGTGTAGGCGGCAACGAGGACGGCAAAGCCCAGCCATTTGCCCAAAATGATTTCCCAGCGGCGTATCGGTTTGGTCACCAAAGCTTCGATGGTATGGGAGTCGATCTCGCCGGAAACGGCCGTTACTGAAATCAACAGCGCCATCACCACCACCAAAAAATTGACCATGTACAGCCCCGCAGACAGGAGCACACTTAGGGCGACCTCCACTTCATCCATTGCCTCGCCGATGCGCTCAAACTCCTGAAGAATGAGGTGCAGTCCCAGACCAAAGATGCTCAAAAAGCCCAGCGCCAGCAGCAGCGCCAGCCACAACACTTTGCGGCGCTGCGTTTCTCGGATGGTCAGTTCGGCAAAAATAAGAACAGTTTGCATAAGATTTTATCCGCAGATTACACAGATTGCGCAGATTTTTCTTTTGATTTTCTCTGCGCCTCTGCGTTGGCTTTTTCATTAGGCTCTTCCATGAGGCCCACGATCAATCACCCTTCGGATTGGGTGCCGACGATTTGCAGGAAGCGTTCCTCCAGGGTGAGCGGCTGGGGCGTGAGTTCGTACAGCGTGTGGCCCTGCTCGATAAGCCAGCTGGCCAGCCGGGGAATGGCGGCTTCGTCGGGCAAATTAAGGTGGATACGGCCGTTCCCCCCGTCAAAGCGCACCTCCTCACCAAATTTTGCCAAGCTTGTCAACAGTTCCGGCCCCGGCTGCCCCACGCGCACTACCACGGGAACGGCCGTCAGAGCGTCGTGCAGCGACACGGTTTCCAGCACTTCGCCCTGGCGAATGAACGTCACCCGGTCGCAGGTTTGCTCCACTTCGCTGAGCAAATGGGAATTAAGGAAAACGGCCGCGCCCCGTTGCCGCAGCTGGTTAATTACGTCGCGCACCAGCCGCCGCCCCAGCGGGTCCAATCCAGATGTCGGCTCATCCAAAAAAACCAGCTCGGGATCGTTCAGCAGTGCCTGGGCCAGGCCAATGCGCTGGAGCATCCCCTTGGAAAATGCCCGCAGCGGCGTCTCGGCCCGGTCTTGCAGCCCCACCAGCACCAGCAGGTCGGAAATGGTTTGTCGTCGCTGAGCTGCGGGCATTTGGTGTAGACGGCCGTGCAGATCTAAAAATTCGGCCGCCTTCAGCCATTCATGGAAGCGAAAATGTTCAGGCAAAAAGCCAATTTTGGCCCGCGTCGCCCGGTCACCCAGAGGCTGGCCCAAGAGAATGGCGCTGCCTGCCGTGGGCGTGGTCAGCCCCAGTAGCATCTTTACCGAGGTGGTTTTACCGGCACCGTTTGGTCCTAAAAAGCCAAAAATTTCCCCCCGTTTTACCTGGAGCGTGAGGTTAGCAACGGCCGTTTTCTGGCCAAACTGTTTGCGCAGCCCCGTTGCTTCAATGGCAAATTCATTCATCGTTATTCAGAATAATTTTCCTGCCAGATGTGGCCGCAAAACTGGCATTTGTATTCATGTAAAAAACGGGGATGGGGACCGGATAAAATCTTTCGTTGTAGCGCCTCTTGTACGTTGAGCAGCTTCTCGCGGCGAATGGGCTGCATCTTTTTCCAGCGCCGGCAGTTGGGGCACTGCACCTGCCAGCCTGGTGCCCCTTTTTCAACCCCATTTCCAGCATCGGCGGCAGCGCTCCGGCGGGTAACTGTCAGGTAAAAAATACCCAACACAATCACACCCACAGCGATTGGCAAAACCAGGGGATTCTCGAACATGCCATTATTCTAGCGTATTTGCCAGTTCGGCCAATTCGGGCATGGTTTTGGCAGCAACAAGCAGGTAGAGACGGCCGTTTTCCTGCCAAACCAACGCGTGAAACTGGCCATCCAGACTGCTCAAGCCAATACCGCTGGTGCCGTTAACGGCCGTTTCTTCAAAAGAAGCCATGTTGGCAGGGATAGGCAGCAGCAGCGTGCTGGTCCAATCGATCTGGTGTGCCAGGCGGCTGGCCTCCAGCGGATTCAGCCCCAGAATTTGCAGCAGTGCTTCGCCCAGTACGGCTGGATCCAACCGTTCCGGGTATTGCACCAGCGGGCTGTCCATCTGTAGCAAGGTGGTGCCATCTTCCCAGCGCTGTTCGACGCCGTTGAACGTCGCCACAATAATGCGCGCGCCATCGATACCGGCGGGTAGTAAGCCAGGGTCTAGCTCGGCTGCTTCCAACAGGGCACGGGCGCTGGCTTCATCTACCGTGAACTCGGCGCTGCCCCCTTCGGAGATGAAGATTTCCATTGGCTCGCCTAAAGTGGGCAGGGTGTGAACGGCCGTTAACCCGGTCAGGTTGGCTGCCTCTGGCAAAGAGTCCGCCGGGGTCAAGCGGCCTGGCTCCTGGTCGATGCGTAGCTCACCGGGAATCAGCCCCTCGTCGGCGATTTGCTCTAGCATGGCCAGCTGCTCTGGCGAGACGGAGATGGCGGCGAATTTTTGCACGCGGAACAGGCTGAGCAAATCGCTGGCGGCAGCGCGCACGGTGGGAAAACTAAAAGTGATGATGATGAGCGCGATCGCCAGGGAAACGGCCGTAGCCAATCGGCGCTGCGGCGCCAGCAGCTGCTGCCCTAACCGCACCAGCCAGTTGGGGCGCTCCTGCGGAGTCAGCTGTGCTTGTAGCTGAGCATATGCCTGCCGCGCCGGACGCGGCGCATCGGCTGCTGTCGGCTCTAAAATCGACAACTGTTCCATCACCTCTTGAATTTGCTTCTCCTGTTCGTTCATCACATCACCTGTTGCGGTAATTGGTTATCGGTGGTCCGTAATGTCGCTGCGCGACCGCTTCGCGTACGGTAATTGATTTCATCATTAGCTGGTCACCGATTACTGTTTACCGATTACCGTTCACCGTTCTCCTCTTCATACGCTTCCTTAAACGCAGCCGCGGCGCGGGCCAGCAGAGTTCCCACCGAAGTAGGAGCCACGCCGACGGCTGCGGCGCATTCGGCATAGCTGAAGCCCATCTGCCGCATGAGCAGAAGCTGGGTGTCGCGCTCTGGCAGTTGGGCCAGGGTTTGGCGCACGGCCGTTTCCCGTTCCCGCTGCTCCACCTCTTTCTCAGCACCGGGAATGCCTTGCGGGTCCGGCACCAGGATGGTGTTGCGCTGCCAGCGCCGCTGCCGTCCGCGAATGTGGTTGTAGCCCATGTTGGTGGCCGTGCGGTACAGCCATGCCCCGATGTTGTGCTCGCGATTGCGCTTGAGAAAGCGGCGGGTAAAGGCATGGTCATGCAGCTTGAGGAACACTTCCTGGGTCACATCTTCCGCTTCATCCCGGTTGCCCAACAAACGGAACAGCAGCCCATAGACGCGATCATAATGCTGGTGAAAGAGGGCCTCAAAGGAGGCTACATCTCCCTGCCCAATCTGCTCAAGCAGCAGGTTATCGGTTAGGCTGGTCACATCTGTTCCTTTTGCCATATGGGTTTGCGTCTTTCTGTTCAATTAAACACCGAGAAACGGCCGTTTGTGACAGATCGGTATTCAGTAATCAGTGAGTCAGTAATCTGTAATCAGTTTACTGAACACTGAATACTGACCTACTGAATACTGCTCACTAAAACAGTGTCAGGCAAAAGAGGCCAGGCGCACGGGTTGGCGGCGGCGGCCCCAGTGACCGGACTCGTTTTCAAATACACCGGCGCAGATTGTATTGCAGGTGGGGCAACGGCCGTTTGCATCCACCCGGTAGCTTTTCAACTGGTACCAATCCCGTTCAATCAGCTTTTCGCCGCACTGATGGCAGAACGTTGTGTCGCCGGCCCGGTCATGGACGTTGCCGGTGTAGGCGTAGCGCACGCCGTTTTTCATGGCAATGCTGCGCGCCCGGGTGAGCGTGGCCGGCGGCGTGCGCGGCACATCCATCATTTTGTAGTCAGGGTGGAACGCTGAAAAGTGCAGGGGCACATCTGGCCCAAGTTCCTCGACCACCCACTGCGTCATTGCTTCCAGTTCTTCGTCAGAATCATTCCAGCCGGGGATGATGAGATTGGTGATCTCAAACCAGACGTCTGTTTCGTGTTTCAGGTAGCGCAGCGTGTCCAAAACCGGTTGCAGCTCACCGGCACACAGCTTTTTGTAGAAATCTTCGGTGAACCCTTTTAGATCCACATTGGCTGCATCCATGTGCTTGTAGAATTCAACACGCGGTTCGTCACAAATGTACCCAGCCGTCACCGCCACGGAGTTGATGCCCCGTTCGCGGCAGGCCTGGGCCACGTCAATGGCATACTCCATGAAGATGACCGGGTCGTTGTAGGTGAAGGCCACGCTACGGCAGCCCAATCGCTCGGCGGCCTGGGCGATGGCTGCAGGTGAAGCCTGGTCGGCCAGCGTATCAATCTCGCGCGATTTGCTGATGTCCCAGTTCTGGCAAAATTTACAGGACAGGTTGCAGCCGGCGGTGCCAAAACTAAGGATGGGCGTGCCGGGCAGAAAGTGGTTGAGCGGCTTTTTTTCGATGGGGTCGATGCAGTAGCCGGAGGAACGGCCGTACGTGGTCAACACAATGGCATCATCCTGGCGCATGCGTACAAAGCAGAGACCGCGCTGCCCTTCGCTTAATTTGCAGGCACGCGGGCAGACGTCGCATTGGATACGGCCGTTGGGCAGTTCATGCCAATATTTTGTGGGGAAACTCTCTGTTTGGTTCATCAGCTCACCTCTGTAAAGGACGAATTGTGATCCGGTTACAGTATACTACATGGTGAAGGGTAATCGGTTTTTCGGGTGTAGATGGAGGGAAAAATGAAAGGTATTCGCCAAACGGCCGTTGCCGGGACATTTTATCCGGCAGACCCTGACCGTTTGAAGACAGTTATCAGACAATTCTTGGATGAAGCTGAGCTGGCTAAGCTGCCACATTCGCCTAAAGCGATCATTGCGCCCCATGCCGGGTATATCTATTCTGGCTCTGTTGCCGGATCGGCTTTTAAGCCGCTGGCAGGCAAGTTGGCGGGCGTGCAGCGCGTGGTGCTCATCGGCCCGGCACACACAATGGCGGTACAAGGCCTGGCCACCGTGAGCGTGGACGCCTTTGCTACGCCGCTGGGGAATGTGCGGGTGGACAGAGCAGCCGTGGCAGCGATCCAATCACTGCCCCAGGTTCAGGTGAATGACGCTGCCCACAGCCGCGAACATGGCCTGGAGGTGATGCTCCCCTTCCTACAAACTTTGGCGGCCAATTTTACCATCGTGCCATTGGTTGCCGGTTCAACCACGGGTGAAGATGTTGCCGAACTGTTGCGCCAACTGTGGGGCGGACCGGAAACGCTCATCGTTATCAGCTCGGACCTGAGCCATTATTACGATTATGAAACGGCCGTAAAGTTGGACAAAAATACGGCCGTAGCCATCGAGCAGCTACGGCCGGATCAATTGGGGCGGGAGAGTGCATGCGGCCGTTTCCCCATTCAAGGCCTTTTGCTTAAAGCCAAAGAAGAGGGCTTGCAAGCCGTCACCGTTGATTTGCGCAATTCGGGAGATACGGCCGGGAACAAAGACCGCGTGGTTGGCTATGGCGCTTTTTTGTTTGGTTAAACGCCTCTGTTTTTCATGATCCGCCGGCTAGATTGATTGGCGTTTGGGCCGGTTCCAGCGATTGTAGATAGAGCCAAATTGCCGCCAATTCCATATCGGTCATCTGGCCGTAATAACGCCAGGGCATAAAGTCGTTAATCTGGCGGCCTGATGGCGTCTGGCCGGTGCGCATCAGCTGGAAGAAGTCGCTCTGAGTCCAGCCGCCCAATTCACCAGAAGGTGTCAGATTAGGGCCGATAGGCTCGCCGGGTCCGGCCTGTCCGCCCGCCAGTTCCTCACCGTGACAAACGCGGCAGGTGGCCATATTGACCAGATACTCACCGTAAATTTCGGTAGCGCCCGCTGGCGGTGCTTCGGGCAAGGGAGCATTGTGGTCGATATATTCGGCGGGGATGATATCGTCGAACTGGCCCAGGGCGATCAGGATGTACGTCAATGGGGTTAGTTCTGTGGCGGGCGGCACGTTGTCCACTGGGGGTACGGTCTTCAAGTAGGCAATCACCGCGCCAAGATCGGCTGTGCTCATGTTTTGAAAGTGCTGCGCCGGCATGACCAGCAGCAGTTTGCCTGTTGGCCCGATGCCGTGCCGGATGGCGCGAATCCAATCCGCGTTGCTGTAGGTTCCAACGACACCGCCTTTGCCGCCGGTCAGGTTGGTCGATACGACGGTGCCGATGGCCGGCTCATTGAAGAAAGCCCGGCCACGCAATCCTTCGCCATGACATTCGCCGCAGGCAACCACGGCTTCCACCAGGTGTTTACCTCGTTCTAGCGTCTCCGGCCTGTTGTCGATGGGCACTGCTGCTACGTCCACGTTGTATGTCTGGTTCAGGCGGGAACGGCCGATACTGTACAAAACAACGGCCGCGATGCCAATAATGAAGATGAGGCAGCCCAAAGCAATTGCAATCCACTTGAATGCTTGTCTCATTTTATTGTTTCCTTGTTGATTGGCAGGCAGCGTTAACCAAACGGCCGTTGCCGCCTGCGTTTCGCCATAATTTGGTTGTTGTGGTTAGGGATTGAGGTTTAGTACAGTCCGGCAGAAATTAATCCAGTAATGTTATGTCGAGTGCGCCGGACTGTTTAAGTATTGCGCTGTAGTCAGAACGAATGCGAACTATTGAGCGCAATACTAGTACAGCACGGTCGCGTTGCTCAGGAACCAGCGGGCGGCGGCTTCATCACCAGAAACGGCCGTACGCCGCATGGCATCGTCTACAGAAATGCGCTCCGAGGCGCGCAAGTGCAGGTCAAACAAATCAATTTCCAGGGTGCAGTCCGGTTCCGCTTTATTGCCAAATTGATACGTGCCGGTCACTGCTCCGGTAATTTGCAGCACGATGGTGCGCCCGGCCAACTGCTTCTTCAGCTTCTTGGCAATGTCCAGTAGCACCAGGTCGGTGAGACGGCCGTCGTGTTCCGGCGTGATCACCATCTTTTTGCCCGTGGCGGCGCAGATGTCGTAGCGGTGCATCCATTCGTCACGCGGGTAAATGATGTCCATCAGATAGCCAACGTTGCCCACGTCAGGAATGGGAATCTGGCGTACCAGCCAGGGCAGTTTCTGCCGATTTTTAATGGCGCTTGGCCCGCTTTGGCGGAATTCATCGATGATTTCGGCCGTGGTTTTATCGGCCCGTTCCTCTACTTGCAGCCGGTTGACGCCATCGACGGGCTCTTCAGCCTCTTTGATGTAGGGATTGCGCACATTTTGCCGAATGAATTCAGACAGGCTGGTGCTGCCGGTCATCGAGCCGGCCAGATGGGCCACCATCTCGCGCACGGTCCACTCGGTGCAGTAGGTTTGCTGCCGCCAGTCGTCACCCTCCAGGCTTTCTAGCAAGGCCAGTACGCGCTCAAATTCTGTGCGTGAATGTTGGCCCGCTTCGGCATGAGCGACGGGGGGGATGTCGCCGGCTTTTCTTACAATCTTATTGACTCCAATTGAGATTGACATTGGGTTTTACCTCCATAATAAAAAAATCTACTTTTTCCAGGCGTCCAAAACCATCTGTACCGCCTGGGGGATTAACTTACCAAACCGCCCCTGGCCGACCGGCAGTTCCGGGTTGTTGGCCAGATGCAGCTCCGTGAGGCCATGCTGGAAGGCGATGTAAAGATCACGCGCTTCTTCATACGGAATGTCCAACGTAATTTCTTCGCGCTCCAAAATTTGCATAAACTGACCTCGTATTGAATCTAACCGGGCCAGGCTGACCGCCATGCTCTCTTCTGAGGGCACAAAGCCGGGAACCGGCCGTTGAAACATAAGCTGGTACAAATCCTGGTTTTCCTGGGCAAACTGCATGTAGGTGCGCAGAGCGCTTTCCAGGTTTTCTCGCAAGGTGCTGTTCTGGTTCGGCCGTTCGTCCATCTGGTGGCCGAATTCCAAAAACCCCCGCCGGAACAGCTCATCGTAGATGTCGTTTTTGCTGTCGAAGTAGGTATACAGGGAAGGGGTGCGCATCCCCAGCCGTTTGGCGATCACGCCCAGGCTGAGCGCGGCCACACCGTTTTCCTGCATCTCCTCGCGGGCGATGCTGAGTATCTTTTCAATGGTTTCTTGTCTTACCTGTTCTCGTCTAGTGAGTTGTTTAGCCATGTAAATCCTAATACCGTTAAGTTTTCCTAATACTATTAGGTAAATTGGATTTTGTCAAGACCCAATTTAAGAGATTGGACCAATTTATTCTAGGGAAGGCTTTTATAAATTAGACATTATTGGAAATAACTTTATGTCACGCAAAGACGCAAGGGAACCAATATTTTTTCTCCTTTGCGACTTCGCGTGTTTGCGTGAGACTGCTTATCTTCCGATACTCTCTATTGCAAATTGGTCCAATCTTGTGTTGTCAGGCCATGATAAAATAGTGGACCATGGACACTGCCCAGTTTCGCTTTTATGCTGACCTGAATGATTTTTTGCCGCCGGCGCAGCGGCAACGGCCGTTTCGCCAGCCGGTTTATGATGAGAGGCAATCGGTGAAACATCACATCGAGTCGCTGGGGGTGCCGCATACAGAGGTTGAGGTAATTTTGGTGAACGGCCGTTCCGTAGATTTCAACTATCTGGTGCAGGCAGGCGATCAGGTTAGCGTCTATCCGCCGTTTCACGCCATTGACGTGTCGCCGCTGGCGGCATTACGGCCGTCGCTCACTCCGCCCCATCGCTTTCTGCTGGACAATCATTTAGGCAAGCTGGCCCGCTATCTACGGCTGCTGGGGTTGGATACGCTGTACGCGGCCAATCACGTGGACGATGCCGAACTGGCCCGCATCGCCCATGAGGAAGAGCGCATCTTGCTGACGCGGGATCGCGGTTTGCTAAAGCGGGGCAATGTGGTTTATGGGTATTGTTTGCGCACGCGGGACTCAATGGGGCAGTTAACGGCCGTTCTCCACCGCTTCCAACTCCACGACGAAATAAACCCCTGGACCCGCTGCCTGCGCTGCAATGGCCTGCTGCGACCTGTGGAAAAAGAAACCATTTTGCACCGCCTGGAGCCCAAAACAAAGCGCTATTTCGATGAATTCCGCCTGTGTGAATCTTGTGGGCAGATTTATTGGCAAGGCTCCCACTTCGCCCGCCTGCAAAGGATTGTTGATAAGGCGTATGACGCAGGTGACAGTCACCGACAAACTACGTTTGTGTGAGGTGATTGTCACCTTTGGCAGGCTTACGGCCGAAGACCTGATCGTAATCTTGCTGCCAGGGGTTGGTGTGGACTTCTTCCAGACCCAGCCCGGTGAGCACGGCTTCAAACTGCGCCACGTTGCGGTAGCGACCTACAAACAGCTTCGCCTCGCTGCCCTTGCGCCGGGTGACCAGCAACGTGCCGCCCGGCTTCAGCACCCGCACCATCTCTTGCAAAGCGGCCGTATCCGACGGGAAAAATTCCAGCGCTTCAAGGCAGGTCACTAAATCAAACTGGTCGTAGGCAAAGGGGAGCCGGTCGGCTGTCTGCTGCACCAAACTGGCACGATGGCCATACGGCTGTAACTTCACCAACGCAATCCGCAGCATCTTCTCCGACGCATCCAGTCCGACGACACGGCCGTTGAACGTGGGCGCATCCAGCAAAAAGCTGGGCAGCCGCCCGGTGCCCGTCGCCACATCCAGCACCAGCGGATTTTGCACCCGGCGCAGGCGCACGAGCAGCGGCCGTATCACAAAAAATTGTTCGGCGTCCGGGTCAAACTCCTTGATGCGGTCGTACTTGTGGGCCGTGATGTCGTACAGCCACACCACCACTCGCCGCCCCAGGTAAACACCTTCCGTGGTTACCAATAACCAGTAGATTATGGCGGCGAGAACGGCCGTTGTGAGAATGATCGCGATCCAGTGCATTTTCAGTAATCAGTGGTCAGTGGGTCAGTTTACTAAACGTTGGTAGTCACGGGCTTTCGGTTAACAACCAGGGCAAATTGCCCGTAAATTCCAATTGAAGAACAGGCTTTGGAAAATCTTTTGCAACAAGATTTATTTTTGTTGTGAAGCCGATATAAAAATCTTCGTCAAGTTGCCGAAAGTTTGCTTGCCGTGTTCTATCATCAATGTGTAAAAAACTCTCATCACCTTGTACTATTCGACCGGTAACATGATACCAACCACCGTACAGATGAATACCTGTTTTTAATTCACCCAGCTCATAAACTTCTGCCGCCTTTTTTATATCCACCCCTAACTTTGCTAATATGCCACCGAATTTTTTCGGCAAGCCTGGAACAGCTTCTTCAAAATTTCGACAGTACAGGCAACCACATGAAGCTGAGGGTGTGAGCATTTTAGTATAAAACGCAATTGTTCTTGCTCTATCAACCTCAATTATCCAATCCAGTATCTTTACTTGTTCAACCATTTATTTGAAACTGCCTTGATAATGAGCAGAAAGACCTTTCTGACTCCTGATAATTGATCACGACAAATATCCCTCGTCACGTAGCCAATTCTCCGTAATCTGCATGCCTTCTTCAATTGAGACGCGGGATTGAAAGCCGAGCTGTTCCTGAGCTTTGGTGGGGGGGAATTCGGCTTTGAGGGCGTACATGCGCAGGCGGGGTCGATTGAGTGGTAGATCGAGGCCCAGGAGTTGGTTGAGGGTAACCAGAATGTGGGCAGCCCAGAACGGGATGCGGCGTGGCTTTTTGCCGCACATGTTGCCATAAAACCCAAACCACTCATTAAACGTCACCACGGGATCGCACATGTTGTACGCTTCACCGGCGGCTTGGGGGTGAACGGCCGTCAACAGCATCCCATCGATCAAATTATCAATAAAAACCGGGTAGGCATGCCCCGTGCCATCACCAAAAATGACCGGCGTCCCTTTGCACACCAGCTTGAGCATGTTGATCGTCCAGCTTTGCGCCCGTGGCCCATAAACCAGGCCAGGGCGAACGGCCGTTACTTCAATCCCCAGCTCCTTGCCTAGCTCAAAAGCACGAATCTCACCCAGGGCTTTGGTACGGCCGTAAATCACCTCCTGCTCCGTGTCCAGCGGCTGGTCTTCATTAACGTGCAGAACCTTGGGCGGATGGCCGTAGGCGGCAATGGAACTAACGTGGACAAACCGCTTCACGCCAGCCTCCGCTGCCAGTTGGACAGCCAGAGCCGTGGCCGCCACGTTCAGCGCATACGCTTTTTGTTCGGTGCCGTGCCGCCCCAGCCAGGCGGCCACGTGAAACACAATCTCCTGGCCTTGCATTGCCTGGCGCATGGCATCCTCGTCCAGCAAATCGGCATGTTGCAGCGTCACGCCCGCTTCCACGACCTGCGGCACCGCGTCCAGATTGCGCCCGGTGCCGGTCACGATGGCCCCTTCTTCCCGTGCCAGCCGTTCGGCCAGCCGCCCGCCAATAAAGCCGGTGGCCCCGGTGACTAAAACTTTTTTATCTTTGAGTGCATGGTTAATCATCGTCATGAGGCAGATTGTAGTGGAAAAGGGAACGGCCGTCATGCCAATTTTATCTTCGCGTGGATAAACAAAAAGAACGGCCGTATCCCGCAAGATACGGCCGTTCCAAACAAAAGGAGGGTTGGTTATTGTGTTTAAGGCGTGGGTTGTGGGGTGGAAGACGGCCGTTTAACACCGTTGCCGTTTTCTTCAATCACAGCCGGAATATGATACGGTACGTCAATTACAATCACGTCTTCCCGATTGCGCAGTTCGCGGCGCAAAATGTTGGCCGTCTGGTTGTGCAGCACGTTGGCCATGTTGTCCTCCGGCACAAATTCGGGAATGACAATTGTTACCAGCTGATCATCAAACTCCAGCCGGTTCACCCGGTCCACGTAATCGACCAGCGGCGACAAAATGTCCCGGTAATCATAATCAATAATCACTAACTTGATGCCGCTGGTTAGCTTGGGGAACCGCGCCCAGCGTCGCTCAATCCGCTCATGCACCTCGGATGTGGTGGCTACGCATACCGCCCGTACATCCGTAGCAATTAGCCTGGCGTATTGCAGCGCCCGCAGCGTGCCGCGATGCACATCGGCAATCGGCACAATGGCCACATTGGCCACATCCATCAGCTCTTCCTCAGAAAAAGCCTCTGTGCTTAATGTGCAGGCCACTTTTTCATAATGCTTATGGATTGTATTGAACATAAAAACCAGCAGGGGAATTGCCAGCGCCACAATCCACGCCCCATCAATAAATTTGGTGGCCAGCAAGATGATAAAGACAATCCCGGTGGTAATGGCTCCCACCGTGTTCAGTGCCTTTTTCCAGCGCCAGGTGCGTTCGTGATGAATCTCCGTATTGTCTGTCTGCCCCGTTTCGCCCGGTTTTAGCTGTCCTACCTTGCTCATCAGGCGCGACATGCCCGCCTGCGACAGCGTAAAGCTTAGCATCACGCCCAGCGCATACAGCGGCAGCATCGCAATTTCATCCGCCTGGAACACAACGACGATGATGGCGGAAATGACAGCCAGCACTAAAATGCCAGAGCTGTAAACCAGCCGGTCACCCCGATTTTGCATCCAGCGCGGCAAAAAGCCATCCTTGGCCAGGAAGGAACTCAGGCGTGGGAAATCCTGGTAACCTGTGTTTGCCGCCAGGAACAGAATCAGAGCCGTAAAGATTTGGACCCAATAATAGATAATGCCGCCGCCGGTTATCTGCCGCGTCATTTGGGACAGGATGCTTTCGCCATGCTCCAGGGGAACCAGGTGCATTCTGGTAGACAGAAACGTGATACCCACAAACAGCGACATGGCGATGGCGCCCATGGCTACCATTGTTTTGGCTGCATTATGAGATTCCGGCGGTTGAAACGCCTTTACCCCATTGCTGATTGCTTCGATGCCGGTGAGGGCGGTACAGCCACCGGCAAAAGCGCGCAGCAGCAGCCAGATATAGGCAAAACCTACCAGTGAACTGGTAGCGGGCACGCTGTTTTCAAACGTAGGCAGGGGGGATAAGCCAAACAATCCCACGTAACGGGCCATGCCGATGACGATAGTGAGCAAAACGCCGCCAACAAACGCATAAGTGGGCAGCGCAAAAATTGTGCCGCTCTCCCGCACACCGCGCAGGTTCACCCAGGTAATTAAGGCAATGGCCAGCAGCGCGATGGCCACGCGGTAATCAAACGCCTCAGGCACGGCCGAAGTTAACGCCCGCACTCCAGCCGACACCGACACGGATACTGTCAGGATGTAATCGGTGAGCAAGGCACCCCCGGCCAGCAGGGAGGGGAACTTGCCCAGATTGTCTTTGGCGACGGTATAAGCGCCGCCGCCATCAGGGTAGTGCAAAATGGTTTGGATGTAGCTGAAGATAACCATCAGCACCAGGGTCGCCACGCCCATGGCCAACGGTAACGTCATGCGCAGGGCACCGCTGCCCAGCACGATAATCACGCTCATGATGGCTTCTGTTGCATATGCGTTGCTGCTAATGGGATCAGAAGCAAAAACGGCCAAGGCACGCACCTTATCCAGCCGTTCATGAATTTCCTGGCTGGTTGGGAATGGTTTGCCAATCAGCACACGTTTGATGTCGGGAATGTCAATTGCCATACGATGTAAAAAACCACCTTTTGTTTGTCATACTTTTCTCTCGTGAAAAAACACCCAGGCCGGGTGTTTTTTTCATACTCAACGATACAATTTTTTTGGTCAAGAAAGGGTTAAGATGGTTTTGCAGGGTATCAAGAAAGTATAAAGATGGGGCAAAGTGGCTGGTTGTGGCTTACAATGGCAACAACGAATTAAAGTAAACAACGAATATTTTGCCGTCGTTATTTTTCGTTTGTTACAAAATTCGATGTAAACATCCTGATAGGTGATCCTGAAAAGAGTATGGATTCCAATTCTAAGTCAACATTGTTACCTGAAAACCTGCCGCCCAAAGACGGGCAGGTGCAGGGCAAGCTGAATATTTTTTTGGGTTATGCTGCTGGCGTGGGCAAAACGTATGCCATGCTGGAGGCGGCGCTGCTGCGTCAGGCGGAGGGTGTGGATGTGGTGGTGGGCTTTGTGGAGACACACGGCCGTTCCGAAACTGACGCCCTTTTGGCCAACCTGGAAATCATCCCGCGTCGTCCCATCACCGTGCGCGACAGCGTGCGGTTTGAGATGGATACCGATGCCGTTTTGGCCCGGCAGCCCCAGGTGGTGTTGGTGGATGATCTGGCTCACACCAACGCGCCTGGCTTGCGGCATGCCCATCGCTACCAGGATATACAGGAACTGCTCAGCGCCGGCATTGATGTTTACGCCACCGTTAACGTGCAGCACCTGGAGAGCCTGAAGGATGTCGTGGCCCGCATTACAGACTATACAGAACATGAGACGATCCCCGACAGCGTGTTGGATGAGTCTGATGAAATTGAGCTGATCGATTTACCCATTAGCGAGCTGCTAGACCGCCTGGAAGCAGGGAAAGTTTACTTGCCCGAACCAAAAGGGCGGACGATGCAGAAATTTTTTCGGCGAGGTAACCTGACGGCGCTGCGCGAGATTGCCCTGCGGCGGGCGGCTGACCGCATCGACGCCCAAATGCGGGCTTACATGCAGCGCCATGCTATTGCCGGGCCGTGGCCTGCCGGGGAGCGTTTGTTGGTAGGCATTAGCAGCAGCCCATTGAGCGAGCGGTTGGTGCGTACAACGCGGCGGCTGGCGGTGCGGCTCAATGCGGAATGGATTGCTGCCTATGTGGAAACGCCGGGCTACATGAAGCTGCCCCAGGCAGACCGGGACCGGGTGACGCAAACGTTGCAGTTGGCTGAATCATTGGGGGCGCAGACGGTGCGGTTAAACGGCCGTTCCGTGGCTGAAACGCTGGTCAACTATGCTCTCAACCGCAACGTCACCCGCATTGTGGCCGGAAAGCCGCTGCTCCCCCGCTGGCGCGAACTTCTGCAAGGCGGTTCCCTCATCGACCAAATCGTGCGCCTCAGCCAGGATTTGGACGTGTACATTATCAGCGGTACCTCGACGGGACGGCCGTTGGCAGCCGGCACCAAAACCCGCGCGTCGGGCATCGACTGGCGGCCGTTTTGGTGGAGCATTGGCCTGGTGGTGGCCGCGACGTTGATTGGGCTGCCGTTACGGCCGTTTATCAATCCCACCAATCTCGTTATGCCCTATCTGGTAGCCGTGATTCTGGCCGCAGTCTGGCTCAGCCGTGCCCCGGCCATTCTCGCCTCGCTGCTCAGCGTCATTGCCTTTGATATTATTTTTGTGCCGCCTTACTATGCCTTTGCCGTAGACGATGCCGAATATTTGCTCACCTTTGCCGGCCTGCTGACAGTGGGATTGGTTATCAGCACCCTTACCGCCCGGGCGCGCGAGCAGGAGATGGCTGCCCGCCGCCGCGAACGGCAAACGGCCGCCCTTTACGAACTGAGCCAGAAGTTAGCCGTGGTAACAGATTTAAGTGCGATTGCGCAAACGGCCGTAAACCATATGCAAGAAACTTTGGGTAATCCGGCCGCTCTCTTCTTGCCTGATGAGGCAGCAGACGGCCTGATCCTCCACGCCAAAACAGTGGAATTCCAACTGGAAAAAGACAGCCTGGCCGTGGCCCGCTGGGTATTCCGACACAGGCAGGTAGCCGGTCATCATACCGACACGCTCAGCAGTGTTGATGGCACCTATCTGCCGTTGATCAGCTCCGGGCAAGGGGTTGGTGTGCTGGCGGTGGAGTTTACCCAAAGCGAAACGCCGCTCACCGGCGAGCAAAACCGGCTGCTGCTCTCCTACGCCAGCCAGGTGGCGCTGGCGCTGGAGCGGGCCCGGCTGGCCGAGCAAGCCCGGCAGGCGCACCTGCTTTCAGAAACAGAAAAGCTGCAAACGGCTTTGCTCAACGCCATCTCCCATGATTTGCGCACGCCGCTGGCGGCCATTACCGGTGTGCTCAGCAGCCTGCATGATGATGATGCACTGCTGTCACAAGAAGCGCGCCACGAAATGGTGAGCACGGCCTGGGAAGAGGCGCGGCGGCTCAACCGGCTGGTGGGCAACCTGCTGGACATGACCCGCTTGGAATCGGGGGCGCTCAAAGTGGTTTGCCAGCCGTCAGACGTGGAGGATTTAGTGGGAGCGACGCTGGCCCAGATGCCTAACCGGGTGACAGGTCGAATCCTGCAAATAGAAATTCCTACAGGGCTACCGCTCATCGACATTGACTTTACTTTAATGGTGCAGGTGCTGGTTAACTTGCTGGATAACGCCATGAAATATGCGCCGCCGGAGGAACCCATCACCATTCAGGCTAGTCAGGAAGGAGACGAGGTGATTCTGGCGGTAAAGGACCGGGGGCCGGGTCTACCGGAGGCTGAGCTGGAGCATGTATTTGATCGCTTTTTTCGTGTTAATGCAGAAGGGATTAGCGGGACGGGATTGGGTTTGTCGATTGCTAAGGGGATTGTGGAGGCGCATAACGGCCGTATCTGGGCCGAAAATCGTCAGGAAGGGGGTGCAGCGTTCAGCCTGGCGCTGCCCGTTACCCGGACTGATTAAGCTTTACACATCCACCACCAGACGATACCCAACACCTGGTTCCGTGAGAATATATTTGGGATTTGTCGGATCCAACTCTATTTTGTGGCGTAAATTGCTCACATGCACGCGCAGCAAATGGGTTTCTGTTTGGTAGCCGGCACCACGCACCTCACGCAGCAGCTGCTGGTGCGTGAGTACCCGTCCAGCATATTGCACAAAAACTTTGAGCAAATCATATTCAGTTGGGGTCAGCTGAATTTCTTCTCCCCGGCAGGTAACCACGCGCGCAGCCAAATCGACGCACAATTCCCCCGAGCGAAAAATTGGTTCAGGCTCATCCTTGCGCGTATGGCGCATGGCCACACGCAAGCGGGCCGTCAACTCTCCCACGCTAAACGGCTTGGTTAAATAATCATCGGCTCCGGCATCCAAAGCCTCAATTTTGTCGCTGTCCTGATTTTGTACCGAGAGAATGATGATGGGGGTATCGGTCCATTCACGAATGCGGCGTGTCACTTCGATGCCGTTTATGCCGGGCAGTCCCAAATCTAAAATAATAAGGTCTGGCTGTACATTCACAGCCTGAATCAGCCCATCTTCCCCGTTACTGGCTTCATAAATAGCATAACCATGCGCGTCCAGTGAGGTGCGCAAAAAGCGGCGAATACCGTTTTCATCATCGATAACCAAGACCTTGGTTTTTTCTTGCATCCCGCCATTATAGCTCAATAGCCGCGCCAGCCTGAAGCTTCATCATCTTGCCACCATTCTTCGCCGCTGGCGCGCAAATTTGCCTGATACCAAAGCCACATAGCGGCAAAAATTACCCCCAAGATCAGAAGAAAGGCTGTTATAAAAATCGTGGAAAGCCGAAAAATGAGTCCCAACGTTAGTGCGACAGGCATGGCCCCGCCAACCAGAAACAAAAGGAAGCGACGGGTTCGATTTGACTCTTTCATGATGTTTATTCCTTATGTGCCCAAAGGATATTCTGATTATTGCAGTTATCAGCCTGCAATTCATCAGAGATGTGATCATTGTAGCATTAATTTGGTCAAGGAAAGCAAAAGATCTCTTTAAATAATGTCAAGAAACCATTAAGACATCTGTCTAGAGCGATGCGTCTGGGTCTGAATCGCGCGCATGGGTAACTATTGCTATAATTTGAGCATTCGCGTTTTGCATTATTCATCAAAGACAAGGATGTACCATGCTGGCAAAAGTGTTTAGTTGTGCCATTGTTGGATTGGAAGCCGAAATTGTCGAAGTGGAAGTTGACATAATTCGCGGGCAGCCAGCATTTAACCTGGTTGGTTTGCCGGATGCGGCCGTTCGCGAGAGTCGAGATCGCGTTCACAGCGCCATCAAAAACAGCGGCTTCACCTTCCCGGCCGGTAAGCGGATCACCGTCAACCTGGCCCCAGCCGACTTGCGCAAAGAAGGTCCAGCATATGATTTACCAATTGCGGTAGGTATTTTGGCCGCGTCGCAGCAAATTTGGGCCGAAAAGCTGACAGACGCGTTCTTTTTGGGCGAGCTTTCCTTAGACGGTACGGCACGCCATACCAAAGGCATTCTGCCCATGACTGCCCTGGCTCGTGAGCGAGGCTTCAGTCGCGTCTTTGTTCCCGCCGATGATGCCGGCGAAGCGGCTCTGCTGCCAGATGTGGAGGTGTTTGCCGTGCGCAACCTGGTTGAACTGGTAGGACATCTTACCGGATTGAAACCGCTCACCCCGCATACCGTCGATTTAGAAGAACAATTCCGCCAGGATCCAACCTATGCGGCCGATTTCCAAGATATTATGGGGCAGGAGCATGTCAAACGGGCGATGGAGATTTCTGCAGCTGGGTCGCATAATCTTCTTATGTCAGGGCCGCCTGGAGCCGGTAAAACCCTTTTGGCGAAGTCGATGCCCAGCATTTTGCCGCGCATGTCGGTGGATGAGGCGTTGGAGGTGACCAAGATTTACAGTGTGGCCGGTTTGCTGCCGCCGGATACGCCGTTGGTTAGGAATCGGCCGTTTCGCGCCCCACACCACACCATTAGCTATGCCGGGTTGGTGGGCGGTGGCGCCTGGCCCCGTCCCGGTGAAATCAGCCTTTCGCATAGGGGTGTACTTTTTTTGGACGAGTTGCCGGAATTTGGTCAAAATCTTATTGAGGTGCTGCGCCAGCCGTTGGAAGGTATCCCTCGTGAGGTCTCCATTTCTCGTGCGTCGGGTACCGTTACTTATCCGGCTAACTTCATGCTGGTGGCAGCGCAAAATCCTTGCCCCTGCGGCTACTTTGGCGATCCTACCCATGCGTGCAGCTGCAGCAACGCCATGATCACAAGGTATCAGAAGCGCATCTCGGGTCCGTTGATGGACCGCATTGACTTACATGTAGAGGTGCCACGCGTAGAATATGAAAAGCTTACCAGCAATCAACGGGGCGAAACATCAGCCGAAATTCAGGAGCGGGTGGAGTGCGCCCGCAAAATACAGGTGGAGCGCTTTAAGGATCATTCCCTATATGCCAATGCCGATATGGGGCCAAGTGAGGTGCGTGAGCTTTGCCAGCTAGATGAAACGGGCAACCGACTTATGCGCAGTGCCATGTCCCAAATGAGTCTTAGCGCACGAGCGTTCCATCGCATTTTGAAAGTGGCTCGTACCATTGCTGACTTAGCCAACGAGGAAGCCATTCAGCCGGCGCATCTGGCAGAAGCGTTACAATATCGGCCTAAACAAGTGTGAGAAAAAAGAGGAGGGTGGCGTCACTTGAAGATTTCTTCAATGATGTGACGCCACAATTTAAGGGGGGAAGAAGTAAAATAGGAAGAGTAATTAAAAAGTAGTACTGTATCCTTACGGCCCCTATTAAGGTAAGGGAGATTGAAGGTTTTTTAAACACTAAACAGCTAGGCTAGCCTAACCTTGCGTTGATATTCATGCCAGGCCAAATTAAAAGCCTCAATAACGGCTGGTGATGCATTCTTATCTACCAACCATGTGGCCCAAATCATGTGGCCATTGGCTTTTTTGCGGGTCGCTTTTGGCTCGTCGAATTGACTCATCGTATGGGCAAAATCACCGACGACATCTTTTCGCTCTGTTTGTGTTTTTAGCCATTGGTAGAAGGAGAAGGATTCCATAGCAGCAATTAACCTCACTTGTGTGATTCATGGCGCCACATGGCATGGCGCACGACCGATTACAATGGCTCCCTGGGGTGTCTGCACATTTTGTCCAGAACTAATGACATAATATCATTCTACACTTAAGATTGTAATTAAGAACCGGTGAAATGGGCATAGGAGGTCATGGTACTTTTGGGCCATTTTATTAAGCTAAACTGTATTTTTTGGGTTTAATGGGGTGAGGTAGCCGGAAGTAAGGGATTGTGCTTGCGAATAAGATTACACTGGTATACGCTTGTCACTGCTCTTGCAATTGGTAGTGAGACAAAAAATAATATTATTCTTGGCAAAAAAAATAAGAGATCAATGGCAAAAGACCAGGCAAAATACGAAAAGGCAATGAAGGTGGGTTTGGCCTATAACAAGGCCAAACGGTGGAAAGATGCATTTACTGCTTTCCGCATAGCAATTGGCGAGTTTCCGCATGATGCGGCGGCTTATGCTGGTCTAGGTGAGGCTTGTCTGGGGCTGAAGCAGTTAGACAGAGCGCTGGATTGTTTTAAGCTGGCGGCACGGTATTCCAAAGGGGATATGCGTTATTTGCGCAGCGTGGCCGATATTCAGGAGCGGCAGGGACAGCTGGCAGAGGCGGCCCGAACCTACCTGGCAATTGGCGAGATTTTGCTGAAGCAGCGCAAGCTGGAAGAGTCGATTGGCAATTGGGAGCGGTCTATTCGTTTGGATTCCAGCTTGTTGGGATCGCATAAACGGCTGGCGATGGTATTTCAACGGCTCGGCCGTACGCGGGACGCTGTGCGCGAATATCTGGCCATTGCCCGTATTTTGCAGATGCGGGGGGAGAATAAGAAGGCGCTGCAAATGTGCCAGGCGGCATTGCGATTGGATCCGGGGAATGATGATGTGTTAACGGCCGTTGAACTCATTCGTCATGGTGAGTCGGCGTTTGAGGAACCTGAGGTTGTTGTGGAAGAACCCGAAGCAGCGACCGGCTTGTCGGCTGAGGAACAGGCCGAAGCGGATAGCCTGACAGAGACGGTGCGCCAGATGGCCGCTATTTTTGAAGCCGAACGCAGCGAGCAGGTTGTGGCGGAACGGGAAGAAGTAACGGATCCTATTGAGAAAGCAAAGCGACTGGCGCAAGAAGAACTGGCGGCAGAGCTGTTCCGTGATGAAGATGAGACCAATGAAGGGGCAAATGGCCTGAGTAAGCTGGAACGGGATGCCTTGTTGGGCCAGGCGATGGATTTTGAGACACGAGGCCACATTGACGATGCCATTGGCTGTTATCAGCGGGCGATAAAGGGTGGGTTGAAGCTGCCTGCTGCCTATTTTTTGCTTGGCTTGCTATATGCGAACAGACAGCAGCGGTCTGAAGCAGAAAAAATGTTATCTATGGCGGCGCAAAATCCATCATATCAACAAGCCAGTCAGCTGGCTTTAAATAATTAGAAGATTTCCCCCCATTTTGCAGAATTGAGAAAATTACTATGCCAAAACCAAGAAAAATCCGCATCAGTGATGAGGCGGTATTTGAGACGATACTTCAACTTTGCGCGGCATCGTGGCCGGATGAAACGGTGCGGCCTGAGGATATTGCGATGACGCTGTACGAGCCGGAGTGGCAGGCGTTGACCAAGCGCATCCGACTGGCGGTAAAACAGCTGGCGGAAGCCGGGCACGTGCAAATTTTGCGCAAGGGGAAACCGGTTTCCCCAGATGACTTTAAGGGTGTCTATCGCGTGCAATTGTCAGATTCTTTTTGGCATGACACGTCTGATGAACTGATTACACCAGCTGAATGATGCCCCAACGGCCGTTCACCAACCAATCTTCCTCCAACCGACCCAACTGCTTTAATTGGTCCAATTGATTCTTGGCCATCCCCACTAACACCTCAGACTTGCAGGTGCGCAAGAAGAGGATGGGGGTAGGCAAATAGCTGACAATGTTACGAATGGGCGTGGTGTGCGGCCAGGGTGCGTCGCCCAAGGCCCGGCGGTAGTTGGCGTCTCCTTTGCTGATAATCAAATCACTGTTCCCCAGCTCCTGGTGCAGCTCGGGCGGGAGATGCCAGAGCGGATGGGGTGAAGTCCAGAAGGAATGATTAAGCAGGCGTAAACGGCCGTTCACCAAATAACTCGTCAACCGTTCTCCTGCTTCTTGCATAGCTGGCTCATCTGTCTGGCGCAAATAGGCAATGGTGGCCTCAACATCTAAAACGGTAGCGTCGGAGACGAAGGTGGGATGCAGCTTGACGTGGAACTGAACGGCCGCTACCTGGTTAACTGACAGCAAATAATCGGCCAGGCACAAATCGCCGATGAGCTCGATCCCCACGTTGTCGAGGATGAACTCGATTTGGTTGACCGGTTTCTCTAGCAGGTGGGTAACGGCCGTTGCATCATCCACCAGCAAATGGGCCAACTGCTCCGCTGATTTAGCGTGGTTAGGCTTGCTGGTATCGTCGGCAGCCCACATGCTCATGTCGGCCTGGTTGCCCCACAAAGCGGCCAGCAGCAGTTGATGAAAATTGGCCGCCTGCCATCCCTCAGCAATCATTTCATTAAGTTGCTCCATGAGTGCACGGATTTGCTCCACGGCGGATGTTAAGCTTTGCTGCTTTTGCCGGGCAAACGGATCGATGCCGCTGCGAAAATGATCGACGGCGGCCATGATGCGGCGATAGATGTAAGTTTCGTTGAAAAACCAGGGAGCCTCCATGTACGTTTGGCCCAGGTGCGGGGTGATGGCTGCCTGCCAGTCGGCCAAATCTGGGGCAAGGTGGTTGGGCAACGGCCGTATTTCTCCGTGAGGAATTTCGTTTAGGAGGGTGGTGATGTGGGTGACGGCCGTTTCCGGCAACTCGTTTTCTTCCAAGACGCGCTGCACGATGTCGGGCAGCCGCCGGTTCATGGTGTCTCGGGTAAATTCCGTATCTTGGCCCCGCAGCGGTTGGGGCACGGGCAGTTTAGGTGCATTCATCGTTGATTTAACCAACTTTGTAAGCCACCAGCAAGCCATCGCGGATGGGCAGCAGAGAGCTAATCCAGTTGGGATTGGTGGTGAGCATCTCAGTTGTCTGGCGAATGGCTTGGGTAGCCTCGCTTTGTTCCGTCTCGTCCCAGACACGGCCGCTCCACACCATATTGTCGATGATCAGCACGCCGCCGGGGCGCAATTTCTTTTCGATCACGCTTACCGATTCGGGGTAAGCCAGTTTCTCGATGTCATTGAAGATGAGGTCAAAGGGGCCGTCGGTTTCCCGCAGCGTCTGGACTGCTTCGTTGACGTGATACCTGATAAGATCGCCGTAGCCCAGCGCTTGCAAATGATTTCGTGCCTTTTGCGATAGGTCATCGTCCCAGACAACATGGTGCACTTCACCGCCGCCATTTTCGCGCACGGCGCGGGCAAACCAGGCGGTAGAGTAGCCGTAGCCGGAGCCCAGCTCAAAAACGCGCTGGGCTTTGATCATCCGGGCAATTTGGTAACATGCTTGCCCGGAAGCCGGCCCGATGATGGGGAAACCGTGTTTGTCGGCGTACGCCTCCATTTTTTGTAGCTTAGACGGCCGTTTCGGCACCAGTTTGTCCAGATAGCTTTCCAAATTATCTTTGTAGGTGTCTGGCATTAAAATGTGTCTCCTTCCTGCATAAATTCCAGCCGGTTGCCAAAGGGATCCTTAACATAAAATCGACGCACGGCAACCCCAGAATCGTCATCGATGATAGTAACACCTGCCGCTTGCAGATGGTCCCGCGCCGCGTCTAAATCGGCCACGCGCAGGCCGGGATGGGCTTTGCTGGCGGGCACAAAGTCTGCCTGGACGCCCAGGTGCAGTTCCAGGCCATCCCCAACAAACCAGCAGCCGCCCTTTGCCTGAAGCTGGGCGGGTTTCTCTATTTTGCGGAGGTTGAGGATACGGCCGTAAAATTCCCGCGCCTTTGCTTCACCCCCCGGTGGCATCGCCAACTGCACGTGATCCAATCGCGTAATTTTCATTGTCGGAGCTGTTTTTCAGCTACATTCATGCAATACTTGATGAATAAGTTGAATCGGATTATTGTGAGCATGAAATAAAGCGTAAAAGCAATCAGGAAAAATGCTAAACTGCCTAAAGCCGTCCCTAAAGCAAGTAGCAAACTAAACCCGATTGACGATTGAGCGATGAAGGAAAAAATTCCCAACCCGATTCCCATAACCACTGACAAAACCGCCGTTTGATAAAAAAGCGTTTTGGGGACACCTAACCAGTAGCTCACAGAGATTTCCGGGAAGTTGTCTGTTACCTGCATTGCCCCACGAGCAATGATGTGTAGGAGATTCCAGTTTGTCACAAATCGTTTTGATCTTGGTACTGACCGGGAAGCTCTGCCGTGAAATGAAACAACGGAACCGTTTGTCGTCACGGCACGCGCGGCAATATTCTCCAATTTTGCCGCAATAACTTTCGGCAGAATAGCGGCCAGTTCAGGTGAACGATTATTTTGTCGTGAAACGGCCGCTGAATATTTAAAAATATCCCTCATTTTGCGTACACAATTTAGCTGGAGTCAATACCAGCACACAGATAGCAGACGTTTTGTCTAACATATCACCCCGAAATTGTCATCCTGAGTAAAACAAAGATTCCCTCTGAACATCATTCGTTCGAACCCCTGTCGTTGAGCAAAATCCATGCTGGGCTGCGGCCGTAGGGATGCTTCACTGCGTTCAGCATGACAAGTAAAGGTTTCATGCTTAAAAATCTGCGCCAATCCTTCGACAAGCTCAACATGTTGAGCAGCTCAGGACAAGCCTGCGAAATCTGCGGATAAATGCCCCTAATCACGGGTGAGCTTGCGGTAGGTGATGCGATGTGGCCGATCCGCTTTGTCGCCCAGGCGCTGGCGGCGGTCTTCTTCGTAATCACTATAGTTGCCGATGTGCCAATGCGCCTGGCTCTCGCCCTCGAAGGCCAAAATGTGTGTGGCTACACGGTCCAAAAACCAGCGGTCGTGCGAAATGATGATGGCTGATCCGGCAAAACTTTCCAGCCCCAGCTCCAGCGCCCGCAGCGTGTTGACGTCCAGGTCGTTGGTCGGCTCGTCCAGCAGCAGCAAGTTGCTGCCTGATTTAAGCAGCTTCGCCAGATGCACCCGGTTGCGCTCGCCCCCGGAAAGCGTGCCTACCTTTTTTTGCTGGTCGCTGCCACCAAAGTTAAAGCGGGAAACGTAAGCGCGGGAATTCACCCGGCGCGGCCCCAATTGCAGCGTTTCCTCGCCATCAGAGATTTCTTGCCAGACCGTTTTGTCCGGGTCCAGATCGTCCCGGCTTTGGTCTACGTAGGCCAGTTGCACCGTGTCGCCGAGGCGGAGCGAACCGCTGTCCGGCTCCTCCTCATCCACAATCATGCGGAACAGCGTGGTTTTACCGGCACCGTTGGGTCCGACAATACCGACGATGGCCCCTGGCGGAATCTCAAATGAGAGGTCATCGTACAGCAGCGTATCGCCGTAGCTTTTGCGCACGTCTTTGGCTTCAATGACGATATCGCCGAGGCGCGGCCCCGGCGGAATGTAGATTTCGCGTTCTTCATTGGCCCGGTCTCGCTCCTCAGAAAGCAGCTCGCTGTAGCGGTTGATGCGGGCTTTGGCTTTGGTTTGCCGTCCCTTGGGCGTCATGTTGATCCATTCAAGTTCGCGCTGGAGGGTGCGCTGCCGGGCCGATTCGGCTTTTTCTTCCTGGGCCAGGCGATCTTGCTTTTGTGCCAGCCAGGAGGAGTAGTTGCCTTTCCAGGGGATGCCGTAGCCGCGATCCAGCTCCAGAATCCAGCCGGCCACGTTGTCTAAAAAGTAGCGGTCGTGTGTCACAGCGATGACGGTGCCGGGATACTGCTTGAGATGTTTTTCCAGCCAGGCGACCGATTCGGCGTCGAGGTGGTTGGTGGGCTCGTCCAGCAGCAGGATGTCTGGCTGTTTGAGCAGCAGGCGGCAGAGGGCCACGCGCCGCCGCTCTCCGCCGGACAGCACAGAGACGGCCGTATCCCCAGGCGGCGTGCGCAAGGCGTCCATCGCCAGCTCCAGGCGGCTGTCCAGGTTCCAGGCATCCATATGGTCCAGCTTGTCTTGCAGCGCGCCCTGCTTTTCGATGAGGTCATTCATTTCGTCGTCGCTCATCGACTCGCCAAACTTCATGTTGATTTCGTCGAATTCACGCAGGGCATCAACCACTTCCTGGGCACCCTCTTCGACGATATCGCGCACGGTTTTGCTGTCGTCGAGTTGGGGTTCCTGTTCCAGATAGCCAATGGAGTAGCCGGGGGAGACGGCCGTTTCCCCCACAAACTCGGTATCCACTCCAGCCATGATGCGCAGCAGGGTGCTCTTACCCGCGCCGTTTAGCCCCAGAACGCCAATCTTGGCCCCGTAAAAGTAGGAGAGGGAAATGTCGCGCAGGATTTGTTTGTTGGGCGGCACAATTTTGCCCACGCCCATCATGGAATAAATTACTTTTTTATCGTCCGTTGTCATCGGGCATTACTCACTTTTGTTAGGTCTGATTTGGTTGGGGGGATTATACAACGGCCGTACTACTCACGCTTTTTTCTACGGTGTTTGGTAGGGGCGGGACCGCCGGGAACCAATCTTGGCACGCGAGAAAAACGATGCTCCGGCGGTCTCGCCCAACGTTTGGCCAGACATTATGCTTGCCACGCATTTAGGGCGAGACGGCGCGGAAAGATCTTGTTTTGTTAGCCGCAGGTTTCACCGTGCCGTCCCGCCCCTACATTAACTGCCTAATCGGGCCAATTCCTCTTCGACGATGGATTGATCCAGCTTTTTGAAGAGGGGTTGCGGTTTGGGCAGGGTACGGCCGACCGGGATTTCTGTGTGGTGCCATTGGCCAACGGCCGTTTCGCCATCATATGTCAGGGCGGTGTGGCTGCGGCTGCTTTCGGCGTAATCTTTGACCACCTGCTGTCCAAAAAGATCGCCTTCTTCGCCGAGCAATTCGTGCAGCTTTTGGCTCGTGAAGGGCAGGATGGGGGCCCACAGCACCTTCAGGCCGCTGATCGCCTGGAGGGTGGTATACAGCGAACGAGCCGTGGCTTGCAGATCGGTTTTGGCCGTGGTCCACGGGCTGGTGTCTTCTAGATATTGGTTTACCAGGCTGGAGAGGCGCAAATTTTCTTGCACCACGGCGCGGAATTTGCAGGCGTCGTACAGACCAGCCACCGTTTCGAAGCCGGCATCAACAGCGGCCAACAGCTCCCGATCTTTGGCCGTAAGTTCGCCGGGATTGGGCACTTCGCTGTTGAAGTATCGTTTGGTCATGTTGAGGACGCGGTTAACCAGGTTGCCCCAGTTGCCGACCAGCTCGGAGTTGTTGCGATCGACATAGCCCTGCCAGCTCCAGTCACTGTCGCGGGTTTCGGGCATAACGGCCGTTAAATAATAGCGCAGCGGGTCCGGGTCGTGCCGTTTCAGAGCGTCCAGCATCCAGACGCCCCAGTTGCGGCTTCCACTGATCTTCTGCCCTTCCATGTTCATAAACTCGTTGGCGGGCACGTCGTAAGGCAGATTGAGCTGTGCCTGGGGATCATCATCATACAAACCCTTTGCCCCGAACAGCTGAGCGGGCCAAAAGATCGTGTGAAAGGGGATGTTGTCTTTGCCGATGAAATACACGGTGCGGGCTTCGGGATTTTGCCACCACTGCTTCCATGCTTCGGGATCGCCGTTGTTTTTGGCCCATTCGATGGTGGCTGAAAGATAACCAATGACGGCTTCAAACCAGACGTACAGCACCTTGTTTTCGTACCCTTCCACGGGCACGGGAATGCCCCAATCCATGTCGCGGGTGACGGCGCGGCCAATTAACCCTTGATCGACAAAGTTGCGGGCAAAGTTAATGACCTGGGGCCGCCAATGCTCTTTGCCGTTGTGCATCCATGCTTGCAGGCCGTCTTGGGCAATGGCGGGTAAATCGATGAAGAAATGCTCCGTGTCGCGCAGTTCCAGAGCGGAATCATCTAGCTTGCTGCGCGGGTTGATCAGTTCGGCGGCGCTTTCAAACAGCGTGTTGCAGTTGTCGCACTGGTCGCCACGCGCCGGATGATAGCCACATTTGGGGCAGGTGCCTTCCACGTAGCGGTCGGGCAGGAATTTGTTGGCCGTGGGCGAATACATCTGTTTGGTCACCTTAGGGTACATGTATTGGTTTTCCAGTAAGGACAAGAACATATCTTGCGACACCTGGAAATGATTTTCGGTATCGGTGTGGGTGAAGAGATCGTAGGTGAGCCCCAATTTTTGGAACAGATCCAGGAAACGGCCGTGAAAATAATCAAACACTTCCGCTACGGATTTGCCCATCTCTTCGGCCTTGACCGTCACCGGCGTGCCGTGGCTGTCGGAACCAGACACCATGAGCACGTGGTTGCCGCGCAAGCGGTGATAGCGGGCGTAAATGTCGGCTGGCAGGTAAGAGCCGGTCACGTTGCCCTGGTGAATATCGGCGTTGGCATACGGCCAGGCTACATTAACAAGAATATATTCTTTATCCATATTTATTCGTCGTCTTCTTCGAAATCGTCTTCATCATCTTCTTCGTCTTCTTCCTCTTCGGCCACTTCGGTAAGCGCTTCGGCTAACAGTTCAAAATCATCTTCGTTGATAGGGTAGAATGCTTCTGCTTCCAGGCGCAGGCGTTTAAAGCGGGGCTGGCTTTCCAGCTCAACGGAGTCGATGTCAGCCCCCTTATCCAGCTTGCTGGAGACGGCATCAATATCGATGGGGAAGAATTCGGCCTTGTCTGCCGGTACGGTGAAAAAGAATTCTTTGGGGTTGGCGGATTTACTCTCGCCTGTAATGGTGGCGACGGCAAAGAAGGTTTGTGTTTCTAGTGCATAAAAAATGAGACGGTCACCGGATTGCAGCGTAATCTCACCGTCTTCTGGCGGCGCCATAACGATGCGTTCTGGCCAGCCGGGGAAGTTCATTTCATCCATAGCGGGTACGCTGATGACTTTAATGTAATGGTTGGCAGCGGCAACGGCCGAACGTTTGGCGGCGCGGGCGCTGCGGCTGGCTGCCCTGGCCTCATACTCTACGGCAATATTTTCCCAAATGCGTGCCTGAAGTTCTATTTTTAGCTCAGCTTCAGAGCCATCTTCTGTGTAGCGTACACGCATTTTCGGTGGATTGATTTCTAAAACGGTGTACTCGCCTTTGCGGTTGGCATAGGTACCATTCACCTCAAACATGCTTCAATCTCCCATCCTGGTTCAGTGCCAAAAATGTGGCGTGTCTTCAGATTTTAGTATTTTTGCAGAATGAGCTTGCCAGTTATTTGTGGATTGTAATCGGCAAAAAGCTTTTGCAGAAAAATCCAAGGCAATTTGGCCGATTACTTGAGTAAAAGCGGGAGAACCAGGCTATTTAAATTTCAATAACTTCCCCGTTTTTACAATAATGCGAAACCCTTTTTGCAATTGGGCGCATAGTATCGTTTTCGATCGCTCTTGGCAAGTCTTTTAGGGGAGATTAGTGAAGCTGGTGCCATTCCATTGGGTGAGGAGACGGCCGTTCACCCCTTCACACCCATCGCGCACAACTTCTAGCAGGCCATCTTCATTGGCATCCATGATGCCCAGGCTGCCGCGGCACGTTTGGGGTAAGGGGAGCAGGCGAATGGCATCTTCCTGGAAAGTGATAATAAAGCTTTGGCCGCTAACCGCATCGTAAAGCGCAGCGTCTGGCAAACTGTCCTGGGTGAGATCGCCTGAGGCGGCAATTTCGGGGCGGGTGATGGGCTGGCTGCGGCTGGAGAGCGTTTGATAATGAAGCAAGGTGTATTGTCCTGCTTCATCCAGCGTGATAATGGCGAGGTCAGTGAGGTGGGGATATTGAGCAGTGCTGGCGCGCCACAGCAGCAGATCGTCCTGGCCGTTGCCGGTGAGGTCCAGCCACTGCCAGCGGGCGGTGCGTGGTGGGGATTGGTTGAGCCAACGGCCGTTCATGTCTGGCAAGGCAGCGGAACCGCGCAAATTTATCTGGTCCAGCAGGCCGGCGATGTCCCCTTTGGCGTAAATGGGAGAGGCGGTGTTGCTGGGGAATGCGGCCGTTTCCAACCCAATATCGGCGTTGGCCTCTTCCGGTTCGGTAAAGCGAATGCGGCTGGCATTGGCCACCACGGGCTGGTTGCAGCCAAACTGCAATGCCAGCCCCTGCGCTTCACTTTGGATGCCGATGGTGGCGCTGCTGCCGTTGTTGCCTTCCAGCATGGTAACGTCTTCATACAAAAAGAGGATGTCCTGGCTGCCTTCAAACAGCTGCACGGCAAACGTCACCCGGTCATCCGGTTCGCCAAAGCGGGGAATGTTGTCCCATTCCAGCACAAAAATACGGTTGGGTGCTTCCCCAACCACGTCATATTCCAGGAAGCCAAATGAGGTTAGATCGAGGTCGTCCCAAAACGGAGCGATCATGTCGCCCATGTTTCTGACAGGGCCTTCATTCATGCAGCTGTTGCCGAAGTAGGCATTGCCACTGCCGAATTGCAGGTTGCCGTTGCTGCTGGCCTGGAGCTGGGTGTAAGTGGTGCCGTAAAAAGTGAAAGGAAAGGGGAGGTCTAGCGTCGTGACGCCGTCATCGCTGTAGAGCCGCGTGTCGGTGGTGGCGTCGATGTAGGCAAAGGCGGTGCCGCTGTCGCAGGTGTAGCCGTACAAATCGGGTCCAGGGCAAAGGGCTACGGCCGTTCCATAAGCTGCCTGTGTGTCGCGCCGCAAAACGAAGAACAGGATGATAACGGCCGTTATCAAAAGGAGAAGCCAGGGCCACAATCGACGAAAAACACGCATGGGCAAAGTGTAGCGCAGCCTAGATGGGCTGACAAGCAAGGTTTATTCCGGCAGCGGCTGGCAGGCGTACAAAGCAGTGACCAGTTCTTTAACGATAATCGGCTTGCTGATGTACGCATCCATCCCCACTGAAAGATAATATTCCCGATCCCCTTTAAGAGCGTAGGCCGTCATGGCAATGACGGTGGGCTGTTGGGCCAGGGGCCATTGTTCATGGATAAGCCGGGTTGTGGCCACGCCATCCAGCTGAGGCATTTGGATGTCCATGAGTACCACATCATACGGCCGTTGGGCCAACATTCGCAGCGCTTCTTCCCCATTGTCAACAATATCGGCCCGGTACCCCAGCCGTTCCAGCATACGCTGCAAGACAATTTGATTATTTTGGTTATCTTCGGCAACCAAAATGCGCAGCGGGTGCTTGAGAGCCATCAGGTTATCAAATTCACCTGGTTCCGGCTCGGACAAATCGACAGGTTGACAACGATTCTCAAAAATTTGCCGCAGGGCATCATACAAGTTTGCCGGGTGAACCGGTTTTTTGAGATGGGCAATGATGGGCAGGCTTTTTGCGAGAGACGGCCGTTTGCTGAAAGTAGACATCAAAATCAGGGGAATTTGGGCAAAACTTGGCAGCTGCTCCATGGTTTCAGACAAGAGCGTGCCGCTTATCATTGGCGCCTGCAAATCCAGAAGAATGGCATCAGCCTGGTGGGTTTTTAACCATTGATTTGCTTCTGACCCGGTGGCAAACGGATAAGCGTGCATGTCCCAGTAAACCAGTTGGTCCCGCAAAATGTCGCGGGCGGTGGCATTGTCATCAATAACGACAACGATTTTACCCTGTAACATGGGCTGTTCTGCGGCAAGATGAGGCTGCTGAGGGCTGGATTCTGCTTTGAGTTTGGCCGTAAAGTGAAAATTAGAGCCAAGCCCCAGGCGACTTTCTACCCACAAAGTGCCACCCATCAACTCGGCCAATCGTTTGCTGATCACCAAGCCTAAACCAGTTCCCCCATAGAGACGGGCTGTAGAGACATCTGCCTGGGTGAACGATTCAAATAGGTTGCCTACCCGGTCTTCAGGAATGCCAATGCCGGTATCCCGCACGGTAAAGTGCAGTAAATGCTCATCTGCGGCAACTGCCTGGCTGGTCACCAGGATGACCACTTCGCCCGCCGGGGTAAACTTAACCGCATTGTTTATAAGGTTAACCAGAATTTGGCGCAGGCGCGACACATCACCGATAAACATGGCTGGCAGTGCCGGATCAACCTGATAGATTAGTTCTAATTTTTTCTCAGAGGCATTGGGCGCAATGAGTTCCAGAGCATCTTGCAAACAGGCACGCAAGAAAAAAGGGTCCGTTTCTAAAACCATTTTGCCTGCTTCAATTTTGGAGAAGTCCAAAATATCGTTGATGATGCCCATCAGGCTGGTGCTGCCGCTGCGAATGGTTTGGGCAAATTCTTGCTGCTCTGCTGTGAGATCTGTATCCAGCATAAGGTTGGCCATGCCAATGACGGCATTGAGCGGTGTGCGGATTTCGTGGCTCATATTGGCCAGGAATTCGCTTTTGGCGCGATTGGCTGCTTCGGCTGCATTTTTGGCTGCTTTTAATTCGGCCGTTCGGGTGTGCACTTCTTCTGCCAGCTTGTCCCTGATGGTTTCTAACTTGCGGTTTTGCTGTGCAAGTTTTTTACTGTAGACATTACTGGTCTGGGCAGCATGCATAAAGTTAATGCGGACCAGGCTAAAGAGAAGCGTGGTGACAGCAAAAACAGAACCTTGTGTGAAAAGCCACACGAGTGTTGCTGGCTGCTGCAAAAAGGGAACGTTATTGGGATCAGGGCTTTTCAGCCAAAGGTTAATAAACCCCACAAGTAAACTGGCAATGACCATGACAAAGCCATGCCGATTATCCAACAGTAGCATCGTCATCAAGGTCAGTAGATAAAAGACATTAAAAATAGGCGTGTTGGCGCTGCCTAAAACAAAAATCAGGATCGTGTTTAAGAGCCAATGAAAAACAACAAAGCTGTAGCTGGCGACACGCACCTTGTTGAAATTGAGGAGAATCAGAACGACCAGATAGACAAGGCTAGAAAGGAAGATGCTTTGCCGGGCGTAATCAAAAAATGGGAAGATAGTAACCAGTAGTCCAATTGCGATCGAGGTGGAAAGTCCCATCCAGGAAACAGCAGATAATAAAGCTCTGGTGTTTTGTGGCTCCAATGAATAAAACCAGGTCTGCAACCGCTGTTTAAGTTGAGCTATCATCGGGGATTATCAAGAGGGCGGCGCTAAACAAACAATTCATGTCATGTCTCTGGTAGATTTGAGCAATGAAACCCTCATTTGGCAATGGTTATGAATCTGGCACGGTGTTTACTGTACGGCCGATCTGAAATAATGCAGCCAATAAGATGAACAGGCTGACAATTTGTAAAATGTGGTAGCCGCCTCCAACGACCCACGCATTATCACGAAATGCATCGACAAACAGGCGTCCGGCACTGTAAACGGCCGTCGCCAACAAAAACGGCCGTCCCACCACATATACCGCTTTCGCACTGACGCGCCACCAGACAAACAGGGCCAAACCGCCAACCAGCAGTTCATATAACTGCACCGGATGTCGCCGTACGCCAAATTGGGTAACGCCCCAGGGAACGGCCGTTAACGAGCCAAAACCCGGTCCGCCCACAAAATCAGCCAGGCTTATGACCATTAAGCCCAAAACAATGCCCGGAGCCAGGGCATCCAGCGCGGGCAGCGGAACCAACCGTTTGGCGCGCGCATAAAAAAATGCGCCAGCCACCCCCAGCACCAGTCCGCCCCACACGTTGTAGCCCGTGTTTAGCGGCCAGATAATGTTGAGCAGATTCTGGCTAAAGGCGGGCCAATATTGGGCCACAAACGTCAGCCGCGCCCCAACAAAACCGGTGAAAACGGCCGTGGCCGCCACACCAAAAAACGTTTCTCGATTTTGTTCAACCCGGTCGGCCGTCCGCTCCACCAGCGTAAGACAAAGCCAGACACCGATGAGGATGACCAGATCTGCCGACCGAAAAGCCAGACTGCCAATGTTTATTGTAGGAAACATGAATAATGGTTCACTGTGAATGGTAAATGGTTAATTGTTAATGACTGCTTGTGGTTTGCTACTCCCCACTTTTTACTGCTCACTTTTTACTTTTCACTCATTTCAGGAGAGTGACTGCTGACATCGGCCAACATGCCCTCAACACGATCTTGCAACACCGCTTCGCTCAGGATGCCAATGACTACTTCCCGCACGATGCCATTTTGGTCTACAAACACGGTTGTGGGCAAGCTGCTAACCTCATACAGGCGATTCACGTGATTGTCCGGGTCCATTAGCAGCGGATAAGTGACACTGTATTCATTGCCAAATTCGGTGATGGTGGCGAAATCTTCCCCCTGGTTAATGCCGATGAAGGCGGCACGGCCATTGTAAGTGACGCTGGCTTGCTGCAAGCTGGGCATTTCTACCCGGCAAGGGGCGCACCAACTTGCCCAGAAATTAATCACCACCGGCTTACCGACGCTACCCGCCTGGTTCGTGATTTCAGACAGGGTGATGGTTTGGCCAACGGCCGTTTGCAGGGTAAAGTCGGGGGCCGGATGACCGACAATCGGCGCTTCGGTGAGTGTGATAGGGCCACTGGCTTGCAGCGCTGGTTTACGCGACACGACAATCCAGGCCGTGCCCAACAGTGCGGCCAACAGCAATAAGATGGTCCATTCAAAGCGCGTTTTCAACATGGCTTTATTTTACCACGATTGCCCAGGAGAGTTTATACGATGACACAGTACCATTTGGCCCAAATTAACATTGCCCGTATGAAAGCCCCGCTGGAAGACCCACTTATGCAGGAGTTTGTGGCCGGTCTGGAACCAATCAATGCGCTGGCCGATGCTGCGCCTGGCTTCATCTGGCGGCTGCAAGATGGCTCTGGGGATGCGACCAGTTTACGGCCGTTTCCCGATGATTTCCTCATTGTTAACATGTCTGTTTGGGACTCCGTGGAAAGCCTGCGCCAGTTCACCTACAAGACCGCCCACGTGGAGTACGTACGCCAACGCAAGCAGTGGTTCGAAAAGCTCGACCAGCCGATTTACGCGCTGTGGTGGCTGCCTGCGGGACAGCTCCCCACCGTGGCCGAGGGCAAGACGCGCCTGGAGCATCTAATTGAACACAGCGACAGCCCCGCCGCCTTCACCTTTAGCAAAATCTTTTCCCCCCAGCTCGTTACTCCCTAAAATGCTGATTTCACCGCAAAGGACGCCAAGTACGCAAAGAATTAAGGGGAAAACTTTGCGCTCTTTGCGTCCGGTATCACCACGGTAAACCGTGATTGAACATTAAAAACGGCAGAATTGGCACAAAAGGATTCATCGTGCATACTGGTAAGTTCGCCA
>PABI01000057.1 GCA_002699125.1 Anaerolineaceae bacterium
GAGTCGGGCGAGCCGCGCGAGGTGCATCATTTTGCCGTGCTGCTGGGCTACGGTGCCGATGCCATCAACCCGTACCTGGCTTACGCCACGCTGCGCGACCTCATTCGCAAGCAGCTTTTGGTCGATGTGCCCTATCATGAAGCGGAGAAGCAGTTTATCAAGGCAGTCGTTACCGGCGTGGTGAAAATCTTGTCCAAGATGGGCATCTCTACCATCCAGAGCTACCGTGGCGCGCAGATTTTCGAAGCGCTGGGGCTGCACTCTGATCTGGTTGCCAAATATTTCACCGGCACGCCTTCACGCATTCAAGGCTCGGACATTCACCTGGTGGCCAAAGAGGTGCAGATGCGGCATGAACAGGCGTTTCCCAAACGGCCGTCTGGCAGCAGCGCCCTGCCCGCCGGTGGCAAATATCAGTATCGTGAAGAAGGTGAGTACCACCTGTTCAATCCAGCTACCGTCCATCGCCTGCAACATGCTGTGCGCACCAACGATTACGAAACCTACAAAAAATATGCCGCCGACGTCAACGACCGGTCGCATCAGTTTGCCACTTTACGCGGCCTGCTCAAGCTGAAAAAGGCCAATGAGCCTGTGCCGCTGGACGAAGTTGAGTCGGTTGAATCGATCTGCCGCCGCTTTAAAACCGGAGCCATGTCCTACGGCTCAATTAGCAAAGAGGCACACGAGGCGCTGGCGATAGCCATGAACCGCATTGGCGGCAAGAGCAACACGGGCGAGGGCGGCGAAGACCCGGTGCGCTACACGCCGGACAAAAATGGGGATTCGCGTAATTCAGCGATTAAACAGGTGGCCAGCGGCCGTTTTGGTGTCACCAGCCAATACCTCACCGAAGCGCAGGAAATCCAGATCAAAATGGCGCAGGGGGCCAAGCCGGGCGAAGGTGGCCAGCTGCCGGGGCGCAAAGTGTACCCGTGGATTGCTCGCGTGCGCCATTCCACTCCCGGCGTGGGGCTTATCTCCCCGCCGCCGCACCACGACATCTATTCCATTGAAGATTTGGCGCAGCTCATTTTTGACCTGAAAAACGCCAATCCAAACGCACGCATCAACGTGAAGCTCGTCTCCGAAGTGGGCGTTGGCACGATTGCTGCCGGTGTCGCCAAGGGCCATGCCGATGTCATCCTCATCAGTGGGCACGATGGCGGCACCGGCGCCTCGCCGCAGACCAGCATCAAACACGCCGGTCTACCCTGGGAGCTGGGCGTGGCCGAGACGCACCAGACGCTGCTGCTCAACGGCCTGCGCGACCGCGTCGTGGTGGAAACCGATGGCCAGCTCAAAACCGGCCGCGACGTGATCATGGCCGCCCTGCTGGGTGCCGAAGAGTATGGTTTTGCCACCGCCCCACTGGTGACGCTGGGCTGCATTATGATGCGCGTCTGCCATATCAATACCTGCCCGGTGGGCATCGCCACGCAAAATCCGGAACTGCGCCAACATTTTGCGGGCGATCCGCAGCACGTGGTGAACTTCATGCAGTTTATTGCTCAAGACATGCGCGAAATCATGGCCGAGATGGGTTTCCGCACCATCGACGAGATGGTGGGCCGCACGGATCGGTTGGAAGCGGGCGAGGCCATCGACCATTGGAAATTACAGGGCATTGATTTGACGCCTGTTTTATACCGTCCAAATGAGACAGAGAACGTGGGCCATTTGCTGCCAAACGGCCGTAAACAACCCCAACAGCACGGCCTGGAAGAAACCCTCGACACGCAAACCCTGCTCGACTTCTGCCGCGCCGCCATCGAAAAAGGTGAAGAGGTCACCGGTGAATTCGGTATCGGCAACGGCAACCGCACGGTGGGCACGATGCTGGGCAGCGAATTGACCCGTCGCCACGGCATGAATACGCTGGCCGAAGACACGGTTCATTTGAAGTTTAACGGCTCCGCCGGACAAAGCTTTGGTGCCTTTATTCCGCAGGGTCTGACGCTGGAGCTGGCGGGCGACGCCAACGATTACGTGGGTAAGGGGTTGTCTGGCGGCAAGCTGGTGATTTATCCGCCAGAAGAAGCGACGTTTGTGGCCGAGCAGAACATCATCATTGGCAACGTGGCGCTGTACGGGGCCACGGGCGGCACGGCTTACATTCGCGGCATGGCGGGTGAGCGCTTCGGCGTGCGCAATTCGGGGGTTACGGCCGTTGTCGAAGGCGTGGGGGATCACGGCTGCGAGTACATGACGGGCGGGCGCGTGGTGGTTTTGGGCCGCACGGGGCGTAACTTTGCTGCCGGTATGTCTGGCGGGGTGGCGTACGTTTTGGATTGGGACGGCCGTTTCCACGAACGGTGCAATCGCGAAATGGTGGATTTGGAAGCGGTGAGCAGTCCGGCGGACATCGACGAGCTGGAAGCGATGATCTTCGCCCACGCCCAGGCCACGAAAAGCGATCTGGCCTGGAAGATTTTGTGCATGTGGGACAACGTTGTGCGCCATTTTGTCAAGGTGATGCCGCGCGACTACAAGCTGATGCTGCAAGCGTTCAACCAGGTCCGCCACAACAGTGACCTGACGGGGGATGCGTTGGCGATGGAAGCGTTCCAGGTGCGGCAGCGGCAGCTCGTCAAAGCATAATTTTTTAACGCAAAGAACGCAAAGAAGCAGAGGGCGCAAAGAAAACTCTTTTTATTTCTTTGCCTCTTTGCGCCTTTGCGTCAAAGTTTTTCGGAAGGGGAACACAATGGCCAAGCCAACAGGATTTTTAGAATTTAAACGAGAGGCGGCGGAAGAACGGCCGTTCACCGAACGCGTCCACGATTGGGAGCCGATTCATCTGCATTTGCCAGAGGAACGATTAAACCAGCAGGCAGCGCGCTGCATGGACTGCGGCATTCCCTTTTGCCACAAAGGCACCATTTTGAACGGCATGACTTCCGGCTGCCCCATCAACAATCTCATCCCGGAGTGGAACGATCTGGTGTACCGGGGCTTGTGGCGCGAGGCGTACGAGCGGCTCAGCCGGACTAACAACTTCCCCGAATTTACCGGGCTGGTTTGCCCCGCGCCGTGCGAAGCCGCCTGCACGCTGGGCATCCACGACCCGGCGGTGACGATCAAGCAGATTGAATTTGCCATCATCGAACGGGCTTTTGAAGAGGGCTGGGTGAAGCCTAACACCCCATCTCATCGCAGCGGCAAAACCGTGGCCGTCATTGGTTCTGGCCCGTCCGGGCTGGCGGCGGCCGACGAGCTGAACAAGGCGGGTCACAGCGTCACCGTTTTTGAGCGGGCGGATCGCATCGGCGGGCTGTTGATGTACGGCATTCCCAACATGAAGCTGGACAAAAAGCTGGTGCAGCGGCGCATCGACCTGCTGGCTGAGGCGGGCATCCGGTTTGTGACCAATACAGAGGTGGGGCGGGATGTAACGGCCGTACAACTCCAGGAACAATTCGACGCCATCGTTTTATGCACCGGAGCCACCCAGCCCAACAATTTGCCTGTACCGGGGCGCGAGCTGAACGGCATCCACTTTGCCATGGAGTTTTTGCAGGGCAACACGCAAAAGCTGCTGGATGGCGCGCAGGAAACGCCGCCGGTGTTTGCCGGTGGCAAAGACGTCATCGTCATTGGTGGTGGCGACACGGGCACCGACTGCGTGGCCACCTCGCTGCGGCACGGCTGCGACAGCCTGGTGCAGTTTGAGATCATGGACCAGCCGCCGCTGGCGCGCGCCGCCAACAATCCCTGGCCGCAGTGGCCGCGTATTTACAAGATGGATTATGGGCAGGAGGAAGCTGCGGCCGTTTTTGGGGAAGATCCGCGTGAATATGCCATCATGACCAAGCGGTTCATCGGCGACGAGCAGGGCAACTTGCAGGCGCTGGAGACGGTCAACGTGCGCTGGCTGCCGCCGGAAAACGGCGGCCGTCCCAAACTGGAAGAAATCCCCGGCACGGCGCAAACCTGGGCGGCGCAGCTGGTCCTGCTGGCGCTGGGCTTCCGCGGCCCGGAACAAAGCTTGGCACAGCAGTTTGGCGTGGCAACTGGCCCTCGGACGAACATTGAAGCGGAATACGGCCGTTACGCCACCAACGTCCCCGGTGTTTTTGCTGCTGGCGACGCCCGGCGGGGGCAAAGTTTAGTTGTGTGGGCTATTCAGGAAGGTAGGGGGGTGGGAACGGCCGTGGATGCCTATTTGATGGCTGGTTAACGCTCGCGCTAACCGGCGGGTTTGGGCGCGTTGTTGGGCGGCATTGTCAATTTGATCAACCCCTTTTGTTTGAACATAAACGTCGGTGACGAGAGGTCATCGAGTGACGCCTTGCGGATGGTCTCAAGTGGAAGTGACTCATCATCGAACCAACAAGCATAGATCTCTTCGACTTCGTGGTCTCGAATGTACCTTACCAGTTCGACGATGGACTCTTGTGCTGCCCGTTGATGCTCTTTGTCATCATCGTACTCGGGGTACTCACGCCCGTAATTGAAACCACAACTGCAACCCTCATAGCTACCAGCGAACGAGACAAAAGGAACCGAGAAGTGTTTTCTCACAACCTCCTGCCCCTCATTCAGCGCAGAGACCGTAAATCGCTGTGCGACGGCTGGCCACTCCGGGGATTGAAATACCTCCTTCGAGACTTCGCCATACTTGATTTCCGGAAGCTCTTTCGCCGAGCCGATATACAGAGCCAGACACATATCGATACCGTGTTATGACGCCCAACGTATTATTGAGCAGATTCATTGCGTAATGAATCTTGATAAATTGACGGCTCTTGAGCCATTAACTACAGTAAAGCTATTCGTTCACAATTCAAATAGTCAATTCTGAGAAAAGTTGGTAGTCACTGGTCGCCAAACTCACTTGAATTTGCCGCAACATCATAGCAAATCGAAACTTTCGTGGCAAGGTGTAGGCGATGCCCGGTGCGGGCAAAGTTTGGTTGTGTGGGCGATTAATGAGGGAAGGGAGGTGGGAACGGCCGTTCCCCAACCTACCAATCTCCCGCCAAATCAATTACAATACGCCCATGATTGAGTCTCGCACCTTAGAAGGTTTGATTAGCAAAGACCCGCAAATACATAACGGGCGTCCCACCATTGCCGGAACGGGCAATACGGTTCGGGCCATTGCCATCATGTACAAACAGGGTCTTACCCCTGAAGAAATTACCGTTGAACTCCCCTTGAGTCTGGCTCAGGTTTATGCCGCCCTCACTTATTACCACCTCAACACAGACGAAATTGAAGCCGACATTCGCCGTGATTCCGAAGCCGAATTAAAAGAAAAATACGGCCGTTCAATCAATGGCTGAATCCATTCAACTTGGTTGTTATAGATGGATGCCATCTTGTTCAATTTGCTGGCGCAGTGGCAGGACGGCGTAGCGAGGTGAATGCCACTCTTGTTTGCTGCGAATGATGCTGCTCAAGACAGTGTCTGTTTCCAATTCAACATCGTACAAGCGATCCTGAATTTGGGCTTCAAGAGTCCCGTCTCGTGAAGCAGGTAGCAGGATGAGAAAATCCCAATCAGAATTGGTTCTGGCTGTGCCTCTGGCGCGGGAGCCGTATAGGATAATTTCGGCATTCGGAGCCAGAGTGAGAACGGCCGTTTTCACCTGTTTGAGTAGTTCGCTTTTTTCAACTTGCTCTGTCACACTCATATCGACCTCAAAAGTTTATCGGGCACTCCTCAGGCAAGTTCGTAATGAAATCCAAAAACTCGCGGCTCATATTGGTTGAACCTCACTCAAAATACGTTTACCAATGCGCTTTCGCAGGTTTTTCTTAATAGCAACATCAACTTTTCGCTCAAGTAAATCGCTCAGATAATGCTCCAATCCAACCAAATCCAGCAGGCTGATTCTGGGTGGATCGGTTAGAGTAATCAAAATATCAATATCACTGTCAGTTTTTTGTTCCCCACGCACGTAAGAGCCGAAAATGCCAATTTCGGTAACGCCATATTTTTCATACAAATATGGCTTCTGCGCTTGCAAACGGTTTTTGATTTCAGCCAGTGATAACATGCGCTCATTATAACGGATTTGGTCAATGAGGTGGTATTGTGATCTTCGCATCATAATTTCAGCGTGTTTGTCGCGGGCGATGCCTGGCGCGGGTAAAGCTTGGCTGTGTGGGCGATTTATGAGGGGCGGGGTGTGGGAACGGCCGTCTAGTCAGGCAAAATTGTGTGCGGCCGTTTCCTTATAGGATCTCCGTCGCTTGACGCAGACATTTTGATTTAGAAAGAGTTAGCCCTATAATCTGGCCGAAGCCTATTCAGGAAGGCTTCCTTGTCTCCCAAAATAACCAGACCCAAAACGGACAAACTTATGAATTGGCGAATGCAGCTTCGTACCGCGATTGAGGAGCGTTTTGACGACGATGAACTCCAGACGTTGTGTTATGACCTTAGCGTAAATTATGAGACCCTGTCAGGTGATAACCTTTCTGCTAAGGTCAGGGAACTTATTGAGCTTTTTGAGCGATTGAATGAATTACCAAGGCTGATTTCCTACTGTAAACAGAAGCGAAAAAACGTGCCGTGGGATGAAATTGAAGCGGCAGCCAGAGCGGAAGCTGCTGCCCCAGTAAAAGCAGAAAAGACAGCGAAAGGCTCTGTTCTACCCCCGGTTAAATCATCCCGGCCCTTGCAGTTGACATTAACCCCACAGACCATTGCGATCGCAGCATTAGGCATTATCGTGGTAATTGGTGGCATCTATTTGTTGACTCGCTCACCCAGGACAGAGACAGCATCCCTTCCGGTAACAGACACGCCTGCGACACAATCCACAGCAGACACGGCCGCAACGGCCGTTCCTGCAGCAGCCGAAGCCACTGATGAACCAACACCGGTGGCCACAGAGCCTGCCACAGAAATCCCGCCCACGCCCACCAATGAGCCTACCCCAGAACCAACTCGGGAACCCACAATTACGCCGTCGGTTGAGGCGACGTCACAAGCTGAACCCACCCCTGAACTATCCGTTGAAGAGCCGGCAGAAGCTGAACCTACTGTCCTTTATCCTGACGGCACCCCCCTGGAACTGGTTTACGACCTGAACAGTTTTTATCTCTACAATCCATCGTCCACACGCGTTCGCGTGAGTGACCTCAGCTTTGAAGCGCTGGATGATGCGGGACGGCCGTTAATCTATGGTATGGCTGGCGACCGCTGGACGCAGTTCTATAGTTTTGTGGACGGATTCGCCTGCGACAGCATTGAGCCTTTCGGCGTTGGCGGAGCCTTCATGCGGCCACAGTTCTGCCGCAGCTACAATGCCTCCGTCACGCCGGCCCAAAACGGTGATGAAATATTCTGGATCGAGCGGCCAGGCTCTGTTGAGTTTCGTGTATTGTGGGATGGTGAAGAAATTGCCCGCTGTCCGTTGGGAGCCAACACCTGCCAGCTATTTGTGCCTGCGCCATAAAGGGGAGCAACCTAAAATATTTTGACTACGGCGATTGCTGGCAAAATGACCGCCTGGAATTGGCAGCGATCTGTGAGAAAATGGCAAGGGTGTTGCCTATGGCCAGTGGCTGGACTGGTTTTGGCGCAGACCACGGTTAAAAGCTACCCTGGAATTAGCCAGGTGAACGGGTCAGTTAAACTGCTAAAGGCGGCCCCAGCAGTTCCATGCCGTGGGCTTGCCACAGCGCCGGCTCCTGCGGCGGCATGGCGTTCGCTTTGGTTACCTCGCGGAAGAAAGCTTCCATTTTCCCGGCCGGCATAAAGGTGATCAACATGCGGCCTACGTTCTCGCCCATGTAGGCCCAAACGTGAGGGATGTTACGCGGTGCCAGCAACGAGTCTCCCGCCTTAAGGCTGAATCGCTCTGATCCAATCTCAACAATAAATTCCCCCTCAACCGCATAAAACCATTCGTCCTGCTCATAATGTAAATGGCGCGCCGGCCCACCTTTGGCGTGGAATGTATTTTCGATGATGAAAAGGCCATTGTTATCCTGCGGCACAACTTTAAAGGTAATGGTACTGACACCCAGGCTGCGCACCTGGCCAAATTGGTCTGCGCCTGCTGCCACAAGCAGTATTGTCGGACGGGCAGCTTCTGTTTGTAGAATATCGTTCAATGCGAGCTCCTTTAAGGCGAATGAATAGGCAAAACGCCACTGCCTGATTAAAACACAAAGGGGATGACTCGTTTGGTTTTGCCTGCGTAATTCTGATAATCGGGATAGCTGGTTTGCAATAACGTTTCCTCAGCGGTAATGCGTATGAGGATAACGGCCGTTACCAAAACACCAATCGCCACATGCAAAGGCGACACATGCCCTAAAATGCTCGCCCAGATGAGCAGCAGCGCCGCCGCGTACATGGGATGGCGAATAAAGCGGTAGGGGCCTGCTGAGATCACCCCGCCGCCAGCCGGTGCGGCATGAATGCTAAACTGGGTGGCTCCAAAGCTGCGTCTGGCCCAAATCGCCAGCAGCACCGCCAACACTTGCCCGGCAATCACCAGAGGAGAACGGGAAAACAGGCTGGCAGTGAGTAACAAAAAGAATATGGCAACGACCAGAACCAATAGAGCTGTTTGCGAAATGAGTTTCATGTTTTAGTTCCTTTTCTCGATTTGCGGCTCCATAACCGTACTGTAGATGCAAAAAAGCCGCTGCCTTGCTGTCAGCGGCTTCCTATGTTTGTGTTTGCCACAGGCTTGTCCCGGCAGCGAGCGAATCTAACCCGCTCAACCATACCTAAAACGAACGCTATTGATTTTTATCTGTCAAGCGGAAATTTTAATCGCAGAAGTGGCAAAGTCAACATTGGGAAAAAAGCCACAATGATCAGGTATGGCCAAAGTTTGAGGGGGCGGTTGTCGCTGCCCGGGGAACGGCCGTTTGGCCTTGACTTCTGACCCCGTCTATGCTATTCCTTATCGGCAACAGAATGAATTTGTGGAAAAAAAGATGCTAAATTTTTTGAAGATCAATACTAACGTGAACGCTTATCTGGACCACATAGATCCATTGGAACGCCTGCCCTGGCGGCAGTTCGTGTTGGACCCTGTGTGAAAGTGCTTAAGTACAAAAATTTCACGATATGACTCTAAACGCGAACTGACCAGTTCGCGTTTTTTATTTGGTAATTAACCAATGAGACAGCAAGACAAGAAGCATTTCCCCTGGCTTGTCAGCCAGCTAAACGACACATTTGCGCACTGCGTCGCTGCGGCGGCATTGTTTGCGGCTGCCGATTGGGATGAACGGATAGAGACGAATCGGCAAAAGGGGATGGCTTCGTGACGTTGTGAGGCGAAAGTTTAGAAGAAAACTTTGTTTTTACGAGCGCGAACCCACTGGTTCGCGCTTTTTTTATTTATGTGATCGGAAAAAGTTTTGTAAAAAGCCCAAAACGATTGGGCCGATTACATCTGATCTCTGGAGGCAAAATAATGAACAACATAGAAATGGTGAAATTGTTGCGGCAAGAGACAGGGGCCAGCTTTTTAGACTGTAAAAAAGCGGTTACTCTCCACGGCCGTAATGTGGAAAAAGCGACGGCGTTTCTGCGCGAAAAGGGTTTAAACAAGGCGACGGAGAAGTTAGAGCGCAAAACAGAAGAAGGGGTCGTGGTGGTGAAAACGGCCGCTTCCGCTGCGGTCGCCGTCGAGTTAGCCTGTGAAACTGATTTTGTGGCCCGCAATGAAACATTTAAAGCTTTTGCCCAGCAGCTGGCCAACATGATGTTGGCAGATGCCACCTTGGTAGATGCTGACGCTTTGCTGCTGGCTGCACTGCCCATCGCCCCAGGCAAATCGGTCAAAGAGGGCATCCACGAGCTGGTAAGTAAGTTTGGCGAGAATATCATGCTGCGGCAGGCGGCCCGGTTTGCTGTGCAAGAAGGGCGTTTGGTGACCGGGTATGTCCATGCCGGGGCCATCGCCGGGTATGATGCTGCGGAAGGACGGGTTGGGGTTTTATTGGAGCTGGTGGTGGATACGGCCGTGTCTCAAGACGAGATTATCCAGCAATTGGCGCACAACCTTACCCTGCACATTGCTTCCGCTGCACCTCAGTATGTGTCACGGGCAGAACTTCCTATGGCGACATTGCAAAAAATGGAGCAAGATTTATGGGATGAAGTTGCCGAAGTAAACAAACCGGATGCCGTTAAAGCAAAGATGGTCGAAGGGCGTCTGGCAAAATGGTTGCAAGCTGCCTGCTTGCTGCGTCAGCCTTATCTGTTGGACGAGTCGCACACGGTGGCGGCTTTACTGGAGCAGGCAGGTAATGCACTCAAGACCAATGTAACCGTGAGCCGATTTGCGCGGTTTGAGTTGGGCGTTTAAGTAGCTGTTGGATGTTGGCAGTGTGATTTACCAAAATGGCGCTGCCAACTTCACAGCAAGTGAGAGGAATCCATGATTCAAACAAAGCTTGGCCATATTCAGCTTAATGTGTACCAGCACAATTTACCCTTTTATAAAGAACTGTTTGCTTTTATGGGCTGGCGTATTTTGGAAGATGATTCGATGACCTTGGGCGTGGGCGAAGATATTTTTAGCAGTTTATGGTTTGTTGGCGAAGCCGTTGATGCTGACAACGATTATGATGGTCCAGGGATGAACCATTTGGGCCTGCTGGTGCAAAGCCAGGACGAAGTGGATCAGATGGTCTCGTATTTGCAGCAGCGCAATATTGCCCCTCTCTTTGAAACACCGCGCCACCGACCAGAATTCAGCAAGGATACCGAACACACGTATTACCAGGTGATGTTTGAATCACCAGATCGCATTCTGTTTGAGGTGGTGTACATGGGGCGGTTGGCGCAATAGCGTGCGGGGAACGGCCGTAAACATCCACCAGAGAGCCGCGCGATGACGCTTAAACAAGTCGCAGTTATTGGGCAAGCCCACTTGTGCCAAATGTTCTTTCCATGACCATTTGCAATGTTTTGTCAATGGTAAGATTGCTCGAATCAACAACAACCCAATCGGACTGTGGCAGTCGTGACAGTTAGACGTGAAGCCGGGCAGGCCACGTCATCTACGATAACGGCATACCCGCGTGAAGCATACAAAAATGCCAGCTTGCTGGCCCCTTCACGCTCTAATCTGAACTGCTCGCTTAGTTCTGGCGTGATTTCTGCAACATCGTTTGGATTAATCCCGCCGGGCCACAAATACCATGATACGGCTGGTGTTTGCAAATGGTCCACGCTTCCAGTCGCCATACAGGTGTTCAACAGTGAATCCGGCGTTGTTGAGGGATGTGGTTAGCTCGGCGTGGCTGCGATAGCGCAGTTCACTATCGACGACTAAAACTTCCCCCGTTTTTTTGAAGACGTTGTGACCTTTGAAGTGAACACGGCCGTTTTCCACCCCAACCACCTCCAACCAGCTCTCCACCGGTCCATGCGGCGTCTCCAGCCGGGCAAACGTGGTTTCCGGGTTCCACCGTTCCCAGCCGCGGTCATCCGGATTGCGGCTCTCAAAAGCGAGGTGGCCGCCAGGGCGCAGGGCGGCATGGATGTGGTGCAGCACAGTAGCCCACTCGGCATCGTCGAGGAAAACCTGGGCCACGTTGCTGGTCATCAAGACCAGGTCGGCCGCTGGGGTGCCCAGGGCGCCGGAATCGCCTTCGATCCACTGCACGCGCCCGGCACCCGGCTGGCGGCGGGCGTAGGCCAGCATGGCAGAAGAGGGATCGACGCCGATTACTTTACGGCCGTTCCCAGCCAACTGGCGAGTGAGCAGCCCCGTACCGCAGCCCAGATCGAAAATGCGCTGTGCCTTGAGTTCATCAGCCAGATGAAGAAAAAAGTCGAAATCCGGGCCGTGCGGATTTTCGATATCGTACAGGTCCACCAGGCGCGGGTCTGTGTAATGCAGGTCGAGTTTTGTCATATGATGGGTAACTGAAGCTGGCTTGTTACGACTCCAGTTTTAGGCACCAGGAGATCGTGTTCACTATCAGCTTCTGAAATGGGTCCGATATTTCAAAGGGAGACAAAATATGCGTTTTAGACAGGCAGTTATGGGTGCAGCTGTTGATGTAAACGATAGGTGCAGTTGTTGCTTCATTGATGACGAGGAACGGCGTTCCGATGTTGTCTGTGAGAATGCAGTTGGCCTGCTCTTTTATCGTGAGGAATTCAAAAGAGTGGATTAGGTCGAAATCATGCTCAATTTCTTTGAGCAGCGGATGCCGATTGTCAACTTTAATGGTCGCTGGTTGGTTTTCAATAAATGCCTCCGCGTTCAGCCAGGTGTAATCATCGCCGGCCAAAAATCGAGACGCTTTGAGCCAAAGCTGATCTTTGCGTGGCTCATCCACTAATTTTACGGGAATTAATTTGTCGAGCGCCTGGTAAGCGCCCTGATGCAGCGCCCAGGCAAAAAATGGAAAGAAGATGATGCCTTTACCGGCAGCGGCCGTTTTCAGGACTTTTTCCAGAATCATATCGGGAATGGGAAAGCCAAATGTATCTCCCAAGAAGAATATGACCAGATCATGCGGTGTGTCCAAAATATCCTTAAATAGCAGCTGGAGACGGGCCGGATCGCTGTATTGCCAAAAAGTGATTATTTGGACATTGGCACTGACTTTATTGAGCGTTGAAAATAGCTGATAAGCAAATGTTGATGTATCGGAAATAATGAGGATGCTTTTGTCTTCAAGCCCTGGCCTAAAAAAAGGCGAAGCGATGGCTGTATCTTGTACCAACTTGTACTTTTGAGCAATGAGGGGATGGCGTAACAACCTGTTTTCTAATTGCCGCTGATCCCATATTTGGATAAGGGGTTTCTTTTGGGAGCTGCTTTTAGAGACATTGGGCCCCGAATCGGTCTCCCCTTCCCAGGAAATTTCAGGACGCAGCTTCTTGCCAATTTTTGTAAGTTGATGGATGCGGTCTCGGCGGTCCAGGTAGCTGATGAGCTCCCGTACCTTATTAAGTTTCCCTTCGCCTGGCAAACCCTCATAATCAACGCCTAAATCAAAACAAAGCGTTCGCAGCTCACTATCGCTAAATCGTGTTTCCAATATTTGGCGTAGGGTGATCAGATGTTTTCGGCTTGCTTCGCTTTTGGCAGCATTTTTACTAATTTGGAGATTATTCGTTGGGCGATTTACATATTCTTCCAGGATTAACAAACCGTCTTCCGGAATGTCTGCGTCGACAACGATTAGCAAGCCGTCTTCTGACCTATTGTCAAAAGCATCGAGACTTTGCTGGACTTTTTGCACCTGTAACTGTGTTCCACCTGAGTGGATGCAGTTGACAAACCAATGAAGGGTATGGGAAAAGCCGGCGTGGGAGATGATGGATTCTTCCGCAAGAATGTTGATCCCTTCACCAGTTGGGGATGGTTCAGACGACAAGTGAAACCCTTCTGCTTCGAGCAAATCGAGGGCAAGTTTTTGGAGGGTTTTGTGGCTCTTGATCTTGGTGAAATTGTAAATAGGCATAGGGTTGTGACTTAGCCGTTAAGGTTACCTGGATTTCTGGGACATCATAGCAAATGCAAAAAGTCATGACAAGATAGGGGTATGGAATGGAACGGCCGTTCCCCCCCACACAAACGCCAATTCAAACGATTTTCACCCATGAAGTGTGCCTTGAAAGTATTTCAGACTAAGCAATCTCGCATCATTTATGGTGCCTGTTACCAGAGCAAATCAAGCCAAACGGCCGTCATAGTACCAAGGCCCTATACGCCCTGTCATTGCTTTACACCCTCAAACAAACGTGCTATACTCCGAGCCGTAACTTTATGTTACGTCAAGTTGATTTTGGCTGGAAACTTTCAGGGTTCCGCAAAGTATTTTTACACCGGTTTTTGGCCAACGGTTGGCTCACGAAATTCAACTATCGGAGCCACGTATTTTATTGGAAGCACCACAACCTTTTGCCATGGCTTATTCACCCAGCTGCGATCCACTTTTGGACCAAATTGCCGCTTCCCTTAAGCAAAGAGGGCTGCATGCGGCTGCCCTGACATTGCTGGAAGTGGGCCAGCCGCTTACCTTTATCGGCAGCCAATTGCTGTGGCTGGCCCAGCCTGCCTTGGCGCTGCTGTGGCCATCGGCCCAGGTGCAGCGCCTGGCCCAACTCATGGAAGATCCGGCAGCGGTCAACAGCCTGATGGAGCGCCTGGCCGCAGATGAGGTGAGCGTATGACGCCGATTATTGTCCTGGCTGTTTTGCTGGTGTTGGGCCTGCTGCTTTTTTTGCTGACGCGCAGCGTGCAGGCGGGGCGCACGGCCGTTTTACGGCCGTTAACCAGCTACCAAGGACTGCAAGGGCAGATTGGCCGCGCTATTGAATCCGGGCGGCAGCTGCACCTGACCCTGGGACAGGCCAGCCTGGTGGGGCGGGCCAATCCTACAAGCATCAGCGCCGCCGCTGTCTTAGACAATCTGGCAAAAGATGGCTGCGCCAACGGCACGCCGCCGCTGGTCACCGTGGACCAGACCTTCACCTTCGTCATCAACTGCAC
>PABI01000058.1 GCA_002699125.1 Anaerolineaceae bacterium
CTCACATGACGCGCTAATGATGGCATTGCGATGCTTTCATTGCGGTGGTGCATGATCCAGCTGATGCATGCCTGCATTTGCTCACGGGCGATGGTGCGCAGCCGGGCCACCTCTTCATCGCCGGGGCGCACTTCGGTTTCGGCCTCCACAGCCAGCGCCAGGGCGTTGTTGTAATGCTGCCGGGCCTGGGCAGTATCGTCGCCCGCCTGGTCGGCCAGGCCGATGAGCTGAGCCATCTCCGTGCGAATTTCGGCCATGCGCTGCACGCGGCCACGCTCCAGGTAAACGCCGGACACAATCACGGCGATGAGAACAGGAATGAGGATGGCGATCAAAATGGGCCAGGTCCAGCTGACAGGCTCTTCCTCTTCATCGAGAACGGCCGTTCTTGGCGGTCGCAGTCGGGTGAGCAGCTCAGCCAGCCAGGCGGTGAAGGTGGAAAGTCCCAGCGCTGCCTGCGAACCGGCGCGGCGCGCTGTTGTTTCTACCTGCTGTCGGTCGATGGCGGGCAGGGTGCGGATGCCGTCTCTGGCCGGTGGCGCTGTGCCCTCACGCACGGGCTGGGGGCGACGTTCACCGCTGGGGGCGGGCGGCGGGGCCGCTGCCGGATCGCGGCGCGGTTGGGGGACGGGAACGGCCGTCCGGCCTTCGCGGGGTGTGGGCTGCACCACGTCGGGCAGGTCCAGCAGCGAATCGTCGTTGAACTCAATCATCAACAGCCGGGCAGATTCATCGGCCACTACGTCAATGAGCGTGTCCAGCCCGGTTTCGATGTCGGTATCTACCAGGGCGTCGCTAAAGCTGTCAGTTGGTAGATGACTGATACGCGGATCGGCCAGCAGCAGCAGGTCGCCAGATTGCAGGCGATGATGGGCGTAGCGAATGTCCAGCCCGCTGGTGCGCCCCAGCGGCGTGATGTGGTCCAGCGGTCGCGGCGGCAGCCGCTCGATGCCAAAATTGTGCCCCAACAGGGCCAACGTCTCACCTGCCTGCAAGGTGTACAGTTCGCCGTGACGCAGCACGGCGCAGGTGAGTCCGCCCTCGCGCATGGTTTCTTTGCTGGTGAGATTGCGCCGCAGCAGGGTCTGGTTGGCGGCCATGATGGCGCTGCGCAGGGCAGCGGTGAGGCTGCCGCTGGCGGCATAAAATTTTTGGCTGATGAGATCGAGTAAATCCTGGGCCAGAACGGCCGTTTCGGCCGGATTGCCGCTTAAAGTGAGGTGGACAAACAGGAAGTCACGGCTGCGGCTGCGGTGGGCTTTGCCGGGCGGGGGCTGCACAAGGATGCCGGGTACGGCCGAATCCGGGCCGACTGTTTGCATTACGCCGTCAACGATGTAAAGTTGGCCTGTCACTGCTTGCAGTTCAGACATGAACGTGGTGCATCCTCATGGTAAAAAATATAGACATAAGAATAGCACGACTGTTCCAACCAGACCAACGAGAAACGGCCGTTTAGGGAGAACATCATGCCTGTTGCAAATCTAGAAAACATCTCAATTTATTATGAAGAGCAAGGTGCGGGGAAGCCGCTGCTGTTGCTGCATGGCCTGGGGTCAGACGGCCGTTCCTGGGAATACCAGATTGAACCGTTTGCTGAGCAGTTTCGGGTGATCGTGGTGGACGTGCGCGGACACGGCCGTTCCGCCAAACCACCTGGTCCCTACAGCGTAGCCCAATTTACCGGCGATATTTTTGCCTTGCTAGACCATCTGGAAGTTGACCAATTTCATCTGGTGGGCCTGTCGATGGGTGGCATGATTGGTTTCCAGATGGCAGTGGATCAGCCACAGCGGCTCAAAAGTCTGACGATTGTCAACAGCGGCCCGGAGCTGGTGCCGCGCGGTTTGAAGGAAAAATGGCAAATCTTGCAGCGGCGGCTGATACTTAACCTCCTTTCCATGGAAAAGATTGGTGAATTTATCGGCGGGCGGCTCTTCCCCGAACCACATCAGGCGGAATATAAAGAAAAGTTTGTCCAGCAGATGGGCGAAAACGATCCCAGAGCGTACAAGGCGGCCACCAATGCGCTTATCGGCTGGAGCGTGAGCAGTGAACTCGACTGCATTCAATGCCCGGTGCTCATCATTAGTGGCGACATGGATTACACGCCGGTTGCTGTCAAAGAAGCGTATATGCGCCAATTGCCCACGTCGCAGCTGCACGTGATCGAAAATTCGCGGCACGCTACGCCCGTGGACCAACCGGAGGCTTTTAATACGGCCGTTCTCAACTTCCTCCACACGGTCTCTGAAAAACGAGTATAATTTGCCCCTTAAATGGGACACTGATAAACACAGATTCACACAGATTCACACTGATTTTTATCGTTAAGCCTGTGTTTATCAGTGAAAATCAGTGTCCCATGCAGATATGATCAATATTCTCTAGCGCGAAAAGGGTTTTGCATGAAAGTAGTCATTGCCGGGGAATCCCCCTTTGTGGAACAGATGGGCCAGCTTTGTACCCAGGCCAACCACGACACCGTTCTTTATTTGGTAGAAGATTTCACTTCTGCCCTGCACAGCGGCTATTCCATGCCGGATGCTGCCGGGGTGGATGTGGCCATCGAGCTGCACAACGAATCGGCCGCAGCCAAAGAGGAATTGCTGGCGGCACTGGGTGCGTTCATTCCCCCAGATGCCCTGCTGTTGACATCTGCCCTGGCAACCAGCACAACGCAAGCTGCCGCCTGGATACCCAAGCCGGGTCGGGTGGTCGGGTTTGGCATCGTGCCCCCGCTGCGCAAGGATGGGGGAATGATTGAACTGGCAGTAGGGCTGCAAACGGCCGAATCCAGCCTAGTAAAAGCGAAGAAATTTGTTGAAGGATTGGGGTATGAAACGGCCGTTGTTGCCGATGGTCCTGGTTTGGTGCGCGCCCGCACCGTGTGCTGCCTCATCAATGAAGCTGCCAGCGCCCTGCTCGAAGGCATCGCCACCCCCGCCGACATCGACCAGGCGATGAAGCTGGGCACCAACTATCCCTACGGTCCGCTGGAATGGGCTGACTATCTGGGTTTGGACACAGTGTTGGGCGTGATGAATGGCTTGTTCAGCGAGTGGGGTGAGGATAGATACCGGCCGTCGCCGCTGCTAAAAAGAATGGTATTGGCGGGGAAATACGGCCGTAAAACAGGCGAAGGCTTTTTTAAGTATGAATCGTGAACGTTTTTCATTCACAATTCACAATTAATTATTCACAATTCACAATTAATTATTCACCATTCACAATTCCCATGGCTGTAAAATTTTGCCACATTTGCAACAAAGAAGATCGGTTAGGACGAGGCCAAACTAGCAATCGGGCTCTAGCCAATGGCATCGTTTGCCCGGTGTGTTACCAACCCACCTGTGGTAATCATTTGGGTACCGTCCGCTGGCGCTGGCGCAGCAGTGGCGAAGTAGACTCGGCGCAAGTGTGCAAAGAGTGCATTCGCAGCTACAAACACCGCGATTGGGACCGTTACAGCCGGGATTGGATTAGTTGAAGTAGAGCGTGTCATACCCGCGAAAGCGGGGATCCACCTTTCTTGCCATAATGGATTCCCGGCTGCGCGAGAATGACACTGAATGTAGTTGCTATTTTTGAGGATACGGCTCTACATTGGGGCCAATCAGCTCTTTGAACAGTTCAAGCACCTCACCTGGCTCCGCATGGCGGCCAAGCTGCTTTTTAGAGTAGAGCAGCTCATCGTTCACCTTAAACTCAAACGCCCCTTTAGTCCCGGTAATAAACGTAAATTCCTTAATGATGTGTTGATAGTTGCTCAGAATATCATCCGCCACACGGACGGCGCGTGCTGCATAGTTTCAAGGCACGCAATATTCGAGGGTAATCGTGTAATTTTTCTCCATCGTGTAACCTCCATGAATTTGGTGCATTGCGAACTCATCAGATTTGAATGAGGTAACAGATACTTCAACTTTATAACGTCAAAGCTCATACACATTCTGCAAAGTGCCTGTCACCAATGGAAGACGCAATACGAGGATTGTTTTGTCAAGTATAATGAGGCAGTGGAACCTTGACAACAACCCTCAGGTGGGCTACGATCTCGTTCGCTCCCGGGCCTGTAGCTCAGCTGGGAGAGCGCTACAATCGCACTGTAGAGGTCAGGAGTTCGAATCTCCTCAGGTCCATATAAAAGGCAGGATGCCAGAAGAAATACGGTGAATGTAAATTATCCTGCCTTTTATTTAAGCGAAAGCTGATGGGCAGTATATTTTCAAAATTAGGTTGCGCTTTCGCAATCTGCAATTTGTACATTACAAAAGAAAATAAAAAGGCTATGAACAGGAGTAATAGGGAACGGTGGTCAGTTATCAGTAAACAGTAATCAGTTTTCTGGTAATGAGAATAGAGAGTTGTGCCAATGGCTGGAAGCACGACATAGTATTCCCGAACTCGCCTGGGAGCTGCGCCGGGGAAACGGTAGTCAGTAAACAGTAATCAGTGATTCAGTTAAACAGTTCTGATTACAAACCTACTGAACACTGATTATTGAAATACTTGGTGACGGTTTGCGCCCGTTACGCGCCAGAGTGGATGGTTTTGCTGGTTTGATGATTGAATATTTTTGCACAATGCGTGCAATTAGACTAAAATTATTAATCTAGAAATCGTTTTTGACACGGGCCTATAGCTCAGTTGGGAGAGCGCTACAATGGCATTGTAGAGGTCAAGGGTTCGAGCCCCTTTAGGTCCACTAAAAACAGCTATCAAACAGAGTGGTACCGCGGAAGCCCCTTTCGTCTCTGAAAAGACGAGCGGGGCTTTTTGTTTGGCAAAATGTAGGTCAATTTTGCAAAATTGACCTACGTAATCAGGAGACAGTATGAGCAACAAGTACAATCCAAATGCTGTGGAGGCCAAGTGGCAGAAGAAGTGGGAAGAGACGGCTTTGTACCGGCAGGAAATCGATAAAAGCAGGCCTAAGCATTACGCGCTGACGATGCTGCCGTATCCGTCCGGAGAGTTGCACATCGGGCATTGGTACGCCATGACGCCGTCTGATGCGCGGGCGCGGTTTATGCGTATGAAGGGGTACAACGTGCTTTTCCCCATGGGCTTCGACGCGTTTGGGCTGCCGGCGGAAAACGCGGCCATCAAAAACAACGTGCACCCGGCTAAATGGACTTATGCCAACATCGAGCGGATGCGCGGCCAACTGCGCAGCATGGGGGCGATGTTTGATTGGGAGCGGGAGGCTGTCTCGGCTGACCCTGAATATTATCGCTGGACGCAGTGGTTTTTTAAGAAGCTGATGGAGTTGAACCTTGCCTACCGCAAAATGTCGGCCGTCGATTTTTGCCCCAACTGCAACACAACGCTGGCGCGGGAGCAGGTGTGGGGTGAGGATCGCCACTGTGAGCGCTGCGGCACGCCGGTTATCAAGAAAGATTTGGAGCAGTGGTTCTTCAAGACAACCGATTATGCTGAGGAGCTGCTGGATTTCAGCGGCATAGAGTGGCCGGAGCGGGTGAAGGTGATGCAGACGAACTGGATCGGCCGTTCCACCGGAGCTGATGTCACTTTCCATACCGAACAGGGTGATCCGATTGAGATTTTCACCACGCGGCCAGATACGCTGTGGGGGGCAACCTTCATGGTGCTGGCCCCGGAACATCCGCTGGTGGGCAAAATTACCACGGATGAGCAGTTGGAAGCTGTGACAAAATATCGCGATCAGGCGCAGAAGCTGACGGACATTGATCGGGAAACGGCCGATCGCGAAAAAACAGGTGTCTTCACCGGAGCGTATGCTATCAACCCGGTCAACCAGGCACGCATTCCCATCTGGATTGCCGATTACGTGCTGATGAGCTATGGCTCCGGCGCGATCATGGCTGTGCCGGCCCACGACGAGCGGGACTTTGAATTTGCCACCAAGTTTGGCCTGCAAATCATCGAGGTGATTCGTATGCCGGGTCGTGAGGATAGCGACGGGCCGCTGGAAGAAGCGTACACCTCCAAATATGAAGGCCATCTGGTGAACTCCGGCGCGTTTGACGGCACGCCGGTGGCCGAAGCCGTGGAAAAAGTGACGGCCTGGCTGGAAGAAAAAGGCATTGGCAAAGGGGCGATCAACTACCGGCTGCGCGACTGGCTGATCAGCCGCCAGCGGTATTGGGGTGCGCCCATTCCGGTGATTTACTGCCCGGAGCACGGTGCGGTGCCCGTACCGGATGAAGATCTGCCGGTAATGCTGCCGGAAGACGTGGAGTTTATGCCCACCGGCGAAAGTCCGCTGAAGATGCATGAAGGCTTTTTGCACACGACGTGCCCAACTTGCGGCAAGCCATCGCTGCGCGAGACGGACACGATGGACACGTTTATGTGCTCCAGCTGGTACCAGTACCGCTACCTGAGCCCAAACGACAGCGAGCATCCGTTTGACCCGGAAGAGGGGGCGTACTGGCTGCCGGTTGATCAGTACACGGGCGGCATCGAGCACGCCACGATGCATTTGATTTACACGCGCTTTTTCACCAAGGCGATGCGCGAAATGGGGCTGGTGGACTTCCCTGAGCCGATGATCCGGCTGTACAACCAGGGCATGGTGCTGGGCGAGGACGGCGAGAAGATGTCCAAGTCGCGCGGCAACGTGGTGGCTCCAGACGAACTGGTTGACAAGTTTGGCGCGGACACGGTGCGTACCTACCTAATGTTCTTTGCCAAATGGGACCAGGGCGGGCCGTGGAATTATGACGGCATCAAAGGACCGCAGCGCCTGCTGAATGACGTGTGGGAGATTGGCACCCATGATTACAAATCGGGCCAGGTGGACGACGAGGCCAATCGTGCCCTGCGTCGCAAAACGCACCAGGTGATTCGCAAGGTGACGCAGGATTTGGAGGGGTTTTCGTTTAACACGGCCGTTGCCGCCATCATGGAATTGCGCAACAGCATCACCGATGCACAGAAGGCAAAAAACGTAAGCGTGGACATCTGGAACGAGGCCGTGGACAGCCTGCTGCTGGTCCTGGCTCCCATCGCCCCACACATCACCGAAGAGCTGTGGGCGCAGCGTGGCCATGAGTACAGCATTCACCAACGGCCGTGGCCGGAATGGGATGCCGAGGCGGCCAAAGAAGAAAGCATCACGCTGGTGGTGCAGATCAACGGCAAGGTGCGGGACAAAATTGAAACCGACGCCGGCCAGGATGACGAGGCGCTGAAGGAAATTGCCCTGGCTTCGGAGAAGGTGCAAAGCTGGCTGGACGGCAAACCGCCGCGCAAGGTGATTGTGGTGAAGGGGCGGTTGGTGAATATTGTGAAGTAGTTTCTAACTGCTTGATTTTGAGAGTGAACGGCCGTTTCTCGGGTGAGGAACGGCCGTTTTTTTGTGTCGCTTACCCTGTTTTAAGTCGTGCTTCAGCCAGCCAGTCAAACCAAAACAGCACCCCTAAGAGCAGCAGCGGCCCGGCAATAATCCAGCCTTCACCTTCGGACATGACCAGGAAGAATATAGCCAGAGCGATAAACAAAGCTGCGCCCACCCGCTCCCAGCGCCACGCTATCAGCAGCGCAATGACGATGATGAAGGTGGGGATCAGGTGCATAAAGAGGGCCACCAGCGTTTCCCAAAAGTTATACCCTTCACCAAAAACGTCCAGGGCAAAGATGCTGATGAACAGGGCAAATAAAATGCTCAACACTCTGGGCAACCAATAAAGCAACCGTTTTGTGTTTGTATTCATGATTTTAGTCCTTAGCGTAACGACGCTTGAACCACATAAATCCTAGTAACACACCTATCAAAGTTGGCCACACCCACCGTAAATCGGCGTGGCCAGTGGCGGGCTGTTGTGGCGTGAAGCGGATGAGGCGGTAGTTGGCTGTAACCGCTGCCAGTTCCTCGTCGGACATAGTTTTGGGGTAGACGCCGACGGCCGGGGCAGCGAAGCCACTGTTGATCAGTACCTGGCGCAGTAGAGGCAGGGCGTTGGGATCGTCTGTGATGTCTTGGGCGTGGGCGTGGAAACGGCCGTTTGGCAGCCAAATCTCGACTTGTGGATTGGCCAACATATTGCGGTACCAGTGGGAAATGGATCCAAAGCCAGCGGTGCAATAAATTTCGCCATCCACCGCTGCATAATTAACCGGTGTTCGGCGCACCAGACCTGTTTTGCGGCCAATGTGCTGGATCACCATGATGCGTCCGCCAACCTCCGGCCAGATGTTGATAAAGCGGGCCAGTCCCAGCCGCCACATGAGCAGCATAAAGCGATTAAGATGGCGAAAATAATGCCGCAGTTTCTTTTCTGCTTGAGGGGAAATCGTCGTCATTTGATTAAACAATCCTTGGTGTTTGTGTGGTGTTACGGTTGCAAAGGCCGCAGTAAAGGAAGAGCAGTCCGGGCAGGGCGAACAAAGCGAACCAGATTCCCTCCGGGAAACGGCCGCTTGCCGCATACATCACCTTGTAAAATGCCAGCAGGCTCAGGACTGTCACCGTGCCGCCCAATTTCTCCCAGCGCCAGCCTAGCAGCATGCCCACGGTAATACCCAACGGGAAGAAGAGCAGTCCCCAGATTTCAGTGGGGGTCAGCCCTGCCGGGTCCATCTCCTCGCCAAAGAAGAAGAGGAGCAGCAGCCCCAGGCTGCCCAGGCTGCCCAATCGGGCCAGCCAGCGAGCAATGGTGACGCTTCGTTTGGATTTTTGTTGACCGACCATGAAATTTTCTCCCGCCCTGATTTTTGTTTACTTCTATGATCATGGTACATCTTTTTGAAATGGTGGATTAGTGAGGAACGGCCGTTTACCTGATGACAAACTTCACTTCCCAATTCGCCAAAAAAGCTGCCTCTGTTCATAATTAGCACCATGACAGATCCGCTACATCCAGACGTGCCCCCACAGTTTGAAACCGAGCGCCTGCTCATTCGCTGCCCGCAGCCGGGTGATGGCGCAGCGTTGTATGATGCCATTGTGGCTTCCAAAGATCATCTGGCAGCCTGGCTCACCTGGGCCAACTGGCCCAATATTTCCCTTAAACGCGCCGAAGCATCCATCTTGCGCAACCGGGATCGCTACCTTAAAGGTGAAGATATGACGATGCTCATCTTTTTGAAGGGAACAGGGGAATTAGTTGGGGGCAGTGGTTTGCATAACCCCGATTGGCAAGTGCCTAAATTTGAGATTGGCTACTGGCAGCACGTCGATTTTGGCGGACAGGGGTACATGACCGAAGCGGTCAAGGCCATTGCGGAGTTGGCCTTTTCTCACCTGGGAGCCAAACGGTTACACTTGGAATGTTATCCGCACAATGAGCGCAGCATTAGCGTGGCGCAGCGCTGCGGTTTCCAGCTGGAGGCGCGTCTGGCCAACTATCGTCGCCACCATCAAACCGGCGAATTGCACGACTGGCTCATCTTCGCCCGTTTCCCTCCGTAGCCGCGGATTCCAATCCGCGGTTTTTTGCGGAAAGAATCTACAGCTACAGGAGGAATTTTGGGTGAGGAATGCAACTCCTCTCTGGTAGACACGTAAAGGACACTGTCTGAAACCATAATTTTCTTGTTGAGTAAGCGATGCGGTGAAATGTCAAGAGGCAAAATCAAGTAAATTTCACCGTCAAGCAGGCAAGCTAACGCGCA
>PABI01000059.1 GCA_002699125.1 Anaerolineaceae bacterium
AGGAGTGTCCCCCTCCCTACCCCTCCCCCTGCAAGGGGGAGGGGACAGGCTCCCTCTCCCTCTAAGGGAGAGGGCTGGGGTGAGGGTATTTCTACTTTACCCAACCGTGATCAACTCGCGAGTCATGGTGGTCAGGCTGCGGTGGCCGTCGGCGGTGATGACCACGTCATCTTCAATGCGCACGCCGCCGCGCCCGGGCAGATAGATACCTGGCTCCACGGTGAAGACGTTGCCCACCACCAGCGGCTCGGTGTTGGCTTCCATCATGAAGGGGGGTTCGTGCCCCTCTACGCCCAGGCCGTGGCCGGTGCGGTGGATGAAATATTCGCCGTAGCCGGCATCATCGATCACTTCACGAGCCGCACGATCGACATCCTGCCCCGTGGCGCCCGGGCGAGAAACGAGAACACCCTGCTGGTTGGCCAGCTTCACTGTCTCATAAACGTGGCGCAGTTCCGGATCGAGTGCGCCGACGGCAAAGGTACGGGTGATGTCGGACGGGTAGCCATCAACAATGCAGCCCCAATCGATGACCAGCAGATCGCCTTCTTGCAACGGCCGTTCCGTGGGCACGGCATGGGGCGAAGCACCGTTTGGCCCGGCAGAGACGATGGGGCCAAAGGCAATCGCCTCGGCACCTTCTTCTAGCTGCAAATGGGTGAGCATCGCCGCCACCTGCTTTTCCGTCATGCCCATCTCGATTTGGGGAATCAGCCGCTCCATAGCCCGCTCGGCTACACCAATGGCGCGTTCCATGGCGGCGATTTCGTCAGCGTCCTTCACGGCGCGCAGAGCCATCAGGATTGGCTCGGCGTGGGTGGTGGTGAGGCCGGGTGCATACCGTTTGAGCAGTTCCAGCTCCAAAACCCGCATGTGCAGCGCCTCGACGCCCAGCAAATAATCGGACAGCTCCAGATGGGCACATGCCTGCTGGAACGCCCCCGTGTAGCCTTCGTCATCGTTCCAGGCGAAGATGCGGTCTTCCGGGATGCCGGCGGCGCGGGCTTTCATCGCTTCCAGGCCGGGGATGACGATGGCCGGTTCATCATCGGCGGGGAAGAAGAGGACAATCGGCCGTTCGCTGACGTGGCTGTGAATGCCGCTGAGGTAGGCCATGTTGGGGCCGGGCACCAGGGCAATGCCGTCCACGCCGTGGGCCAGGATTTGGTGGGTGAGTTTGTCGAGGCGGTTTTGGTTCATGCGTGTGTTTCCTTTTCAGGTTTCAAATTCATAATATTATCGTAGGGGCGGGACGGCGCGGAATATACCTTGCCTGGCGAATTAACCTTCTTCCGCGCCGTCTCGCCTAATTCCAACCAGTTTGGGCGAGACAGGCGGGAGGGGTGGCCGTTCTGCATGGCAAAACGGTTTCCCGCCTGTCCCGCCCCTACGAATGATTACGTTTCATCCAGTTCAATCAGCGGCGTACCGGCCTGGACCGATTCCCCTTTTTGGCAGTTGATGGCGCTGACGGTGCCGCTGTAGGGGGCCTGGATGGGAATGACCATCTTCATTGATTCTAGCAGGATGAGCTTGTCGCCGTCCTGCACCTGGTCGCCAACGTTGACTAGAATGTCGGCGACGACAGCGGGAATAGTGGCCGACAGGGAGACGTCTAGGCTGGCCGCGCCGCCGCCGCGCGGCAGAACGCGCTCGTATTGGTGGGTACGGCCGTTCAGCCAAATCATCCGCTTGGTGCCATCTTTGTGTCCTACCAGCCGCCACTGCTGGCGCGAGCCGTCAGCCAGTGTGCGCTCCAGCAAAATGCTGTCTTCACTTTGGTAAATGAGTTGGAAAACGGTGGTTTCCCCGTCCATCTCAACCCGAATTTCATCACCCTGACGGCTGGCCTGCACCGTTTTTTCGCTGTCATTTTGGCGTAGGATAAATTCTTTCATGGGATGGGCTGCTCCAAGACGGCCGTTTCTTCTGCCGGTTCTACTTTCACCTTCATCCCCTGTATCTGCCTGACGCGCACGTCATCGCCAAACTGGATGGGCTGGCGGGACGCCGCCTGCCAGATTTCACCCTTGAGCATGATTGAGCCGCGATACAGATCGCCGTCGGCCACAAACGTGTCGCGGGCGGTGCCGATTTGCCCCATCATGCCTTGCGAGCCGGTGAGCGGCTGCGCTTTTTGGGCGCGCACGGCAAAGGAAACAATGAAGATGAAAAATGCGGCCGTTACCACAGCGATGGCGATGGCGGCGGGAATGGAAAGGCGCACAAATTCCGGCGTGCCGGAGTTAAACAGCACCAGCAGCCCGGCAATGAGCGTAACAGTGCCGGTGACGGCCAGCGCGCCGTTGGTGGGGGTGGTTGTTTCCAGCGCCAGCAGCACAAAAGCGACTAAAATGAGCCCCATGCCCAGCCAGTTCACGGGCAGCTGTCCCAGGCCGTACAGGCCAATGCCCAGAAACAGGACGCCGATAAAACCGGCCACCCAGCCGCCGGGATTAGAAATCTCGATGATGATTGCCTGCACGCCAATGGCCATCAAAATGGAAACGACAACGGGATTGGTGAGGGCCACCAGCAGCGTTTCGATGAAGGTGAGGGAGATGGTGGTTTGAGTGGATACGGCCGTATTCAACACCCTTTCTTCGCCGTTGATGAGGACGGTACGGCCGTTTAACTCCGCCAGCAAATCCTCTGGTGTGACAGCAACCGCGTCAATAAACCCGGCGTCCAGCGCTTCTTGCGAACTGACAGCGCGGGCCTCTTCAATCATCGCTTCACCCAGGGCCACAGCCTCCGGGCCGCGCCGTTCCGTAAGGCCACGCATGGTGGCTTTTAAATCTTCCACGGCTTTGCGGTAGGCAGTCTCGTTAATATCCGAGCCATCGGAGTTGATGGGTGAGGCGGCGCCGATGACCGTTTCCGGCGCCATCCCGGCGGCGTGTGCCGCCGCAGTGATGATGCTGCCGGCTGAAGCGGCCTGCGCCCCCTGCGGCCCGATGTAGACAATGATGGGAATCTCCGAAGCGCGGAAAAGCTGCACCAGCTCGATGGTGGTGTCCAGCGCGCCACCCGGCGTGTCTAAAATGATGAGCACGGCGTCGGCTTCAGATTCGGCCGCTTCGGCCAGACCGCGCTCAAAATAGGTGTGCATAATGGGCGTGACCGGGCCATCGAATTCGAGCACAACGACCTCGCTGCTTTGAGCATACACCAGCTGCGCTTGCAAGAAAGTTAGTACAAGCAAAATCAGCGCCGCACCGGCAATCCTGATTTGCTTCTTAATCGGTTTATTACTGAAGGTAATCATGATTTTTGTTGATTTTCCAGATAAATTGCCTGATTTTTGGATTGCTGATGCCAGGCTGCCAAAACGCGTGCCTTCAAAGTTTTTGTCATGGCTTCGGGCAAGGTGTCTTGTCCAAAAAAGGCAAACTCGCTCAATTCATCATCTTGAAGTTGAATGGCAGAAATTTCTGACTCTGATAGCGTGCCGCCATCAAACACAAACATCAAAGATTCCGTTTTTGTTTCGCACTGGCTATTGTAATCAATGACCAACAGAGGTCCGATTTCCCGATTCAAGCCAATTTCCTCAAACACTTCTCGCTGACAACATTGTTTAGGTGATTCGTTTTGTTCAACCACACCGCCGGGAATTTCCCAAACAGGTTTGTAAGTTGGTTTTACCAAAAGGAGTTCGTTTCTCTGATTAAAGAACAAACAGCCTGCACCCATGCGCTTTTTAGGCAAAGACTCATAATAAGTGTACTGTGTTGTCATAACAGTCCAGTTGGCGGCAGTTCCAGGCGGAGGGCGATAATAAATTCGCTGCCGTGCTGGTTGCTGCTTTCGGCCCAAATACGGCCGCCATGCAGTTCCACCAGTTCTTTGGCAATTGATAGACCCAGCCCCATGCCTTCATGCTGGCGGCGCAGCGGCGATTCTACCTGGTAGAACCGTTTGAAGATGCGCTCCAACTGGTCTTCAGGGATGCCGATGCCGCTGTCTTTGATGTGGAACCACGCTTCGCGCCCCTGCCGCTGCACCTTGACGCCGATTTGGCCACCCTTGGGCGTGAATTTAACGGCATTGTTGAGCAGGTTGCCGATGATCACTTCCATCATGTCCTGGTCGATGAGAACGGGCAGATTGCCATCATGGAGGGTGACATGGACTGTTTGCTCTTTGGCTGCGGCCGTTTCATCCTGCTCTAAGTTCATATCTTGCACCAACTCAACCAAATCGACCTGCTGCCGGGTAAGCTGGGCGGTGCCTGCGTCCACATAGCGCAGGTTGAGCATGTCCTGGATGAGAGTGCGCAGGTGAACGGCCGCTTGCAGTACATTGTCAAACTGCTCCATCATCTCCGGTCCAGATTCGTCGCGGAGAAAAGAGACGTAGCCCAAAATAACGGAAAGCGGCGTGCGCAGCTCGTGCGAAGCAATGGCGATGAAGTCGGTTTTAAGCTGATCCAGCTCGTTGAGCTCGGCGTTGGCTTGCTCTAATTCATTAAACAGCCGAGCTTGCTCCACGGCGACCCCGGCAATATCGGCCAAAATGGAGAGCGTCTCAAAATCCTGCACAGAAAAATCGCCACCGCCAACTTTGTTTAGCGCTTCCAAAACGCCCACCGGCTCCTGGGCCACGTTATGCATCGGCACGCCCAAAATGGAGCGGGTGCGGAAAGCAATGGCATCATCGACGTTTTGGTTCCAACGTGAATCTTGGGAGACGTCTTGAATGTACATTGGTTTGTTTTCGGTGAGAATCGCCCCGGCAATAGAATCATCCAGCGAGACGGCCATGTTGGCCATTTCCGGTGGCACTTTGTTGGAGGAGGCTTTGAAATGAAGCTGCTGCGTTTTGGGATCCAGCAACAAGATTGAGGCAGCTTCAGCCTGGGTCAGCTCAGCGGCTTCGCTGATGATGCGGGAAAGCAGGTGGCTGAGGTTGGTTGTGGCGTTTAAAACCCGGGAGATTTCCACCAGACGAGCCATTCGTTTGGCATTTAGTTTGGGGTGCTGCACGCTCATAATGAATCCTTGGTAACAGGTGATAGTTACGGCCGTTTTCTCCGGTTGTCATTCAAGATATGATACGGTATGCTGACAGCTTAGACAAGCGGCGGAGACTGCCGTTTGCCTGGAACAAACTCGATTCTTAAGCGATTATTCAAACAAAACGAACCGATGGAGCAACCTAACCTCAGCCTCTATTTACATATCCCCTTTTGCCGTCATCGCTGCGCCTACTGTGATTTCAACACGTACACCAGCCTGATGGACCTGCGAGAAGCGTATGCCGACGCGTTGGTAACGGAAATGGCGCAGGTGGCCGGTGGGGTGCGCCGACCGGTGCATACCGTCTTTTTGGGCGGCGGTACGCCCTCGTTGATGCCGGCCGCAGCGCTGGAACGCATTTTGGACGGCGTGCGGGCTAATTTTCAGTTGGCTGACGATGCAGAACTGTCGATGGAGGCTAATCCGGGCACGGTGGATTTGGAATATTTAACGGCCGTTCGCCAGGCAGGCATCAATCGGCTCAGTTTCGGTGTACAAAGCGTTATCCAATCGGAGCTGGCGCTGTTGGAGCGGGAACATGATTTTGCCACGGTGGTGGAAGCGGTGGCGATGGCGCGGCAGGCAGGGCTAACCGACTTCAACCTGGACTTGATTTACGGCGTGCCGGGACAAACCCTGCAAAGTTGGGAGCAAAGCGTCCGGGCGGTGCTGGATTTGGATCCAACTCATCTAAGCCTATACTGCCTGACGATTGAACCGGGCACGCCGATGCAGCGCTGGCTGCTGAACGGCCGTATCCAACCGCCAGACCCCGATCTGGCCGCTGACCAGTACGAACTGGCCTGCACGCTCCTGGCCGAACGCGGCTATGACCATTATGAGATTTCTAACTGGGCCAAGCCGGGCTTTGCCTGCGAACACAACCTGACCTACTGGCGCAACGGTGAATATTTGGGGTTGGGTGCCGGGGCACACGGCCATGCTGCCGGGGTGCGTTACCAGATCGTCAAACAGCCGCGGGTTTACCTGCGCCGCCTGGAAGAGGCTGACGCCCCAGGATATCCGCTGTCTACGGCCGTTGCCGCCAGCCACTCCGTTAGCCGCGCCGAAGCCATTTCCGATACGATGATGACGCAGCTGCGTTTGCTCAACGAAGGGCTTGATCTGGCCGATTTCCAGACCCAATTTGGCCAGTCCGTTACCGAGATTTATAACGGCACATTAGACCAAATGCTGGATTGGGAAATGGTAATGGTGCAAGACGGCCGTTTACGCCTGACGCAAAAAGGGTGGTTCTTGAGCAACCAGGTATTTTATCGTTTCATGTTAGACGACGCGTAGGGGCGAGGCAGATGGATTGATCCTGTGCCATACAAATGGTCTCGTCTCCACCTGCGTCGCCCAGTAAAAAGTGAAAAGTGAAAAGTGGCCAGTAAAGTGACCGTAGCAATTATGGCCGGGGGCCAGAGCAGCCGGATGGGAACGGACAAGTCATTTGTTCTGTTTGAAGGGCGGCCAATGATTGAAACCGTTTTGCAAACGGTTGATGGGCTGGGTGATGAGACGCTGCTCATCACCAACAAGCCAGATGAATATGAGCATTTCGGTTTGCCAATGGTGGGCGATGTGTATCCGGATCACGGGCCGCTGGGGGGAATTTTTACGGCCGTTCACGCCGCCAGCCATCCCCACACGCTTGTGGTGGCCTGCGACATGCCCTGGCTGAACCGTCCGCTGCTGGAGTATATGATCTCTCTGCGCCAGTCGGCCGACGTGGTTGTGCCGCGCTGGGAAAAGTTTCCGGAACCGCTGCACGCCATCTATAGCAAAGTGTGCCTTGATCCCATCGAGGCAAAGCTCAAGGCTAAAATGCTCAAAATTACGGTGTTTTTTGGTCAGGTGGAGGTGCGGTTTGTGGAGCGGGCGGAGATTGAGAAGTTTGATGAAGACGGCCGTTCCTTCGCCAACATCAATTCACCGCAGGATTTGAAAGAGGCCAGTAATCAGAAAGACAGTATTCAGTAGGTCAGTCATCCGTTAACTGACCTACTGATTGACTGAAAACTGATTACTACTTTGCTAAAGCAATTTCCGCGGCGCGCAGCGTGTTTTTCATCAACATGGCGATGGTCATCGGGCCAACGCCGCCGGGGACAGGCGTGATAGCACCGGCCACTTCGGCAGCGCTGTCAAATTCCACATCACCAACCAGCTTGTAGCCGCGTTCGCGCGTGTCATCATCCACGCGGTTGATGCCGACGTCAATAACAGCCACACCTGGTTTCAACATATCGCCCTTAATCATTTCCGCCCAGCCAATGGCCGCCACGACGATGTCAGCTCGCTTGAGATGTTCGGTTAGATCTTTGGTGCGGCTGTGGCAAATGGTGACCGTGGCGTTGGCTTTTTGCAGCAGCATGGCCATCGGCAGCCCCACAATGTTGGATCGTCCCACAATGACGGCTTCAGCACCGTTGATTTCTACGCCGGCATCGGCCAACAGTTCCATACAGCCTGCCGGCGTACAGGGAATAAAGAGCGGATCGCGCCCTTTCATGGCCAGACGGCCGATATTCACCGGATGAAAACCATCAACATCTTTTTCCAGGTCGATGGTGTTGAGCACGGCTTCTTCATCCAGATGTTTGGGCAGGGGCAGCTGTACCAGAATGCCGTTGATGTTGGGGTCGGCATTGAGCTTGGCTACCAGGGTTTCTACCTCTTCTTGCGTGGCATCGGCAGAAAGCGTGTGTCCTACCGAGTGGATGCCTAACCGTTCACACATGCGCTGCTTGCTGCGCACGTAGGTGGCCGAGGCGGGATCTTCTCCCACCAAAACGGTGGCCAGACCGGGCGTGTAGTTATGTTTTTCTTTCATTTGGGCTACGGCTTCGGCAACTTCATCCCGAACGCGGGCCGCTACTTTTTTACCGTCAATCAGTTGTGCTGACATATTTTTACATCCTTTTTAACATGTGGGTAAACGGCCGGGTTGTGAACGGCCGTTTACATAGTGAGAAAACAAAAAGGCCTCCTGGCTGGGGAGACCTTGAATTATCAAATCAATATTGCATTCGGGGGCAGCTAATCCTGGACGTCACTTGGGTAACATTTGTGTATCAAGGAATTTGTCTAGCCAAATGGCCACAGCACAGCCTAAGGAAAGAGCCGTGAAAAATGTATAGGTAGTCCCATACTCTTCCAAGGTTGTGCCGATCAGCTCGACAATTACAACCGTTAAACCGAACCCGACCAATAACGAAATGACACCAACTCCTAATCGCTTCACCAACATACGAATTTGCCTCCAAAAATAATAGCAAATAAACTGTTTGCCAATGCCTTCTTGTGTTTTTTATCACAAACCTTGTGAATCGGCAATGAAAAACAACTGGCTTTCTCTTCCTCAAGCTATGCCCTAAACATCTTCATCAAACTGAACCAACGCATCTTTAACGTGCTGTGTTAGCTCTTCTGGTGAGATGGGTTTGGTCAGGTAAATGGTGGCTCCGGCGCGCAGCCCTTTGTTAATGCTGTCCAGGTCTGTTTTGGCACTGAGCATGATGATGGGTAATTCGGCCGTAGCCGGTTCGCTGCGCAGCTTTTCACAAACGGCAAACCCATCCATCCCCGGCATCATCACATCCAGCAAAATTACATCCGGCTGATTCTTGCGCACCTTTTCCAGCGCATCAAAGCCATCTTCTGCTTCTGAGACGTGGAAACCGGCTCGAACCAACATCAAGCGCAGCAGCGTACGCGCCATCGGTTCATCATCAACAATAAGAACCGACTGGTGAGTGTTGTCTCCGGAGGATGGGTTAAATTGTCGCGCCAAAATTAATTACCTGCTTTATCAACCAAATTCTTGCAAACCAACGATGGGCAGTGAATAGGGCCAGTTGATTATGCATTTATTGTAAACTATTCTATTTTTCCAGCAAAGGAGTTCAGGAAAATAAAACGGGATCAATCTGGCAATCTGTCTAAAGGAAGCGAAATTGTCATTCCTTCACGAGTCAGAATGGTCCGTGGAAAAATGGAACGGGCCTGTATGAGAATGTCATCCAGTTCATCGTCTGTTAGGTCGGGGGAATAATGGAAGAGTCCCAAGCATTTAACGCGCGCCTCAATGGCTGCTTGCACCGCCTCTTGCCAGGCGCTGTGACCATACTCTTTAAATTTTTTTCGTTCGGCAATGGTAGAAAAATGTGAGTCGTGTACCAGCAAATCGGCCCCTTCGGCCAACCGCAATAAATTGGGATCAAAACCATCATCGTAATGGGTCACATCGCTGCAATAAACAAAAGTATACCCATCATTTTCAATCCGAAATCCGAGGCAGCCGCCAGGGTGATTTAAATCGGCGACTGTCACCCGGGTATTATTGCCAATGATAATTGTTTCGCCATCCTGCACCTCTTTCACAATAAGATCGGCCGGCAATGATTTATAGGCAAAAGGGAGATATGGCTCAATAAATTGCCCGGCCATAGTTTCTTCCAGCTGTTTGCCTACGCGCCGTTTACCCACCAAAACAAACCGGTTATTACGGCCGAAAATCGGTGCAAAAAAGGGGAAACCTTGAATATGGTCCCAGTGTGTATGGCTGATGAGGATACTGCCAACGATGCGCTCATGGTTGTTTTTGACGAGTTCTTTGCCCAGACGACGAATGCCAGAACCCGCATCAATGATGATAAGCTGATCATCTGTAGTGCGCAGCTCTACACAAGAGGTATTGCCCCCAACTCGAATTGTTTCTGGACCAGGTGTCGGTATGGTGCCTCGTACCCCCCAAAATCTAATTTGCAAGTCATCCTCTTTTTATCTATCTTTTTGACAATAAACTATATAACGGTTCTGAAAATGTGCCAGAATAGAAAAAAAGCCCATCTGCGTTGCAGGTGGGCTTTGTTGAGGGCAATTAATTGGGAATTAGGAACTGACTTCTTGCTGGGTTTTGGCTTTACTATTAATGACGCGCTCTACACTGTCTAGCAGCTCTTGGGGGCCAAAGGGTTTGGTAATGTAATCATCTACCCGAGCAATATGCAATCCTAAAACACGATCGATGCTTTGTGCTTTGGCGGTGACCACAATGACGGGAATATCGCGCATCTCTTCAGAAGCCTTCATTTTTTGATACACTTCCCAACCGTCCATTTCGGGCATCATCAAATCGAGCAGAACGAGGTCTGGCTGAATTTCGCTGATCTTGGACAAGCCTTCATGACCGCCGACGGCTCCGGTCACGTCGAACTTGTTGCGGCCCAAAATGAGCTTGACCAATTCGATCATTTCTAATTCATCTTCGATGCAAACTACTTTTTTTGGTTCGTCTGCCATTACGTATTTCCTTAATCAGTCATTGCTTGCAAAAATTTTTCAGTAAACTCAACTTGTGATTATCAGATCGACGAATTTTTGGAGTTTACGAATTCTGTGACTGTCTAAAGGGTATCACAAGCCAGAATGGTTGTCTACACATTATCAAGCCTAACCATGATACATATGAACTATTTTGCAGGCTGATTTGTTGAATGTTCTCACAATCAGGTAGAGGTACTTTAATCTAAATTGCGTGTGTGATCTATATGATAAGAGTACGGGGGAGGCTTGGTATGATTGTTTGACAGGAAACGGCCGTTTTGGCATAATCTCCCCACTTAAAAATAGACAGGCGTTGATGGAGACGAGTAACTTTTGAGGCTGAGTCGAGCGAACCTGAGTTGGTGGAAGTCAGGTCCAGATAAGAAAGTGAAAATCCCTCCGGAGCTTCTGACTGAACGGCCGGTGATCGGTAAACGGTAGGTCAGTAATCGGTAATCAGTTAAAAACCGATTATGGAATACCGATAACCGATTACGGAAACAAGTAGGCTCAGACGGATTCATCCCACGTTAGCGGGAGTGCAGCCATTCTCAGGTGGCTGATTAAGTGTCTGGCAAGTGCCAGGAACTTGGGTGGTACCGCGGAGACAATGCGCCTTCGTCCCAACAGTGGGATGATGGCGTTTTTTGTTTTCTGTGTAAAAGTCGATGTTTTGCTTTGGGGCCATCTTACATTTGGCTTTTACTTTGGCAAATCACAAGAAACCTTGCTTTCTCGTTCAAAAGCATAACTGTGATTTGCTTGGAGGCTGATGATGACGGAAATGTTGTATTTAACGGATGCGTATCTGCAGAATTTTGAAGCGATGGTCACGGCCGTTACCGATGATGGCGTCGTACTTGATAAAACCGCTTTTTACCCTGGCGGCGGTGGTCAGCCCAACGACGTGGGCACCCTGGCCGCCGGTGAGCAGACCTGGAACGTGACAAAGGTGAAAAAAGTGGGTGGCGATGTTGTGCATTTTGTTGAGGGTGAACCGCCGGCGGTGGGTACGGCCGTAACCGGCCAGCTCGATTGGGAGCGACGCTACCAGCTCATGCGTACCCACACAGCGATGCATATCTTGTGCGGTGTGGTCTGGCGTGATTACGGTGCCTCGGTGACCGGTGGCAACATGGACCCGCTGAAGGGGCGCATGGATTTTGAGTTTGAGACGATGCAGCAGGAGTTGGTGGCGGAGATTGAAACGGCCGTCAACAAAGAGGTCGAAGCCGCCCGCGATACCCGCGTACAAATTCTGCCCCGCGAAGAAGCATTCCAGATTCCTGACTTGATCCGCACCAAGATCAATTTGCTGCCGGAAGGGATCAGCGAAGTGCGCACCGTGGAGCTGGTTGGGCTAGATTTGCAGGCGGACGGCGGCACGCATGTGAAGAACACCAGCGAAGTCGGCCGTATGCGCATCACCGATTACAAAAGCAAGGGTAAGATCAACAAGCGCATCTACGTAGAATTGGATTAATCTAGCGGAGACTACAACGAATGGCAGAAATTAACGAATGAAAAATTCGTTGATTCCTCAAATTCGTTGTAGCCATGGTTTTGAAATGAGATTTATTGTTAAGGAGCAGGATTACGAGAAGCCAATCGGTGCCGGGCTGATGCGCTATGAGCTGGATGGCGTGCCGACCGGTGCCGTGGAGCATTGGCGGCTGACCCAGGCCACCGAAGGCTACGAGGTGCTGCGTGTGGATTTGGATGCGCGTGAGGCGGCTTCGGGGCATTCGTATCTGTACCATTTGGTGCGGCAGGCGGACGGCGCGCCGGAGCGGTTGGCCTACCGCTTTTGGGGCGATGGCTTGCAGGTTGAGGGTACGCTGCTTTTTTCAGAGACGAATATTACAGGGACACGGGCGGTAAACGGCCGTACCTACCATGAGGACCTCGACATCGAACCGGGCACAATTTTCTGGTTTCCCTCGGCGATTGGCCTGGGATTGGCGTTAAAAGCGAAAAAGGTGACGGGGAATACGGCCGTTACCCTCAACGGCAAAATCGGCGGCGAGGACACGCTGGCCTTGCAGCAAGTCTCGGTAGACGTGTTTTTTATGATTACCGACACCAAACCGATGGAAGTGGCGGGCAAGACGCTGGAAACCGTGCCCACGATGGTGCGCTGGAACGACAACCAACGCATCGTCGTGCGCGACGAAAACTACTGGCCCGTCGCCATGCAGCGGCCCAGCTATGCTGATGGCAAACTGCTGTCGGCAACTGAATCTCGGTACATTTGGTATTAGCAGAGGTGAATTATGACTGCTCTATTTACGAAACCTATTGAGAATTTGGTTATAACAGATATCGAAAGGTTAATAGAAGAGGGCTATCCAGAAGGAACCTATGTTGAATACAAACGGGAACTTCCTAGCAGAAGACCCAACGGTGATCCTTGGTTAGAGGGTAGTTCAAGCATTAGCGATTATGCTCGGAATCAAATCTTAGAAGAAGTTGTTGCTTTTGCTAATGGTCAAGGCGGGAACTTGATACTTGGATTAGCAGAGAGTGATGAAAAGCCACCAAGAGCGGCTGCAATTTCACCTCTTCCAAGATGTGCAGAACTAGCAGAAAAGATTAGGTTGCAGGCTAGAGATTGTATTAGCCCAAAGTTACCTTTGCTTAAAACAAAGGAAATAGTGGTAGATGACATGGGTGCTGGTTTGGTCGTAATTAATGTGCCTCAATCAAGAGCAGCGCCTCATCGATTGGAACATAATGCACACTGTTATTTGAGGCGAAATGATCGCAGTGAGAAAATGACGATGCGAGAAATTCAGGAATTAACAATTCAAAGATCAAATTTCCTAGAGGAAGTTGATAATAAATTCGTAAAGAGCCATGAAAAGTTTCAGAGACTATTAAAAAATAATTTTGGTGGTAGTTCTGCTCAGGGAATACGTGTAACTTTGATTCCAGTTTCTTCCGAGATATGGGTAAATCGCGTTTACGGATATCCAGAGTTTGAGCCACTCAAAGAAACAGAAAACATTCTCCTCGACAATTCGCGAAAATCTTTAAATCTCTTTAACCAGTTTCCGGTTAGTGCAAACAAACCTCTTCTTAGAGGAGCTCAGTATATGGGCGGTCAGAGGGATAGATATCAAATTTCTCAAGAAGTATATTGTGATGGAACTATTGAATTTTTCTTCACCACAAAGTGGGAAATAGACGGATTGTGGAACAGAATATATCCGGAATGGGTATACAGCTTATTGATTAATGCCGTTAAGACAGCGTTCAGATTTAGGGAGGAGGCTGGATTTTCGGAGGTAGAGTATGGATTGGAAGTTGAGATTAACGCTACGGTGAGCTCATGTAGGATAAACTCTTTTACACCTGATGATGAAAAGTTCACCTTTAACAATAATCCTATTGTTTTTCCGAGGCTTAGCATAGGGTCTAAGAATGAGTTAAGGGAAATTATAGAGGTGTTTCACAGAGATTTATGGGATTCCGCTGGAGTTATGCGGTATCCAAATTTTGAACTTGAGATTTCAGAGGAGGTTGGAAATGAATAATGTCTGCAATTTCAAGCAAATATTTGGTGTGGCTACTTGGTGGCGAATTACTGGCCCCGACACGGCCGTTCCTCACCACATCCCTGCCACGTCGTCGTCGGGTACCCAGTTCATTAACCATTTACCATTAAAAATTAACCATTAACCATTTGGAGCAATCTCATGTCTTTCAAAGACGTTTCCAACAAAGTAGACTTTGTTGAACAAGAACGCGAAGTCCTGAAATTTTGGCAAGAAACCGATGCTTTCAACGAGCTGCGCCGCCTGCGAGCCCAAAGTGGCAAGCGGTTCAGCTTTATCGACGGCCCTATCACCGCCAACAACCCGATGGGCGTGCACCACGCCTGGGGCCGCACCTACAAAGATCTGTACCAACGCTACCACGCCATGCAGGGCAAAAACCTGCGCTGGCAAAACGGCTTCGACTGCCAAGGCCTGTGGGTCGAAGTCGAGGTAGAAAAAGAGCTGGGCTTCAAAACCAAGCGTGACATCGAAGCGTTTGGCCTGGAAAACTTTGTCAAGCTGTGTAAGGCGCGGGTGCTGCACTATGCGGCCGTTCAAACCGAACAGTCCATCCGTCTGGGCTACTGGATGGATTGGAACAGCCCGGACGAACTGCGCCGCCTCAGTGCCCTCATGAAGGAAGACCCGCAGCAAGAAGTAACCATCCAGGGTGCGACTGGACCGATCACCGGCACCGTGGAGCAAGTGGTGGGCATGTTGGGGCTGGTAGAAGTCGGCGGCTCCTACTTCACCTTTAGTGACGAAAACAACTACATGATCTGGCGCTTCCTCAAAATGTGCCGCGACAACGGCTGGCTCTACAAAGGCCGTGACGTGATGCCCTGGTGCGCCCGCTGCGGCACCGGCATCAGCCAGCACGAAATCGTCACCGATGGCTACTTTGAAGTGACGCATGATTCCGTGTACGTAAAGTTCCCGCTGCTGGACCGTGAGAACGAAGCGCTGCTGGTCTGGACCACCACACCGTGGACGCTAACCAGCAACGTGGCTGCGGCCGTTGGGCCAGAGCTGGATTACGTCAAAGTGCAGCATGAAGATGGCTGGACTTATTATCTGGCCGAAGAAGCGGCCAAAGAGACGCTCATCGGCAAGTACGAAGTGGTAGGCAAGTTGAAGGGCGAAGAACTCGTCGGCTGGAATTATCGCGGGCCGTTTGATGAGCTGCCCGCCGCCATGACGGCATTTACGGAGGCAAGCGAACCAGGCGGTTCGCCCTATACCCACCGCGTCATCCCCTGGAAAGAGGTTGGTGCCGATGAAGGAACGGGCATTGTGCACATCGCGCCGGGCTGTGGTGCTGAGGACTTCCAGCTCAGCAAGGAAAACGATCTGCCGATCATCGCGCCGCTGAACGAAAACGGCGTCTACATCGACGGCTTTGCCTGGCTGACCGGCCAGCATTCGCAGGAGGTGGCCGAGGCAATCTTTGAAAATTTGCGCGAAAAAGATTTGTATTACCGCAAGCAGCGTTACGCGCACCGCTACCCGCACTGCTGGCGCTGCGGCACGGAGCTGGTTTACCGTCTGGTGGATGAGTGGTTTATCAGCATGGGCAAGCTGTACGACAAGCCGCGTGAAGAAGTGACGGCCAAAGAAAAGGCGCGCAGCCTGCGCTACCAAATCATGGATCGCGTGGAAAAAATCAACTGGTATCCCAGCTTTGGCTACGACCGGGAAATGGACTGGCTGCGCAACATGCATGACTGGATGATCTCCAAAAAGCGGTACTGGGGTCTGGCGCTGCCCATCTGGGAATGTGAGGAATGCAGCCACTTCACCGTCGTGGGTGACGAAGATGAGCTGGAAGAGCGCGCTGTGGAAGGCTGGGAGCAGTTTGAGGGGCACACGCCGCATCGGCCGTACATCGACGCAGTCAAGATCGCCTGCCCCGAATGCGGCGGCAAGGTGAGCCGCATCAAAGACGTGGGCAACCCGTGGCTGGACGCAGGCATCGTCGCCTTCAGCACGCTGGGCTACCGGCACCATCCCGAGTATTGGGAGAAATGGTACCCGGCGGACTGGATCAGCGAATCGTTCCCCGGCCAGTTCCGCAACTGGTTCTACAGCCTGCTGGCGCAAAGCACCGTTCTGGGCGACGAGCCGCCATTCCTGAACCTGTTTGGCTACTCCACGCTGCTCGCCGAAGACGGCCGTGAGATGCACAAATCGTGGGGCAACTCCATCGAATTTAACGAAGCGGCCGAGAAAATGGGCGCAGACACGATGCGCTGGCTGTACGCGAGCTGCAAGCCGGAGCAAAATCTGCTGTTTGGCTACCACGTCGGCGACGAGACGCGCCGCCGCTTTCTCATCCCGCTGTGGAACGTGTATTCGTTTTTGGTGACGTATGCCAATCTGGACAACTGGAAGCCAGAGGCTGGCGAGTGGCGAGTGGCGAGTGATCAAACTAATCTCCAATCTCCCAACCATGCTCACGCGGAATTAGATAGCTGGATTTTGGCACGGGTGGATGAAACGGCCGTTTCCGTCTGCGCCTCCCTCGATAAATACGACGCCGAAAAAGCCACCCAAACGCTGGAAGCCCTGCTGGACGATCTAAGCAACTGGTACGTGCGCCGCAGCCGCCGCCGCTTCTGGAAAAGCGAAGCCGATGCCGACAAAAACGCCGCTTACCGCACGCTTTACCAGGTGATGGTTAAATTCATCCGCCTGTTGGCTCCCTTCATCCCCTTCACCACGGAGGCGATGTACCAAAACCTGGTGCGCCGCGTCGATGAAAATGCGCCGCTGAGCGTGCATCATACGCTTTACCCGGAAGCCGACGCGGATGCACTGGATCGTCGCCTGCTGGACAAGATGGGATTGGCCATCACCGCTGCCAGCCTGGGGCGCTCAGCACGCAGTTCGGAAGACATCAAGCTGCGCCAGCCGCTGGCCAAGGCGCGGATCAATGTCGCCAGCCAGCAGGCGCAGGACGACCTGCAAGCGCTGGCCGACGTGTTGGCCGAAGAGATCAACGTCAAGGAAATTGAAGTGGTCTCCGAGGTGGGCGAGTTGGTGAACTACAAGCTGATGCCCAACAATCGGGTTTTGGGGCCGAAGTTTGGCTCCGACTTCCCCAAGGTGCGGCAGGCGCTCATGGCCCTCGATCCGGCCGAAGCAGCACGCACCTTGCAAGCTGGCGAATCGTTGACGTTGGAAGTTGCCGGCGAGACGGTGACGCTGGGCGAGGATGATGTGTTGGTGCAGACGGAATCACGCGGGGGAACGGCCGTTGCCTCTGATAAAGGCGTCACGGTAGCAGTAGACACCGAACTGACGCCCGCACTGGTCCAGGAAGGCTACGCTCGCGACGTCGTGCGCCAGGTCAACAACATGCGCAAAGACGCCGGTCTGGAAATCTCCGACCGGATCGAGCTGAGCTACCAGGGTGCTAATGGCGACGTCGCCGCCGCGCTGAGCAACTTTGCCGACTATGTGCAGCAAGAAACACTCACCGTCAATCTGCAAGCCGGCCCGATGACCAACCCGCTGTACACCCAAACCGTCGCCATCGGCGACCAGGATGTGACGTTGCAATTACGTAAAGCATAAACTTTCACCCTCACCCCAACCCTCTCCCTTGAGGGTTGGGGTGAGGGTCAGTTTTCCAAGAACTCTAATTTGAGATTGTGCCCATACTCTGGTTCCCTTTCTACTACCTTGCCCCTACATGAATTTCCCCATGAAAAATGTGAGCATTGCTGCGTAAAATAGCCAATTGGGCTGCCAGTTTGGTACAATCACAGCGTTGCCAAATTTTGGCGATGAAAATCGTTTGAACTTTACCTTGTCATTCTGAGCCTTTGGCGAAGAATCCCTCTAAGCTTGGCTGGAAAAATACAAACGATGAGCCAGGCGTGACGAACTCGATGGTTTCTGGGATGCTTCACTGCGTTCAGCATGACAGGCCTGGTAAGCTGGGAAGGCTTTGTTTATGCGTCACCTCACACTTTTAGTTTTGTTTTTGATGTTGGGCCTGGGTGTGGTTGTTATTATGCCTGAGAATGTGGTGGAAACGGCCGTTCCCATTGCAGCCGCTGGACCAGAGTTGGGATTGGAATCGCTGCAAGTGCAGAAAATGACCTTGCAACCACTGCCGGAACGGCCGCTCATCGCCAATGAAGCCGCAGACAGCTGTACAAATGCCACCACGGTCGATTTGGATGGCTCCGGGGTAGGGGAAACAACGCAGGTGAATGAGATGTCTGAGGGAGCTGAAGACCCGGTGCTTACCTGCGCCTGGGGCGCTCCCAGCCGTCCGCAAGGATACCGCACCGTCTGGTACAAATTCACGCCAGAGAGCAACGGCCGTGTCACCATCGACACCGCTAACAACTTTAATCCCAACAGTTACGATACTATCCTGGCTGTTTACACGGGTGCCTGTGGCGCCGCCACGCTGAACATGGTTGCCTGCAACGATGATTACCAGGGCTTTGCCTCGCGCGTCACGTTTGATGTCTCCCAAGGGACAACCTACTTCGTGGAGGTGGCCGACTGGAATGCGGCAGAACCCGGTCCGCTCCAGCTGGACATCTTTTTTGTCCTGGACCCCATTCCCTCAAAATGGGCGACCTTTGGAACGTCAGCACCGGCCCGCACGCGCCACGCCACGGTGAAGCACAATGGTTGGATTTACATGGTGGGCGGTCAAACCAATGCCACCTCACCCCCATCGTTAAGCAGCAACCTGTATCGTTACAATCCGGGCGATGATACCTGGACCACGTTGGCTCCCATGCCGGGAAACCCCTTAACGGATCTCACGGCCGCTCAGGTGAACGGCAACATCTATGTGCCTGGCGGCTACGACGGCAACAGCATGGTTGATACGCACCATGTGTACAACATTGCCGGTGCTCATTGGGAACCAGACCGACAGTCCCCACCCGTCGCCGTGGGCTGGGCCCAGGCGGTGGTGCCCGCGGACCAGGGTGGTTATTATCTGGTGGGCGGCATCAGCAACACGGACTTTTTGGCGGATACGGCCGTTGTCCACAACGATGTCTCTTTTTTCAATGGCACAAGCTGGGATGCAGATACCCCTGACATGATTGTGCCCCGCTATGGGCATACGGCCGTTTGGATTAACAACGGCATCTGCGCAGTGGGTGGCATTAACAATAACAATGAGCTGATTCAAGATGGCGAATGTTACCAACCGGCCGGCAGTGGTACCTGGCAGACCATCGCCCCCATGAACATTGCCCGCTATGGCGCTGCCAGTGCCGTGAGTCCAGAAGGCAAATGGTACGTGTTTGGCGGGCTGGATGGCACCCACGAAGCCGTGCCTGAAGTTGAAGTATATGATCCGCAAAATCCGGCCGCAGGTTGGCAGCTTTTGGACGTCACCTATGATTTAGGCGGCAGTCCGATTGTGCGCGCCCGCGCTTTTCCGCAGGGAGAATTTATTAACAACTACCTGTTTGCCATTGGCGGGCACGACACTATCGACTTTTTTGTGACACCTTTAGTTCACCGGCTATTGGCCCTGGGTAAAACAAATCATTTGCCCGTTATTATGAACGGCGATGGTGGTTTGAACGATAACTTTAGTGTTGCCCAGCGGCTTGTTTTAAACGTGGCCCAGGTGCATAAATTTGACGACTCATTCGATTTCTTTGATGCCTACTATTTTGATCAGCCCAACACCAGCACGGTCACCGTGCGCCTGAACCAGATTCCATCTGGCAGTGATTACAACATCACGATTTATGATGCCAACAAGAGCGTGCGCGGCAGCGGGTCGCTGGCCGGAAACCAGAGCGAAGCGGTGACGCTGTTCCTTGCTACAGGTCGGTATTACGTTATGGTTGAGCGCATTTTTGGCCAGTCAGATGGCTCCAACTACCGCATCATTGTAGAAAAATAAAGTTAGCCACAGAGATCACAGAGGGTAAACAGGAAAATCTCCAAAATCTCTGTGTCCTCTGTGGCTCATTTAATCTCTCAAGGAAGTTATGCCGACAGAAAAACCCATCCGTTTGCTACATTTTGCCGATGCCCATATTGATATTGCTAATTACGGCCGTCACGATCCCGAAACCGGTCTGCCCATGCGCGTCATGGACTTTTTGCACGCGCTGGACCAGATTGTGGATGCAGCCATCGAGGAAAAAGTCGAGCTGGTCATCTTTGCCGGGGACGCGTACAAGGACCGCAATCCCCAGCCGACGTTCCAGCGCGCCTGGGGCGAGCGGATGATGCGCCTTTCCCAGGCGGGCATCCCCACGCTGCTGCTGGTGGGCAACCATGATGTCTCTCCGGCGGCGGGCCGGGCACATACGCTGCACGAGTTCAGCACGCTTGCCGTGCCTCACATTCACGTCGCCGACCGGCTGGCGCTGTGGACGCCGGAGCAGTTGGGCCTGCCGGTGCAGATCATCACCGTGCCCTGGGTGTCGCGCAGCATGTTGGTCGGGCGCGAGGAGACGCTGGGCCGCACGGTGGAGGAGATTTACGCTCGCATTGAGGAATTGGTGGTGCAGCGGGTGATGCACTTTATTGAAACGGCCGATCCCGACATCCCCCTCATTCTCACCGCCCACGCCAGCGTTTCCGGGGCCAAATTCGGCAGCGAGCGGGCGGTGATGCTAGGGCACGAGCTGGTTCTCAGCGGCGGGCTGGTGAACCATGCCAAGCTGGATTATGTGGCGTTGGGCCACATCCACAAGCCGCAGGTGCTGTCCAGCGATAACAGCCATCCGCCTATCATTTATCCTGGTTCCATTGAGCGCATTGATTTTGGCGAAAAAGAGGATAAGCGGTTTGTTCTGGCCGAAGTGGGCAAAGGGGATACCCATTGGGAATTTCGTATGTTGAATACGCGCCGCTTCATTGATCCAGCACCCATTACACCGCGCACCGAACATTTTATGGAAGATGTACTCAGCCAACTGCCTGCCGCTGAAGACGTAACTGACGCCATTTGCCGCGTGCGCCTCAGCTTCCCCCGCGATGACGAGCCACTGCTGGATGAGCGGGCCATTTTAGAGCATTTTAAAGACGCCTTCGACGTCAAAATTCAGAAGCATTACCTCACCAACAAACGATCTCGCCTGGGTGATGCAGCCGGCGTGGAAGCGATGACGCCGCTGGAATTGCTGGAAGCATACTGGCTCAGTGAGGAGCTGGATGGTGAGGAAATTGAGGTGATGCTGGGGCTGGCGAAGGATGTGCTGGCAGACGAGTTAGAGTGACAGTTAATAGAGAGTTATGATTCCAACAAGACTTGAGATTTCCAACTTTTTATCTTATCGGGAGACGGCCGTTCTCCAATTCGACGGTATTCATCTGGCCTGTATTTCCGGGGCTAACGGCGCGGGTAAGTCGTCTATTTTGGACGGCATTACCTGGGCACTGTTTGGCCAGAGCCGCAGCCGCAGCGACGACGATCTGGTTAACCGCCTGTCAGCCATTGATGACAAAACGGCCGAAGTGCAGCTGGAGTTTGAGCTAGAAGGCACGATGTACCGGGTGACGCGCAGCAAGCGCAAGGGCAAAACCACCCAGCTTGATCTGCAAATTGCCGCCGGCGACGACGCCTGGAAAACCCTCACCGAAGGCAAGCTGCGCGAAACGCAGACGGCCATCGAGCAGCTGCTGCGCATGAATTACGACACGTTCATTAATGCCAGCTTTTTGCTGCAAGGCAAGGCAGATGAGTTCACCACCAAGACGCCCAATCGCCGCAAAGAGATTTTGGCTGATTTGCTGGGCGTGAGCATCTGGGACCAATATCGGGAATTAGCCGCCAACCGGCGCAAGGAAGAAGAGCGGCAGCTGGATTTGTTGGACCACCAAATCCAGGAAATTGAAGCGGAACTGGATCAGGAAGAAGAACGGCAAACGGCCGTTACCGAAGCCCAAGCAGTTCTGGAAGCCATTGCGGAACGATTGGCCGATAAGGAGGCATTGTTGCAGCAGTTGCGCCGGGCCGAAACGGCCGTGCAGCAGCACAAGCAGCTTGTTGAAACCCTGGCCACCAACTTAAACCGGGGCAAGGCACAGCTGGAGAGCTTGCAGCGCAGCCAAATGCAGCGGCAGCAGGAGCGCGACGGCTATTCCGCCATTCTGGCCGACGCCGAAACCATCACCAAACAGCATGAAGCGTGGCAGGAAGCCGATGCCACCTTCCAGAGCTGGCAGGATAAGGCGGATGAATTTAACAAGCTGGAGCAAAGCAAACGGCCGTACGAAGTTGCCATTGCCGAGGAAAAATCTCGCCTGACCCAGCAGGCAGAAGCGTTGCAGGCCCAGGCCAAACGTGCTGAAGCGGCGGCTGATGAGCAAGAAAAGCTAGAAGCCGAACTGGCTTCGGCCAAAGCTGCCCTGGCCGAATTGGAAATGAAGCTGGAAACGCTCAACAAGCAAGAAGCCGAATGGCACGAGCTGCGCAGCGAATTGCAAAAACAGGAAAGTGAGCGGGAGTCACAGACGCGTGAGTTGAACCGGCTGCAAAATCAGGCCAAACGGATAGCGGCGCTGCGTCAGGAAGAAACGGCCGTTTCGCAGAACCTGCAAACCGCCCAGCAGCAAATCACTGACCTTACGGCCCAGCTGGCCGATTTGAGCCAGAAGGAGCAGGAACTCGGCACTGTCAGTGCGGAGAAGGTGGGGTTGGAAAGCAGCCAGCCCGCGCTCAAAGAGCAGATGAACCGCCTGAAGGCGCGCATCGAGCAGCTGGAAGCCGAAACCGGCGGCAGCTGCCCCCTCTGCGGCCAGGAGCTCACGGTAGAACACCGGTCGCAGGTGATGGCCGAGCTGCAAACCGAAGGTAACGGGATGGGCGAGCGTTTCCGCAGCAACAAACAAACCATCGAAACGCTCGCCGGCCAGATTGCGGAGCTGGACCGCGTCATCATTCAACGACCGCAGCTGGAAAAATCGCTGCAAACGCAGCAGACGCGGCAGGCGCAGGCGCAGGCTCGTCTGGATGAAATCAGCCAGACGTTGGCTGAATGGGAAGCGGGCGAAGCCACCCAGCTGGCTGAACTGGAAGCGGCGCTGGCCGAAGATAATCTAACTGAGCTGCGGGAACAGGTGATTGAACTAGGAACGGCCGTGCAAAACAAACCAGCCCTGGAAAATGAACGCCGCCAGCAGGAACAGCGTCTGGCCAACGATGAGGCCCGTCTGGCCGAACTCAACCGCTTCATGGCCGACTGGGCTGAATCGGGCCAGGAGCAGCTGGCCACGGTGCAGCAGCAGCTGGAAAGCGAAGATTTTGCCGCCGAAGCCAGGGCCGCGCTAACTGGCCTGAATGCCGAGCTGTCCGAACTGGGTTATGATAGCGACGCTCATGCTGCCGCCCGCAAAGCACGGCAGGCGTTGGCCGAGGTGCCGGAGCAGTTCCAAAAGCTGCGGCAGGCGGAAGCGGCCGTCAAGCCGCTGGAAGATGCCCTGGCTGAAGGCAGCAAGCGCATTGCCGAGCAAGAAGAGTCGCTGGCTGAACTGACTGAGCAGCATGAAACGGCCGTGGCCGAACTGGCCCAAATGACCGCCGACGGGGGCGACCTGCGCGGCGTGGAAAAAGAAGTGTTTGCCCTGCGTGAAGAGCAGATTGCCGCCAATCAAAAAGTGGCCGTGGCCCAAAATCGTCTGGAGGTGCTGGGCGATCAGCGCCAGCGGCAAAAGGAGCTGGCAGAACAGCGAACGGCCGTCACCCAACAAATTCAGCGGCTCAAGCTGCTGGAAAAAGCATGTGGCAAAAGCGGCGTCCAGGCGCTGCTGATTGAGCAGGCGCTGCCGGAGATCGAGGAGCGGGCCAACGAACTATTAGATCGGCTGACCGGCGGCGAGATGACCGTATCTTTTGCCACGCAGCGCGAGCTAAAAAGTCGGGATGGTCTGGCGGAGACGCTGGACATTCACATTCGGGACCACGCCGGGGAACGGCCGTACGACAATTACAGCGGCGGGGAGCAGTTCCGGGTCAACTTTGCCATCCGGCTGGCGCTGTCTCAACTGTTGGCCAAACGGGCCGGGGCGCGGCTGCAAACCCTGGTGATTGATGAAGGATTTGGCAGCCAGGACCCAAACGGCCGTCAGCGCCTCGTCGAAGCCATCAACACTATCCAGAACGATTTCCAACGCATTTTGGTCATCACCCACATTGATGAACTGCGTGATGCTTTCCCCAATCGCATTGAGGTGCGCAAAACGACCAGCGGTTCCCAAATCGCGCTCAGCTAAGCAAATAGGAATTTGATGAGTGACGGAGCGTCAAATCTGTTTTGTTGTATAATGAAAAGCCCATAAGGAAAGACGCGTATCTAGATCACTGCCACGACATCGTTCATTTCATAAAGCCATTGCCAAAACCATATAGATAGATTGTCATTTTTCTTTTTAAGAATAGAGAGAGTTGCTGTTTGAAGAAAATCTGTTTCTGAGAGGCAAAGAGCATGGGATATTCAGTGTTAGTGGTAGACGATGATCCAATGAAACGTCAACTATTGCGTTTGATTCTGGAGCGTGCCGGATTTGGCGTAGCCGAGGCGGCTGATGGTACGGAGGCATTGCTGTCTCTGGACAGGCAAAAACCAGATTTGATGACGTTAGACGTGATGATGCCGCAAATGGATGGGTTTGCTGTGTGTGAGCGCGTGCGCCAAAATCCTAAAACGGCCGATCTCCCCATTATCATCGTTAGTGCTCGCGCTGATGGCGGCAGTATCCGTGAAGGGTTGGCCGCCGGCGCGGACAGATATTTGCCGCAGCCCGTCATGCCTGATAAATTGATCAAAACGGTAAATGAGTTGTTACCGCCTCTAGAAAATTAATTTTACCCGTGGTTACCATCGAGTGGGCCACCATCATTCATCGCAGCAGTTTATGGCTCAAGATTGTGTGCAATTACCCCGCAAACGAACAGTTCTAAAATTAATTAGCAACCATATGGATGCCTGGCAAGTGGCTTTGGTTATTGCCACGTTGCCTTTGCTGATTCATGGGGCCATTCGCTGGCAAACGGCCGTTCTCGTCCTGGCCATTGGGGTGGGCTACTGGTTTGCCTTTGCCCTGAATGATTATTTTGATGCGCCGTTTGACGCTCTGGATCGACGCAAAGCAGCCCGAAATTTTTTTGTACAGGTGCCGGTGCATGGATGGATGATTGTTCTTTTTTCACTCACACTGCTGTCTTCTGTTGCGGCTGCCTATGCTCAATTTGGCCTGCCGGGCTGGTCATTTTGGGTGCTAAGCTGTTTTGTGGCCTGGGCTTATTCGGCCCCGCCGCTGCGCTTAAAGCAGCGCCCCGGATTTGATCTCATTGTTCACACGCTTTTTGTACAAACATTCCCCTATGTTGTCTGCATGGTGCTCATTCAGGCCAGCTGGGCTTTGCTTGATTGGGTCCTGCTGGCCATTCTTTCTTTGGCTTCACTGACGGCCCAGCTAGAGCAACAGGCGCGCGATTTTGTGGTTGATTTACAGGCAGGGGGGACGTTTGCCACGCGGCTGGGGCGAAGGCGGGTGGTGCGAGGGCTGCGTTGGGTCACGGCCGTTTGCCTTCTCATCGCCTTAATTTCTGTGGTACAGGGCACCATTCCCTGGTTCTTGCTTCCTTTTGGCCTCATCGGGCTGCCGGCGCTGTTGCACCGCTTTTGGCGCAAACCAGAAGCGCCTCGCTCTGAGCGCTTGGTCCTGCTCTCCACTACGGCTGGTTTTCTGTATACCGGCGTAATTTTTTGCTACTTTTTACTCTCCTAAAAACGAGTACAATTTGTCTGAGCAAGGTTTGGATTTACCAAAGTTCTGAGTTTGGGGATTTGCAGTATGTACCTAACACGGCCGTATGAAAATTGGCATGACCTACAGGCAATCGCTGACCTGGCGTATGGTGCCGGACCGCACTTTTTGCATGTAATGGACCTGCCTTACCGGTTGGCTTCCTGGACATTGGACAAGCCACAAAACTTTCGACTCTGGTATGATGCAGCCGGGCGGTTAATGGCGGTCGGTATTGTGCAAGAGGCGTTTCTTGCGCTTGAATATCTCATTCACCCGCAGGCAGACCGACCCGTTTTGGAGCCGGAAATCTTGCAATGGGGCCTGGAAAGAGGGCAGGCGGTAGCTAATGAGCAAGCCACGACTTTCCCCATCAATGTTTGGCTGCGCAGTGACCACCCCCAGCCAGACCGCGCGGCGCTGCTTGAATCATATGGTTTAGCACCTGCCGGCACCGATGTCACCATGCGGTGTGATTTAACCGAAAGGCATATACCAGAAAACGTACCTGGTGGATTTACAATACGGCCGTTGCGCGGTCAGGCAGACGTAGCAGCTTACGTTGAACTGCATCGGGCGGCTTTTGGCTCAACGGTCATGCGGGAAAGCTGGCGCATGCGTATTTTACAAATGCCCCAGTATCGACCCGAGTTGGATTTGGTGGCTGTGGCTGAAGACGGCCGTTTGGCTGCTTTTTGCATCGGCTGGCTGCATCCACATCAGCCGTTGGCCCAAATTGAACCAATGGGCGTTCATCCAGACTTTCATCGCCTGGGATTGGGACAGGCAATTTTGGCTGCTGTGTTACAAAGGCTGCGTATCCGTAATATCCAGTTTGTCTCCTTGTTTACAACCACAGATAATGTACCTGCTATCAAGCTGTATGAATCCCTGGGCTTCCAGGAACAGTACACAATGCGCAGCTATCGGCGGCTGTTTAAACCGGCCGATGATGAGGATTGAGAACGGCCGTTCAACCACAAGACAACAAAGGAATCATTTTATGCCAAAATATTTTATAACCGTGGCTGGCAACATTGGTGTCGGCAAATCCACGCTGGTAAAACTGCTGGCCGAGCGTACCGGCTGGGAACCTGTCTATGAAGCCGTTGCCGAAAATCCATACCTGGCCGATTTCTACAAGGATATGACGCGCTGGAGTTTTCATTCTCAGGTCTTTTTTCTATCCCGCCGGCTGCGACAGCACCACTACCTGCTCCAGCGTCAAAATGCCATCATCCAGGATCGCAGCGTGTATGAGGATGCCGAGATTTTTGCCCGCAACCTTTATATTCAGGGCAACATGAGCGACCGTGACTGGACCAGCTACTTTGATCTTTACCAGACGCTGGCTACCGTGCTGACGCCACCCCATTTGGTGATTTACCTCAAGGCGTCTGTGCCTACGTTGCGGCAGCGCATTGCCCAACGTGGCCGCGAGTATGAGCAAACGATTGCTGACACATATCTGGAGCAACTAAACAAACTTTACGACGAATGGGCGGCGAATTTTTCCCGCAGCGCCGTATTGACGATTGATACAAACAACCTGAATTACGTTCAATATGAAGCACATTTGGATCAAATTTGGCAAAAAATAGATGAGCGGCTTCAGGGGCGGGACTTTTTGGCCTTGTAACCCGTCAAATCTACCGGGGTTTTGCAAAAAGTACATTTGCGTAATTTTAGCTAGCAGGTAAACTTATGGATGGCGTAGCGACTGCTACCCATTTAGACAAATTAAACCCAAAAGGGGGTGAGAACACTGCCAAAAGTTGAATTACGTTCTAACGAATCGCAAGAACAATTGCTGCGTCGCTTTAACAAAGCGGTAATCAAAAGCAAAGTTCTGGCAGACGTGCGTCGCAAGCGCTGGTTTGTTTCCAAGAGCGAGCTGCAACGCATTGAGAAGAAAAAAGCGATTCGTCGTCAACGCAAAGCTCAGCGTCAACGCTAAACTTTGCTTCCCCCTAAACAGAAAAAGCTCCCTGAATTTTCAGGGAGCTTTTTTATTGCCTGTAATTGATTGATTAAAAGTGAAAACCCCTGCGGGTACAGGGGTTTTCTGGGTGGGGAGGAATCAGGGAATTCTGCAAAAGTAATTTTAGTATGCGCCATCACCTTTCATAACAGCGGGGATGGTTTTAAACAAAATTGTGATGTCCAGAAAGATGGACCAGTTGTCGATGTACTGCATGTCCAACTTTACACGGTCATCGTAAGAGGTGTTGGAACGGCCGCTTACCTGCCACAAGCCGGTTAGACCAGGCATGACGGTGAGCAACGTTTGGCCCCAGCGACCATACTTGGTAATTTCATCCGGGGCGATGATGCGCGGACCAACAACGGACATGTCTTGGGCCAGAACATTAAATAGTTGCGGCAGCTCATCCAGGCTGAACTTGCGCAGAAACGTACCGACGCGGGTCACACGTGGGTCACATTTGAGCTTGTAGTTCTGATTCAGCTCTGCTTTCAGCTTAGGATATTGGGCCAAAATCTCATCGCCATTCACGTACATTGTGCGGAATTTGAAGGCGTCGAAGATACGGCCGTCTCGGCCCAACACGCGCCGACGATGAATAACGGGGCCCGGTGAATCCAGCTTAACAGCAATGGCCAAAACCAGGAAGAGCGGCCAGATTAGCAGCAGTGTGGGAATAACAATTGCGTAATCAAGGAGTGCCTTCAGGCGCCGATTGGCCTGTTGGGCGTTACGCTGGGTGTGGGGCAGCCGGGTGACCGTTGCAGACTTGTGTGTGGCTTGTTCGTTGAGTGTCGATTTGGTTGCTACAGGTGTCATTGATATACCCCAATTTGAAATACAGCTACTCTTTCTTGTACCGTTACTATCTTAGGTTGGCATTCTTACAGCAAGTCTTATGGTTTCAGGTAAATCTGTCGGGCAACACGCGCCTAAATCCCTGCCTTTTTATTGGGAACGGCCGCTTTTTATCTGAAAGTTATTGCTTTTCTGTAATATTCTTGGCCTCTTTTTTGGTAAGATGCTATTATGCTGGTCAGACTTAGCGTTTTCATTGAAGCCTACCCATTGCTGCCCTAAGTTGTGTTCCGTTCTTAAATTCTTTTGATTTCCAAGAACTTTATACATTTTTCGCAAGAAAGGAGGGTGTTCTCATGCGAAATATTATCCTAGCTATTGTTGGTTTATTGCTGGTAATTTTGCTTATCTTTTTGATATGGCGAATATGGCCGAGAAATGTGCCCCCGACCCCTGAAGATGATAGTTTTACAACGGCGTATGAAACGGCCGTGACCGACACGGTAACTAGCAATGACAGCGATCCGGATGGGGACACATTAGTTTTCCAAACAACCTTGCCACAGCAGCCGACAAACGGCACCGCATCGTTGGATTCAGCAGGTACCTTTGTGTATACGCCCAATGCAGGCTTTTCTGGTGACGATCAATTTAGCTACGAAGTCTGTGACCCGGATAATGAGTGCGCCACCGCCATGGTGACAATTACGGTGGATCCCCCTGTTGTGGTTGCCAATGATGACACTGTCGAGACTATGTTGAATACGGCCGTCCCCATCGGCGTGACGGCCAACGATCAAGGCGCAGATCTAACAGTGCAAAATCCCAATCCAGGACCGGCCAATGGAACGGCCGTTATTCAAACCGATCCCTTGATCATTCTTTATACACCGAATGAAAACTATGTGGGTGGTGACAGCTTCACGTATGAAGTGTGTAATCCGGCAGCGGTTTGCGACTCGGCCCAGGTTAATGTGACCGTTCGAGATTTTCAGCTGACCAACGACCAATTTACAACGCCCAAAAATCTGACGCTGGCAGCCAATGTGCGTAGCAACGACAGTGGCAATGTGACGGTGAATACCACACCAGCTAACGGGCCGTCAAACGGGACCCTCACGCTGCAAGAATCAGGCGAATTTTCCTATGTACCCAATGCCGACTTCATTGGGGAGGATAGCTTTGATTATGAAGCATGTAATGCCGCATCTAACTGTGCCACGGCAACGGCTTCTATCAAAGTAGGCGGTCCTATCCTGGAAGCTGACAACGTCCAGACCACAGTCAACAAACCGGTAGGCGGCAATGTGTTGGCCAATGACCAGGGTGACAGCTTGCAAGTGAACCAGACGCCCAAGCAGGCTCCTGCTAACGGCACTGTTGTTATGTTGGTAGACGGCCGTTTCACGTACACACCGAACACCGATTTTAAGGGCAATGACACATTCACTTACGAAACCTGCGACAGCGACGGCCTGTGTGCGGAAGCCGAGGTGACCGTATCGGTAGAAGACATGCCTACATCGGCGATGCATGAAGTTATTCAGGGTGAGTGGCTGCTGCAAATTGCCCGATGCTATGGCACATCTGTCCAGGCGATACGGGCCCACAATTACATTTACCATCCAGACCGCATCTATCCAGGCCAAATGTTGTACATTCCTAATATTGGCAGTACTGGACCGTACTTTGGCCCAGAATGTGTCGATTATCACAAAGTGGCATCTGGTGAAACATTGGAAAGCATCGCCGCAACCTACAACATTTCCGAATCTGAACTGGCACGGATCAATGGTTTGTATGTTTACGTCTACTACAGCTACGATTATTATTACTATGACGACTACTATGGGTATCGTTACTGTTGCGGCTATGGTGGCGCCTATCCCTGGTATGGTTATTACTATGGCTACTACTACATGAAGGATATTTATGAGGGACAAACGCTAATTTTGCCTGAACCTATTCCAGATTACATGCGGCCCAACTCGTAAGCTGATTTGAGAAAATGAGTGAATAGCAAATGCCCCGATGATAGCCAATCGTCGGGGCATTTTGCTTTAGATACAATTAGATACAAAATGAATATGAAGCGGCGAATCAGTTGAATTCTAGCCTGTTCCTATTGTAGAATGGCCTGACTATCCAGAATTTCTTCAGACATCATCTCTGCCAAGAAAAATTCATAAGGAACCACTGATGGAGCAGATGCCCACCTTCGGCGAAGTCTTGCGCGAGCGCCGGTCCCAACTGGGATTAACCCAGGCTGAGCTGGCACGCCGTGCCAGTTGCGCGCCTATTACTATTCGTAAGCTTGAAGGCAACGCTTTACGGCCGTCTGTGCAGCTGGCAGAATTATTGGCATTGGCCCTAAATATCTCCGAGGCGGAACAGATTGGTTTTGTGCGGTTGGCACGCCAGGAAAAGAAACCATCACCAATTCCCAAGCCAACACCATCACCGGGTGAAATCGGGCTGGATGATCTGAGCGGCCGTGCCGTAAAGGGATTTCAACTTGGTGAGTTGATAGGCTCCGGCGGCTTTGGTGTCGTCTATCGTGCGGTGCAGCCTTCCGTTCAGCGCGATGTGGCCGTGAAAATTATTTTGCCGCGCTTTGCCAACCATCCCACCTTTATCCGCCGCTTCGAAGCCGAAGCGCACCTGGTGGCCCGCCTGGAGCATCCCCACATCGTGCCCCTATATGATTATTGGCGTGAACCCAATGCCGCTTACCTGATTATGCGCCTTTTGCATGGTGGTCTAAACACAGTGTTAGAAAAGGGTCCTTTGCCGCTGGACGTGGTGGGCCGCATTGGGCAGCAGGTGGGGCAGGCGCTGGCGGCAGCCCATGCCCAGGGTGTGTTGCATCAAGACATTAAACCGGCCAACATTTTGCTGGATGCTCTGCAAAACGCGTACCTGGCCGACTTTGGCATTGCTAAAAATCTGGCATTTTTAGAAGGCAGCAGCCTCACCGAAGCGGGAACGTTGGTTAGCTCGCCCGCCTACATTTCTCCAGAGCAAATTCGCGACGAACCGGTACGGCCGTCCGGCGACATTTACTGTTTCGGCTTGCTGCTGTATGAAATGCTCACCGGGCAGGCGGCTTTCCAGGGGCCAACCCCGGTCAGTTTGCTGCAGCAGCATCTAAACCAAACTGTGCCGCTGCTGCGCGACACAGCACCCAATTTGCCAGCCGGTCTGGATGATGTGTTGCAGCAGGCGACAGCCAAACGGCCGCAGGATCGCTTCCAGGAGATGAAAACATTCTTAAACGCGCTGGAATCCGTGCTAAATCCGGTCATTTTGGTGCAGTCGTCGGGTGCTGTTTGGGAAACGGCCGTTCCCCACCTCACCCCGCAAGAAATTGCTGCCCTGGAAAACCCATATCGCGGCCTGCGCGCCTTTACCGAGGCCGACGCTGACAACTTTTTTGGACGCGACACGCTGGTGCAGGAACTGCTCAGCCAGATGTCTGACGGCAGTGACTTGGCGCGCTTTGTGGCCGTTGTGGGACCCAGCGGCAGCGGCAAATCGTCGCTGGTGAAAGCAGGGCTACTCCCGGCTCTGCGCCGGGGCGGCCTGCCCGGTTCAGAGAACTGGTTTATTGTCGATTTAACGCCAGGCAGCCAGCCGTGGGCCGAAGTCGCTGAGGCGCTGCACCGCGTGGCCGTCAATCCACCGGATGCGCTGCCGGCACAGCTCCAGGAGGACAATCGCGGTCTGCTGCGCGTCGTGAACCGCTGCCTGCCCGACGACGGCGAGACGGAACTTCTGCTGCTGATTGACCAGTTTGAGGAGCTGTTTACGCTGGTGGAAGAGGAGGCCGTACGGGAAGCGTTTTTGCAGAGTTTGGTAACGGCCGTTCTCGATCCCCACTCCCGGTTGCGCATGGTGGTAACGCTGCGGGCCGATTTTACGGATCGGCCGTTGCAGTATGTGGATTTTGGCGAGTTGATACAGCAGCGGCTGTCGCTGGTGCTGCCGCTCACCCCCGATGAACTAACCCAGGCAATCACCCGGCCAGTTGAAAATTTGGGGCTGACAATGACCCCGGATTTAATTGCCACGATCATTCAGGAAGTGGGTAGCCAGCCCGGCATGTTGCCACTGTTGCAATATGCCCTGACCGAGCTTTTTGAGCAGCGGCAATCACAGACTATTTCATTGGAAACGTACCGCAAAACGGGTGGGGTAGCCGGTGCGTTGGCCCGTCGCGCCGACGAAATTTTTGCCGATTTGGACGATGCCGGGCAGAAAGCAGCCCGTCAACTATTCCTGCGCCTGGTGACGCTGGGCGAGGGCGTTGAAGATACCCGGCGCAGAGTATTGCTGTCTGAACTAGAAGCATTGCCTGGCAATGGTGAACCGATTACCGATAACCGATTACCAATTGCCGAGTACGGCCGTTACCGCCTTCTCACCTTTGACCACGACCCGGTGACGCGAGGCCCGACGGTAGAAGTAACTCACGAGGCACTGCTGAGGGAGTGGCCACGCCTGCGCGGCTGGCTGCGCGACGGCCGTGAGGACGTACAGCAGCAGCGGCTGCTGGCCCAGGCAGCGGCGCAGTGGCAGCACAGCGATCAGGACAACAGCTACCTGCTGCGCGGCAGTCGCCTGTCCAGTTTTGAAGCGTGGGTCGAAACAACCACGGTGGCGCTGACGGAAGACGAGCGCCTCTTTTTGCATACAAGCATCACCGCCCGGGATGAGCGCTACGCAGCCGAGGAAGCCCGCCGCCAGCGCGAGCTAGAAACGGCGCAGCGCCTTGCCCGTGAGCAAACCGAACGCGCCGAAGAGCAGGCGCGAGCGGCGCACGCTTTGCGGCGACAGTTACGCTTGACTACCTCCCGTGAATTGGCTCTGGCCGCTTATGCCAATCTGAAAGTTAATCCTGAACGAAGTCTGCTGTTGGGACTGGAGGCGTTGAAGAACGCCTCCACGGCCGAAGCCGAGGAAGCAATACGTGCCGCGCTGCAAGCATCACGGATTGAAATGACGCTGACCCAAGCGGGTGAAGAAATTTGGTGGATTGATTACCATCCAGAAGGTGATTGGCTGGCAGGTGTGGGCAGGGAGGGAATCGTACTCTGGGACACAAATAGTGGCGAGAAATTGCAAATAATTCAATTGGAGATTGTTAAGAACACGATAAGCGGGGGCTTAATCATCTCACCGGATGGTTCAGTGCTGGCGCTAACATCGCAAAATCAAATACTGGTTTTGGATACGAGCTCCTGGGAGATCAGGCATACATTAGAAGGTCATACGAGTACTGTTGATAACATCACCTTCAATCCGTCCAGCACCCTGTTGGCCAGCGGCAGTACTGATGGTGAACTGAAGGTCTGGAGCATCGTATCGGGGAAGGCACAGCTTACGGTAACTGTGGCGGAGGCAGGTCAATTTGGTGGGTATACAGACGATGTTCGATTCAGCCCCGATGGCTCCCGTTTGGGGGTGGCTGATGACAACGGTTTTGCCCTGATTTTGGATGCGGCAACAGGGGAAGAACTTGCCAGGATGCATCATGATGCACTATGGACCAACAACATCACATTCAATTCAGATGGGACCCGCCTGTTTGTTGCTCCCGGAGCCAATGACTTTGAAAACGATTTAACGATATGGAACATTGCAGCAAACCCAAATGGTGAGCTTACAGAGCCGTTAGCAGAGTGGTTTGGGTTGCATGATAATTTGGTGACGGATTTACAGTTGAGCCCAGACGGCCGTTATCTTGCCACCGCCAGCCAGGACACAACAGTCAAGATATGGGATGCTACCAGTGACACGGCTGTTGAAATCGCAACATTATATGGGCATTCAAACATAGTTGCTGACATTTCATTCAGCCCAGATAGTGCCAAAATTGCCACGCTTAGTAATGGAGAGGTACGCATCTGGAATATTTCAGAAGCAGGAGCTGGCGAAATTCTTAACATCGCCGACACATCAACACCCGTTGCCTTTGCTCCTGACGGCCAATCACTTATTACGGTATCCCCTGAAGGTATTGTGAAGATTTGGCAGCTACAAACTGGGGCGCTTTTAGCCGAATTCGATTCCCTAATTTTGCAGTGGAATCGTGAGCGAGCCGCTGCTGTCAGTGATGACGGCCGTTATCTGGCCATTGGTAGCAGTGACAATATCATCAAAATCTGGGACTTAACATTGCGTCAGGAGGTCTTAACCTGGCGTGGTCATGGCCCTGGAAACGTTGGAGGCACATTAGATGGCATTCTCGGCATCGATTTTAGCCCGGACGCGACCCGCCTGATCACGGGTGGGGCCGATGGCTTTGTTAAAGTCTGGAATCGTGAGACTGGTGAAAAGATTTATGAGTGGCGCGCTGATCCACGCGGCGCAACCGCGGCATGGTCTGTGCAGGGACAGGCAAATGGCGTGACAAACGTCAAATTCAGTCCAGACGGCCGTTACATAGCTGCCTCTACCGATGAAACCGGCGAACGAGATAATGCCTCTGCCCTGATCAAAATATGGGATTTAGCCAGCGGTAATGAGATGATGGTCGTAGAAGAAATTCCCCGGCGTATCTGGGGCTTATCATTTAGTCCGGATAGCCGGTATGTGGCGGGAGCAGGAGGCAGCGGCATTATCCGGGTGTGGGATGTGGCCACGGGCACACAGGTTGCCAATTTGCAGGGCGAAACGACAAGAATTTCGCACGCGCACTTCTTGCCAGATGGCGGCCGCCTGATCACAGGTCTCTCTGGCGTTGTGATTTGGGATCTAGCCAGCCAGGAAGCGTTAATCCGCCTGCCCCAAAGCCTGGCTCCCTATGCCGTTAGTGCGGATGGGCGATATTTGGCAGCCACGGGTGACAGGGGTATCCACATCTATACACTTGATTTGGAGGAGCTTTTGACCATCGCCCAGACGCGTGTGACACGCTCATTTACTGAGGATGAGCGCCGCCAATATTTGCATATGGATAATTGCTCTGAGGCGTAAAATTGTATTGTGAATAGCCCTCTCATCAAATATTTTTAAGGAGAGGGCTATTCACATAATCTGTAAAAACTACCGAGTGTTATCAAAGAAGTGCAGCAGCCCAACCAGGTCGGCAGTCCCTTCTTCTACATTGTCGGTCATCTGGAACATGCCGGTTACGCCTTCGTAATCACCGGTGCCGGTGTTCGCGACAATTGGATGCAAACATCGCCCTCTTATCTGGTTGGAGAAGGTGTTGCATTCCTCTTCGCTGTCAAAGTGCGCTACAAAACGGTACGTGGTTTCAAACGTCCCGTCATCGCCTGGGGCACCGCTGCCTACATAAATTTCCATTCCATCCTCAACATAAACGCCGTTAGCCGAACAAGAAAATGATTCTGGGAAGATGTAGAGGCAACCATCTAAATCACCCACAAAATCTGAGCTAAAAGCGGGTGCTTCACCTGCCGAGTTTGTAATAGCGTCGTTACATACGGCAGAACCATCTATGTAGTTAACGGCCGTAATTCGTCGTGATGTCCCATCTGCACTGGCAGTGCTGACAAAAACGAAAATTGACAAGAGCGTTGTCAATATAAGGGCTAACAGCAGCCACTTCCGGGAGCGACCAGTTTTCCAATGACTTTTAACCAATTCTTGAGATTGCATAATTGTGTTTTCCTTATTTTTTAGGGTAGGGCGTACTGGCTTTTCTTCTCTAAAGCTGAAACTGGCGGATGAAAATCGGTTTTCAGAAGCACCTCCTTTTCTTCACCGTTTTGGCCTCTTTCCAGAGGTAACTGATTTAGTTTGAAAACGGGCATAGGAACACGAGTGCTTACATCTTAAGCAAAGGAAATCTATAGGACAAGGTGTTTATCCGTTTTGTATCGGTTTTATATCGGTTAGCAGCCTGCGGAAATCCGCCAGTAGCGATACAAAAGTAATACAAACGGCCGTATTCGGTTGAAACGGCCGTTTCTTTTTGCCAGCTTATACTTCATCCCCCAAACATGTCCCCACTTGCCTAGCCGTTTTTATCCATGGATGATCAAGCGGCACAGACTTGCGATTACCCACCACTTTATCCAGCGGCACCGGAACGGCAGTTTCCCCCTGAGAGGCCACCATCACACCAAACACCTCTTCCTGAATCAGCTCGGCACACGCCGTCCCTAGTCGCGTACCCAGCAATCGGTCCACAGCAGAAGGAATGCCACCGCGCTGCACATGCCCCAAAATTGTCACCCGCGATTCCAGGCCAGTTAGTGCTTCCAACTCCCGCGATAATTTCCAGGTGTTGTCCGAATGTTCTCGTTTAAGCGCTTTTATAGCTGCCTTGGCTTCGCTCTTTTCATCGCTACTCTTGGCAGCGGCCTTTAATGCTATTAACGTTTCAATTTTTTCAGCAACGGGCAGGGACACGGCCCCTTCAGACACGGCCACGATGCTGAAGCGGCTGCCGCCGCGACTGCGTTGGCGGATAGCTTTGGCCACGACCTCCACGTCGTAGGGGATTTCTGGAATAAGAATCACATCTGCCCCACCAGCAATTCCCGACCCCAGCGCCAGCCAGCCGGTGTTGTGTCCCATAATTTCCACCACAATAATGCGATGGTGACTGTGGGCCGTGCTGTGCAGCCGGTCAATCGCCTCGGTAGCAATACCTAGCGCAGTATCAAAGCCAAAGGTGGCATCTGTCATGGCCACGTCATTGTCGATTGTTTTGGGCAAAGTGATGATGTTTAGCCCTTTTTTCATCAAGCGATAGGCGTTTTTCTGTGTTCCGCCGCCGCCCAGGCAAACCAACGCGTCCAAATGATGCCGTTCGTAAGTATCCACCATCACATCCGTCATATCCATAACCCGGTCGCCGACGGGCATTTTATGTGGTTTGTCCCGGCTGGTGCCCAGGATGGTGCCCCCAACGGTGAGAATGCCAGATAGCTGCTCGCTGTCTAGCCGGATCGTGCGATTGTTCATCAAACCGCGAAAGCCATCTCGGAAACCGATAATGTTCATACCCAAGCCCAGCGCTGCTTTGCCAACCCCGCGAATCGCTGCATTTAAGCCAGGGCTATCGCCACCGGCTGTTAAGATGCCTACGTATTTCGTCATGTTCCTTTCTCCTGATTCCTTAAAGCCAGATGTGCGCAGCCCGTTGCTTATTTGCCCACTTACTCATCCGTCACGCACCCTTCAGAGGCGGACTTTACGTTTTTGATGTACTTGTACAGCGTACCGCGCGTCGCTTTGTACGCTGGCGCGGTCCAGGCGGCGCGGCGACGGCCGATTTCCTCCTCGCTCACGTCCATGTTGATAGTACGGTTCCTGGCATCAATCGTGATTTTGTCGCCGTTTTGCACCAGGGCGATGGGGCCGCCTTCCTGCGCTTCCGGGGTGATGTGCCCTACGATGAAGCCGTGACTGCCGCCGGAGAAACGGCCGTCTGTCATCAGCGCCACATCCTTGCCTAAACCCGCCCCCATGATGGCGCTGGTTGGCGTGAGCATCTCCGGCATCCCTGGGCCACCCTTCGGCCCTTCAAAGCGGATCACGATCACATCTCCCTTCTGAATTTCGTCATTTTCCAGCCCGGCCAGCATCGCTTCTTCTGAATCATACACGCGCGCCGTGCCGGTGAAGACCAGTCCTTCTTTGCCGGTGATTTTGGCCACAGCGCCGTCGGGAGCTAAGTTGCCGCGCAAAATTTGGATGTGACCGGTTTCTTTAATGGGGTTGTTTAACGGCCGTAACACTTCCTGCCCCTTGCTCAATCCCGGTACCTCTGCCAAATTTTCGGCCACGGTTTTGCCCGTTACCGTCAGGCAGTCGCCGTTGATGAAACCGTTTTCGTATAGATACTTCATCACGGCAGGCGTGCCGCCCACTTCATGCAGATCCTCCATGACAAAACGGCCGCTTGGCTTCAAATCGGCCAAAAACGGGACCTTGTCGCTTACCTCCTGGAAATCGTCGATCGTCAATTCCACGTCCACCGCGCGGGCCATGGCGATGAGGTGCAGCACGGCGTTGGTCGAACCACCCAGGGCCATCGTCACCACCATCGCATTCTCAAACGCCGCGCGCGTCATGATGTCGCGCGGCTTGATCTCCTTTTCCAGCAGGGTGCGGATGGCGCGACCCGCTTCTACGCACTCGTTGGCTTTCTCCTCAGAGACGGCGGGGTAGGAGGCGGAGTAGGGCAGGCTCATCCCTAGTGCTTCGATGGCCGAGGCCATCGTGTTGGCGGTGTACATGCCACCGCACGCCCCCGCACCGGGACAGGCATTCCGCACAATCTCTTCCCGCTCTTCGTCGCTGATGCTGCCCGCCAAATATTCGCCGTAGCTCTGAAACGCGGAGACGATGTCCAGCTTGGCGTGTTGGGCGGTGCAGCCTGCCTGGATCGTGCCGCCATACACCATGATCGCCGGCCGGTTCAGCCGCCCCATCGCCATGAGGCAGCCGGGCATATTTTTGTCGCAGCCGGGCAGGGCAATCAGGCCATCGTACCACTGTGCGCCCATGATGGTCTCAATGGAGTCGGCGATGAGGTCGCGGGATTGCAGCGAGAAGCTCATGCCGGCGGTGCCCATGCTGATGCCGTCGCTGACGCCGATGGTGTTGAAGCGCATCCCCACCAGATCGGCCGCGACGACACCTTCTTTTACTTTTGCGGCCAGGTCCAGCAGGTGCATATTGCAGGAGTTGCCCTCGTACCAAACGCTGGCAATACCTACCTGCGCTTTGTCCATGTCGGAAGGCTGCAAGCCGGTGGCGTACAGCATCGCCTGGGACGCCCCCTGCGACTTCGGCTGTGTGATGCGTGAACTATATTTATTTAGCTGAGTCATTTTCCACCTTTTAGTAAATCCTGGAATAGTTGATGTACTTCTGTTCTTGGTCTTGCAATCAGGTAACTTGTCTTTCGATAATAAATGAGACCAAAAACGAAAATTGAGCCGCTTTGGGCGATTTTGAAGCCATGAAGACAACGTGATTCCGGG
>PABI01000060.1 GCA_002699125.1 Anaerolineaceae bacterium
AACCCGGAATCACGTTGTCTTCATGGCTTCAAAATCGCCCAAAGCGGCTCAATTTTCGTTTTTGGTCTCATTTATTATCGAAAGACAAGTCCCTTAATAAAATTGTCAAACCTGGTTTGAAAATAGGAAATTGATCCGCCAACAATGCTCTCTACAACATTCTGCATTTGTTCTTCATCACCTTCAACAACTGTGTATTCATTTTCGTGATAAAGATGATAAGTCGATTCTACTTTTTTTAGTTTAAAGCGGAGAATCAGAGACCCATCATTGAGAATAATTTTGAAAGTGAAAGACCAAAATCCGTTGTTATACAAAACCATCGTTCGATGAATAGGGAATTTTCTTATTGTTGATCCCATAAATTCATCCCATTTTGTATACAAATCTGGGGCTTTTAGATCATTAGCATAACGCACCCATTCAATATGCTCAGAGCGGCAATCTAATTCCTTAAAAAGAGCCTCTCGAAGATTTGCGATGAAGCCTTTGCAATCCATCTCATAATCATCCCATAATGCTATATCTTTGTTTTGTGCATTTTTAAGCTGTTCATATTTGGTAATCATTTGCTCTCTCTCTATAAGTTACGGCACCAAGATTAAATAAGAAAAACTCTTTATGGCCCCCAATCTCTCACGCTTGTTTAAAGCATTGTCTTCGCCTTTAGCTCTAGGTAGCGGTTGATGACGGCGATGGAGAGCTGGTTGGCGGGAACATCCAGGGTGAGGACGCCTTGCTGGCGCAGGTGGTCCAGCGTTACCTGGCGCTGATCCAGCAGTTGGCTGGCGGCCATGCGCTGGTAGGCCGTTTGTGAATCTTCCGGCTGCTGCTGGGCCGCCTGCACCACGTCCGGGTCGCTGATGGTGACCACTAGCGGCAGGCTGCGCCGCGCCAGCAGCGCAACGTGGCTGACCAATCCTTCCATGCTCACCCCATGTGTTAAATCGGTAAAAATGACCACCAGCGAGCGCTTGCGCTGCTTGGCAGCCAGGTAGCTCAGGGCGCGGCGATAATTGGACTCGACCGGCTGGGCTTCGACGGCGTAAAGCAGTTCCAACATGCGGTAAAACTGGCCGCGTCCCTGCCGTGGCGAAAGGTAGTGTTGGATGTCGTTGGCAAAGCTCATTAGGCCAACCTTGTCCCCTTTGCCGGTGGCCACGTAGCCCAGCAGCAGCACGGCATTGACCACGTAATCCAGCTTGGCCATCTGGGCCACCGGGCTTTGCATCATGCGCCCCACATCCAGCAGGGCAATGACGTTTTGGCTGCGCTCCGTCTGGTATTCCACGGTGACAGGGCGGTGGCGGCGGGCGGTGGCTTTCCAGTCGATGCGGCGGTATTCGTCGTCGGGCAAATATTCACGCAGGCGCTCAAATTCGGTGCCCTCGCCAAACTGGCGCGTGTTGCGCAGGCCGATTTCTTGCAGCCGGTTGCGCCGCAGCAGCAAATCGTAGCGGCGTACGTCCAGCAGGTTAGGGTACACCTTCACCAGCTCAGTGAGCGGCAGATGGCCCTGGCGGATGGCCAGTCCCAGCGGCCCCTGCCAGCGCAAATTCAGGTTGCCAAACTGGTAGTCGCCACGCCGCAGGGGATGAACGTAGTAGGTGGCTTCCCAGGTGCGGCGCGGGGCAATATCGCTGCTGAGCAGCCGTTCGGAGATGTTGAATTCGTCGGGCGGCTCGTCACGCAGCCACACTTTGGCCGGGCGGTTGCTGCGATTGCGCACGAAAACTTTGATGGGGTTATCAGCGCCCAGGCTGAGCTTCTGGTCGTGCTCGCGGCGAATGTCAAATCGCTTTTCGATCGGTTCGGCCGTTTTCCAATCAAACCAGATAAGCAGGCAAGCCAGGACAAAATAACCCAGCGCCAGCCATTGCATGATCGGCAGCCAGGTAGCCGCCGCCAAAATGGGGGCCGTGAGCAGTAAAATGAGGATGCCACGATTCGTCGGCTGCATATTTTTCTTTATCCGCAGATTACACAGATTAGCGCAGATTTTATTCTCTTGCAGAGGTAATCTGCGTAATGGTTCGGCTGCGCTCACCACAAGCCTGCGGATTATCTCCTTTGTAAAGTCATCATCAGGCCGTGTTTGGGGCGGATGGTGACGAGTGGATCGGCCACAACCAGGTGGTTGGGCAGCAGTTTTAGGCGGTATTTTTGGTAAACGGCCGTCACTATCAACCCCATTTCCACCTTGGCAAACTGATCGCCAATGCACAGTCGCGCCCCGCCGCCAAAAGGAAAATAAGCGTAGCGCGTTCGCACCTTTTCCGCTTCCGGCAGGAAATGGTTCGGGTAGAATTGGTCCGGTTTTTGCCAAAAGGCTGGGTGCCGGTGTGTGGTGTACGGACTCATGATAATAATCGCGTTGGCCGGGATTGGTGCACCCAATAGCGTGTCCGCTTCGATGGCGCGGCGGGTGATGACCCAGGCGGGTGGGTACAGGCGCAGCGCCTCGGCAATGACGCGATCGACGGTGGGTAGGTTGGGCAGATCATCGGTGGTGGGCAGACGGCCGTTTAACACTCCATCAATTTCCGCTACCAATTCCTCTTCAACGTCTGGATATTGTGACAGCAGGTAAAAAAGCCAGCTCAGGCCAGATGCGGCCGTTTCATGTCCGGCCACAATCAGCGTGATTAGCTCATCGCGCAGTTCGGAGCGGCTCATTTTTTCACCAGTTTCGCGGTCGGTGGCAGCCAGCATCTGGCTTAGAATATCGTCTGGACTGCCGCGTCCCTGCTGGTGATTGGTGATCGCCTGGTCAATGAGGGCATCCAATTTTTGCAGCCCTTCACGGAAACGCCGGTTGCGCGGCGTGGGGATTGTCAGCGGCAGCACAATCGGGCGCTGCGAACGGTACACCACGTAATCCAGCATCGTTAGCACGGCCTGGGCCAGCTCAACAGCATCCTCCTCCAAATTAATGCCCAGCAGCGCCTGGCCGATGATCTCCAGCGTCACGGCCATCATCTCTTCGTCGATGTCCAATGGCTGGCCCGATTGGGCGATTGGCTGCCACTTTTGCAGCATTTTTTGCGTGGCGGTCATCATCGTTTGACCCCAGCCCAGCACTTTTTGCCGGTGGAAAGCGGGCTGGATCATGCGTCGCTGTCTGCGCCAGAAACGGCCGTCGCTGGTCAACAGCCCACGCCCGGTGATTTTGGCCAGGGTGTTGTACTGCACCGTGTTTTTGCTGTAGTTGCGCTGGTTGGTTACCAGCACGTGCTCAATTAGGTCAGGATGATTCAGTTGGAAAACCTCCCACAATCCCAATGGATAATGAATGAAGTCGCCATGCTCGGCCGCACTACGCTGCAAAAACGCCAGCGGATCCCGCTGAATTTCCGGAATGCGCAGCGGGGAGAGGTTGACTGCTTTGAGCGTGGGGGTGGAAACGGCCGTGTCAATCATAGCAGAGAACTATCCGCAGATTAGCGCAGATTTTTATGTTCTGAAAAAGGTAATCTGCGAAATCTGTGTAATCTGTGGATAAATAAAATTATCTTGGTACCTCAACTTGTCCCAACAGCCGCCGAATGACGGTATCCGGGTTTAGACCTTCAATTTCAGCTTCGGGTTTGAGCAGGATGCGGTGGCGGTACACGGCGGGCGTCACGTACTTCACATCATCCGGCGTGACAAAGTCGCGGCCTTGCAGGGCGGCAAACGTTTTAGACGCGAGCAGCACGTGCGTGGCGGCGCGGGTGCTGGCTCCTAGCGTCAAATCGGGGGATTGGCGCGACGCGGCGGCTACCTGCGCAATGTAATGCAACACGCCATCCTCCACTACCACCTTGTTAATCGCCTGCCGCGCCTCGGCGATGGCTTCGGCCGGCAGTTGGGCTGTGAGTCCCGTAGCGGCCAAATCGTGAGCGTCGAAGCCGTTGTGGTAGCGGCGCAGCACCTCAATTTCCGTGTCCAGATCGGAGTAAGGCACGGTGACTTTGAACAGGAAGCGGTCCAGCTGCGCCTCTGGCAGCGGATAGGTGCCTTCGTACTCGATGGGGTTTTGCGTGGCGATGACCATAAAGGGTATGCCCAGCGGATAGCGGGTGCCTTCCAGGTTGACCTGCCGCTCCTCCATTGCTTCCAGCAGGGCCGATTGGGTTTTGGCCGGGGCACGATTGATCTCATCGGCCAGCAAAATCTGGGTGAAGATCGGCCCTTTTTTCAAATAAAACTGACCGTTGCTGATGTCAAACACAGAGGTGCCCAAAATATCAGACGGCATGAGGTCGGGGGTGAACTGGATGCGGTTGAATTTGGCCTGCACCAGCTGGGACAGCGTTTTGGCCATAAGCGTTTTGGCCGTGCCGGGCACGCCTTCCAGCAGCACGTGCCCGCCGGTGAGCAGGGCAATGGTGAGCATTTCAAACGGCTCTTCCAGGCCCACCAGCACCTTGTCTGCTTCCTGCCGCAGCGTCTGGTAGATAGTTTTGAGTTGGGTTGGTTCCATTTTGTTTTCCTTGTTAACAAAGCCATCATCATTCGCGAGATGAGGCCTGAGCCTGTCGAAGGCCGGCCTTCGACAGGCTCAGGCCTCGTTGGCAATTAAATTTATCGTTTAACGAAGTTGCCTCGCGCACGATTTGCACCATTTCACTCTCGCTGACGTTGGTTTTTGAGAGCTGGTGCAGCGTCTGGCGCAAGGCGTCAGTATCCAGGTTTGGTTGGTAGCTGGCCAGCTGGTTAATGAACTCCTCGTCGGGCAGGCTGGGATTGAGCCGGTAGCGTGCACCTAACTCGCGCTTAAGCTGGTCGTGGTAATGTTGCAGGACGGCCGTTCGGTGTCCCGCCCGTCTACTGAGATTGGCAATACCGCTAATGTACTCCAGCGGCGCGCGACGCACAATATCCTCGCGCAGCGGCACCGGGCGGCCAAAGTGACGGCCGCGCAGCACCAGACCGGTGAAAACCACAATTAACACCAACAGCAGAGCCCGGCCCACCGGCGTGCGCTGCAGCCAGTTGCTGGCCGTCAGCGCATCTTCCGCCTGGGGGCGAATGCCGTGATGCCATTCGTTAAACCAGATGCCGCGTACGTCTGGCGCGCCGTTGAGCAGGTTGAGCACCAGTTCGGCATTACCTTCGTTTTGCAACCCTTCGTTGCTGAACGGCTCGGTGAGCGTGGTGAGGATGACACGGCCGTTCCCCTCGGCAAAAGCCACGGCCGTTGGGTTCCCGTTCTGGTTGGCCAGGAGCGTCACAAAGTCGTCCCGATTGGGGCGCAAGAAAAAGGGTGTGCTGGCGTTTTCCAGTGTGGCCAATGGCGGGGTTTGCAGGTGTGGGGTTTGGTTGGAAACGGCCGCTTCTGTTGAAGGCACCAGGCCAAAGTTGATCTCCAACTGATCTGCCAGATTTATCGTGACGGGACCGGTGCCGGCGATGAACAGCGTGCCGCCATCCTCCACCCAGCTGTGCAGCAATTCCCATTCGCCTGGAGTAAATTCGACGGTTGGCTCCAGCACCAGGGCCAGATTAACGCCCGTCGGAACGGTAAAAGATGTGCCCACTGAATCGGTCAACTTCATGTTTTGCGATTCCAAATAGAGCCAGAGCGCCCGGCTGCCCTGCGGTTGGCTGGAATAAGAAGCCAGCGGCGGGTCTTGCAGGCTGGCCTGGGCCTGCTGCACCACGGTGATGGTGGTGAAAATCGTCAGCAGCAGGAAGAGGCCGAGAGCCAGCCAGGCGTCGCGTGAGAGCCGTCTCATCGGGTCTCTTTTTGCTGCCGCAGCGTTTCCACGCGTTGGGCGTAGGCATCGTATTCATTGGCCGTCAGGGTCTGGAAGCCGTACCAGACGCGGTCAAACACGTCGATCACCTCGCGCAAAATAGCGGCCAGTTCGGGGCGATGGGACACGGTGCGCAAATACTCTCGGTTGGTCAGCGAACGATCGTAGCGCAGCAGGCCCCGTTCTTCCAGCAGCAGCAGTGTGGAAAGATAGAGGTAGCGCACGGCCGTACGATAATCCCCTCCTGTAGACAATTCCTGGGCGCGCTGCAAAGCCAGTTCGGCCGTAAGCGGCTCACCGCCCAGCTCCTCCTCGGCGCCCACGGCAGCATCGGCCGTGAGGTCAGAAACAAGGCCGCGCAGGGCGTAGGCCAACACTCCCAACACCAGCACGGCAGCCAAAATGATGAGCAGGTTGTTCAGCGGCAGCCGCAGAGTGCTCTCTTCAGGGAAGAGCCGCAGGAAAAAATCTTCAATCGTCTGGCGTAAATCTTGCCACAGCCGCTGCAAAAAGTTGGGTTCATCGGGCTGGTATTGGAACTCGGGCCGATTCAGGATTTGGCTCAAGGCGGCTTCATCCAGTTGGGGAAAGGTCGGTTCGGGCCAACCTTGACGGCTGCTGGCGTAGGCGGTAAACAGGGTGGCCAGCGCTTCAAGATTGTTGTTTTCGTTTTGCAGTTCGCGGATGAGGAAGCCGTGGTCAATGGATTGGCTACGGCCGTTTGGCAGTTCAACGGTGTCAATAGCGGTTAAGCGCGTGACGGCCGTTTGGCGTACAGCGCTGTCATCTACGGCGGCGGTTAAGTCGTCCCGAATGTCGCTAATGGTCTGCCAGTACACTTCCAGCGTCACTGACCCAGATTGTGCCAACACGGATTGCCTACCCAGAAGCAGCAGCGCCCCTACGATGAGCCATGACAGGAAACGGCCGTATCTCCCCCACCTAAACATCAAAAACCGCTAAACCCCAATGTGATCACCAAAATGGCGAGGACCAGGGCAATGTACAGCGTGGCAATGGCAATGGTGATCAGGGCAAAATAACCGATCTCTTCCCAGCGGGGAATGGCGGTTTTGTTCAGCGGTGGGGCTGTGGTAGATAACGTTTCGGCGTCTGCCTGGTCGCTCAGGGCCAGCAGGGCCAGATCAAACCCCTCAGTGCGTACCCGCACATCAAAATAAAGCAGCGTCACACAGGTGAGCTGCAAGGGCAGGTAAATCAGGTTGAGCAGCAAACCAATCACTTGTTGAATAAGCGTAGAAGTCGTGGCACTTACACTGCTGCCCACCACGCTGTTGATAATAAAAACCGACAAAACAGCCGGGCCGGTGACCACAATTTGGCCAAAGATGCCCAGCAGCAGCATAAAGCCAATAAGCCACCAGAAGCGTCGCCGGGCCAAATCCCAGGCGCGTTGCAATGCCTCGATGGCGCTGCGCCGTTCCAGAACCACCACCGGCGCCACCAGCGGCAGCACCACCAGCCCGAAGAAAAAGACCATGCCCAGGCCGGTGAACCAACCCAAACAAGGAACGATAACCCACCAAATAACCAGGGCGATGATAAAAAAGATGCCGATAAAGGTGGCCAGCAGCAAAACCAATCCGGAACGGCCGATTTTGCGGTAGGCGCCAAACAGATCAATTTTATGTCCCAGGTAATTTTCGGCTACAGCCTTGGTGAGGGCGGCAGTGGCCAACTGCACCAGCAGCAACGTTACCAACCGTCCCAACCAGACCCACGGATTACTGCCAAAGCCGCTGCTTTCCAGCGTTTGCAGCCACACATCGGTGATGGAGGCGGTTGGATCAAACGCCAATTGCGGGGTGGGCGCTAACCAGAGGCCGAGCATGTTAACGGCCGTTGCTGGAATCTGGGCGATAGCCACGATGCCCACAAAAATGAGGAAGTTATTGCGATACAGCCGAATCGCGCGGTCGAGCAGTTGCGACATGCTCAATGGCTGTAAATTGTTGGGGAGTGCAGTCATAAGATTGTCTTGGTTGTAAGGTCAGAAACATCGTTGGCAAATTCGTCATCGTTTGAAGCCAGCACCATCAGATCAAAACCTTCAAAGCGGATGCGCAGGTCAAAGTACATGAGGGTGACGGCGGTGAAGTGAATAGGCAGGAAAACGGCCGTTAGCACCAGCGTAGCCGATTGTTGAATGATGGATTGGATCAAGGCATTTGAATTCCCTAGTACCAACGGTATCAAAAAGCCAATCAAAAAAGATGGTCCAAAAGTGATTAACAACGTTAGTATGCCCAATAAAAGCAAATAGCCAAATATCCACCAGAAGCGCAGCTTGCTCAGCGCCCAGGCGCGCTTAAGTGAAGCAATTGCTCCGCCCCTTTCCAGCACAACAACCGGGGGCAGCAGCGAAAAGACGACAACGGCCGAAACCCCAATTAAGAATAGGCCAACAAGCATTGCCAGACCCCCCAGGCAGGGGATGATTGAAACCAGAACAACGGGAATGGCCAAAGCAAATAACGCCAGTCCGGCTACAAAGGAGGCCAGGATGAGCGTAAGCCAGGTGTTGTCCATCCGACGGAAGGCACTGTCGAAATTGATCTTGCGCCCTAGATAGCTGTCTGCAATGGCGGTTGTGAGGGCTGCGGTACCAATTTGAGTGACGATCCCGGACAAAAATAGAACACTGAGCACGATCAAAATAGCTGGCCCTACGACTTCTCCTGAGAGGATTGCTGTTTCTAGGTTCGCCGGGTTGCCAACGAGGGCGGCAGCCAATATTTGGAACATGGTGCCTGGAAGTTGAGTGATGGCAACGATGCTGAAAAAGGTCAAAAAATGTTGACGAAAAAGCCTGAAGGTACGGTCTAGCAGTTCGCCGATGGATAATGGCCGTAACTCTAACAGCGATGATGCATTCATGATTTCCTCCAACGTGAGTGTGATGTGTGAGTAAGGACTGGCATGGCGAAAATTATACCCGAAAGCGAGGTCAAGCTTCAATGCTTTTTCTTGGGGTGTGTGCCCGGAAGAATTGTTGATACAAGATGAGGCCTGAGCCTGTCGCAGGCCGGCCTGCGACAGGCTCAGGCCTCGTTTGGCGTTATAGGATTTCAACAAAAAATCCAGACACCTTCTTTGGGAAAGGGGACGTAATGGGTGTAACGTGCAGCGTGGGGAAGTGTAACCTCACGCTGCATTCAGCTTTTGCAGGGCTGCCTGGAATTGTTTGGCGCCGCCGTGGGAAGGATGGCGTACGGCCGTAAACGCCATTTCCCATTTTGCCAGGGCATTCGCTGCTTTTTTGCCCACGGCGACCAGTTTTGTGCGGGGGAAGAGATGATGTAGGTGGGTGAGAAACGGCCGTCCCAACTCAATTTCACCGCTGATAGGGGTGCGGTTGCTTTGCGGTTTGCCCGGTTGGTGGGGATGGAAAGGAAAAACATTCCACAACAAGGGGAAGGGCTGCCAGCTCCCCACCGTGCGCCAGACAATGGTGGCGCTGGCCTCTCGCTGAATGTGGGGCCACTCCGCGGCAGGCTGGAAGGGATCGGTTGTTTGTTGCAAGCGTTTGCCCAGTCCGGCCAAAATGTGGGGGCTGGCAAACGGGATTCCCGTCAGGCGGCAGCCGCGGTAGCCGGGTGCCTCGGCCACAAGCAGCAGCTTGGGCTGCTGTTGGACCATCAGCTCCAGATATGTTTGTAAATTGTGGCGGCGTGCAGCGGTAAACGGCCGTTCATATTCATAAGGATTCACACAGTTTTGTGGTGGAGAAGCAGCAGCCAGTTGGTGAGTGAATTGGGGGATTGTCATACTTGGAGATCGGAGACTGGAGATTAAAAACGACTCTACCAATCTCTAATCTCCAATCTCTATTCTTTTAGAAGCGGAGCAGCGCCCCGATTTTGCCTGCTTTTTCCAACTCCGGATCGTCCCGTATGACTTCTACATGCGCGCCCTGGTTCAGGCTCAGGGTGAAGGCGCTGTCGATGACGTCTTCAACTTCCGTTAGTTCCTTGTCGCTCAGCGGGCTTTTTGTCAGGTTCGCCACCACAAAGCCGGAATTATGGTCTACAAAGCCGGGCATACGGAAACCATCGCTAATCACTAGAGTTTGTACGCGCCGGTTGCTGATTGCCTGTAACGTGTCGTCTAACCCAACAACTGCCTGGCCACCGCTGGCCTGGGTGCCCAACAGCGTTTTGACCAACTTTTTCTCCCGTTCCGCGTTTGCCGCCTGCAGCAGCTTGATTGTTTGTTCGCGGACTTCATGCTCGCCGGCGTTCATGTCCATAGTGAACGTACCTGCCAGGCAGCTTTGCATCTGTTTGGGCAAAAGATCGCGGAATTGGGCTGTGTTTTCGGCTGTGCCGCCTAAAAAGAGCCGACGAATTGGCTTGTTGTTAAAAAAGCTCACGGCCGCCGCGGCTGCTTCACGTAGGTTTCGCCGGGCATTTTCTTCTTCGCGGCTGGCACCGGCTGTGCCGCCACGCCGCCCTATGGCCGAGGAGCCGCGCCCTTGCTTGAGCTTGTGAATCTCTTCGCCCATGTAGCCATCCGTTTCTTGCAGTTCGCCCAGATGATAAGCAAAGAAGCGGGCTCCCACGCGGTCAACCAGTATGACGCCGTAATGGGCGTAATAATCCAGCAGATGGCCTAATGGTTTGAGATAAGGTTTGGGCGCAATGCGCAGGCGGTTACGGAAGGAAACGGCCGTAGGAAATGTTCGGAAAAATTCACCGCCCTGGCTGCTAAAAACAACCAGCCCCGATGATGTCCAGTCAAAGCTGTGGTTGAGGTACGTCTCAATGGCCTGGACATCTTCTTCCCAGTCAGATGCGTCCCGCAGCATGTTTTTGGCCTTAAGCCGAATCGATTCGATCGGCTCCTCCCCACTGTCGGTGCTAAGGTAAAGACTGAGCACCTTGTCTTCAGTAGGTTCAAAAGACAACAACTCCTGGAATTGTTCCTGGGTAATCATACGACCTCCTGGTAATGGACTGAATCAATAAACTGTGAGGCAAAGCGTAAACGGAAGAAGCGCTGATGCGAGGAAGTTGTTTCAACCGTTTACGGACAACGATGAAACAGGGAGACAACGGCCGTTTTACGGCCGTTCCCCCAATGTTAGCGGCAATTTAATTTCTTCACCATCCCGAATGACGGTTAACTCAACCGTTTCGCCCACGGTTGTTTCAAAAACAAGATAGCTTAGCAAATCATCCGAATTGCGCACAGGTTGGTCATTGATGGCTGTGATGTAATCGCCATCCGGGCTGAAGGAGAGCGATAAATTGTGACCAACAAGACCAGCCTCAGCTGCCGGGGTGCCTTCAGTAACGCCGGTAACAAAAACACCATTGGGTGGCAGATCTAACCTTTCCAGCTGGCGCAGCGTAAAAGCCTGGGGCCACATGCTGATGCCAATGTAGGGATACTCGTACTCGCCATCAGCAATAAGCGCGGGGGCAATGTTGCGCACGGCATTGACCGGAATGGAAAAGCCCACGCCGGTATTGGCTCCGGTAGTAGACAAAATGGCGCTGTTGACGCCGATGACCTCACCACTCAGGTTAAGCAGCGGACCGCCAGAGTTGCCCGGATTGATGGCGGCATCGGTTTGAATGACCTGGGGAATAGAGAAGCTTCCACCACCGGCCAATATCCGCTGCGATTCAAGGGTCCGGCCCAGACCGCTGATAACGCCAATCGACATGGAGCCTGCTTCGCCAAATGGGTTGCCAATGGCCACTACAAATTGGCCTACCTGCAAATTGCCGGAATCGCCCAAAGGTACCGGGTTTACCGCTGATGGCACTGAATCTGCCTGGATCACTGCCAGATCGCTGTCTACATCGGTGCCCTGTAAGCTGGCGCGGCTGCGATCGCCGCTGGCAAAAACCACCTCAAATTCGTCGCCATCGGCCACTACATGGTTGTTGGTAACGATATTGCCGTTTTGGTCAACGATAAAACCGCTGCCGGTACCGAGGAAAATGCCGTTATCATCAAAGACAAAAATGTGTACAACCGCCGGATTCACGCGATTGTAGATGTCGATGAATTTGTTTTCTAAGTCGACGGTGACGACTTCTGTGGTTTGTGCCGGTTCATTGATATTGACAACTTCTGCCTGGGCAGAAACGGTGGCTACCGCCGCGGCCACAACTTCTTCATCATCAATATTGCTGTTGGCTGCGGGCAGCAACGTAGACGCCTGGCAGCCCAGACTGATGAAGGTGAAAATGACGAGGATGACAAAAATGGGGTTATGACGAAGTTGTTTCATTTAATCAATCAAGATTCCTGTTTTCTCCCTAAGAGGAACAGGTTTATTGTAGGTCCGGTCTAAACCCTGTGTCAAGAAGACCCCCATCTTTCACACCAAATCTTCATTGGATACGGCCGTTTAAACCATCATTTCTTCTGCGTTAACCGCCTGTGCTTTGCCATTGGACATGGTGCGGGCAATGGGCCGCAGCTGCATCCACCACTGCTGCCGGGGCCGCCGATTTTCCATGTCCATTAAACGCATCATGTCCAAAAATTCTGTAAATTTGAAGGCCCCATTCTGCAAGCCAATACAGGCACTTTCTTGTTCTGTCTGGCCAATCTGTTCTTCCAGAAACGTGATGCATTTGGTAGCTAATCGCGTGGCAAAAATACGGTCAAACGGCGCGGGGTTGCCGCCTTGCTGCATATGCCCCAACACTGCTTTACGAACCGTGAAGTAGTCGCCACCCTCTTCCTCCAACAGGGCGCACATGAAGTCTGTGGTATACGTGTCGTTGGCTCCTTCACTGCGAATGATGACTCCCAGCCGCTTGCCGGCTTTAAAACCGGACACCAACAGTTCCACATCTTTGGCCAGATCGTTTAGCCTCATGCCCTCTTCGTGCAGATAGACGCGCTCAGCGCCGGTGGCCAGGGCGCTCATCAGGGCCAGGTAGCCGCAGCGCTCGCCCATCACTTCGACGACAAAAACCCGCCTTGAGGCCACGGCCGACTGCTTGATCTTGTCCACCGAGTCGATAATGCTGTTGAGGGCACTGTCGGCCCCGACGCTTAATTCGGAGCCGGGTAGATCATTGTCAATAGTGGCGGGGCAGCACACAATGGGGATGTTGAAAGCCGGATAATTGTTGCGCCGCTGGTACAGTTCCAGAGCAGCCACGTAGGCTGACCAGCCGCCGATGATCAACAGGCCCTCGATGTTGTGTTCTTCAATGTTACGGGCAATCTTGTAGAAATCGCTGTTGGCCGGGATGTGCCGGTTGGTGCCCAACTCGGAGCCGCCCAAATAGGCCCAGCCGTTAACGCTCATCCAGTTCAGTTCAGTAATCTCGTTGTTGGCAAACCCGGCAAACCCGTTGTAGATGCCAAACATGGCGTGGCCTTTATCTAGTCCCAGGCGAACGGCCGCACGAACGGCCGTATTCATGCCAGGAGCCGGGGCACCCCCATTGATGACCGCGATGCGCCGCTTCTTTTGCCCGGGCAATGGCTCGTGCGGCATGGCCCGAACCAAGGTACGCACCGTTTGAAACGCTTCACGAAAGCCACGCCCGCGTAGTTCCATTGCCTTGTCAAAATCACAATTTTTGATCGCTTCACCAACTTCTTTGGTTTTTTGCAGGCACTCGTCCAGCGGATAATGGGTGATCTTATTGCCAATTAAGCCAATGAGGTACGCTTCGCCGCTCATTTGCCCGGACATAATGGCATCGATGGCGGCGGCCCCCATCAAGGTGCTCAGGTTGCGGTCAAAGGGGCTGGGGGAGCCGCCGCGCTGCACGTGGCCCAAAATAGTTACCCGTGCATCTTCCTGCAGGCGGTCTTCCAACACTTGTTTTACGTAACCACAGGTAATTTCCCGGCCGGAACGATCCTGCGCCCCTTCTGCCACAATGACGATGCTGTCGCGACGGCCGTTTTCCCGGCCATTTTTTAGCACCGAACACATTTTATCTTCCCATTGGTCCAGGTTGGGGGGTGATTCAGGAATGAGCACCCAATCGGCTCCGGTGGCGATGGCGCTCATCAGGGCCAGGTAGCCACAGCGACGCCCCATCACCTCAACCACAAAGGAGCGCTGGTGGCTGGCGGCGGTGCTGGAGATGGCGTCAATGGCGTCGGTGATGCGGTGTAGCGCCGTGTCGGCCCCGATGGAGATATCGGTACCCCACATATCGTTGTCGATGGAGCCAACCAGGCCGATGATCGTCAGTTGGCGGTGGGCCTGGGCAATGTCGTAGGGGATTTGGTTACTTTCTACCAGCTCGTCTAGTAGGCTAGACCATTCCTGGCGAAAAATATTGGCGCCTGTCAGGCTGCCGTCGCCGCCGATGATTACCAGGTTATCGATACCATTTTCCAGCAAGTTACGGGCCGCCCGTAAACGGCCGTATCGCTCCCGAAAATCATCACAGCGGGCGGTACCAATAAGGGTGCCCCCCTTGTGCAAAATGCCCCCGACATCGCTCCAGTCCATGGGTCGAATCCATTCCTGGCCATCGACCATGCCCTGATATCCTTCATAAATTGCATAAACTTCTGCCCCGGCAGAGATGCCGGCTCGAACCACAGCGCGCACCGCTGCATTCATGCCGGGTGCGTCGCCGCCGCTGGTTAATACACCAATTTTCTTCATCTTCTTTCTTCCCGTTTTTAACGATATTTTCTGCGGTGTGGGAAATCGATAGCTGGGAATTTGTTGTTGATCGTGCTGTGTAGATAGATTAACACGTTTGTGTGTTACTCGTTACTTCTATTTTTTGTGTAGACCGGCCACGGTACGGATGGTGTCCCACCATGTTTGCAAATCTGGCTGGCTGTTGGCCGTATAGGCGGCCCAACTGCCTCCGGCGATGACCGATTTATCCTTAACGAGTTCGGCGTTGCCCAGATAGACCCAGGCTTGTTGCGAACGGCCGTCAGCCAAAACAACCTCAACCACCTGCCGCTGATAGCCAGAATCCTCGGGCTGTTCCGGATCATACCCTTCCAGTTCGTCCAGCCGCTGCAGAACAGCTTCATAGTGGGCCGGATCAACTGTCATGAGCATGCCGTGGACTTTTTTGGGAGGAACGGCCGTTACCAGCATGGGATAATAGCCCAAATCGTACAATTGACCGCCGGAGAATACAGCCGGCTCCATTGCCACGATGTCCGATTCCCACAAAAAGTAGTTTGGTTGGTCTGGTAACAGCGTGCCGTAAACAAAAAATGGCAGGTGCCTGGTTTCTTCCATTCGGTTCCCGATAAATTTTTGTTTCTACACCTGGTTTACGCTACCATTGCGGCGCAGCAAACCATTCCTTATTATATGCCACAACTGGGAAAATGCTGCAAATTTAGACGCCCAGACCCAAAGGGTTTTGCTCTTTACGGGCCAGGTTTATGTAAACCAAACCCTTTGGGTTTAACGTAGTTAAGCCCTCGTAGCTCAATGGATAGAGCAATCGCCTCCTAAGCGATAGATTCAGATTCGAATTCTGACGGGGGTATTTTTCTGAAAATGGGACGCAGATTTGCCTGATTGCTCTGATCAGGAAGATCAGGTAAATCTGCGTCCTATCCTTCTTTAATGTGCCCGCTATTTTATTTTGATTGGTAGAAGGTAATGTTTAAAAGCGAGCGTGTTTTACATTGTGCTTTAAGCTGAAATTTAAAGTTTATCCTGCTACCGACGCTCTTGAAATGTGGCCCACGAAAATTCTTTTGAATCAAATGACAAGGCTGCAATCGATTCATCGCTGGCATGGAAAGCCACTGAGATAGTGACCGGCTCCGCCCGTTCAAATTTAGCCCGGTAAGTCACCACGTAAAACTCATCGGCTCGGGTTACTTGCTCAACCTCGCGGGAAACATAGTTGCCGAGCTGGCTGTCTAACGCCTGTTTCCAGGCTGCAAAATCAGTGGCAGAAATTTCGTCGTTCATATCGGAATCAAAGTCGCGTGAGAATGCCGCGTAGTCGTCGGCTGTCAATCCGGCAAAGAGGTTGTCTGTAGCCGCTTCACTAAATGCCAGCACAGTGGCTCTTTTGCTGCCGGAGAGTGTCCATTCGCAGGCGGTCAGCCAGACGCAGGTGCTCAGGACGAGGAGTGTTAAATGAACTCGAACGATTTTTCTCATGAGATTTGTTCCTTCTATGGTTCGGGTGATGGACCGGCGTCTGCGGGGATGGGCGTGCCGGTGGGCAGGCGGCGCAGTTCACCACAGCTCACAAACTTAACGTCGTCCCAGACAAATCCCTGAGCCTCAAACGTGGGAATATCTTTGATCCACCGCTTTTGCCCGTCTTCCAGAGCGTAAATGTGGGGGCTGTTCTGGCATTTGAGCAAGACGTAGAGGGGACGGCCGTCTTCAAACTGGTCCAAAAAAGAATCATCCACCACATTTACCTGCTCCCAGCGATAGCCAAAATAGTCAAACGCCTCCAGCGACGTAATCCACCGCTTCCGGCTGTCTTCCAGAACGTAGATACGTTCGCCACTCCCTTTGAAAACCAGGCCGTCGCGAATAACGAGCGATTGGGCGTCGGGCATGGCGCGGGCCAGACTAAGGCCAGAGCGGTTAAATGGGATGTTGATCAGGATGATGAGAATGCCCACCGCCACGGCCAGGCGGCGCAGCATCTTGTCCAATTGAATGGAAGGCAGCGGTGTCGGTGGGGCGGGTTCTTTGAGTGAGGTGGGTTCCCATTCTACTTCGGTTTCATTTGCTTCCTCCGCTTCTTCAGTTTGGGTCAGTGGCGACTCTTCTTCATCTTCTGTTTGTGAAGTTTCTATTGGCACCGCTGGTGGTGCCGGGTTCATCTCTTCTGGCGGAGCAGGCGCTGGAGCGATTGGCTCGTCTACCTGCTGGCGTGACGATTGGCGTTCTTGCAGGGCATCTAAAAGTAAATCGAGAATCTGGTCGGTTGTAGATCGATTTTCGTTGGTCATGATTGCCTCTACTGCACAATGAAGAAGCCGAACACTTCACCTAAACTGGTAAAGATGTTGGTGTAGAAGTTGCCCCCCAGTTGGCGAAATAGTTCAAACTCAATGCTGGGCGCGCCGATAAACGGCCGTATCGTCCAGGCCAACTGGCTGCCGACAAAGGCATACAGCAGCATCCACAAGCGCAGCACATTGCGCCGGGCACTGTCACCATCGGCATCATTGGCCACAATCCGCATCCCCTGGCTTAAGAACACCACGCCCATAATGCCGGAAATGGCGAAGATGCCCACGTTGAGCAGCTTGAAAAATTGGTACTGGCTGGTGGTGAGCAGGAAAAAGAGGATGATGGGGGCGAAGGAGAGAAGGAGAACGGCCGTTACCGTAATCGCCGTCAAAATGAGCGCCACGTTCTGCGTCAGGCTCTGGGTGGAGCCAAACAATACGTTGAAGAAGTAAAGCGTTGGCGCGCAAATAAACAACGTGGCCAGGAATAAGACGGGCAGCTTGGCTGCCGAGCTAAGTGCTTGCCACAGACTGTGGGTCGAACCCATCACTGCGCCGTAGAGCGCCATAAACACCAGGCTGGAGATGAGCATGGCACGCATCTTCTCGCCCAACCGCACGCCATCCCGAATTTCCTGAAAGAAGAGCATGCGGTTCCGCAAAATTGTTTCAACAACGCCTAAATCGTGCATGAATAGCCTCCCAAAAAATTTACCAGCTTGATGCTGCTGGAATGAGGACAAAAATGAGCGTGACGATCTAGAAAAAGCCCCAGTTCACCAGCACATAGCGCCACTGCTGAAATTGCACAACCGGAATGAGCAGCAGGGCCAGGGCGACAATCCAGAAGGCAGGCTGAGCCAAAACGCTTTGCCAGCCGGCAATCGCGCCATCGGGTGTAAATAGCACCCAGCGCAGCACCAGCGCCGCCAGCACCGGAATCAGACAGGCCAGAATCGCCTCGGAAGATTCCCATTTAGCATGAACCTGCTGTAACGCCTGGCCGACTTCAGCCCCGCCGAAGCGATGGATGACTTTGTATAAGGCTGTTTCCGGGTCTTCGCCGTTGGCCACGGCCGTTTCCCAGGCATCCTCTAAATGATCGCGCAGTTCCGTCATCAGCTCTCGCTTCGTTTCCTGGCTCAAGGTCAGCTCCGCTTCAATGGTGGCCAGGAGCCGGTTAATGGTGGCTTGCGGTTCGTGGGTGCTCATATGCCTTTGATGATCTCCTGGAGCTTGTGCATGAACGTTTGCCACTGACTCGACTGCTCCTTGAGCCGCTCCCGTCCTGCGGCCGTAATCGCATAATATTTGCGCCGCCGTTCACTGTCCGTCTTTTGCCACTCGCTGGAGAGCAGCCCCTCTTTTTGCAGGCGGTGCAGGGTGGGGTAGAGCAGGCCCTCCTTCATCTCAAAGTAGCCATCACTCATCCGGCTCATTTCCTGGCTGATTTCGTAGCCATACATCGGCCGTTCCTGGAGCAGCGTGAGCAGCACCAGTTCCGTGCTGCCTTTGCGTATCTGATCGCGTAAGCTCATCGTTTTATCCTTGATACCTAACTTACTAATGTATGAAAAAATACAGCAAAGTGAGGAATGTGTCAATAGGGTGGGAACGGCCGTAGGGAATTAGTCGCCTAAACGTTTCTCCGGCATAAAGTGTTGACTGTAGGGCAAATTCAGGATATATTGCCGTACAATAATAAACAGAGACTCGGTTTATTAATTGAAGGACAAATTATGGCACGAACAGTCAACGAACAAAAATATGCAGAAAAGCGCAATGAAATCTTGAATGCCGCCCAGCGCCTTGTCTTTGCCAAAGGATATGAGCAGATGACGATTCAGGATATCCTGGCTGAGCTAAAGATTTCCAGCGGGGCGTTTTATCACTATTTCGACTCGAAGCCCGACATATTGGCAGCGTTCATCGAACGGATACAAGAGGAGACGGAAAAGCCACTGCTGCCAATCCTTGACGATCCCCAGCTATCCGCCGTCGAAAAACTCCAGGGCTTTTTTGACACGCTGGATCGTTTAAGAACAGAAAACAAAGCGGATGTGATCGCCTTGGGGCGCGTCTGGTATACCGATGGCAATGCCATCGTTCGCCAAAAAGTAGATGAAGCTATTATCAAGCAGCGCGCGCCGCTGCTGACGGCGATTGTGCATCAAGGGATTCAGGAAGGTGTGTTTACCGCCGTTTATCCGGACCTGGCTGGCGAAGTTATTCTGTCGTTGTTTCAGGGTATGGGGAATGCCCATGCCAGGCTGTTTTTTGCAGGTGAATTGGAACAAGATGAGCAGGAGATGGTTGAACAGATTATTGCCGTTTATAACGCCTATATGAACGCCATTGAGCGTGTGTTGGGACTACCTACCGATTCCCTACGGCGGACGAACGTCGAGGTGGCGGAGACCTGGGTGTCATTGGTAAAGGAAACCGCTTAATAAGGAAATTTATGATGATAGAACAACAATTGAGTGATACGGCCGTTGCCCCACCTCTGGTGCAGGCCATCATTGATATTTCAGATTTACAGAAAAGCTACACTTTGGGCGAGGTAAAAACCGAGGTTTTAAAAGGTATCAACATGAAGGTCGGCCGGGGCGAAATCAGCGTCATTCTTGGCCCGTCAGGATCAGGTAAATCGACGCTGATGAATATCATTGGCGGCATTGATCGGGGGGACAGCGGGCAAGTTATCATCGATGGGCGCAAAATTAGCGACTTAAGCGACGATGATCTGACCAATTATCGTCGTGAGTACTTGGGCTTTATTTTTCAATCCTATAACCTCGTGCCTAACCTGACGGTTGCTGAAAATATTGAAGTAGTAGCCAATATTAGCCAATCGCCTTTGAATACGGATGAGGTTTTAACGGCCGTGCAAATGCAAGACAAAAAAGACCGCTTTCCTAGAGAATTAAGTGGTGGTGAACAGCAGCGCGTGGCCATTGCCAGGGCGCTGGTCAAAAATCCAAAGCTGTTGCTGTGCGATGAGCCGACTGGCGCGCTGGATTATCTGACGTCTCACAGCATCTTGCAGTTTTTACAGCAGGTCAACAGACAGTACAGCACAACCATTCTGATGGTGACGCACAATACAGCCATTGCCGCTATGTCCAACCGGGTATTTAAGCTGCGCAGCGGGGAAATCGTGGAAGAAGAAATCAATGAGACGATTCTTCCCGCAGAAAGGATTGAATGGTAATGGCCCTTAACAAAAGAATCTGGCGCGTTTTGCTGGCAAACAAAGCGCAGTATCTTGGCTCTCTCGTGCTGATCATTCTCAGCACCTATACCTTTACCCTGATGAACCAGTTTGCCGACAATTTTGGGCGGCTGGTGCATGAATTTCAAGACGGCTATGTTCAGGAAGATGCTGCATTCACCACGGCAAGCGACATAGCGGATTTAGTGGCGTTAGAAACGGCGGCCAATGCGACAATTGAAGAAGGGCAGACACTCGATGTGACCCTGGATGAAGGGCAAACGCTTCGTATTTTCAGCCAGAATGAAAAGGTAAATATTCCGGCCATTCTTAATGGCACCGGATTAAATGCCAGCGGCGAATTACTGCTCGGCCAATATTTTGCCACGGCAAACGAGTATGAAATTGGCGATCAGATTCAGATCTTGGACAAAACGTTCACCGTGGTCGGTTTCATGACACGGCCGAATTTCATGTACCCTGTGCAGTCAGAATCGGATTTACTGCCGCAGCCGACGTTTGGTACGGCCGTTATCAGCCAGGAAGATCTTGCCACCTTTAGCGAGGCGACCACACTTTACGCGGTGAAGTTCAATGAAAACGGGCAAGATCCACTTGCCCGAGCCGTCCAGTTTAGAGAGTTGCTGAGTAATCGCGGGATTAACATCGTGCAATGGACCAACGTTGACGATAACCGGCGGGTCAGTATCGTTACAGCTGAAGTTCAGATTATCAATTTGGTGAGTAAGGCGGTGCCAACGGCCGTTTTGCTGTTAGCCACCCTCATGGTTGCTACCGTCGTGTGGCGCATGATCAAGCGCGAATCAAGCATCATGGGTGCTCTGTATGCGCTGGGCTACAAACGACGTGAAATCTACCGTCACTATCTGATTTTTCCCCTGCTGCTTGCCGTTGTTGGCGGCATCATTGGAACCATCTCGGGCACTTTCCTGGTTCGCTTTATGGTGTCGTTTATGCTGTCTGTTTTCATCATTCCTTTGACCGGCATCGAACTGAATCCATTAGTGATGATCATCAGCCCACTGCTGCCCATTGTATTCCTGGGCGTTAGCAGCTATTTTGTTTTGCGTCGGGAGCTCAAGCATTCGCCGGTAGAATTGATGCGTGGCAAAGAAGATGAGAACAAGGTCAACTTTTTGGAGCGCGCGCTCAGGTTGGAACGCTTCAAATTCGGTACCAAGTTCACCATTCGGCAGCAGCTACGAAGCCTGTCGCGGGTGGCTTTCTTGCTCATCGGTGTGGCGGTGGCTACCGTACTTGTGCTTTGGAGCACATTCCTCAAGACTTCCACCGATTTTCTGGTGGCAGGCATTTCCGATGTTTACGATTTTGAGTATGAATATAACTTCCCGGAACTGCACTACGAGCCACTGTCCGCCGGTGCGGAACCATTTGCGGCAGATTTGTTTTTGCCAGACGCCGCCGCCAGTCTGGATTTTCATGTTTCGGGGGTCTTACCTGACTCGACGATGGTCAAACTTGAAGATGCGTCTGGCACCCCGCTGCGCATAGATCAGGTTATTATCACCAAGCCGCTGGCCGAGCAGCTTAATGTGGGCGCAGGTGGGAGTGTGGAGATTGTGCGGAAATTGGACGGCCGTTCCTTCACGCTCACCATCAACAGCATTGCTGATACCTACGGGGGCAACTTAATCTTTTTGTCCCTGGAGCAATTTAATGAGACATTTGGCCGGCCCGTAGGCAGCTACAACGGCGCTTTTAGTAATGTGCAGCTAAATTTTCCTGAAAACCAATCCTACCATGTGGTGACGTTGCAGGAGAAAATTGCCGGCCTGACCGAACTCCTCGGCTATGTGGCAGCCATGATTGGTATTCTGGCAGTCGCTGCCTTTGGCATTGGCGTGATTGTGATTTACGTCGTCACATCCCTGTTGATTGAGGAAAACAAAGACGTTATTGGCCTCATGAAAGTGTTCGGCTATCGTCAGAAAGAAATCAATTCATTGGTGCTGAACAGCTCAACAGTCGTTGTCGTGGTTGGGTATCTCATTGGCATACCGCTAACCATTTCGGCCGTTGGCGTGCTCATTCAGACGATGGAAGATACCGTTGGCTTATCGTTTCCACCTGCCAGCATCAGCCCACCATACCTGCTAATCGGCTTTGTTGTGGTCATGCTTTCTTATCAGGTATCGAAGTGGCTGTGCCGGAAAAAGGTGAATGCCATTTCGATGAGTGAAGCCCTGAAAGTGGCCATGGAATAATTTAAAGCGTGCTTACCGGATCAATATCTACCATCCACTTGGGCGGAATGGGGAAGTCGGCCAGCAGCCGATTGGGGTCCGGGGAGCGCACGATGATTTGCCAGCGGAAACGGCCGTCCACCCGATTAAAAAACGGCGGCACAGGCCCCAAAATCTCCGACGCTGCCAGCGCCTTCTCGCGAATGTGCAGCCGCAGCCCTTTGGCCAGCGCTTCCGCTTCCCGCTTGCCCCGCTCATCGATGGGATCAATCAGCAGCAGCCGGGCCATGCGCCGAAACGGCGGCAGGCTGTGCTGCGTGCGAAAGCGAATCTCGTCAATGTAAAACGAGGCAAAATCGTGTTCGGCGGCGGCCTGGATGGCGTAATGCTCCGGCTTGTACGTCTGGATGATGACCCGGCCGCCGAGCAAGCCGCGCCCGGCGCGCCCGGCCACCTGGGCCAAAACCTGGAAGGCGCGCTCGCCCGTACGGTAATCGGGCAGCCCCAGCGAGACATCGGCTGAAATGACGCCCACCAGCGTTACCAGTGGCAAATCCAGCCCCTTGGCAATCATCTGTGTGCCGACCAGAATGTCGGCTTCCTGGTTGATGAAGCTGGCTAGCAGCGTCTCGTGCGTGTTGCGCCCGGCGGTGGTGTCGCGGTCCCAGCGGGTGATGCGCGCCTCGGGCCAGCGCTGCTGCACCCGTTCCGCCACTTCTTCCGTGCCCAGGCCAAAATAGCGAATCCGCTTCGACTGACACTGCGGGCATTCCGTCTGGTGCGGCTCGCGACGGCCGCAGTGGTGGCAAACCAGCATCATGTTGTGGCGGTGATATGTGAGCGGCAGCTCGCAGCGGGGGCAGGTGGCCACGTAACCACAGTCGCGGCAAATGACAAAGGTGGCCGAACCGCGCCGGTTCAAAAACAAGATAGCCTGCTCGCGCCGTTCCAATGTTTCAGTAATCGCTTTATCCAGCGCCCGGCTAAAAATGGAGCGATTGCCGGCGCGCAGCTCCTGGCGCAAATCCACAATCTGGATAGGCGGCAGGGGAATGGTTAGCGCGTCGTCCGGGTCTTCGCCCTCATGCTGGTAATGGTTTTGCAATTGTAATCGTTCTGCTTGCCCTTCCAGGCGCTGGCGATGCCCCATGACTCTTTTTTGCAATTCGAGCAGGTGGAAACGGCCGCTCTGCGCCCGATGATACGTCACAATGTCCGGCGTTGCGCTGCCCATGATAACCGTGGCTCCGATGATTTGGCTGAGGGCGATGGCGGTATCGCGGGTATGGTAATAAGGCGGCGGCACGGGCGGCGTCTGTTTGTAGCTCGGGTCGTGTTCCTCGTCCAAAACGATGACGCCCAGATTGGGCAGCGGGGTAAACAAGGCGCTGCGTGGTCCTACAACAATATCGAACAGCCCTTGTCGGGCCCGACGCCAGGTATCGTACCGCTCACCGTCGCTGAGGCGGCTGTGCAGGATGGCGACGCGCCCGGGAAAGCGGGCGGCAAAGCGGCGCACCGTTTGCGGCGTCAGGGCAATTTCCGGCACCAGCACAATCGCCTGCTGTCCTTCATTCAGCGCGTGGTCGATGGCTCGCATGTAAATTTCTGTCTTGCCGCTGCCCGTCACCCCATGCAGCAAAACGGGCTTCGGTGCGGCCACGGTGTATTCATCCTCGCCTTCTTCCATCACCTCTTCGGCCTGGAGCATGGCCATTTTGATGCGCCCCCACACCCGGGCCTGGTCGGCGGTGAGCAGGGGCGGCTCGGCGGGAACAAAATCCCGGTCGGCCAGCGGATCGCGCCACACTTCTTCGGAGCCAAAGCGGATGAGGTCCAGCTTGGCCAGCTTGCGCAGGTGTTTGATGGTGGCCTTGGTCTCGGCGTAAATGTCGCTGAGGCTGACGGGTTGGGCGGCGCGGGCCAGCAGGGTAAGCACGTCGTGGTAGGTGGTGGCCTGGCGCAAGTGGAGGATGTGGCTGAGGACTTGCTTGGGTGGGATGGCGAGGCTGAGGGTGGCGGGTTCGTTGAGGGTTTCGAGATAGCCTTCGGCTTCTAAATTGTGAATTGTAAATTGTGAATTGTGAATTGTTAAGTTTGCTTCTGGGCTTGGTAGTTGGTTAAACCACTCAGTCAGCTCGGTTGGTGGCTCTTTAGTAGTGGGGAGGATGGTGGTTTGGCTGGGGGTGCGGGTGATACGGCCGTCATCCGCCAACTGCTCCAGGTGGTGTTCTTTGGCATTGGTGGCTTCGAGGACGGCCGTTTCTTCCGGCAGGGGATCGTCGCTGTTGAGCAGATAGAGCAGCACGTCGGCCTGCTTGTTGGCCCGGCCCAGCTTGGGCACGATGGTTTGCACGCGTTTATCGCTGGCGATGAGTTCGGCGGTGCGGATTTTTTTAGGGCGGATGCGCGGCGGATCGAGCACGGTGGCTTTACGCAGGATGTTGCGTTTGGCCAGCTGGTTGACGGCCGTTTTCCAATCTACCTTATTCTTTTTGCCGCTGGCTTTGCGCAGTGCGCGCTGGAGCTGCCGGCCGCGCAGGTCGCCGCGCTCTTTGAGGATGTCGATGATTTGTTTTTGCAGGTCGGTGAGACGGCCCGTCTCATCCCAGTACGGATTGATGTCCATCGTCACGTCGGCCCAGCGGGTGAGGCCGGGCGGCAGCATCAAGCGCAGGCAGGCATTAAGCGGGGCCAGGTACGTCTGGCTGAGCCACTGTGCCAGCTCAATTTGCCACCAGAAAACAACCGGCTTCTCATCAATCAGGGCGATGATCGGCTTGGTTTCTTCAATGGGAGCCGTGTCGTCGAAGCGCAGGACGATGCCCTGAGCCAGGCGGCGGCCAAACTCTACCTCCACCAAATGCCCCACGCGCAGCTTGGGGCGCAAGTCCGTGGGGACGTCATAATGAAACGTGCCTTCTAGCGGCGCTTCAATGTTGATCACCAGTTCAGCAAACATCTGTTCTAGCGTATTGCGCTTTGGGATTTTGGTCAAGGGGATTTAACACGAATATGACGAATGAACAAATGGCATGAATTTTTTTGGATTTACTTGTTTCATTCGTCAATTCGTGCTATTTGTGTTTTGTTTTTTCGTAGATATTCATTCGTTGGAACAGTGGAATCCGTGTATTATTGGGGCCAGAATAGGCGAAGAAGTTTACAACTAAAGTTATGGCATCTACACAAACTTATCCAAAAATTTTACATGCGGATCAGGAACATGCGGGGCTGCGCACGGCCGTATTCGTCCTGCTTTTTATTTCCTTTATATTAGCCTTTTTTGGTATCCGGGCCTTGTTAACGGCTTTGAGCGATGCCGGCACGCCAGATTATGCGTTTGTGGCTTCCTGTGGTGGGGCGCTGCCGCTGGCTTTGGGCCTGGTATGGGTGGTAGAAAAGTTAATGAAGCAGTATTGGCCCAGCGGCCGGGCTGTTGTGCTTACCCAGGATGGTGTTCAGACAAAAGCAGAAGGAGCTGAGCCGATTAAGCTGGACGCGGCAAACGATGTGGAGCCGACAGCCTGGCATTTTGATATGCGTGGCTGGCAGCGCGGCGGGCGTGAGCGGCGTTTGCCACGCACCTGGCTCTGTTTGGCCGTTGAGCTAAAGGCAGAGAAGAAACAGATTTCCGTGTATACCTACATGCCATCCCAGCAGGCAGATTCCTGGCTTGATGCGGAGAACGGCCGTATCCAATTCCACAAAATTTCGCCAAAAGATGTGTACGACAACTCTATCCGCTCCCGCATGAGTGGCCCCAGCCGGCCGGAAATTCCTGCGGCCGTGCTCACCGGGGCCGATGGTAAATATTGGCTGGCTGAACGCCGCCGCTGGACCGAAGGGTTTGAGCTGCCGCCCAAAGAGTTTGAGCAATTTATGGACCACATCCAAACAACACTGGAATTGTGAATAATTAATTGTGAATTGTGAATGGAACACGTTCATTCACAATTTAGAGTTCACAATTCTCCATTCACAATTATCTCGGAGGATTTCCCACGATGTTTGATTTTATAACCGAAGAGCACAAGATGATTCAGCAAGAAGCGCGCCGCTTTGCCCAAAATGAAGTGGCTCCCGTGGCTGAACACCACGATCAGACCGGTGAGTTTCCCATCAAGACGGTGCGCAAGATGGGCGAACTGGGCTTTATGGGTATTGAAGTGCCGGAAGAATACGGCGGCATTGGCATGGATACGCTGGCTTACTCGCTGGCGCTTACCGAAATTTGCAAAGCCGATGCCAGTCACGGCACGGTGATGTCGGTAAACAATTCATTGTACTGTCACGGTATTCTCAAATTTGGCACCGAGGAGCAGATTCAAAAATACGTGGTGCCGGTGGCCGGCGGCCAGAAAATTGGGGCGTACAGCCTCACCGAGCCGATGTCGGGCAGCGATGCGGGCACGATGAAGAGCCGGGCGGTGTTGAATGACGCCGGGACGCATTATGTGATTAACGGCCGTAAATCCTGGGTCACCTCTGCACCGTATGCCGACTACATTGTGCTGTTCACCATGACCCAGCCGGAGAAGAAGCACCAGGGCGTCACCGCATTTATCGTCGAGACAGATCATCAGGGCTTTGAGCGGGGCAAAACAGAGCCCAAGCTGGGCATCCGCGCCAGCGCTACCAGCGAGATCATCTTCGACAATTACGAATGCCCGGTGGAAAATCGGCTGGGTAAAGAGGGCGAAGGATTCAAAATAGCGATGACGGTGCTGGATGCCGGGCGCATCGGCATTGCCTCACAGGCGTTGGGCATTGCTGAGGCGGCGCTGGAAGCCAGCATCAAATATGCGCAGGAACGCGAGGCGTTTGGCCAAAAAATTGGTCAGTTCCAGATGATCCAGCAAAAGCTGGCCGACATGAAGTGCCGCGTCGATGCCAGTCGTTTGCTCATCTACCAGGCGTGCCTGGCCAAGAAAGCAGCCAAGGAAACCGGGGAACGCTATTCGCTAGAAGCCAGCATGGCCAAGCTGTACGCCAGCGAAACGGCGATGTACGTCACCACCGAAGCGATTCAAATTCATGGGGGAATGGGCTACAGTAAGGAAATGCCGCTGGAGCGCTACTTCCGTGATGCCAAAATTACGGAAATTTACGAAGGCACCAGCGAGATTCAGCGGCTGGTGATTGCGCGCAGTCTTACAGGTCTGAGATAAGCAGTTTGCAAGTAGCGAGTGGGCGAGTGAATAGAAGAAGACTCGCCTACTCGCAAACTCGCATACTTTTAAGCCAGCCCCACCAAAATATTGATTATTACCCCGCGCAGCAAATCCAATCCGATTAAAACGATAATTGGCGTAAAGTCCAGGCCGCCCATGGAGGGAATGATGTTGCGTACGGGCTGCATGATGGGCTCTGTTGCCTGGTAAATAAAGCGCAAAATAGGCCCCCACGTCGGATGATACGGATCGACCCGAATCCAGGAAAGAATAACGCGGGCGAAGATCAAAATTGTATAAGCTCGAAAAATAATATTGATGGCGTTTGCCAGGGCAATGATCATGAAAAAATCCTTATATGTTAATATGTTTGTCGCTCGCCAAAAATGGCGCGGCCAACGCGCACATGGGTAGCTCCTTCGGCGATGGCCAGTTGGTAGTCGTCGGTCATGCCCATGGAGAGGGCTAACGGCCGTTCCAACCCCATCTCCTCTTGCAGCCATTCCGCCAGCAGGCGGGTGCGCTTAAAAACGGTGCGAATAAAGTCTGGGTCTGCTTCCCACGGAGCCATTGTCATGAGACCCTGAAGGGATAAACCCGGCAGTTTGGCCACCGTTTCCCCAAAAGTACGGATTTCCTGGCGCTGTGTTGCACTATTTTCCCAATCCGTGGCGTTTACTCCTGATTTACTCATCTCGCCGGAGACATTTAGTTCTAAGAATGTGGGTAAATGGCGCGTTGACGCCTTGCCATTTTCTTGCAACTGTCTTGAGAGTCGGTTGGCAATCTTCAGCCGGTCCAGCGCATGAAATGTGTCGGCAAAGTCGGCGACGAGGTTGGTTTTGCGGCTTTGCAGCGTGCCGATGAAGTGCCAGACGATGCCGCTGTCGCTGCCGAGTTGTGTTTCGACTAGCGGTCGTTTCTCGGCCAATTCCTCGGCCCGATTTTCGCCAAAGTGACGCATCCCGACGGCGTAGGCTTCCAGGATAGTTTCCACCGGCCACGTCTTGGTCACGGCGACCAGGTTAATGTCGTCCGGGTTGCGCTTTGCTTGCTGGGCAGTTTGTTGAATAGATTGTAAAACGTCGTGATAGCGAGTTTCAAGGGTAGTCATGCGCAGATTATAGCAGGGGAACGGCCGTGCGGCAGAAAAAGCAGCGGCCTATTCCGTCGGTTCTAACACAAACGTCTCCCCATCCCATCTATAAACTTGCTCCCGCAAATCTAATTCATGCCACCAACAAGATTCTGTTGGATCAGGGCTGCCGTATTCATAAATTTTACAGTTTGACCCTTCGCTGAAGTATCCACGGCCGGCAACAATTTCAAACTGACCATCATCATCTGTATCTTCCAGACGTACACCAAATAAATCTGGGTCAATAATGTCTCCCAAAATGTTGGCGATTTGAACTAAATTTTCTTCACCCCATTTAAAAACGAGCAGGCTTTGGGTACCTAACCCTGTAGCGTCAATAATGATTTCCTCTCGACCATCGTTGGTAATGTCAAGCCAGGTAACTTTTGTGAAATTCGGCAGACATTCAAATGTTTCTTCAACAATTATTTCACCAACTTCAAGCGTGCAATGAAAAATGACGTAGTCGGCATAAAAATTGTCAAACTCTGATGTGATACGAGCATCGATGCCAGACTGATTTGTGGCAGAAAGAATGGAATCCTCGGTAACTGTGTACATTGGTTGAATAACCTGCTCGTCTGCTTTTTCAAAAAGTGTGCCGTTCCAGGTGTAAATGGCTAATGTCGAAGTGAATATTGTTTTTGCCCCATTTCCTGTTCCGCCAAAGTCAGGCGCAGAAAAAGAGCTGGTTTCAATTGTCAAATTAGGCTTGCCCATTTCATCAACATTACGTTCAATGCTTGTTGTAAGCAGCTTTCTGATCGTTGAAGCACTTAATAATTCACCAGTTACACCCCACCAAATAACTTCACATGCAATATGGCAGTGGATAACATAGCGTGTCCAGGTTGTTTGTTTAACGCCAGTACCACCAAGATCGCTTTTGAAATCAAAAATGATCTCTGGGATATCGTCGTTTGTCCAATCTTCGAAAGTCACTTGCAATCCTGGCGAGTATTTTGCACCATCCAGAATCATCAATGGTGTACCGTACTGGTTACCTGTCCAAAGCATGACAATTACAAAACCATTTTCCCAAAATAATGGGAACATATCCGCTAAGATTAGGTCTGTTTCCTCGTCACCATTGACATCTTGATAAAAAAATTCCGTATGCTTAGATAGATCATGTTCCAAGAAATAGTCTTCAAGAGGAATTAGTTCTAGGCCGCGATCTGGGTAGAAGAACAAGACTGGAGATAACGACAAGAATTCCTCAATTTCTGCAAGAGTGGGTTCTCTTTGTGTCAATGAAAATGAGGGAGTCGGTACGGCCGTTGCAGTAGCTGTGGCCGACGGTGTTGGCAGCGGCGTTGATGAAGCTGTGGAGGAGGGTAAAGTTGCGCCAATTGTGGTAGGAACGGCCGTTTCCATCACTAATTCAACCTGTGGCGTGGAAACTGCCGTTTCTGTGGAGGCAGTAATCGAATCATCAGCTTGACAGCTAACCAGCAAACCCCAAATTAATATCAGGAAAACGGTTGAAACCGCCAGCTTGTGATTCATTCTCTGTTATCCCGTATAGCTAATCTTGAAAATGATCCCCGTCGCCCAGTCCGCGACATAGAGGCTGCCGTCCGGGCCGGTGACCACGTCGATGGGGGCAGCAAAGCCGGTGGCAAAGTTGACCGGAGCCGACGAACCGCCCGCGCCGATGTGCATGATTTTTTGTGCGCCAGGGAATGCGCTCCACAAAGCGACAAAAATGGCGTTGTTGTAACCGGGGAACTGGCTGCCGTTATAGACGGCCACGCCGGTGGGCGAAGAACTCGGCGTAAACTGGGCCAGCGGCGGAATGACGGTGACGCCTTCGGGTGGGCTAAAGCAAACATCGCAGTCGTAGTATGGGTAGCCGTGAATCGCACCGGGCACGACGCGATGCAGCCGTTCCGGCGGATCGAAGTCTGGCGTATTGTCGGTGGCCCAAAGCTGACCAAAGCCATCCCAGGCGATGTCGTACGGGTTGCGGAAGCCGGTAGCGTAGACCGAAACTTCGCCCGTGTCCGGGTTGAAGCGCAGGATGCTGGCTTCGTAAGGATGGAGCTCATCCTGCTGCCCGGCGTTGGGACCTTCCAGAATTTCGCCATGATCAGCTCTGGCCCCAACGCCGACGTAGCCAAAACCATCGGGACCAAAGGCGATGCCGTTGGCCGAATGGAAAAAGGTGTAGCAGCAGGGCAGCCCGCCAATGAGCTGGCCGCGATTCACCACAGAAACCTGCGCCTCGCCGCCAATGTTTTCATCCCGCACCCGGCTGGAAACGTAAAGTTGGTTGGTGCCGGGGCGGAAGGCGATGCCGGTGGGCACGGTGTAGCCGCTCACGTAAGTGCTCACGCCGCCGGAACTGTCCATTTTGTAGATGGTGCCGGCCTGGACGGCAATGTAAAGCTGTCCATCCACCGGGCTGAAGGCGATGCTGGTGGGCTGGCCTTCAACACGGCCGTAATAACTTACACTAAAGCCCGCGGGCACATTAATTCGATTCTCCCAGCCGGCAACATCGGTGTTGGCCGGGTAGTTGGCATCGGTGGGGGCAGTGACGCCGCCCGGGCTGGCTGGTGGAGCCGATGGCGGTGGGCTGCCGGGGGTACTGGTGCTACTTGCGGCCGTTGGATTGACACCGGTAGAAGTGGATTCTGCCTCTGTGGTAGGGTCTGGCGTGACGGCCGTTGCTTCTGCTTCGGTAGCGGTGGGTTCTGGCTCTTCAGTGGGTGGAGACGTAGGCGTAGCCGGTTCTGCCGTGGGGGTGTTGGTGGCGGGAACGGCCGTATCGGTTGCCGTTGGTTCGGTGGTGGGTTCGTCTGTTGCCGTGGCTTCTGCCACAGCGGCAATTTCTGTAGTTGGCTGCGGGGTGGGAGTGGGGGTTGCTTCGCCGCCGCAGCTAATGAGTAATGTGACTAAAATCAACAAAACAGGCAAATGAAGTTTGCGCATAGTAAGTTTTAACCTCACAATCTGTGAATATTTGAACAAAGCATTCTGCCAGATTTTTACCTCGTTTTGGGCAAAAACGCGATAGTTTAGTCAATTGGGGATGCAAGAGGGAGACAAAATGAGAATTGGGTACGGCCGTCCGATTCAGCAATTTCCAGCCGACCGCCATGCAACTGCACAATCTCAGCAGTCAAGTTGACCATACTCGCAGAAGATTCCTCGGCGGGCATCAGGCTGTGAATAGTAAAGCAGAGCCGGTCTCCGATTGTTCGGCAATGAATCGCCGGTGATTTTTCTGAGGGTGCATCTGGTTGGTGCTTGGTGTCCCCGGCGGCCAGCAGAGCCAGCGTGGCTGCCAGCGTGTGGGTATGGCAGTTGAGCAGGGGATCGCCATCGGTGATTAGCTCGATGGTGTCGATGTCATAGCTGTTTTTTAGATCTTTTTTGCTGTTGGCCAAAAGTTCAGAAAGCTGAATCGGTTTTAGTTCGGTTTGGACAAAGGCCACGTGATTAAACAGCATGAGCCGGTTGCTCTGGTCTAGCAAACGGGTCGTGGCCTGGTCGATGATTTCGACAAAGGCACGCTGGTCGTCAGTAAGGGGATCGCTCAGATCTTGCAGCAGAATTGCAGTGGCCGAACGAATATTGGCCAGGGGCGTGCGCAAATCATGGTTAATCGCCTGCAGCAGCTCTTCGAACTGTGCTTTCGTGTGCTGGTTTGCCATTATTCCGCTTCCCTTTCTAGCATAAGGGTGACGGGGCCGTCGTTGTGAATGGTGACCTGCATCATGGCGCCAAACTGGCCGGTGGCCACGGTGAAGCCGGCCTGGCGCAAACGGCCGCAAAAATAATCAACCAGTGGTTCGGCCTGTTCCGGTGGGGCGGCGGCAGTGAAAGACGGCCGTCTTCCCTTCCGTGCATCACCATACAGCGTAAACTGCGACACAACCAGTACGCTGCCACCCACATCGGCCAATCCCAGATTCATCTTACCGGCCTCATCCTCAAACAGGCGCAGTCCGGCAACTTTGTTGGCCAGCCAGTCGGCCTCGGTGATAGTGTCGCTGTGAGTAACGCCCAGCAAAATAGCAAAGCCGCGATCAATCTGGCCGATGATACGGCTGTTGACAGACACGCTGGCAAAAGAGACTCGTTGTAATAAAGCACGCATTGTTTAACTTCCCGAGATTTTGAACTGTTTGAAAGCAACACCAATCTTGCCGACGATAAGATGCAATCCCACGGCTGCCATTGGTAACATCAGCATATTTATTGGCCAGCGAAAGCGACTTTCGGCGAAGGTTAAAAAGTGGATAGCGGAAAAAGCAACTGCCCAAGCAATTAAATAGAAAACGTAGGGGGAATGGCGTCTTTGCCATATTCCAGGTATAGCGAGTAAGTAGAGGATTAGGGTTGGGAGGAGATCGTCGTAAAATGGTCGTAAATTACTGATTTCTGCGCCGGTTGACGTCCACTTGACGTTTCCCTGATAAATTGGGATATTTTTCGGTGTCCACAGTGCCCAAAGCTTGACACTCCCCATCTTTAGAAAGTGAACAGGCTTTTCTAAAATGTACTGTTTTCCGAGTCCAAATAAATACCTATTTTCTTCAGCTTCAGATAATTGCGGTAGTATCCTCAGATCATCCCACCAGCCTGACTCCTCTGGAATCTCATTGAATAGCAATCGATAAGTGTCAATATCCAGTTCAGGATAAATGTCAGCGGTTGCAGGATTGTTTCCTTTCCAAAGATTTAAACCAGTAGTTGTAGAAGTTAAAGTGAATGTTCCAATTGAAAACCAGTTACGTAACCCCCAAGGTAAAAGAGTAAGAAAAAAAACGCCAATGCACAAAATGACTTTACCTAACGCATCAACAATCGGTACTCTGTTTAAAAAAAGCCAGCCAAGCCAGAGAAGCAAAACACTCACCACGACCGGTGCCAGAGGGCGGACAAGCGCCGCCAGGCCTAGAACAAAGCCCAAACCAATCACTTTTTTAGCTGAGTGCACCATTGTTTCAGAAATAAATAGAATTGCTCCTATACACAGAAGTGTAGTAAATAACACCGTTTCATGTTGGATAATATTGTCAAAGGCTATGAATTTTATTGCAACAAACAGAAAGAGCATTAATAGCGTTGGCCACGACCTATGTGTGTAAGAATAAGCAATGGCAGTTAACAAGCCAAAAGTGACCCCAGCTAAAATTGATTGTGCGATAATTATCGATTGTGGTTGACTAGAAATTTGGAGCAGTACAGCAAGAAAAATGGGGTAAAGCGGTGGTCGATATGCGGTCGGGGTTTCTTGATCCAGAGAAAGCATGTTCTGCTCGTAAAGCGAGCGTGCCACTGCACCATAGGATGGGGAGCCCGAATCCCAAAAGTTGAATCCATCTTCAAAAATAAAACTTGCTAACTGAATGTGAAAAATAGTCACAATGATGGCGGTCACGACACAGAGCAAAATCAGCTTTGTATGGTTTGTAGAGCCTGTGTTGTGATAGCGGTTGACTGCGTTAGCGTTATTATTGATCATGATATTTGCGGATGAGAGATTGGAAGGCATTTTAGGTGAACCTCGTTAATTTGTCGATCTAATTGAGAAAAGAGTGAGTTCTTGGTTTTGATACACTTGAGTGAGGTAATCGGCCGTTCCCGGATCAAACTCGCCCAGCGCCTGTTCTCGGGGGCCAAACCAGACGTATCCGACATTGAATTGCTGCAATAACTCCTGTCGCCAGGCGTCGTTTGTGTGGCTGCTGAAAAATTGATTGACGGCCGTTTCCTTACCCGCAAAATCAACCGTCTCGGCCCAATGGCCCAGCATGACGCGCTGGCCCGCCCGGGCCGCCACAAAATTGCCCGTCTGGTAGCTGCCGAGGACGACGGCCGAACCGGGCGCATTTTCGCGTAGCCACTCTGCCGCCTGCACTTCAGCTGCGGGACGGAAAAAGAGATCGGGCTGGGTGAGGGCAGCAATGCGGGTGGCATCCAGCCAAAGATAAACATTGGAGAAGCTCATGAAGAGCACAAAGAGGACAATGACAAAGCGGCGCAGTTTGGCCGTTTCATAGCGGGGACGGGCGATGAGGGCTTGCAAGAGACGGCCGTTTTGCCAGCGCGGCAGCACAATTTGCACAAAGCCAGCCGCCGCCAACACCGCCAGCGGCACGTGCACGCCCTGAATGAAGCGGCGCTGGGGAAGCAGCGGTGAGTAAAGCAGCAAGGCAGCGGTTAAGATCCACAGCCACAAGAGAAGGTATCTGGAGCGTTCAGATGGCTTCTTCCACCAAAATAGCCCGGCCAGCAGCAGCATCACGCCAAAAGAAACCAGATATTGGGGCCACGGCGCAGCCGGCGTGCCTGCCTGGGCATCCCACAGCCGAAACACGTCATTGCTGCGCCAGACGGACAAATAGTAAAGATACAGCGGCGCGGGCATGAGAAACATGACGGCGATTTGCCATCCCATTTGCCACAAAATTCGGCGCTGTTGCCAGGCCAAAACAGACCAGGAAAGGACGGCCGTTCCCGCCACAATGTAAATCAAAAATGGATACGCCACCCCCAGCAGCAGATTCGCCAGCCCTGCCAATGCAGCCCATCGCCACCGGCTACTGCTTACTGATTCCAATGAAAAATCCGCAGATTTCGCAGATTTAGGCAGATTTTTTACTTGACCATCTTGGCGGCTTTGCGCCTTTGCGTGAACTTTCTTATGAGTGCCGATCTTCTTCAGCACCAGCATATCAAACAGAATAACGGCCGTTCCCAACGCAATATGGGGAAAGGTGAGCGCTGTAAAGAAGAGATGTGCCCCCGGCTGCTTGAAATCAACGGGAAAGGCCCCCAGCCAGTACGGTTGGCCAACGGCAAACAGCAGCCAACCCAGCCCGGAGCCGTACAGTGCCAGTTGATAAGCGGTCCAGCGCGTTTGTTTGTCGGGTAAAAAAGCGGCGACAAAACGGAAGGTGGTGAGGAAAAGGATGAGGCTGGCAATAAAACGGCTGCTGTGCCACACGGCCGTTAGCGACATCCCCAAACCACGCGCCAGCTGTCCCAACCAGACGTAAAAAATGCCAACCCCGGCCGCGGCATGTGGCTCGGGGGTAAAAGGAATGGTGTACAGCCAGGCCCCGTTAAATCCTTGTAGCATTTTGGCCCAATAGGTTTGGGCATCCTCAGGGTTCATGATGAGCTGCATATACACCTGTCCCTCTGGCGCGAGTAAATTGCCCAGCCAGTAAGGGATCAGGCCGAGAACGGCCGTAATGAGGGCAATACCTAGCGCCGCAATCCATTCACGACGCGTTATTTGTGTCCCAACGGGTTTACGGTGATTCATTTGCTTCATAAAGGGTCAGGCGCACACCGGGGAAGCGCCAGGTTTCAATCAGGTCAAATTGGGCAGACAGCCATTGGTGATGGGGATTTGTAAGCGGCCCGTTGACCAAAGTGTTTCGCTGGGCGGCCCAGCCGTGTGGATCCGTCACATAAAAGGGCTCGATGAACCAAAAGCGGCCAGCATTAGTCGCTGTTGCTGAGGCAAATTGGGCGGCCATCGCCTGGGCAAAGGCGGGAGTTACGGTGGCACTTTCTGGCGGCGGAATTTCCAGATAGGTCATGGTGGAACGGCCGTAAGAGTGCAACGGCAGCAATACGTCGCGGGTGCCAATAACGTGGTCTTGCGGCTGCCAATGTTCGGAAAGCGTGCTGAATGCGGCTGCCCAATCGTTGCGAGCATGGCTGGTGTTGGTGGCCATATTGAAAACGCCGGCGGCCGCAACGGCAGCAGCCAGCCCACAAAAACCCCAAAGCCATATGGGTCTGTTTTGGGTGAGCCGCACCCAGCCCCAGGCCACAAACAGCAAAAAAACGGGCAAAATAATGGTTAGATAACGATCAACATACAGCGAAAATGCGCCTGACAGTGAGACAATGTAGATGAGCAACAACGGCACGAACAGCCAGAGAAGCAGCAGGCGATTGGTTAATTTTTGCTGACCTGTTGGGGCGCTTCTATGAAACAACATCCTTAAAAACCCGCCGGCGAAGATAGCCAGTCCCAAAAAACCAAGCGGACTCATCGGGTCGATGGTCGGGCCGGTGGAAAAATTCCAGAACGTTAGGAACGGTTCGCGCCAATGGATGGGATCAATCCAGGTTGGCACCGCTGCACTATAGCCACTGCTGCCGCCAAGCAGAAAGATCCAGGGAACAAAGGCAAGCGCCAGAATGGTCATCAGGCCAAACCACTGCCGGCTGAGTGTCGGATGCAGCCGGAGGTGCAAAATAAAGTAGATCGCATGGGCTAGAATAATTAGGAAGGTGAAATAATGGGTGAAAACGGCCGTTCCCATCGCTACAAAGTACAACAACCAATACCGTTTATTTTTACCTTGCAGCAGAGCAATCAGACCGACATGGGCCAAAATGAGCTGCGTGGCCAAAAGGCTGTACATGCGCGCTTCTTGGGAATACCAGATGTGGAAGGGAGAGATAGCTAACAGGAATGCGGCCGTTAACCCAACACGCGCGGAAACAACCACTCGGCCCAACTGGTAAATGGCAGCCACACTCAGCAGACCCAGCAGCAAGGAAAAAAATCGTACCACAAATGCGGAGGTTCCCAGCCACACCCAGCCGCGCATGAGCAGATAGTAAAATGGCACCTGGTTTTTCTTGTTACTGAAATCGATGAACCAATCTGACCAGGGAAGTGTGGCTCGATCGATAGTCTTTAGTTCATCCCACCACAAGCTTTGGCTGTCTAGCATGTACAGACGTAGGCTAAAGGCCAGCAGTAGTATGAGGAGCAGCGGGAGATACGGCCGTTCACGCCAAACATTTTGCCAGTTCATCAGTCCGCCTGCTCAAAAAGAAAGATGCCAATATCATCGATTTCATGTTCTTCAAGAAGGGAATATTGGGCAGCGATGGTGTCGTATTGAGCACGCTGCCATTCAATGCTGTGCTCCAGGGCAACGATGACCCAGAAACGGCCGTTTGACTGTGCCACCGTCTCATCTAATGTCCAAATTTCGCCCCCCAGGGCGTTGAAAACGGCTTCCGGCTTTCGCGGGTCAGGATCGCCCGCCAGCACGCCTTGGGTAAGCTGTGGCGCATAGCGCAGTGCGGGCAGGTAAGAGCCATCGCTAGTGTGCAGGACAGTTTCACCTGGTGTTCCATGGTCCGCAACGTAAGCCGTGGCGGCACGATAAGGCGGCTTGACGAGCGGCCCGACATGGTAGTTGATCGTGCCCACCAGCATCAGCAGCAGGGCGATGCCGGTTAAATATGGCAATGGCGACTGGCGGCGGGTCATGCCCCAGCCAAGCAGAATGATGAGGAACGGCGCGGCAGCGGCTAATGTACGCTCGGGCAAGAAAAACGGCCGTATCAAATAGACCAAAAGCGGCAAACCGAGTACGCAAACGATGATCAACAGCGACAACTTAAGTCCGTCCGGGATTTGGCTGCGCCCCAGCTTGCGCAGCTCCATCACAAAAATGATGATGTAAGCCAAAAAGATGAACAAGATGAGTCCGCTGTACCACAAGCTGCTAGACATCCCAAACAGCAAAAAAACCGGCGCGGTGAGTAATTTAAAGAGGTTTAAAACTTCGGCTGACTGCAACGGCCTCAAGCTGCCCAACTCTGGATTCACGTCGGCCAGCATCAGCTGAAGCCAGGGAATAAAGCAAAGGGAAATGAGCAGAATGGTAACGGCCGTCCCCCAAAAAGCGGATCGATTCTGCCGCAGGTCCAGCAAGGCATACAGACCAATGCCGGCCAGCGCCAAAAAGGCAAACAGGTGCGTGTACACGGCCAGCAAAAAGATTGCGCCAAAGAGCACCCACCAGCCAGCTGACTTTTTTTGCCGCGCCTGCCAATAAACGAGCGTGCCCACCACCACCAGGAACATCAATTGGGTGTACATACGCAGCTCGTGACTGTACAGAATATGAAAGGGGGAGACGGCCGTTAGGGCCGCCGCCGTAAGTGAGATGGTGCGGGTGCTAAACAGCTTTTGGCAGAGTAAATACGTTGCCGGGATGAGTAGAATGCCAAATAAAACGCTGATGAGTTTTACGGCCGTATCTGTGTCGGGCACCAGCTCCAGCCAAAAATGGAGCAAAAAATAGTACAGCGGTGGGTGACTAGATTGCACCGTGTTATTGGCAATTTGGCTAAGCGGCAGCCGGGCGGCAAGATAGCTAATTGCCTCGTCCAGCCACAAACTTTCCCGGCCTAGGTTGAGCAGGCGTAAGACAAACCCCAGCAGGATCAGACCACCTAATTGAATTTTTGGATTCTTGTAAACGGCCGTCATGTATTTACAAATTCCTCTGACTACTATCTGGCTACTCTAATGATGTTGTCATCGTCTTTGGTAAATTTCGATTAGTTGTTCGGATCTGTCAAAAATTTCTATTAGCTGATAGTTGTCCTCTAAATAAGCTTCGAAAAGTTCGAGGTCAACTAATTTCGCCAGTTGATGCGGAGCGGGATTACCACCCTCCCGATGTAGCAATACCAATTTAGCCTCGTTGGCTTCAATCCTTTCGATGAGCATTGCCCCCGTCACAATGCCACCGCTGATGCGCCCTCCAGCAATAATTGATGCTTCGTAGATAGACGGCCGTTTGGCATGAAAATTGAGGCTGGCGTAATCAGATACAACTACATCTGTAGGTTTGGTATTGTTCTGAATTAAGTGTGCTAAAGTGATTGTGTCATCTTCTTGACGAGTGAGCAGGGGAGTGAAGTAGGGAAACGTGGAAAAAATAGAGAAGCTTAGTATCAATAGTATGGTAAGTGTGACGATGACGCTTGCATTTTTGATCTCAGCATTAATTTTGTTGATCAATCCTTTCAAATGTAGTGCCAGAATCAAGGCAAAAACAGGCAGTAGAAAAATATGATACCGTGGAAAAATGGGTCGGGTAATCAGTACAAATAACAGAGGTACTATCATCTGCGCATATAAAAGTGCATTCTCAGGGAATTGGACAACTTTTTCACCTGACCGCCGATTCATAAAGGCTAAAGGAATGGCAAAAATGATAACCGAGTTGAAGAGAAAAAAGCTTAAATATGTAGTAATGGTAACGAGAATTTGCTCCCAAACTGTTTTTTGCTGTCCTAAACTGGCATGTTGACCAAAAACTTCCTGATAATAAAAGCCAAGTTGGTAATACAAAATGAAGGATATCCCCACGCTTACAAGGAGGAAGGGGATGGCAAAGGCAACGCCATTAAACAAATGCTGTTGCCATTGGTATGATTGTTTTAAAAAGAGGTAAAGGAAGAAAAATAACAGCCCGATAACAGGAAAGATACCAAATGGTTTCATTAGCACGGCGACACCAAAAGAAATACCGGCTGCTATCCAAAACGGCCGTTTCTCGGTTTGCAATGCTAAAAGCACGAATCCTAGGCCAAATAGTTCCCAGGCAAACATCATAGGATCGGGTCGAAACAGTCGAGCCTGTTCATAAACAAGTCCACTGGTTAAAATGATACCCATTGTCAATGCAGCTGTTTGCTCCCCCCACTTGCGTTTTACCACAAGTCCAAAAAAGATACTGCCTGCCAACACCTGAACGGCAGACAGAACGCGCAAGATTTTAACAGCCTGTACGGAATCCTGGGCAAAATTCAATCCTGTTTTGCCCAATAAGAGAAATAAAGGCTGTTGTTCAGCAATAAAATCAACACCTGGTTGATTGCCGATTTGCAACTGCCAGGCTTCGTATAAATCAGTGCCTTCGTCATCGTGAATTAGCCAGCCAGAAATATTAAACAAGTACAAGCCAATAAAAATTGTAGTAAGAACAAAGAATAGCCAGCCTCCTCGCCGTGGTCCTTGTGCAGATATTCTTAGATTATTGTGGTTTTGAGCTCGTATCATTCAGTTTCCTCAGTGTTCGGAATAAAGAATATGGTGATCAATTCATCCTGGTATTCAGGTTGTCCAATTTCTGCTTGGAGCACTGAAGTAATAGGCTGGATGATTCCCGCTTCATCTTCAATGGTGTGATGTAGGACCACATAACCAATGTTGTTTTGGATCAGGGTTGATATTGTCTCTTGCGTTGTTAAATCCGTAACGATTTCTTGGCGTAGATCCACGATTTCTTGTGGCGTTCGGTAAGCGTGCCCGCCAACAATGGGGTGTTGATGCACCGTTTGGTACAGCATGTAATATTTTTCGCCACGATAATTGTTTACGGGAATGTCTAGCACCGCAACAGCACGGGAGTCAGCCGCGATTTCTGACATGTAAGGTGGGATTTCTGTGCTAAGGAGGGGCCAGCTTGTTTGAAAAGTACTGTCAACCAAAATGAGCGCAAGCACAGCGGTAGCTACGACTGCCTGAGCTAACGGCCGTTTCCACCGTGTCAATACATACCGTAATCCATACCCGGCCAGAATCATCAGGGCAAACATGGTGGTGAAGTGCAGCCTGGCTGGCGTGCGTCCCCATTCAAGAAACGGGATTTTTGTTGCCAGGAAGTATGGCAGGAAAATATAGCGATCGCCCGCCCAAAGTTGAATCTGCCCACCCAGGCGCAAAATCGGCCCCAGCGCTAATATGGCGGTGGCGAGGGCGATCAAAAACCAGAAGCCGACGCTTAGCGTACGATGCCGTTCGCGCCATAGGCCGATGCTTGCCAGGACAAGCGTGATCCAGCCCGCATAAACCTGTGCTTCAGACGCACTGTAGCCCCAATTGTGAATGTTATCGGAAAAGGTATAAAGTTGCTGTGAGGCGCGCGTGAGGATGTGCCCCGGCGGCGGCACAAATAAGGCCAGTCCATCAGCTGAAAACTCGGCAACGCCCCCAGATTGGTACCAGGTTAAATCGTCTTGAATGGCGGTATTAAAGAGCGGCCATATCAGCGGAATCACAACGAGGGCAGCGATGCCAAAGGCAGTGCCCAGGGCAATCAGCATTGGCCTGGACAAAAATCTCTGACGGTCTGAAAAAAAGAAATAGAGCAGCAGTAGCAGCGTGACAGGCGCGGCAAAATAGGCTAGCGGCATCAAATCGACGATGGCCGCCAGGGTAAGCGCCACGCCCAGCCAGATGCCTCGCTGCCAGGACGGCCGTTGCCAAACTCGCCACAACATCCACACCAGCAGCGGATATTGATACGTAATTTGCTGCGTGTAATGTCCATACAAAACGTGCATGGTGCGATTGGGAAAAAAGGCAAAGATGGCTCCAGCCACAATGGCCGTTGCCTTGTGATTCGTTAACTCCAATATTAGCAGTGAGCTAAACAGCCAGGTAAGCACATACGAAATGAAAATATGTGCATTGTAGGTTGCGGTTAAAGAACTGCCAAAATGGATAGCAAGCATCGGCATAAACCGCGACCAGGCCATGGCGGTTAACAGAGGATGTTCTACGTAAATGGGATGGAAGAGATAGGTCAATTCCGCTGGCGATTGCTCCAGCTTAAAAATGGCAAAATCGAACCACCAGGCAAACCAGGCATGGTTAAAACTATCTGCAAATTTGAACCCTGGCACGTGGGTTTGCCAGTTGAAGATGAGTGGATAGGTGCAAACGGCCGTTACCACAACAGCAATCACGCTTACAAACAGAGCAAACTTCCACCTTGACGTCTGGGGCACTTCATCCATGAGCATTAAGTTTAATGTGGCGCGACGATTTTTTGCATAGCCAATTAGGTTTACCAGAACTCACACGCGGTTCCGACAAAATGTAGCACATCCTGCCTATAAAATGAATAAGCCCAGGCAACAGTGTGCCTGGGCAGTAAATCGAGCATTCATACATGAGATAACCAGGTGCAAGGCTACTTCATCTTGTCACCTTATCACCCTATCACCTTGTTACCCCATCATCCGTAATACGCTTCCATGGAACTGTCTACCGGTGCGTTGGTCAACGTGGCCCCAACAATATTAACCCGTGCCTTTTCCAAAATTTCTTTGGCCCGTTCGGCATGTTCCCGCCGCGTTTTACCCGCGCTGAGCACCAGCAAGACGCCATCGACTTTGGCCCCTAAAACGGCCGCATCCGTCACCGCATTTACCGGCGGGGCGTCAAACAAAATGATGTCTGCTTTTTCTTGCAGCCGGGCGATGAGCTGATCTACTTGCGGCGTGCCCAAGATATCGGCCGGATTGGGTGGCTTGGTGCCGGCTGTGAGTAACCACAAGTTCTCTACGGCCGTTTCTTGCAGCACTGGCTCATCATTGTGCAAAATGGCATCGGTAAAGCCCGGTTCAACCTGTCTGTCAAAAAGCGTGTGCAGCGACGGCCGTCGCAGATCACAATCGACCAGCACCGTTTTACGGCCGCTTTGGGCCATTGTCACCGCCAGGTTGGCCACTGTGCTGCTTTTGCCCTCGCCCATCACCGGCGACGTTACCACCAGCGAACGCAAAGGCGACTCCAAACTATAAAAAGAAAGATTTGTCCGCAGCGTGCGAAACGCCTCACTCAATGGCGAACGCGGGTTTGTAATCGTCACTAAATCCATATTTCACTCATCACTTTTCATTGGACGAGGCAGGTGGAGAGTTGTCCGTTTGTTTGGCCAGCATTTTACCCACCTGCCTCGCCCCTACTTTTCACTGAATACTGACCACCGTTTACCGAATTCCAATCACTGTCCCGGTATCCGCCCCACAACTGGAATCTCCAGGTACCGCTCCACGTCTTCTGCGCGGCGCACCACGCCAGATTCAATCCATTCCAGCACAAAAATAACAATGACGCCCAGCAGGGCACCAAATACACCGCCTGCGGCCGTATTCACATTCACATTGGGACTCACCCCCACAACCTTAGGATCATCCTGAAACTCAATGGTAATGCGGTCCCCCTGGAGGTTTTTGTCATTTTCCTCGTTTTGCCATTGGATGAGCAGATTGCCCCAGGTGCGGGCGATGTCGTTGCCCAGGTCCGGATTCGTGTTTTCGACATTGATCTGTACCACCAACCCTAATCGATCCGAGGAGACGGTAACATCACCGAGCAGTTCGTTGGCTTGCATGTCTAGCTGCAAAATGTTGATAACATCCTGGGCACGGTAGCTGCTGTTGAGCCACTGCTCGTAGTTGCCCAGCAATTCCCGCGCTGCCTGCGATTGCCCAAAGTCAGTGCGGGCCGGACGTACCAACAGCTTCAGGCTGGACTCATACACAACTGGTTGAATCTTGCTAAAGCCAAAGGCCGCCCCGGCAGTTAATATCGCCAGCAAAATAATTATCCAACCACGCCGACGCAAAATTCTAAAGTAATCATTTAATGCCATAGTTTTTTGTTCTCTTTCAGATACTTGGTGGGAGAGCAAAAAGTGATAGATGATAAGTGAAAAGTAGACTTTTCACTTTATACTTTTCACTCGCCCTCTCACTTCATCAAAGTCAGTCCTGCGGAATCTCCCCTAAAACAGCAAGCCCCAACGCTTCTGCTTCCTCCCGGCTGCGGATGGTGGGGTCCAGGTATGCCGCCAACAGGGCCAGCCCCAGCCCGGCGGCAATGCCAATGGCGATGCGCAGCGGGATGTCTAGCAGGCTGCTCAAGCTGCGCGGCAGGGGGGTCACGATGGGTTCGTCAAGCAGAACGAGCACGGCCGTTTCCCCACCAAGCTGCGGCAAAGCGTCACCGTTTTGCTCGCTCAGCACCACAATGGCTGCGTTTATGATGTGGCCCAACGTTTCGGCATCGCCATGTTGGATAGAGAGCTGGAGCCTACTGCGTACATTGTCGGCAATGACGCTAAAGCTCCCAGGCGCGACGTCGATGTTTTCCTGAGCGAGTTGGTTGGAAACGGCCGTCTTAAAATTCCCGCTCACCGCCCAGTCTGTCAGCCCATTCACAATATATTCGGAGCCCAGCCAGTTGTAATAACGATCTTCATCCGCCAGCTCTGCTCCAGGGCTGGGCGATTGGGCCACAATAAAGTTGACACCCACATTAAAGCCCGGCGCGGGCGGCGGCTGGTACGTGACAGCGCTAAACAATGCCACCACCAGGGGCGGAATTAGCACCAACAGCCAGCGCCGCCGAAAAATTTTCCAAAACGCACGTAATTCCATAATTTAGTAACTGCGCCTTTCAGGTGCGATGCGCTTTCTCCCAGAGAAAATGTCCAACAATGTTGCTTTTTAAGCGCGTTGCACTTCCGGGATTGAACGCTTTGCCTGACCATAGTAAGCTAAAAAATAAACGACAGCCAGGGCAATTGGCACCCAGTAGGTTTGCACTTCGCTAATTTCGAAACTTCGCTGATAAATGGCTGCCAGATTTATGCCAATCAGTGCTGCAGCCCAACCAACTGCCTCCAGCCGAGAGTATCGCCCTTCTGCTATCCAAATGACAATTTGCAGCAAGGGCAGCAATAATACAATGACATCATACCCCCAGCCAAACGGCGCGGTAATGACGGAAATCAGCACGGTTGCCTGTACCCAGATGTTTAAATCAAGCTGCTCACGGTTCCACCACCACAGAAATACCGTGAGGGGCAAAATAACGACACCCATCAACTTGGCCCACTGCCAACCAAACGATGCTCCTAGAATGCCGCCCAGCGTTGGTGTTTCCCAGGCGAGCAGACTGCCCTCACTGACGGTTTGGGTGTAATCGGCGATGAAAGACGGCCGTAACACAAACACAACGGCCGTTAACGCCACAATCGCCGCAAGCAGCCCGCCCGCCGCTCGATAATCGCGCCGTGCCCAAAACAGGTGTAAAAAGATGATCGGAACCGTCAGATAAACCAGATGCGGTTTGACCAGGGTCAAAATGAGACACAAACCGGCCACAAACAGCTGGTCGCGGTTATAAAAGAACAAAAATCCCGCCAGCCCCATGAAAACTAACGTGTTCACCTGCCCCATCAGCAGCGCAATCATGGTTGGTAAAAACAGTAAACCGATAATCGGTGCCAGATGGCTGCGTCGCCGACTGTCGGGTTGGGTGGCCAGGGTGCGCCACACCAGTACGGAACCGGCGAACACCATCGTGATGTTGGTAATGAGCCAAAGCCAGGTTGCGCGTTCGAAGGAAACGGCCGTATAGGGCAGCAGCAGCGCCAAAAGCCACGGTGGATTCCAGGTAATTACCGACCAATCTTCTTGCCATTGGGTGTGTGCCTGCTCCGTTTGCAGCAGCAGCTCTGCATCGGCAAAATTCTCAGACTGCGATAGCAGTTTGGCAGCGCTCCAATACGCCCGAAAATCGCCGCGTCCCATAGAAGGCGGTACCGGAATTGGCCCCAACAAAACAAAAAGGAAAAGAGCAATCAGGATTCCAGCGGAGAGATATTTAATCAAAACGCATTCCTTTGCTGCATTTTTTCCTCAATAAAGGCCAGCATTTTTTGCTTGAACAATTCTGTATCAAATTGCCTGGCATGGGTTTGAATCTCCTGACTGTTCCAGATTTGTGTTTCAAGCAGTTCAACAGCGTTGATGATAGCCTTAACTGACTGCTGTTCAAAAAGGATGCCGGTTTTGCCAGGCACAACTGTTTCCAGCGCCCCACCAGCAGCATAAGCAATAACGGGGCGTCCGGCAGCCATCGCTTGCAGCGGGGCAATGCCAAAATCCTCTTCACCAGGGAACATAAAAGCGCGGCATTTGGCCAACAGCGTAGGCAGTTCTTCGTCCGGTACGTAGCCCAGAAACTCAATCGTTGGGCCAGCCAGGGCTGCCAATCGTTCTCTGTCTCTGCCACTGCCGGCAATGCGAAGCGGCCGTTTCATTTTGTTAAATGCCTCAATCAAAATATCAATTCGACGGTACGGCACCAGCCGCCCCACCAGCAAATAATAATCTTCTACCTCGCTGCAAGGGGCAAAACGGCTCGTGTCCACCGGTGGGTAGATAATAGCCGATTCTCGCCGATATACTTTTTCGATTCGCCGACGGACTTCCTGCGAAATAGCCACGAAATGATCCACCCGATCTGCCGCTAGCCGGTCCCATTGGCGCAAAAACGTGAGAAATGGCGTCAGGAACATTCGGGTCAATCGGCCCAATTGCTCTTGTTCTGCATATTGTTGGTAGCGCCACACGTACCTGGTTGGCGTCAGGCAGTAACAAATATGCACCGTTTCTGGCCCGGTGATAACACCGTGACAAAAGCCGCTCTTGTTACTGATCACCAAATCGTAGCCGCGCAAGTCGTGCTGCTCAAAAGAAAAAGGGTAGAGGGGAAAATATAATTGCTGTTTACGGTGAGAGAACGGTAGTTTGTCTATAAAATTGGTGCGAATGTCCCAATTTTGCCAATGGGGCGGCATTCGGTTAGGTGCGTAAAGCGAAGTGTAAATCGGGGCATCAGGAAACAGGTCAACCAGCGTTTCCAGCACATCTTCGGCGCCACCGATCTGGTTCATCCAGTCATGTACAAGTGCCACCTTCATGCGATTTTAAATGCCCAGGCGATTCATGCGTTCAGCCAGTGCTGCTTCTACTTCCAGGCTTTGCATGGCGTCATCCAACTGGTTGTCCAGGCTGCTGGCCTGCACTTCCCAGGCGGCATCGGCATGGTCCAGACGGCTGCGAATATTTTCGGCGGCGGTGGCGACTTCACTGTCTCCCTGGCTCATCAACGAATCCAGCGAGCGCATCGCTTTGGCCGAAACTTCTTTGGATTTGGCCAACTGGAGCAAGAAGCCCAACTCCTGCCGCTCTTGCTTGGCGATGGCCAGTCGCCCTTCCAACTTGACCTTCACATCGTCCAGCTTTTCCAGAGCCGATACCTGTTTATCCAAGGAAGCGTCATATGTTTTGATCAGGTCCATAGCGGAGATGAACCGTTTTTGGGTCACCATCGCTTCGGTGCGTTTGCCTTGCTTTAGGAAGGTATCGATGGCTAAATCGAACTTGGCCGCCTCATTGGCCAGATTTTCGCGGCGGCGGCGCGAGGTTGAAACCTGGGCGTACATGGGTTGGATGGTTTGTATGAACTCTTCCAGTTCTCGCTCTGCCTGGCGGATGTATTCATCATAAATGGAGAGGTCGCTTTTTTGCAGCGCTTTGTCGGCCGCCTCGTGCAGCCGGGCTTTAAAGAGGGTTTTGAGTTTTTGTAATAATGAGGCCATATGGGCGATTATACAAAGTTAAGGGAAGCAGAGGCAAAAAAACGGCCGTTTCCACCAAAAATGTGGGGAAACGGCCGTTTCGAGGGTTCGTCTGGCGTCAGGAGATGAAAATGCCAGACCGTTCGCGCTTAGTACCTAACCGAATATTGGCCACAGAGTTCACAGAGATTTTTGAGATGGGCCTCAAGTTCTCTATCTTCTCTTTTCCCTCTGTGGCTTTTTCGTTTAGATTCTTAATTGATGACGATTTCTTCTTCATCAAAAGCATTGGCTTTGGCCACCGGCTCTTCATCGGTGGGCATCAGGACCCATAGGATGAGATAAGCCAGAATGCCATGTCCGCCGCCCAGCGCCAGCAAAACAAAAACCAGGCGAACAATCACGGGATCGATGTCCAGGTAATTGGCAATGCCACTGCATACGCCACCAACCATTTCATCATGTGTATTACGGACCAATCGTTTATTACTCATTTTTCAATACCTCCACACAGTTTGTGTTAATTAGCTTATTTGGTTAACAATTTGATTGCTTGTCTCTTTGACACCCACTATTACGTGGCAGGTTTGAAAAGGTTTCAGATTGAGTAAAATTACAGTTTTCACTTGGGTAGCCGCCGCTGGCGGCGAGGCAGCAGCATCCATAAGCCTAGCCCAATGAGCACAACCGGCCAATAGCGCCCCAGACCACCAAGGCCGTTGAAGAAAGCGCCGAAAATCAAAAACATAACGAAGCTGATGAGCAGCAGGCGGCTGCCTTCGCGCCAGGAGGCGCGCCGCCGGTGGCCCAACAGCCCGGCTAGAATCATTCCGATGCCGGCAAAGCCGGGAATCAACGTCCAGACGTAGGCCCAGCTTGCCCAGGCCTCGGTAAGATTTTGCACGTACAAAATGCCGCCAATGCCTGCAACAATGCTGCCCGGAATGGCCAGCGAAGGGCTGCCGAACAGCGCACTAAGAATCAATAACACGCCAACTGAAACGATGATGAGCGGCCATTGGCGGCCTATATCCAGGTCAAACGCCAGGCTGGGGAAAAGTTGAATCACCAAAAACAGGAGACCAACGACAATTAAAATGGTGCCAATGATTATTGAGCTGCGCTTGTGCATTTTATTACCTCCAACTTGTATTCAGTATACCCGAACGGCCGTTTGTGTTAAACTCGTTTGTTGAATTTCAACCAAAGAATCTGGCAGCTTGCGTTGCCTATCTTTGCCACAATCAGGAGTAAGCTATGAGACATTTGTTAATTACAGCTCCTTTCCCTTCCCCACTGGTGGATAAAATTCGGGCCGTTTCGCCCAACCTCAATATTGAACAGCGCACCTTGCCCAACGGCCGTTGGCCAGACGATTGGACCACCGAAGCCGAAATCTATTATGCGCTGGGGGCTGTGCCGCGGCTGGAGCAGGCTCCTAACTTGCAGTGGGTGCAGGCTCACTACGCCGGTGTTGACAGCCTGAAAGACAGTGAGCTTTGGCAAAGCGATGTTCTCATTACGACCGCCAGCGGCGTTCATGCTGCCAATATGGCCCAATACGCATTAACCCAAATTTTGGTTTGGGCGCACCGGGTGCCCAACTGGTTTAAGTACAAACAAACCAAAAAATGGGACAAAAATCGGTGGGAGACTTTTGTGCCGCAAGAACTGCATGGCAAAACGGTTGGCATTTTAGGCTACGGCAGCATTGGCCGCGAGCTGGCTCGTTTGTTGAAGCCATTTGGCTGCACAATATTAGTTACAAAGCGAGATGCGCGTCAGCTTGTAGACCCGGGCTACAGCGAGCTCGGGTCGGGTGATCCGGAAGGTGGTTTGCCAGATCGTGTTTACCCCAGCGAGGCTACCCGTTCTGTGGTGGGTGAGTGCGATTTTGTGGTTATTACCTTGCCCTTGACGGAGCGTACCCACTATCTTTTTGATGAGGAAATGTTAAAGGCCATGAAACCGTCTGCCTTTTTGGTAAATGTTGGCCGAGGAGCTATCGTCAAGGAAGCCGATCTGGTGCGTGGTTTGAAAAAAGGGTGGCTCGCCGGGGCTGGTTTGGATGTATACGAAGAAGAGCCATTGCCAGATGACAGTCCGCTGTGGGAGATGGAAAATGTTGTTTTAACGCCCCATGTGAGCGGCTTTACGCCCCATTACGACGAGCGGGCTACCGACATTTTTGCCGAGAACCTGCGTCGTTATCTCGCGGGCGAACCCTTGCTTAATCTTGTGGATCGCGAAGAAGGGTATTGAGATATCTTTTGCCCCGATGCTATTTAAAAAGAGCCCCGGCAAAAAACCGGAGCTCTTTTTTTGATTTAATTAACGTTTACTGCGATAGCGCGGCTTGTTTAGTTGGGGTATTTCAGCCACAGTTCGCCAGCAGGAATGAGCGGGGTACCGCCACTCTGGATTGGCGTGCCATCCACGCTGAGTGCATCCCAACCGTCACGCTCAGTGCTGCCACGATAGGCTGCTTTACAGGCGTTTTGACCACAGTTATTTAGCGGGAACTGCTCAAACCGAACCGGTACACAATCCAGGCCAGGACCATTGCAACCATCGACGATGTCGCCGTACCGATTGGTGTAGCCGTGGAAGGTGAATGCGCCATTGCGGGCACCATCTTCATCATACTGGCTGCCGTCCATCGAGCTGGGCACGGCAATCCAGGCGCGGAACAGGGCTTGAGCCGTGTTGTCGTTACCGCCGGGGTTGGTCTCCGGGTTACAGTTGAACAGCTGCGTTTCGGGATCAACACACCAGTAGTGTGTTTGGCGCTCGTGGTGCGGCAGACTGGCGTTGGCCGGGTTGGTCATGCCTGAGGATTCACCTTGCAGAATGTGCAGGCCGTAGCCCACCATGATGCGCTGTTCACAGTTTGGATCGCTGCTTAAGCAGTTAAACACGTTCCCTTCAGACTGCCAGGAATCCAGGCTGTTGGGGCTGTTGCTGGGATGGATACGGTAAGGTGCCGCTTCCGGTGGGCCAAATTGGGCAAAGTTGGCAAATTGCGGATTGTCAGAAGGCAGAGGTTGCAAAACACCACGTTCGGGCCAATTGAGACGGCCGAAATCTAACCAACCACCACCGCTGCCAAAACCACAACCGGCAAACTCTTCTGGGAACTGATTGATGCTGTCCCGAGTGAGCGGGTAGAACTGGCCGTTGATGTTACGGCCGTAAGCATTTGCACTACCGTTAAACTGCATCCGGGCTGCACCTTCTGGAGTACAGGCAATACCTTCTGTGTACACACTGTGGAATCGGGTCAAAGCACCCATCTCACCGCCAATCTGGTGCGTCTGTACACGGAAAGAGTCAAAACATTGGCTGCCCAAGATGAGCGATTGGTCACAGACTTCTAGCCCATTGGTAAAGTAATGCCAGGCGTACCCTTGATGTTTGCCACTATTTTCTGTGGCCGCACCTTCTGTATACGATTCAAAACTTTCGCTTGAACCAGCATATGTTTGCCAGGGGTAGGAGAGTTCCCCGCCGGCCAGCGCGTAATACTCGGTGCCGAAGATATGATCGACCTCATGCGGGTCCCGTTTGTGTTCATGATCCCAATGGCAGCCATATTCATAGTTCCAGATGCCATGCCAGGCACGATTGTCGTGGGCGATGCCTATTGCTTCACAGGCCGGTGCGCCAGCAAATGGCTCAATGTGGCCACCAGGAGGCGGGGGCGGTGACGTCGGTGCTGGCGGCGGGGTGGTTGCGGTAGGTTCCGGACCGGGACGGGTGGGTGCCGGTGGCGGTGTTGTCGGCTCGGGAGCCGGGTTTGTTGCCGTTGGCTGTGGCGGATTTGTCGGTTCCGCTGTGGGGTCTGGGTTGCTGCTTGGACCGCTACAAATGATGTTTACGGCCGTTCGCGACAGCCGCTGCACCTGGACACCACGGCCATCACAGGCAATCTCGGCATTGTCGCCGCCAACCAGGCTTAAGTTGAACGATTGCGCCAGGGCGGAAACGGCCGCAATTAACACAACAATGAAAATAACACTGGTCACAATCAGGCGTGACTTGGGTTTTAGACGGTTTATTTTTGCTTTCTCGGCACCCGGTACGGGTCGCCGCTCTTGCGGTACATTTCGCTTATTCATGCTCTGCTCCATTTTGGGCCACAAACCAAACGAGTTTGGCTTGCGACAGTTATCTTTTCTCGGATCGCTTGAGTAGTCAAGTAGCTGGGTTCGATGTGACTTCTTCGTTAAAGGTGTGTTTACTTTTAGTTCTTGTAGAATGGCAGTCCGTTAAGCTTCTTCACGACTTTACTGGACTGCCATTCTACGGGTGTTTCTTCTTTTACTTCTTCGCTTATTGTTTGCTTCTTCACGCTTGATTAAAGCTTATTACAGCGGGCTGCTTTTTACTTTTGTGACTATTGCCCGCGTCTTGTTTATTGTCAGGCGTCACCTCCTCATGTTTAGATTTTGCAGATCGGATTTTTCCGGGTTGTTGTTGGAATGTGTGTTTGGCGTGTGTGTTTGCGTGAACGGGTTATGTCAAATCCGCGCTTGCTTATGGCCGCACTATAGCCAGCGCCGGGTGGCGGGTGAATAGGAAAAACAGCATAGTACGGCCGTCCTAGATCGAGGAATTTGCAACGAAAATGGCTGCTTTTGCTGCTGCTTGGGGGTCAAATCAGGGTCATTCGGGGAGTTTTTTCGCGATAGTGCTCTTGAATGGCAAAAGTTACAAAAATGCTTACAGGTTTATTTCTTTACGGCTTCTTCACGGTGGAGGGGGCCGTTCTTATTTTGCACTTATGTTGAAATCTATCAGAATTCCAGCTTGAAGGAGAGCTGCTGCGCTTCAGCCGGTGTGGGCTTTTGCGCCCGTACACAAAAAGAAAGCCCAGCTACATTTTTCTCGCTGCGGATACGATAGCCTGTTTGCTGTAGCATCTGTCGCCAATACTCTGAAGTAGGTAAGCCAAAGCCAGTCAGTCCGCGGATAAGCCAGTTTGTCTGGCTGCGTACCGACTCTGCCAGCAGCAGCTGCCCACGTGGTTTGAGGATGCGGTACGCTTCACGCAGCAACGCCGCCCGGTCCCCGTCTTGCCAAAATTCTCCGGCTACGTGACACAGCATCACCGTATTGATGCTTTCATCTGGCAGGGGCAGCAGATTCAAATTGCCCTCGCGCCAGCTCAGGCGGGGATCGGCCGGAGGCGGTGGCTCTAAGGTACGCCAGCGCACCAGCCAGGGGCTGATGGTCCATTGGGGATTGTAAATGTCGATGACGGTGACCTGGCCGGTGGTCAGGCGCCGCGAAAGGCCGATAGCCGGCCGCTGTAGACCCAAATCAATGTAGGCGAAACGTTCTGTGGCGGGCAGCTGGCCCATGTCGAATAAAACGTGGTGCGGCGTGATGCCGTCAAAATCGTATCGTTGGCGAGCTTCCCAGATGCCGGCGGCGATGAAGTAGATTAAAATGATGAAAACGGCCGTGGCCAACGGAATAAACGACAGCCAGCCGCGCATGGCGCTCACGCCAATAATGACAAGCGCGGCGACCATGCCCAGGTAAAGCAGCACAAATCGAGGCCAGTTGGCAAGAATGTAAGTACGTGTTCCACTAAAACGGCCGTCATTCATAAACGAGAAGTATACCCAATATCGGGATGAAGGATGAAACAATGAATCAGGAGCAGCAGGAATCGCAGGCTCGCTTTACGGAACGATACGCCAATGGTCAGGTGCCGTGGGATGATGATTTGCCGCCGCCTGAAGTGCAGGATTTGGTGGCTGCCTTGCCACCTGGTCGGGCGCTGGATTTGGGCTGTGGTTACGGCCGTACTTCCATCTATCTGGCGCAAAAGGGTTGGCAGGTAGACGGGGTCGATTTTGTCCCACAAGCCGTTGCCGAAGCAAAGCGTCGCGCTGCGGCAGCCGGGGCGTTGAACCAAATTCAGTTTCACGTAGGCTCGGTGGCGGATTTACACTTTGCCGACGGACCCTATGATTTGGCCATCGACGTGGGCTGTATGCATTCACTTAGCGCACCGCTGCAACAAGCGTACCGTGACGAGCTGCTGCGCCTGCTGCAGCCAGGAGCCGCCTACCTGCTGTTTGCTCGCCTGCACAGCCCAGAAGACGATCCGGACGGACCTCGCGGCGTCAAAGAAGGCGTGCTGCGGACTCTTTTTGCCCCCTTCAAGTTGCAAAAATGTGAACTTGGTGTGACTGAAGGTGAAGATTACAGTTGGCGCTCCGGCTGGTTCTGGTACGTGCGCTGAGGTTAGGACACAGTGTCGTTGCGACGCGGCCACCAATACAGTAAGGTGCTGCCATCTGTGAAGCCCAGCGGCAAAAATGCACCAAAAAAAAGTACCAGCAAATTTTCCCAAAAAAGAAATGCGACAAGGAGGGTAAGCGGAGAGTTGTTGGCTGGCAGGATTAGCAGCAAGGCACCGCTAATTGCCGCGACAAGCAGGCTGGCTGCCGGACCGCCCAGGGCACGCCGAATGTGGATGGCGGCTGGTAGGGGCGGCTCATCCTTGGGGTACACAGAGGTCATCAATATTAGCCAGCTAATGATTCGCTGCATCGGGTAGCCAACGCGCCGGGCGACCCAGGCGTGGCCTAAATGGTGCAACAGATCGCTCAGCCAATGGAGGATAACGGCCGTAAACCCCACCACAACGGCCGTTCCCCAAGACAGATCAAACAGCAGCCGCACCGCAACCGAAAAAAGCAGCCAAAGCAAACCAGAAAGCAGCAAGGAACTTGCCTTGAACCATATGGCGACGCCCCAAATTGTGCCTAACTGCCAGCGCTTTTTCATCATCAAACCTTTCTAAAAGAAAAAAGCTCCCGACGATTCTGCATCGTCAGGAGCCAATAAAGTTTGCTTTTTTATTCGCCGACTTCTTCTAATAAGAATTCAACGGCGTCTACAAAAGTGCTGTATGGTTGGGCACCGGACAAGAAGTAGCCATTTAAAAAGAAGGCTGGCGTGCCGCTGACACCGTAGCTGATGCCCTCATTTAAATCGGCATTGACTGCTTCTTCATGGGTGCCTTCGGCCAGGCAGGTGGCAAACTGCGCTTCATCCAGCCCCATTTCGGCAGCGTATTGGTTGAAGAGGGTGTCGGCATCGGTACGGCCGTTCCACTCTGCCTGCGTTTGGAATAGCCTATCGTGCATCTCGACGTAAGCATCCTGGTCCCCGGCACAGCGGGCGGCGCTGGCGGCCAACACTGCCTGCGGATGAATCTGCGTCAGGGGGAAATCCTTAAAGACGTAATACACCACGCCCGTGTCGATGTAATTTTCTTTGAGCTGCGGGTACGTTTGCGTAAAGTGACGGCTGCAAAACGGGCATTGATAATCGGTATATTCAATGATGGTGATCGGTGCGTTGGGATCGCCCACGGCATAAGCGCCGTCAATGGGAATATCAACCGGGCCGGAAGGCGGCTGCGGTTGGGCTGCCTGCGCCTGTGCCTGCTCATAAGCCTGGCGCATTTGCGCTTCCAAAACGGCCTCCAGTTCGCCAGTTTCAATGAGTGTGGCAACCTGGTCAAACACCTCAAACGGTTGGGCACCGCGCAGCGGGTAGCCGTTCACGTAAAACGTTGGTGTGCTGTTCACGCCTAGAGAAAGCGATTCCTGCTGGTTTGCCAGCACAAGATCGCGTTGTTCACCCAGCTCAATGCAGCTTACCAGGGCATCGCTGTCCAGCCCCAAATCGGTCGCCAGATCGGCAAACGCGTTGATAGCGGCCGTTTCGCCACCGCCGCCCCACAATTCCTGGTTGGCAAAAACGGCATCATGCATCTCTTTGTACGCCGCTTGTTCACCGGCGCAGCGCACGGCCGTTGCCGCCACAATCGCTTCAGGATGCGAATTATCTAATGGCAAATCCTTAATGGCGTAAAAGGCACGGCCGCTTTCAACCATCTCCGCCAAAATGGTGGGGAACGTTTCTACAGCATACTGCTGACAAAACGGACATTGATAATCGGTAAATTCCACAATCTGTATTGGTGCGTTGGGGTCTCCGGCTGACCAGGCCACATTTCCCGGCTCAACCGAAATGGAAACAGGCGTAGGCACAGCGTACTCAGGCGGCAGTTCGCCATCATTACTGGGCGCTTCGACAATGCTCTCGCCGGCACCAATCAGCGCAATCGCCTCGTTAAACGTGGCCAGCGGCTGGGCACCTATGAGCGGCTGCTCGTTGATGAAAAAGCTGGGCGTGCTGCTGATCCCGCGTGACAGTCCCAGCTCATAATCCGCCTGCACGTCTGCGGCATATTTGTTCTGGTCCAGGCAGCTGTTGAATGCTTCCATTTCCAGGTCAAGCGCTTCGCCGTAGCTGGCAAAGACTGTGTTGGCCTGGTTGTGGCCCCATTCAGAAATGTTGTTGAAGAGCATGTCGTGCATTTCCCAGTAGGCCACGGCGCCTTGCTCTCCGGCACAGCGAGCGGCGTTGGCGGCCAGCGGGGCTTGCGGGTGGATATTCAGCGGGAAATCGTAGAAGATGAGCAGGACTTCGCCGTTGGCAATCTGGTTATCATTAATAGATGGCAGCGTTTGGGCAAAGAAACGGCCGCAAAACGGACATTGATAATCGGAAAACTCTTCAATGACAACAGGGGCATCAGGATCGCCGCGATACGGCCGTCCTTCATCCGTAAAGCCAACTTCAATACCGTCGGCATCATACTCTACCGTCTCGGCGGCAATGGCCACGACAGGAGTACTGTTTACGGCCGTATCCGCTTCTTCTTCTGCGTTAACCGACGGCAGCAATGAACTGCCGTCACGCGGCAGCAGCGATTCAGATTCCGTATCGTTGCTGGTGGTAGGATTGGGGGTGGCTGCACCGCAGCTTATCGTGAAAAGTAATATTGCTGTGGCAAACCACCACATTTTCTTTGTTGAAAAAAACATTAATCAAAACTCCGTCTATTCGTCTTAACCATGAGGATGTGCTAGACTTTTATGTTTGGTTCACTGACCTGCATTAACTGCTTCAACTCTCAGCTTATATAAACAATAATGGGCTGCAAAAGAAATAGCTTTTGGGTCAGTCACTTTTAAAAACATGGTCATCAGTTCGTATCTTAAACGAAAAAGGGATAAGACACCACTGAATGCTCGGCTTTATTGGTTGGCATTAACATTTTGTTTCTTGGCAGTGATAGGAGGGTCCGCGCCCGCTGCTGCCCAAACAACCAATGGCATCAGCCAACCTGCTTCTGGCGACACCATTTCCGGTGTCATTGAAGTGCGCGGTACGGCCGTTCATCCCAATTATTTGCGGTATGAACTGGCGTTTTTACGGCAAGATGTGCCCGGTGCCGAATGGATTGTTTTTGCGGAAGGGGCCGAACCGGTGACAGATGGCGTGCTGGCTGTATGGGATACTACCGTAGGCCGAAGCATTGGTTCACCGGTTTTCCCCGACGGCCGTTACCAGCTGCGGCTGCGTGTGGTTAAAACCGACTTTAACTACGATGAATATTTTGTCACTGACCTGATTATTCAAAATGAGGGACCGACCGCCACGCCAACGCCAGATGAAACGGCCGTAGCCCTGACAGCAACCGTGGCCGCCGTGCCGGCACAGCCTACCGGCAGCAGCGACAGCAGCTTCCAGCAGCCCACACCGCTGCCTTCGCTGACACCGTTCCCCACGCCTACGCCGCCGCCAACCGTTATTGGCGCCACGCCCACCGCCCCACAAGCGGGTGGTGACACAGGAGACGGTGGGCTGATTGGCCAGCTGGAAGCGGTGGAAACAACACAGATGGGCGAAGCCTTTTTGCTGGGGATGCGCTTGACGGGCGGACTGTTTTTGGCTGCGGGATTGTACCTGCTGCTGCGCTGGGCTGGCCGCCGATTGTGGCACTTATACTGGACAAAAAAAGGGGAGTGAAAAGTGATAAGTAAAAAGTGAAAAGTTTGAGCCACTTTTCACTTATCACTTTTTACTTTTCACTTCTTACCGAGTAAAGAAGGAAGTAAACAACAGAGTGAAGATAGCAACGCCGATTTTCGTTATTTTTCTGTTCCTATTTGCCCTGACTGCGTGTCAGAATGAGGAGGAGCTGCCTACTCCGGTGGCTACAATTGCGGTTTCTTCTGTAGATGATGGTGTAGATGAAGACGAGGCTGTGGGGGAGTCGTCTGTGTCCGATCCAGAGTCTACAGCAGCTCCTGCCGAGACATCCACGCCTGCGCCCCCAACGCCCACGCCGCTGCCACCTAAGCTGCTAACCGTTTGCCTGGGTGCCGAGCCGACCAGCCTCTTTTTGTACGGGGATGATAGTTTGGCGGCAACGGCCGTACGCCATGCACTCTATGAAAATTTGTACACCACCCTCAATTACGACTACCAGCCACAGGGCCTGCAAAAGCTGCCCAGCCTGGATGAGGGCGACGCGCGCATTGGTCTGGTAGAAGTGGATGAAGGTGACCTCATCGTGAATTCGGCGGGAAATGTGGTCTTTTTGGTGCCCGGCGTCCAGTTTGTGCGCGGCGATGGCGAGTTTGTCACTTTTGATCGCACTTTAACGGCCGAAGGGGCTGAACCGCTGCTCATGCAGCAAATGACGGTTGATTTTACCTTCAAACCGATGACCTGGTCCGACGGAACGGCCGTTACCGCTGCCGATTCCGTTTTTAGCCATGAAATTGCAGCAGGTTCTGAGCTGCCGGCTGAGCAGGCCAAAATTGAGCGCACCGCCAGCTATGAAGCCACCGGTGATCTTTCCGTCACTTGGACTGGACTGCCCGGCTTCCTCAACCCCGAATATTTCACCAACGTCTGGACGCCGCTGCCGCAGCACCAGCTAGGTGGCTTTACCGCTGCTGAGCTGCTGGCCGAAGATTCTGCAGCGCCGCAGCCGTTGAGCAGCGGCCCGTTTGTGGTAGATGCGTGGCAGCAGGGTGAGGCGCTCATCTTGCGCAACAATCCTTACTACTACCGGGCGGATCAGAACCTGCCCCACATTACCGAGCTGACGCTGCGCTTTGACCTTGCGGGGGAAACGGCCGTTAACCAAATCGCCGCCGGGTGTGACATTGTTACCCACGACGCCATCAACCTGAGCCAGACGCCGGACGTATTGGCCGCAGCCGAAGCGGGTACGTTGTTGGCATCGTTTGTTTCTAACAATATTTTTGAACATATCGATTTTGGTATTAACTCCTGGGAAAATTATGGGGATGGGTCGCGCAACGGCCGTCCCGACTGGTTTGAAGACGTGCGCGTGCGACAGGCTATTACCCTGTGCACCGATCGGCAACAGTTGATTGATGAGATCACTTATGGCCAATCCCGCATTTTGCACGCTTACATCCCGGATGACCATCCACTCTATCCGGAGACCGCCCAAGCGTGGGATTATGATCCGGCGGCGGGCAACAGCCTGCTGGATGAAGAGGGCTTGGAAGACACCGATGGTGACGGCTTCCGCGAGCTGGTTGAACGTGACCTGAACAGCACCATCGTGGCCACGACCACCATGAGCATCACCCTGGGCACAAACAGTGAGAGCGACATCCGCCTGCGCATCAACGAACTGGTCGCCGCTGACCTGGCCGAATGTGGCATTCAGGTGAACCTGTATGATGTGAACGCCAATGACTGGTTTGCCGACGGGCCGTTTAGCCCGCTGTTTGGCCGCCGTTTTGACCTGGCGACGTTTGCCTGGCGCACGGACATTCACCCGCCGTGCAGCCTGTATTTAAGCAGCAATGTCACCGGACCAGAAGAACGAGGCTTTGGCGGCTGGGGCAACATCAACGCCACCGGCTGGATTGACGAGGGATTTGACGCAGCCTGCAACGCGGCGCTGGCAGCGCTGCCCGGCACGCCGGAGTACACGGAAAATCACCTGGAGGCGGCCCAGATTTTTACTGAAGAGCTGCCAATTATTCCGCTGTTTCATTATTTGAAAACGGCCGTTACCCAACCCACCGTCCGCAATTTCCAGCCAGACGCCTCCCAGCCGTCCGAGCTGTGGAATGTAGCGGAACTAGACATTGATGAATAGTTTAGCTTGGCGAGGTGTGCGCTGTTTAGCGGTTTTAGGGATGCTTCGGAGGACCTCAGAATGACAAGAAAAGGTTGCTTGGTAAGTAGCGATACCTAACTAGCAAGAGGTCCTAACTTGTCATTTCGAGCCGCTTTTGGCGAGAAATCCCTCTGAAGCAGGACGGGCAGAAACTTTGCCCTAGGACGTGATCAAGCGTGAACTTTTGGCGCAGATTATTTGGCCGCCGGGCAGAACCGGCGGATGAATTCGAAGAAATGAACGACGCAGAACGATTTTTAATTGCCGGCCTGGGCAATCCGGGCCGCAAATACCGGGGCAACCGGCACAACATCGGCTTTATGGCGGTCGATGCGCTGGCGGCTGCCTATAAAATCGAAAGCAGCAAGGTGCAGAACAAGGCGATTGTGGGCAACGGCCGTATCCAAAACCAAAACGTCATCATCGCCAAGCCGCAAACCTACATGAACAACAGCGGCGACGCCGTCGGTCCGTTGGCCCGCTACTACAAGGTGCCGCCGGAAAACGTGCTGGTTGTCTATGACGAACTGGATTTGCCTTTTGGCACCATACGCCTGCGTGAAAAAGGCGGAGCCGGTGGCCATAACGGTATGAGGTCAGTGATTAACCATCTCGGCGAGGATTTCCCCCGCTTGCGGCTGGGAATCGGCCGTCCGCCGGGGCAGATGCCCGTACCTGCCTACGTGCTGCAAGATTTTGGCAAAGACGACCTGCCGCTGCTGGACGATGTCCTGGCCGAAGCCGTCCGCGCCATCGAAACCTATCTGCGCGATGGCATTCAACTGGCCATGTCACGGCACAATGGCAACCTTGTAAACGAAGAGTAGATTCGGAGGTGCGACGCACTTCCAAAGTGCGTCGCACCTGGATAGTTACCCACCATGACAGTTTCTGGACTCCTCAACATCTTCAACGAACTGCCCGCTTTTGGCCAGCTCATGGCGGAGCTGGACGAGAAAAAAGCGGTGCCGCCCTTGACCCTGCCAACCAGTGCCAGGACGGCCGTTCTCGCCCAGCTCTACCTTCAGCGAAACGTGCCTGTGGTGCTCATTACCGGCAAGGTGGAGTCCGCCGCCGCCTGGATTCAGGCGCTGGAGATGTGGCTGCCGCCGGGCGATGTGATGCGCCGCCTGCCCGAACCCACACCGCTGCCCTTTGATCGCGGGCCGTGGAGCGAACGCTGCCGCGCCGACCGGCTCACCGTTTTTACCCGGCTGATGGCCGGGCAGCATCCGCAGATGCCGGCTGCCGAACAGTCGCCGCTCATTGTCACCTCGGCGCGCGCCTTTTTGCAAAAAACAATGCCCAAACGTCGTTTCATGACCAGCACGCGGGTGCTGCGCGTCGGCCAGATCATTGACCTGGAAAAGTTGACGGAAACGTGGCTGGGCATCGGCTACGAAGAAATGAGCGTGGTAGAAGCTGCCGGGCAGTTCAGCCGTCGTGGCGGCATCATCGATATTTTCCCGGTGGCTACGGAACTCCCCGTGCGTATTGAGCTGTTTGGCGACGAAATCGAAACGATGCGCACCTTTGATCCATCTACCCAGCGCTCGATTGATGTTGAAAGCAGTGCCGCTATAGAAACCATCATCGTACCGCCAACGCGAGAAGCGCTGCCCGCCGTGGCCCAGGAATTTGCCCTCTCCTTACCCGAAGAGCTTGATCCACAGACGGAAGAAGGCAACCTGCCCTCCTGGCGCGACGACATCCCCGATTTGCGCGCCGGGAACGCGTTCCCCAACCTGGAATATTATTTGCCACTACTCTACCCGCAGCCGGCCAGCCTGCTGGATTATTTGCCGGAGGATGCGTTGGTGGTGGTGGATGATTGGCAGGCGCTGGCCACGGCCGTAAACGAACTGCACGAACACGCCGACCAGATGGCCAACGAGCAAACCAGCCTGCCGCCCAACTACCAGAGTCCGCTCTTTGCCTGGGACCAGATGGCCGATTTGTTGAACTGGTGGCAGCCGTTGATTTTGGGCGATGGGCCAGAGAGTGATGAAGTGGAACGGCCGTATCTCGACCTGGCCACTTCTTTTGAACCGGGACCACGATATGGCGGGCAGGTACGACCGTTGCTCACCCAGCTCAAATCGGCCCAAAATGAAGGAGATCGCGTGGTTGTGCTCAGCCAGCAGGCTGCCCGGCTTAAAGAGCTGTGGCGCGAAGAACTGCGCGACATCAAACCCGAAAGTCTGCTCCTGCGCGGCGGCCTGACCAGTGACGACAACGGTGATGAAACTTCACCCCGTCACCCTGTCACCTTGTCACCCAGTCACCCTGTCCAAACCTTATCCGACCTCCCCGAGCCCGGCTCTCTCACCTTCGTCCAGGGCGCGCTGCCCGAAGGTTTTGTCCTGGTGCGCCGCGAAGACGGCGAGATTTTGCTCGATCTGCTGACCGATGCCGAGATTTTTGGCTGGAACCGGCCGGCACCACGCCGCTGGCGCTCGCCGCGCCCCATCGCCCCGGAAGCCCGCTTTGCCGACATCACCGCCGGGGATTACGTGGTGCATCTGGAATATGGCATCGGCCGTTTTGCCGGGCTGGTCGTGCGCAATATCGGCGGCATGGAGCGGGAATATTTGCTCATGGAGTACGCCAACGGCGATACACTTTACGTGCCGGCTCATCACGCCGATCGCCTGAGCAAGTGGGTCGGTTCCGACGAACGGCCGCCTAATCTGCATCGTCTTGGTGAACGCTCCTGGACGCAGGCCAAGGCCAAAGCACAAAAAGCGGCTGACGAGCTGGCCGACGAACTGCTGGACCTGTACGCCACGCGCGAAACGATTGCCGGGCACGCCTTCTCGGCGGACAGCGAGTGGCAGGCGGAGCTGGAGGCCAGCTTCCCTTACCGCGAAACCGAAGACCAGCTGCGCGTCATCGCCGAGGTGAAGGCCGATATGGAGCAGTCCCAGCCGATGGATCGCTTGGTCTGCGGCGACGTAGGCTATGGCAAAACGGAGGTGGCCTTACGTGCCGCCTTTAAGGCAGTGATGGACAGCAAGCAGGTGGCGATTTTGGTGCCGACGACGGTGCTGGCGCAGCAGCATTTCCATACGTTTTATGATCGATTACGGCCGTTCCCCGTCAAAGTAGAAATGCTCTCCCGTTTCCGTACCCAGTCGCAGCAGGACCGGATTGTGAAGAATTTGCGGAACGGCCGTGTAGACATTGTCATTGGCACCCACCGCCTGCTGTCAGATGACATCTCTTTCAAGGATTTGGGATTGGTCATCATTGACGAGGAGCAGCGCTTTGGCGTGGCCCACAAAGAGCGGCTCAAGCAGTGGCGTACCGAGGTGGACGTGCTGACGATGACCGCCACGCCGATTCCGCGCACCCTTTACATGAGCCTCACCGGCGTGCGCGACATTAGCATCATCGACACCGCGCCAGCTGAGCGACTACCCGTGCAAACCTACGTCGGCGCGTTTGACGAAACGCGCTTGAAGCGGGCTTTGCAGCGTGAGCTGGACCGGGGCGGGCAGGTGTTCCTGGTGCATAACCGGGTGCAAACCATCGACATTATCCAGAAGCAGATTGAGCGGCTGGTGCCGGAAGCGCGTGTGGCCATCGGTCACGGCCAGATGAGCGAGCGCCAGCTGGAGCGCATCATGACCGACTTTGATGAGGGCAAAATTGATGTACTCATCAGCACCACCATCATCGAAAGCGGGCTGGACATTCCCAATGCCAACACCCTCATCGTCGATCGGGCCGACCGCTTTGGCCTGTCGCAGATGTACCAGCTGCGTGGCCGGGTAGGCCGCGGGGCCAAGCGGGCTTATGCCTACTTCTTCCACGCCCCGTGGCGTACCCTTAACGAAGATGCCCGCCTGCGCCTGGAAACCATCGCCGAGCAAACCGAGCTGGGTGCCGGCTACCAGATTGCCCTGCGCGACATGGAAATTCGCGGCGCGGGCGATTTGCTGGGCGGGCAGCAGAGTGGGCATATTTCGGCCGTGGGCTTTGATTTGTACACCAAGCTATTGGCCAACGCGGTGAAGCGGCGCAAGGCAGAGCGTCGCGGCGAAGTCCTGCCTGCCGAGCTGCCGGAAGCGACGCTGATCGACGTGCCGCTGGCAGCATACGTGCCGCCCGACTACGTGCCCGATCCGGCGCTGCGGCTGCGGCTCTACCGGCGCATGGCCATGCTAAGTGACCTGCTTGAAATTGATGAAATGGCTGAGGAATTGGCCGATCGTTTTGGTCCCATTCCTGATCCGGTACATCATTTACTTTATCAACTCAGGATTAAGGCTTTGGCAGAACGGGCGCAGGTAACGGCCGTAACCACCGAAGCCGGTCAAATCAAAATTCGCCTGCTGGATTTGGAAGGCATCGACCGCTTCCGCTTGCAGCGCTATCTAGGTGAAACTGTGCGGGTGAGCCGCAAAGCCATCTGGATGCCTCGTGACCTCAGCACCAAGGAGTGGCAGGTAACGCTGGTGCAGGTCTTAGAGCGCCTTGCTTCCTTTGAACGAGACAAGATGAAGCTGGAGAAAAATAATTAATTGAGAATCGTGAATTGTGAATGGTCAACTCATTAACAATTCTCCATTCATCATTCACAACTCACAATTTTTAGGGATTGTTATGGATATCAAGTTTTTTGACGACCCGTTTGAAGGGCCGAAACCTCGTGAAGAGGTACGAATTAAACAGTTGGGCTTATACATGCACGAAGACGGCCGTCGCGTGGCCGTGGGGTTTGACATGACGCCGTTTATGGAACGGCCGTCTATCCAGGTCACGTTTGTGAATGAACGGGGAAAAGAAGCCGGTTCGCTGCATGTCATCGAAACGCTGCAAACCAACTTCAGCCTGACGGTGCATTTACGTGACAAGGAGCCGACTGATACTTATGAAGTTACGGCCGTAGTTTACTACGCTACCCCAGAAACCGAGCGCGTCAACGTGCACACCCTCACCCGCACCCTGGATCGCACCACCCCTGGCGAACAATGAAAAAGCCAGGTGACAGTCACCTTCTTGAAATTGTGCGGGCTTTTGTGCTGGTGACAACCAGGCTGCGTGGAATTTTCTGATTCTGCTGGGCCGCAAATGAATCTGCCGAGATTGCCTCTGGCAGCATTGGTTCAGCGATCTCATCAATTGTAAAACCAGCTTGAATAAGCCAGTTGAGATACGTCGATAGTTTTCGGTGATAGGCACCGACTTTTCCGCGAATACCTTCTCCACCAGATTGCCAAAAGCCTTCTTGATTGTAATGTAAGATACGGCAGGCAACATAGTTCCCCGTTTCATCAACTTCGGTAGTTGTTTCCGGCACACTGAATGGTGTTTCAAAACAGGGATGCAGCAGGGCGATGATGAATTGTCCAGCCGATTTCAAAATACGATTGACCGCCTGAAAAACGGAAACGATGTCTGGAATATCCATCAGCGCCATATTGCATACGACAGCATCAAAAGATTCATCTGCCACGCTGTGAAGCGTTTGGGCATCATCCAGAAGAAAGTTAATGGAGTAACCTTGCGAATTGTCTCGGGCTTGCTGGAGTAGGGCGCTGGAGGTGTCAACGGCCGTTACTGTCCCGTCCCGTTTGGCCATCATCCGTGATAAATAACCCTCACCACAGGCTAAATCACAAACTTGCTTGCCATCTATATTGTCCAAGAGACGGAAAATCTCATTCGTACGCAGGCTGAAGTGCGAACTCGAATCTTGTAATTCTCTATGGACAAACTCCGTGTAGTAATGATCAATTGCATCATAAAGTGTTTCTGTCATTTTGCCTCCTCTCTTACCTACAGGAGCCAATAAAGATAAACAAAGTGATAGATTGATCTGAAAAGCCGCCGCTGTGCCCGCAGCGGCGGCTTTTCAAGAGGAAAACAATGTTTAAGCTACTCCTGTAACGTCACTGCTTCCTCAAAAGTTCCCTCTTTTTCTGATTACTGGTAACTACTTACTGATCTACGGATGCCTCATTCTCCGTCAACCTTTCCAATTTCGACTTTGTTTCACGCCAGGTAATTTTAGACAGTCCCAGCTTTTGCCGGATGTCGTCCGGTTCCTCTTTAGCGCGCCAGTCGCGCATGGTGGAGGCCCAACGTAGGTTTTCAAAGGATAGCAGGCCGCGATCCAGGCCCGCATCATCCCCTACATCGCGCAAGATGTATTCCAGGTTGCGCGGCGTGCAGGTGAACAGCGTGTCTGGCGGTTCGTACTGCTCCAGGTACTCATCCAGCACGTCCAGCCATTCTGGTTCCAGGGGCAGTTTGCGTTCTTTGTAACGCAGGCGCGGGTTGGCGTAACGAATGAACAACATCGGCTGGTCCGTATCGCTGCGGTCGATATGGTTGGGCACGATGGCCATCGCTTCCCCTTTTTTGATGCCGGTTTGCAGCAGTAGAGTCAGCAGTAGATGGGGCCGGGCATCCGGCTTTTGCTCTGCGCTGCCCTGGCGAATTTGCTCGGTGACGGCCAGTGCCTTGGCCAGGTCCTCTTCGCTGGGAATGGTGGGAAGGGGGCTTTTGACGCTGCGTTGAATTACGGCCGCAGACGGGTCATTGGGCAGAACGCCAGCCTCATGCAGCCAGCTGAAAAATACTTTTAAGGTTGTCACACGGCGGGCATACGATTTGGGGCTGCAAGGCACGCCCCGCTCTTCCAGCAACCAATGGAGAAAATCGTTCAGGTTGTTGGTGCCAATCTCGCCAATGGGTTGGCCAATGCCTAAATATTTACCCAGCAGACGCACATCGCTGGCAAACGCTTTGATGGTGTTGATGGCAAAGCCCTCGTCACGCATGTGGGTCTCAAACAGGCCCAGGGCTGCCTGAATCGACGCATCGGCCGAGAGGGGAGGGGCATCCTGTTTAGGGGGAAGTTTATCGGGTGAAATTAAGGGTTGTTGCTCGCTCACGCTCAATCGCTCCTTTGTAAGAAGTGCTTTGAATTCCTTTTCGTATAGACAAGAAGATTAGAACATTTGGACGATTTTGTCAAGGCAGGCAAATTAACAAATAGGCAAATAGATCTTCACAATTTCTGAACATCTATTTCTTACACTTCGTGAGAAATAGACCTAAAGAATTTTTTAAATGGAGTATGACACATGTGGAAGAGACGTAAGTTTTGGTTGGGGGTTGTTGCTGTTCTTGTTTTAGGAAGCGCAGGCTTCTATTTTTATGCGCGAAATTTGGCTGCTGTAGAAGCGCAGGATAGTGAAGAGACGGCCGTACAAACGGCCGTGGCCCGCGTAGGCGATATTGTGGTCTCAGCTACCGGGGCGGGCAGCGTCATTGCGGCCGATGAGCTGTCATTGGGATTTACCACCAGCGGCACCCTGACAGAACTGCTGGTGGAAGTAGGTAGTAAAGTCGCGGCCGACGACGTGCTGGCTCACATTGACGATACCACAGCGCAGCAGGCGCTTGTGAACGCCCAGTTACAGTACCAGCAGGCTGCCATGCAGACAGATGCCTCAGTAACTACAACGGGTGTGAGCTATGATGAGATCAGCGTAGCCCAGGCACAAATTAGCCTCGAAGAAGCGCAGGCGGCACTGGATGATTACCTGAATTGGGAAGCCGATCCGGACGAAATTGCTTTAGCGGAAGCCAATTTGGCCGCGGCTGAGGCGAGTTACAATGCGGCGCTGGGGCAGGCATCGGCCAGCAGTGCCAGCATTGCTGTGAGCGGCATCAATGTAAACCAGGCAGAGCGGGATTTGGCCGATGCCCAGGCGGCTTATGACACGGCGTTCGATCCAGGACGGGATTGGGAGCTGAACGATCCGCGCCGTGCCGATGCTTTAGAGAATGAGCGGGACCGGGCAGGTGACTCGTTGCTGCGTGCCCAGGAAGCCCTGGAAATTGCTCAACTGAATTACAACTCGACGGTGTCCAGCAGCAGCAGCAGCGGACCGGCCAGCGCGCAGAGCAACTTGCTTTCAGCGCAGCAGGCGCTTGATGCCGCTCTAAATGGCCCTACCGAGGATGAGATTGAGGCGGCGGAGACGGCCGTGCGCCAGGCAGAGTTAACTTTGCAGCAGACGCTTTTGAACCAGGAGGCCAACGAAATCAGCCTGCATCAGGCTGCTCTGGATTTGCAGGCAGCAGAAGAGGCGGTAACGGCGACGACTTTGATCGCGCCTGCAGCAGGTACGGTAACGGCCGTAAATGCCAGCGTTGGTGAAACCGCGGGCAGTGATCTCATAACCCTGGTTGATTTATCCTTGCCGCTTCTAGAAGTTTTCCTCGACGAATCTGATCTAAATATGGTGGGCGTGGGTTATGAAGTGGAAGTTGTTTTCGACGCACTCCCCGATGATACTTTTGCCGGAACGGTTATTCAGATGGATCCCCAGTTGGTAACAGAATCGGGCATTACGGCCGTACGCGCTCTGGTGCAGCTGGATGCCGATTCGTTTGCCAAGCCGCAAACCTTGCCCATTGGCTTGAATGCCACCGTTGAGGTCATTGGTGGCCGGGCGGAAGGTGCTGTGTTGGTCCCTGTGGAAGCCGTGCGCGAGCTGTCTGAAGGGGAGTATGCCGTCTTTGTCATGGAAAACGGCGAGCCGCAGCTGCGTTTTGTCGAGGTGGGCATTATGGACTTCACCTATGCCCAAATCTTGTCTGGCGTGGAAGCTGGTGAGGAAGTGACAACCGGCATCTTACAGACGCAGAGCGAGTAAGGCAGCGTGCCAAACAGGATGCAAATCATGAAATCAATTATTCAAACAAACGGGCTGCGCAAAGTGTACGGCATGGGCGATATCCAGGTTGCGGCGCTGGCCGGAGTAGACATTCGCATTGATGAAGGTGAGTTTGTGGCGGTGATGGGACCATCTGGCTCGGGGAAAAGTACCTTGATGAATATTCTGGGCTGCCTGGATCGTCCCACTGACGGCCAATACTTTCTAGCAGATGAAGATGTGAGCGGCCTGGATAAGGTGCAGCTGGCCAGCATTCGCAACCGGAGAATCGGCTTTATTTTCCAATCGTTTAATTTGCTGCCGCGCACCTCAGCGCTGCGCAACGTGATGCTGCCCCTGGTTTACAAGCGCGAAAATCAGCTTTCGCCGGCGCAGCGTGAGGAGAAAGCAATGGCGGCGCTGGAGTCGGTGGGGCTGGCCGACCGGGCGCATCATGAACCAAATGAACTGTCTGGCGGACAGCGGCAGCGGGTGGCGATTGCTCGTGCCCTGGTTAATGATCCGGTTTTAATCATGGCCGATGAGCCAACCGGGAATCTCGACAGCAAAACAGGCCATGAAATTATGGTACTGCTGCACGGGCTGCATGAACGAGGCCGCACGATTTTGATGGTGACCCATGAAGCAGAAATTGCTGAACAGACTGAGCGCTCAATTGTATTGGTAGATGGCCTGGTAACTTCAGACGGCCGTTCCACTCCCGGAGGTGCCGCATGACAACCAGTACATCGACTTTGACGACCGCCAATGAGACAGAAGCGGTTAGCGAAACGGCCGTTACCGGCATCATTAACCCGATGGAAATTATTCGCATCGCCTGGGAAGGCGTGGTGCGCAACAAGGTGCGCTCATTACTTACCATGCTGGGCGTCATCATCGGTGTGGCCGCGGTGATCATTATGATTGCCATCAGTGCCGGAACAGAAGCCTCTATTGCTGAACAAATCGAAGGGCTTGGTTCTAATTTGGTGTTTATCCAGTCCAGCTTTGGTCGGGGTGGGCCAGGTGGTGGAAATAACAATTCTCCGACGCTGATTTACGATGACGTTGAGGTGGTGGCATCAGTAGGCGGCGTGGCGGCCACGACGGTGGATCAGATGACCCCGCAAACGGTGAAGGCGGGGGATGTTAGCCTGACGGATGTGTCTTTGATGGGCACTACTCTGGATTTTCCGTTAGTTCGGGATGTGGAAATTGCTGACGGCCGTTTCTTTAACGAAACTGAACTGGAACGCTCTGCCAAAGTGGTGGTGCTGGGGCCAGACCTGGCCGAGCAGCTTTTTGGCGAGGCGAACCCAATTGGCCAATCGATCACGGTAGGCACGACAAAGCTGGCTGTCATTGGTGTCGCGGCCGAAAAAGGCGTTGTGGGCAACACCGATTTTGATTCTTTGATGTATACGCCGATCACCCTGGTTTTTGACAAATTTTTGCCAAGCCAGTTTCGCCAGTTTGCTGGTGACAATGTGCGCATCATTTATGTGCAGGTTGAAGAAGGGGCCGACATGGACCTGGTGATTCAGCAAATTCAGCTCAAGCTGGCCACTAGCAAAGAAGTTTCGGTGGACGAGCTGCCCTTCACCATGCAAACGCAGCAAGACATTATCGACACGCAGGGAGCCACCACTGAGGCGTTTCGTAATTTGTTGGCGTGGGTAGCTGGGGTTTCCCTGCTGGTGGGCGGCATTGGCATTATGAACATCATGCTGGTGAGCGTGACAGAGCGCACCCGCGAGATTGGCATTCGTCAGTCGGTGGGCGCCACGCCCACCGACATTCGCCTGCAATTCCTGACGGAAGCGCTCATGCTGAGCCTGGTGGGTGGCTTGATTGGCGTGCTGTTTGGCGTCGGTGGCTCGTATTTGTTTGGCTCCACCAGCGACATGCGCACGGTGATTGTGCCTAGCTCTATTGCCCTGGCCTTTGGCTCGGCGGCAGCGGTGGGCATTTTCTTTGGCTTTTTCCCGGCTAACAAAGCGGCACAGCTCGATCCAATTGAGGCGCTGCGTCACGAATAGTATTCGTGATGCGTGAAACGTGGTTTTTCTCACGCTTCACGCATCATGGTAAAACACAAGGATTTTGATGATGAAAAACTGGATGATTTTACTTCTATTATTTTTGCTTCTGGGGGTTGTGGCCTGTGCGGGGGAAACGGCCGTTGACCATACAGCCACTACCTCTACCACTGCTCAAGCTGCCCGTTTGAATGATGATTACAGCGACGCCCTGCCGGTGATGATGCAGTTGGCAGCAGGCACGCTCAAGCTTGAAGAGACGGATCTGGCGGTCGATGAGGCGAAGGCGGCCGAAATTTTGCCCCTGTGGCAGGCGGCCCAAAGTTTAAGCAGCAGTGAAACGGCCGCTTCCATTGAAGTAGACGCCGTGCTCAACCAGATTCAAGATGCGATGACCCCAGAACAGATTGCCGCCATTGCTGACATGGCTTTGACCTCCGATTCATTAACTGAATTGTTGGAAAGCGGAGCTATCACCTTTGGCCGTGGTCAGGGGGCAAGGCAAGGAACGGATGGTGAAGCAGGTGAAGGATTTACCCCACCTGCCGGCGTTGTGCCAGGCGCTGGTGGCGGCCCCGGTGGCGGCGGTGGGCCAGGTGGTGGTGTTGGCGGCGGCTTCGGCGCAAATGGGACGACAGAACTAAGTGAAGATGACATTGCTACGCGTCAGGCGGAATTAGCCTCTGGGGAGGGGTTGGCCGATATTCAAGACCAGGCGATGATTGGCGCTGTCGTCCGGCTGCTGCAAACGAAAACCGGAGAAACCCCGCAGCGACCCCAAAATGATGTGATGGACACGGTGTTTACGGCCGTTGCCCAAACAATCAATCTTACGCCTGAAGAATTGCAGGTGGAACTGACCGAGGGCGGATCGTTGGTGATGGTGATTGAAGCGCATGGTGGGGACGTTACGGCCGTGCGTGAAGCCATCATAACCAGCCTGAATGAACTGCCCAACGCCGCTAGCCTGGATGTTGAGCAAATTGCGGATAGCTGGCTCACCGAGTAAACCTTACTATCGTAACTTAATCCTTTCTAAGAGGACGTTACTAAAAAGGTCTAGCTGAAACTTGTAATCGTACAATCATATGTTGGAATTATGGCACAGCCAACGAACTTTGTTTTAAATGTGCCAACAAACCTTGATACACGGAGGTAGTTTGTGAAGAAGATTATTTATACGGTGTTACTTTTGTTTATGGTTCTGTTGACGGCAACCGCCTGTGGCATTTTGCAGGAACCGGCGGAGCCCAGTGCAACTATTGAGGCTGTTCCCCTAGAGGTTGAAGAAAGTGAGGAATCGGCTGTCGAAGAACCTACAGAGGCCGCCGAAGAGCCGCCAGTTGAGCTAGACGAAGAAGAAACAGACGAAGAAGAAACAATGGAAGAAGAGGCAGTTGCTGAAGAAGCTGCTGAAGAGCCGACAGATGAAACGGCCGCAGAATCAAGTGAAGCATCGGCTGCCGGGGTTATCGTTTATGAAATTAGCCAGGCAGAATCTACGGTTCAGTTTGAGCTGGATGAGGATTTGCGCGGCGTGCGCACCACGGTTGTTGGGACAACGGACCAGGTGGCTGGGCAGCTTGCCCTGGATTTAAGCGATCTGTCCTCGGCCCAGATTGGTGAAATTCAAATTAATGCCCGCACCCTGGCAACGGACAATAATTTCCGTAACCGGGCCATCCAAAACGAAATTTTGGATACGGGTGAATATGAATTTATCAGCTTTGTGCCAACGGCCGTAAACGGCCTGCCTGCCTCTGCTGCGGTGGGTGAAGAAATCAGCTTCACCATTGATGGCGATTTGACGATTCGGGACATTACAGAGCCGGTGACGTTCACTGTTGTGGCCACGGCCGTTTCCGATACGCAAATCTCTGGCACCGCTACCGCCACCGTTTTGCGCGATACTTACGGCCTCACCATCCCTGAGGTGCCCAACGTAGCCAACGTGGAAAATGAGGTGGATTTGATCATCACGTTTGTGGCAAACGCCTCCTAAATAAAGTTATTTGGAGATTGGAGATCATTTTTTGATCTCCAATCTCCAATAAACAACTCCCTCAAGCATCCCCAAATTGATTTAAATGTAAATGATTTCTTGCCCCTTACCGTAGTACCTTGTGTTGTGAATCCTGCTGTGGCTGATTACACTGATTATCGAGCTTTAAGCCTCAGATCGACTGTAAATTATAGGTAACTTGCAGTTCATTGATAGGTCAAATATAGGTGTTTGTGTACAATCTATCACACCAACAATATTGCAGAGCCACAACAACTAGCAGGAGAGAAAACATGCCCCAAGAAAGCATTCTGAAGCCGATCTTGTTTTATTAAAACCAATCAGTTTTTCTCAGTTGAGCATTCTGGCAAGCCGCTTAAAATAGCTTCTGCAATTTTTCACCACCCAAAGTAGTGTGTGTTCCTCGCAAATGTAAGTAAGACATTGTCGCCTGCACTTCGTATTCAATTCCCGGTCTGATTAGAATAATCCAGTCCTAGCAGCTCCGCGCCCTCGGAGATAGTGCCTTTGTGGGTGGTCTGGTTAAAGGTGACCATCTTTATGGTGAGCCAGGCGATGAGCGGCTTGAGCGGGGAGTGGATGAGCCGTTTTTTGAGCGCGCCTTCCCAGTAATTCTTGAAATATTGATGACGCCAGCGCCAGCGGAGCAGCTTGTAGTAAGGTTGCAGCAGCCAATGTCCCTGTGAGCGCCCAACAAACAAAATATCGTTGATGTCGCACATCACCTGGGCTTCGTCGTCACTCATCCAGGGCGTGTTGCCCCGGTTCAGGTCCATGTCGCACCAGCCCTCCTGGTTTTCTGGCGGCACGTAGCCCATCTCCAGCGCTTTGGGCCACAGCGGCGTGCCCGGATACGGCATGTAAACGCAAACCGAGCAGCGCACTTTTTCGCTCATGTCGGATAGGGTTTCGATGGCGTCGAAGGTTTCTTTGGTTTCGTGGGGCTGCTCTTCCGGCATGCCTACAATGAAAGAGCAGTTGGCCTCGATGTGTGGCGCGACCTTTACCAGATTGCCAATGCCCCAAATGATCTGTTCGGCGTCCTGGTCTTTGGTCATGCGGTCCAGCACTACCTGCGATGCCGATTCCACACCGATGTTGACCCATTGGCAGCCGGTATCGTTCATCCACTGCACAAACTCTGGTTTAAGCAGCTGCACGCGCACCTGCCCGCTCCAGGGCATCCCGATTTTTTCCACCAGACGCTGCATCGGTTTGATACGGCCGAATAAATAATCATCGGCATAATCTATGGCATCCACCTGGTAGTTGTCTTTGAGCCATTGAATCTGGTTCATGATAAATTCGTCGGAGTGCTGCCGCCAGGTGCGCTTCATGACCACTTCGTTGTAGCAGAAGCCACAGCGGAAGGGGCAGCCGCGCGAAATGTAAACGGGAATAGCTCGCTGGTACGGCCCGCTGGGAATTAGATACGCCTCGACGTCATCGAGCAAATCCCAGCGTGGGTAATATTTATCGAGGTCCTGGATGAACGGCCGTTCCCGATGAAACATGGGAAAGCCATCCTCTTCGCGCTTGTAGGCCAGCCCCGGCACAGTAGACCAGTCGCGCGGCGGCACGCGGCCGGCCAGCAGCAGGGCAAATTCCTGCGCCGTCTCTTCTCCCTCGTTGACGATGACAAAATCGACGTATTCCTCTTTCAGAACGTCCATCGGCATGATGGTGGCATGCACACCGCCCCACACTACGGGAATGCCCAGTTCATGCACCCGTTTGGAAGCGTCGATGGTGGGTTTAAGCTGCGGCCCGGTAATGGTGCTGAAGCCGACGAAAAGCGGCCGTTCCGCCGCCACCTGTCTTACAAATTCTTCCAAATATTCTTCTGTCTCATGAAACACGCGACAGGAAAACCCCACCTGTTCCAGCGCATCGGCCACGTACATAATGCCAAACGGCGGGTACATGTCGCGATGATTGCGAAAGTTGATCAAGAAAATGGTGTTGCTGGCGTCAGAGGGCTGCTGCGGCAAGGAATCAGGAGAAATTTGAACGTCCCTTAAGGTCAACATGGGTTGGGCCATACGCTTGTTTCCTCTTTCGTCTCAAATTTTTAGCGGGTTGAATCATTTAATATCTTACTGGATTTTTGTAATTTGGCATTGTTTAGCCAAATCAGACCCGAAGGGTTTTTCAAAACAACTGGTTGGATGCGCTTTCCCGGAAACCCTTCGGGTCTAGGAACTAGGATCAACCTGAGCGCCGGTTTTGCAGCATTCGCCACCAAAGCAGGGGCAGAATGGTGGTGATGATGCCCAGTAAGATCCAGGTTGCCCAATAATCAGTGACGTCTGGTATTTTGCTGTCCTCTAATACGGCTTCTTTGCGCTGTTGGATTTCGGCCACAAAGGCTTCAGCCCCGGCAGGATTGTCCACCTGCTTCCAGGTAACGACGATCGGGGCCAACCGCAGTCCGCCCACGCGAACCCAGGCAACGATATTGAGGGCGTCCCCTGACATGTTGGCATCAAAATCCACCAGCGAAATTGGCTGCATCACCTTTTGCAACGCACCGGTGGCCGCTGGTTCAATCCAGTTGGTGAAACGGTTTGGCTCTTCGCCTTGAACAGAATCAAAGGCATGTTCTACCCGTTCCAGAATGGCATTGCCCAACTGAACCGTGACGGTGCCGCCTTGTAAAGTAAAGGTTGCCATCTGGTCTGGATTTTGTGCGCTGCGTGCCGTAAACGTAAAAGTGCTTTCGTCCATTTTGAAACCTCCGCTTATTGTTTTTCTTGGTGTGTTAACATACATTGTACCATTCCCTATTCCTGCGGTTGTGTCAAAGTGAAAACTGCTTGTCGTTTAATCCCCAGGTCGGTTTCAATTTCTGTACTGGCATCGATCTGGCTGACATCCCCTGAAAACGGATAGAAAACGGCCGTTGTCACATAATTTCCCGGCGGGGCAGGCGAGCGCTGTAGACAATCAGAATCTTTACACATTGTTAAATCCCAACTCCCAAGCAGTTGGCGCTCTCCAGGATGGACGACATTAAAGGTTAGCACGTCACAGGTTAAAGGAACTGTCGGGAAAAAATGGTCCTCGGCATCTTCGCTTGTGATTGAAAGACAGTTGTCTCCTTCAGACCGGTAAAACACGTACGAAATATTGCCCTGATTGATAACCTCCACAAACAAAGTTTCCCCCAGCGTAATTTGGTCTGGGTAGCTTAGCAAAATATCCGAAGGTTTTGGGGTTACATCAGGGGAAGCAGTAGGCAACAAGCTGGTTTCAGGCGTGACTGGCTGAGGGTTGTTCTGACAGCCTGCCAAAAGCAAACTCGTGACTACAAACAGACTTATAAAAACTTGTTGTAGCGTTTTCATGCCCATCTCCAATGTAGAGCGATTTGGCAAGCTTGTGGTGAGTGTAGCCGAACCATCGCTTTACCATTTTTCATTCGTGGTTTTGTTTTGGCCCAATGGTCAACCAGTGAACCATTTGGCGCAGCGCCTCGTAAGCCTTTAGCCGGGCTTCGATGGTGTTGGCCGTTTCCGCTTCGTCGAAATGATCCTGCATTTGCCGCAGGACGTAGGGTGTCATCGCCAAAACAGCGTCGGAGCCGGAAGCGGTGTATTTTACCAGGATGTAGCGGATTAGTGCCGGAACGGGAATGCCGGTATCCTTGCTCAAGTTTTCTAGGGTTGGTAGCGGATCAACCACGCTGTAGAGTGCCACTTCTTCTTTAAAATTGGCGTGTGGGTCATCCACTTCCCAAGCATCTTCATACGGTATAAGTTCCATCGTAACGGCGTCCCTCGTAAATTATGCAATTTGTAAAAGGCATTGCATTCTTTCAATTTTTATGCGATCCTAACGGATAATCGTGTAAAAACAGCTTTGATTTTATTGTGCAGTTGGATATTACAAGAGTAAATCCCTTTGTTTTTAATTAATCGCAAGTAACAGATTTAGTTAAAAACAATAGTGTTTGGAGTAATCATGAACACTAGGTCGCTTGTTGCTCGTGCTAACCCTGAGGAAATTAAGGTTAAAGAAACATACACATTTCATCTGAAAGACGCTTTTACCTTATTGGAAGAAAATGATCCTGGTCAAGGTAAAATTGAAATACATGTTCCATTTGATGGCAAGAATTGTGTAAATAGAATAACCGTAAAGGATTTAATGGAGCAAATTCCCTCGTTTGAAAGATTAAAAAACGAGAGTATTCGTATAGGATATATTGGCTTTCACGGTTATGAAAATACAGATTTAGATGAAGAGTATTCCCTCAGCCTAAGACATAATTTTCTTCCATTGATCCTCAACCTCGAAGATGCCGTATTCTCTGGAGCAGATGATTTAACAAAAGATATTGTTGAACAGGTGACAATCGTAAATTATTCTGTTTCAAAGTTAAACTATTCACCAATCTTTTTTGAATTCGTTGAAGTAACAGATGAATACGATCTCTTTGAAGCGTCCAGTAAAAACCCTGATAAATTTTTTCTTGAAAGTTGGAATGAATTTGGCAACAAATTGGTTAGTTTTGATCCTAGCATGACACTGACCTTTAAACTAGCTTTTGATGTACCAAGTCATGCAAAAGAAATTTTAAAAAAGTATCCTCCTGAAATAACCGATATGAGTATTGATTGGCCGGTTGCAACAACAATTAATCATGTCCGTGTCACTGTTGTGGATGTAACTAGTGATAGTAAAGAGCTGACACGAGATGTTAAATATGATGCACGAAACCAAAGAGTGCTCTGGGGAAATATTCCTTTTCAGCCAAAAATGCAAGAAAAAGGTGTGTATGAGTTTTCTACACCTTCTATTCAGATGACAATACGTGAACCAGGTGAACTCTTTAATTGGAAGGAATTGAAGGGTAAAGTATTAGTAAGGTTTCCGACTTTGTTTTCTGGTTTGAGGCTTTCGTATTTTGATGCTGCTGGAAAATGTGCTGAGGATGTTGCGCCAATTTATTCTACGGAAATGAATATAAACTTTAGTTTTGATTTGTTTGAAAAATTAAAGCAAAAGATTTATACACCTTACCAAGTAATAAAGTTTCCCAAAGTCATATTGAATCGGATGAGAATTGATGATATTGCAACTCTACTGCGAGATGAACGCTTTGACATCATTTCTAACTTAGACGCTTTTCCAGAGAATCGAGTTGGAAAAGAGGTAATTAACTTTCTCATCTTAGCTAAGAGGGATGAAGGAGATAAACAATTAATATTAGCTCTTGATTTGGAAGGAGCACCTTCTTTGACAGAAAGAGAAAAAGAGATACCAGAAGGAGAGAAGTTCAAATCAACTTTTGGAACTGGTGAAATTACATGTCGAATTCGTGGTTGGTTACCGAATGATCCTCAACTAATTGTTCAACAAATAAATCGAATTCATACTTTGTTAAAACACCGATTTGAACATGTGAGCGTTTTGGATTGACCCTATGAAAAAAATGCATTCCTCGACCAAAGTTCGAGTACCAAGAGCTAAATGTTATAAGTGTGGTGACGATGAAGTCGTACAAGTATGCCACCATTGCGGACGTGCAATATGTAAGAATCACAAGCAGCCTGACATTCCTTGGTGGATTGGTGGCGAATATTCTGAATTTAAGGGACTTAGCTTAAGACGTCATCCCTCCAGCGAAATAGGAAGACATTGTGAGGATTGTCTTCATTTCAATTTGCGGAGGAAATTTTGGGTATTAGTCGGCCTGGTTTTAGGGATTATCGGTGCTTTGGTTTTTATATTTGCATTTGATCTTATTTTTGCTCCGATAATTTTGACATTTCTGTTGCTGGGGTCATCGTTAGGTGGCATGTTTGGCCTTCTATTCGTTTTAATTCGAAACGAAGATAAGAATTTAAAGTATCGTCCTCTAATTCCAATAATGGGGCAGCTAATGCGTCTTGAAGTAAGAGAAACTATCAGAGGACTTATTTCGTTGGATAAAAGCGGCACTTACCACAGTAGCACGCGCTCTCGGGTTGAACCTGGAAAAATAAAAATACAGTTTAAACTTAATTCATTGGATCGAGACCGGGTTAGAAAATATAGGGAAAAATACACGAAAAGAATCCCAATTCCATTAGAGTTTAATGCAGGATTTTTGACCTTAAATGGAAGACCTAATGTAAGGGTTCATCCTAGCTCAAAAAACTTAATGTCTGACTGGAAGAGCCATGCGATTGTGCTACACGGAAATGCAAGAAAAAATGCATTTTTAATGGGTCATCAAATTGACGCAGTACCTGATTGGTTACCAGTAATAGATTACACTTTTCAGCAGTTGCCAACGGAGGTTGGCCGGGAATTACCTGTTCAAATAATTCCTAGAGTTGTTCGTCAAGGTAGCGGATGGTCACTCGAACTACTGGTACAAGTTACACCGGGAATTGGCTTGATGGAGTTGTCAAAGGCTAGAATTAAAATTGAAGAATTAAGTCTATATGTTACCCCTATGTGGGGCCAGCCGGAGTCAGCAAGCGATTCGCTGTTTTTCACTAGGGCAAACGTGAATAATCCTAAATCAAAATTGGTATGGAAAGATGTCAAAATCTCCGGGGAGGATAAACAAGAAAATGGAGAATTCACCGAAAGTAAAGAATACTTTGATAAAGTAAATAATCCGGACGTAATAAAAGGAAAACGAAAAAATTTATATTTAGAAGAGGAAAGAGGTAGAAGGAAGTTTTTCGTTGTTCGGTTTGAGCATAGCATAACACCTGATACTGTTGGCGTTCCTCTCACGGGTCGCCTTAAAATTCGTTTTGACTATGCACTCTCAGGCATTAAATCACTTTCCTATTATTATCCTACTGGTAAAAAACATGATCTCGATCGAGTAAAAACGGACATAATTACCGATGTAAATGTTGATTTTCGACTGGATCTACAGAGCCTTTGTTTTCAGGAACCTATTTCCCCGCATATGCCTGCCTTAGTGTCAAATGTGCCGCCAGATCATTTAACGATTAGAAAGTTGAGTGACAAGCTTGCGGAGGATGGGGTCTACGTCCAACGAATTATTGAGAATGAACCACGTACAGACAAAACAAGCGCCAAGATAATTAATCGTTATTGGCGAATGGAGGGACGAAAGTATGTTGGTCTATATCCCATAGATTTCCACATTGTTATTACAGGACGACAAGAATATGCAGAAGTGAAAATTTCCGAGGAAAAAGTTCCTGATAAGGGTCAAACTTTTTTTGAGGTAAAAATTTTCGCGATGGTGTTTAACTCAGAAATGCGTCGCGAAGTCCTAAACTTTGCTGAACAGATAAAAGTTATTATTGAGTATGTATTAATCGAGCCGGATTTTGACAAGAGTGATTTAAGCCATACTGAATTGGATACTAATCATCAAATTTCTGAGCAATCACTGAGTGATCAGCGAAAATATCCAGATTCTCCTTCAAGGCGTCCATCAACCGATGATCACCACGGGGGGATTTATGGTAGATGAAGATTATACAGAGTATGATGTTTTAAAAATAACATGTGGGATTTGTGGAAGTGACGATGCCAAGTGTGTTTGTTATGTTTGTCATATGCCTGTATGCAAGTCTCATGCAAGAACAGTGGCATCTGTGTTAGGGAAAAAGCTGCCCTTTTCTGTTCATTACTGTACAGATTGCCATAAAAAGTGGTTACGACGAATAATGCATCATTATCATCCAGATTTTTCGCTTAAGTTTTGGAGAAGGTTGAAAAAAACTTGGGAAAAGACGATATATTGGATTGAGAGGCTGTAGATGCTACAGGTTATGATGTTTCCTTCTGATATATACACGTTTAAACCTTCAATTTTAAGCTTTCATTTTCAGATTCAGGAATTAGATTTTGTAACAAATCTTAGCTTTAGAATTTACACGCCTGAAGAGTTTACCCGCATTGCAGGTGCATTAACGAGTCAAATTGGTTTAGTTCAGCGAGACATAAGTGCATCTTACAGCATAGAGCTTTTCTGTAAGTTTCCGGGGCAATATAAGATAATAGTGAATAGTATTTCATATTATGATCCTGTATATAGAAAGATTAAAGAAATTGAAAGAACTTTTTTTCTCAACGTCGTTGAGCGACCTACCAAGCAGCAAAACCCTATTGCAAATAAAGAAATATGCGTTCAAATGTTAACTAATAATAAACAGTTGCTGCATAGTTTCATGAATAAACATTTTGATATTCGGGAAATACGTATATTAATGTTCAAGATGAAAATTGATTTTGATATTTTCTCAAATGATGGTAAGCCTCTACTTATAGTGGAGATCATCGAGTATTGTGAACGTCACAATAGGTTTGACGAATTGGTTAAGGCTGTTTGTCAAGCTAGACCTAATGCTACGCTTTGAAATAAACTAAAAAGACCTGTTGAGTTGCAAATTTATCTGGGCCAATGCTAAAAAGGACCTAAATTAATAATGTGTCAACTCTCCAGTTTGTTTGAGGTGGCGGATGGCGTAGCGCAGGGCGAAGAAAGAAAGGGGGAGGAGAACGGCCGTAAATCCCAAAAGCACCAAAATATCCCCACCAACCTCGGCAATTGTTTCGCCCCGCATCAGCGCCCCGCGCAGGGCACGCAGCGCGTAGGTAAACGGCAGGGCGTAGCTGATGATACGCAGCCAGCCGGGCAGAAGTTCCACCGGAAAAAAGACGCCGCTAAAGACGTAGGCCACCGAGTTGATGAACCAGTTCATCGGATCGCCCCGCTTAAACACAATCACAAACGCCGCCGAAAAGATGCCGTAGCTGATCAGGCTGGACAGGGAGACGATGAGAACGACGACGGCCGTTCCCCAATTCGCTTGTGAAAAGTCGGCACCAACGGCCGTACCCACCCCCAACTGCAGCAGCACCAGCAGTACCCCCTCCAGCAGCATCCATGACGACGGTCCCAGCAGCGCCAGCGTCACCGGCGTGGCCGTTACCAGCAGCGGCTCGATAGTGCCTTGCAGCATCTCCTCGCGCAAGTTGGCGGAAAAGGCGTGGCTGCTCAGCTCCAAAAATTTGGAAAAGGCACCACCGATGATCAAAAACGTAAAATAAGTGCCGCCCTCCACCTGGCCAGACCCCGAGCGCTGCAAAAGCTGGTCCAAAAAGAAAAAAAGCAGCACGGAAATAATCATCCCCAGGTAGCGGGTGACAAAGTTGAGCTTGTACGCCCAGGCCAGGCGGAAATTGTGAGTGATCAGGGCAAATAGCTTGGCTGCGGTCATATTTTGATGAACCGCAAAGAACGCGAAGTACGCAAAGGTTTATTTATTTTTCTTTGCGTTCTCTGCGTCCTTTGCGGTGAATTCTCCTCCACTGAAATGGGCTACGATACGACGTAATGATTCGTCGTCGGCGCGGTGGTAGGATTCGAGACGGCCGTTTCCCACCTCAATCACCTTCACTACCTCAAACCAGACCCGTTCGTCCACCAATGCCACATCAAACGTCGTTTGGGTCGCCCCGCGCGAAACTTCCGCGATGGTTTCTACACCGTCCAAATTTTGCCAGCTTTGCGCCAATTGGTCTGGATCGCCTTCCACAACCAGGCGGAACAGAGCGCGGCGCGGCAGTTTGGCTCCCAGTTCGGCAGGGGTACCGATGGCTTGAATCAAGCCATTCGCCAAAATGATCACCCGGTCGCAAAAATTTTCCATCTCGTACAGCTCGTGGCTGATGAAGACAACGGTTTTGCCCTGCCGGTTCACCAGCTCGTTACGAATCAGTGCTTTGACAAAGTCGCTGGTTTGCACGTCCATGCTTTTGGTTGGTTCGTCCAAAAACAAAATGGGCGGATTGTGGATGAGGGCGCGGGCCATGTTGAGCCGCTGCTTTTGCCCGGTAGACAGAGACTGTGCGGCGGCGTCTGCCTTGTGGCTGAGGTCGAACAGTTCTAAAACTTCAGCGATGCGTTTGGGAATCTGTGCTCTGGGAACGTTTTGCATGGCGGCGTAGAATTGCAAATTTTGCCGGGCGGTGAGACGGCCGTAAAACGAGCGTTCCTCGGCCGTGACTAACCCAATCGACGCCCGCACCTGCATCTCTTGCCGCACCACGTCAAAGTTGTTGACAACGGCCGTGCCCCTCGTCGGTGCCAGCAGGGTGGTCAGCATGCGCACGAGGGTGCTTTTACCCGCGCCGTTGGGGCCAAACAGGCCAAACAGCTCGCCCTGGTTTACGGAGAAGGTGAGGTTGGAGACGGCCGTTACCGCTTTGCCCCGGCTTTGGTATGTCTTGCTTAAATTTGTGACTTGTATGATATTGCTCATTTTTCACCGCAGAGAACGCAGAGTTAAAATCTTTCGCAGTATGTGCCGCAATCGGTCGCCGTTAAGAAGCAGATAAGCCAGCGGCCAGAATGGGGTTTCTACCAGTTTGGGATACCGTTTGGTCAGATTAAAGCGGCGCGGGAAAAACGAGCGCAGCCAGAAACTGACCATGTCCAGCCGAGAGCGTGATAAGCGTTGGGCAATTTCCAGGCCGAGGCCGCTGCGATTGTTTGGATTCGATTCAGACGCATCGGCCAGCTCAGTTTGTTCCAGCCAGGTTAACAGTGCCGGCGGGCAATTTGCCCGCAACGCGTTTGTGATGGATGCAGGCACGGGCAACGAGGTGTATTTTCCTACAAACGCCAGTGCCGGATAGATGAAGCGGGCGGTACCTGGCTGCACCAATCGGCCAAACGTTTGCCAATCTTCCGACTGCATTCGGCGGCACAGCTTGCCGATGTCGTCGATGTGCATGAGACGGCCGCGCTGAATCAGCCAGTCGCTGCTGGTATGGGCACAGACGTGCAGCAGCAAAGCCGCCGGGTTAGGAATGCGGGCGTGGCTGTTTTGCCAATACGGCCGTTCCGCACTCTCTTGCCACATGATCTCCGCCAGATCAAACCCAATCCCGGCATATTCCTCGCGTAAGGTGAAATGAATCTCAACCGGATGCACGTTGTCTGGCGCCCAAATGTTTTCCTGGCGCTCGCCGCGCAGGTACACTTCATCCTCCGCCGAGCGCGAGTAGTAGCGGTAGCCTAACTGCTTCAGCATAATTTCTCGACTGGCAGCGACGTCTTGCGGCCGGATGAGCAGATCGAGGTCGGCTAACGGCCGTTGCTGTGGGTCCGGGTAGTAAAGTGGCGCTAAAACAGCCCCTTTTAGCAGAAGCGTAGCAATGCCGGCTCGTTGAAACGCCGCCAAGATTTCGACGCAGGCGGCCAGCATGCAGTTCGTGCGTTCCCGACTGGCGTTATGCACTTGCTGAAAACGATAAATCAGTTCATCCGGCACCGGCACGTTTGTCTCATCTATTCGCGCCACCAGCCACGGCAGGGCGTTTTGCCAATAGACCACCCATTCGGCCGCTTCCCATTCAGCCAGGCTCCATTGCGAGACGACCGTATCGTCAATGTTACCAGGCAGCCAGTGGGCTAAGGTGTTGGTAACAGCCGCTAATTTTTCCTGGGGTAGGTTGGGGCGCAAGGTATAATCTCTCATCCTGGGCGCGAGTATATCAGGAGTATTGAAGTTGTATCAACAGAGATCTGAGGCGAACCGCTTTTTTACGGCCGTATCCATCGCGGTTTTATTGCTGCTAAGCGTGCTGGTTTTCCTGCTGTCGTGGCATGGTCTCATTTACGGTGCCGGTTCCGACCCGCGTTACACGCTCATTGTCTCCCAATCCATCCTCGACAACGGCACCATTGCCCTGGACGCTTACGCCGACGATCTGATTTGGGGCGAGCCGGCCAACTTTGCCGACAATTTCAACATCATTGAGCGGAACGGCCGTTTCTACAACTACTTTCCCGCTGGCCCGTCGGTGCTCTCGGTGCCGTTTGTAGCGGTGGCGAATTGGGCGGGCTGGGATATGCTCACTGCCGCCGACAACATCAACGCCCAGCGGCTGCTCTCCTCATTGTCGCTGGTGGTTTTGCTGTGGCTGATGGCTGGCATTGCCCGCAGTTTTTTGCCCTGGAAACCGGCGTTGGTGATTACGGTCGTTTTCCTCTTTGGCAGCACGCTCATCAGCACAATGGGGGTGGCGCTGTGGAGCATCAACTTCTCCGTCCTGGCCATCGCCGCCGCCCTCCTGCTGTTGGTGCGCCGGGAGACGGGACAGTCCCAAACAATTCACCCGGTCTGGCTGGGACTGCTGCTTTTTATTGCCTACTTTTCCCGCGCTGCGGCTGCCGCTTTCATCCTGCCCTTGTTTGTGTACTTGGCTTACAGGCTCAAGCAACCTGGCAAATCTGCGAAATCTTTAATTTATTCTCCCCACGGTCGCGAACTGGTAGCAACGGCCGTCACCGCCGGCACGTTCCTGTTTCTCTTTTTGCTCTGGTCCCGTTGGGAATTTGGCAGTTGGCTGCCGATTTATTACAGTACGGTGCGCTTGCAGGTGGCGCGGGATTCGGTTTGGCTGTCGTTGCTCGGCGTTTTGTTTAGCTCCGGGCGGGGATTGTTTGTATATGTGCCTACAGCCGGATTGCTTTTGTTTGCCATGCGCTGGCTGTGGCGTCAGCCGCTGGCCTGGCTCTGCTTTGGCTGGATTGCTCTACACTTGCTGGTGTTGGTGCGCGGCACCGCCTGGTGGGGCGGCGATGCGTTTGGCCCGCGCATCCTCACGGAGCTGATGCTGGCACTTTTTTTGCTTACGTTGCTGGCCTGGCGGCAAATTCGCCGGGAATCACCCCAAATCCGTACCGCCTTTGCCGCAGCCTACCTGTTTTTAGGCCTGTTTGGCATCTGGCTGCACAGCTACCAGGGATTGTTCAACTACAGCACGGCGCTGTGGAACGCCGTTGCCGGCCACGAGCCGGTGCCGCCCTACACGCCACCGCTGGGCGATTTGTTTAGCTGGCAATATCCGCAGTTTGCTGCCAGCAACGCCATGCTGTGCCAGATGGCCGAAGCACGCACGCGCCAAATTGTAGCCACGGGGCCGGTTTTACGGCCGTACACCTTCAACGAACCTATTATGTTTGATCCGGAAACGGCCGTCACCCTGCGCAACATTCCCCCACCACACAGCAGCCCCGCCGCCCTCATTGGCTGGGCACCGCTTGACAATGACCGGGCCAGGCACCGCGAGCTGTTTTGTGAGGAAGCGGCCGTTTTGTTCCAGCTTGAAGATGTGCCGCCAGGGGAGTATGCATTGCAGATTCGGTCGGCGGCGTTTGGTCAGCAGCGAGTTGAAGTTTTGCTCAATGGTGAATTTGTAGGTGAGTCAACTTTTGTACAGCAGCCGGGTTTGGTGGCGGAAACGGCCGTTTTCCCCTTGAACAGTAGCCATTTCGTGCCCAACCAACTTAACGAACTTCAGCTCAAATTGCTTGATGCCACTTCATTTAACTACAAAGACCCGTCTCGGATGAGTCTGGCGATTGAATCAATCACGTTTACGCAGCGTTGAGGCCGGCTTGCCCGGCTGCGGCTCCTCGTAAACAAAATTGCACTGCGGGCAGGTGGGCAAGGGAGTGATGGTGTAACGGCCGTTCACGTGCCGCCGCTGATTTTGTGCTGGCCATGCCTCAGGCGGCTGCGCATAGCCACACTGGGGACAACGTGTCAATCCCCTGGGCAAACGGCGGTAGATGAATACGGCCGTGCCCAACAGCAGCAAAGCAAGTGTGATGAGAATCAGTTGGTCCATTTCTTTTGCCACCTCACCGCGGGTCAAAATTAGCCTCGTAGAGGCTTCCACAACTAGCCCAGGCCGTTTACGGCTGGGCGGACGCCGGTTCCTCCAGCGCCATCACCCGAAACCCCGTTCCCTGCGCATGATACTCTCGGCTGGGCGTGGTGACGCTGCACGCGCTGCGCACATTGCACGCCGCGTGATGAATCGTGTAGCCCCAGGAGCCGCCCTTCACCACATGAAAATCAGGCAGGTCAGGATTGTACAGGCTACTGGTCCATTCCCAAATGTTGCCGCTCATGTCTACACAACCGTAAGGCGACACGTTTTGCGCAATCGCGCCCACCGGCAGCGGATGGCCATTGCGCCAATACCAGCCCGCTCGCGCCCATTCGCGGCGCGGTTTGACAAGTAAACTGAAAAGGTAGCTGGCAGGCTTCACCGGGAACGTCGCCTGCCATTGAATTTCGGGCCGTGGTTTTTGGTTGCCCCAGGGGTAGATACGGCCGTCTACCCCCCGCGCCGCCTTTTCCCACTGGAACTCCGTGGGCAATGTAACTTCTACACCAATTTTTTCGGACAGCCAGTTGCAATACTGGTACGCCTCCGCCTGCGTCACATCCACAATGGGCAAATCATCGTGACCTTCGGGATAAGAGTCAACCGGGGCGTAGGCCCGCAAAAAGGTGCCGCGCCAGCCGCGCACCACTGCATACCAACTGCCAACCCACTCATGCCCCGTTTCCTGCAAAAATTCGCGCCACTGCCGGTAAGTGACGGGAAATTCGGCCAGCCAAAACTCTGGCAAATTCATAGTCTGCTGCGGCTTTAATTGAGGGCATTGCGCCAATCGCTCATAGCATACTTCTGGTCCGTAAATAAATGGCCCAGCAGGAATGTGGCAAAAGCGAGTGTCGCTGGCAGACTGAGGTGGATTCATTCAGATTAGATTTCTGAGATCGATTTGATACAGTTTGTGATTTTGGCAAATATGAAAAATCGGCCCGCGTGCAGTGCGATATCTTCCTTCAAGTTTCCGATTGTTTTCATCGATCAGTTCAAAACTTTCTTGCAATTTCATCTCGCCGCTTTCTTCTAGCGAATAAAGAAAATATTGATCATGGTCTTCATAGCCACCCCGAAAAAGGGCGTAATTTTCCCAAATAGCAAACCGATCCGAACCTCGAAGATTGGTTTCCCAGATGTTCTTAATTTCTTGGTTTTGAATTTTTACGATGGGGAATTGTGAGTAGTAATAGCACCAAGCTTCGTTATCATTTGTCACATTCAGCGCATAGCAATCAGCCATATGCTCAAGTGAACCAACCGGCGAAAATTCATATAATTTTTCACCAAACTTGTTCCAAAGAATCAGGCCCGGTAGACCTACGGGTTGGGTATTATGCCAGCCAAAATTCCCGAAAATTCCTTCATCAAAATAGCTGGTCCAGATACAACCGTCTGTCGTCGTTTGTACATCTTCAATGCCATCTCCTAGCAAAAATGACCGCTTCAGCACGCCATTGAAATCAAATACCTGTGCATTCAGATCATAATCGTCGCTTCCTCGGTAAGCACTTCTACCGCAAACAAGCAGCAGCTCATTGTCAGGCAATGGCTGAACAAAATGATAGTTCCAAGTCTGTTTTGGGATTTCAAAACGCTTGTGATCTGACTCGTCAAAGAGAAAGATGACAAAACTTTGCGGTTTATGGACCTTCAATTTGGCGAAAATACCGCCCTTTTTTGTTTCGCGATAATTTGCAGGTGCGGTAACTGCTAAAAGAAACAGTTTATCAGCGGCGTGATGCGAGCAGATGTTGACAAGCTCAAATCCCTTTAGAAGTTTTTTGAAATTGAGTTTGGGAGTTAGCTTTATTTGTTGCAACTTAGCTGCCATCTGCCTATTTCCCCCCGGTGTTTAGTAACAAGGCTACAAGTCCTGCGCTTGCGCCGATGGCGAAGCTGGGGGCGGCTTGTTCGAAAGTATCTTTCAAGGTGCGTTCGGGGTGGCGAAACCCGACTAGCCCCATTGTTTGGCCGATTGTAGCGAGTACGGCCGTTACTTCGACTGCGCTCAGCACAGGTCTCACCGCACCTGTTTTATACCCTCGATTGGCCAGCAGAAGCGAAACGGCCGTTGCCGCCGGCCCTAATCCCGCCCATTTGCGTGCCGGTTTTGGCCCGATGGCCATTTGGATGTCGCCAAGGGTGGCCATGGCAGCCGAAATGTGGTGCGTGTGCCCCTCCGCATGGCCCGGGTCAAGGGCCGAGAGCACGTCCAGATTTTGCCGCCGCGCCGCCAGCCAGCCCGCGCCAAGCACGGTCAAAGCCGCCACCTTTGTGTTGTTATTGGGGAATTGCAGAACGGCCGTTGCCAGCGGCACCAGCCAATCCAGATTAAACCCTTTGTACGCCTCGATACGCAGTTGGTACTCCTGGCCGCTGGTGCTGGTGGCCAGCGCTGCCGCTGCCGTGGCCTGGTAGGCTAACCCCGCCAGCCAGCCCGCCGCGCCGTCCAAGCAGGCTGCTTGCTGGACGGCAATTGGCGTGAGCGCTGTTGCCCCCAGGGCAATCAGCTTTGGCGCGTAAGACGGCGGGTAAATCGCGGCCAAATCGCCGTGATCGTGCCCGTGGTCATGGTCATGATGATGGTGGTGGCCGTGATCATGTTCGTGATGATGATGCTCATGTGCATGATCATGATCGTGTGCATGGGCCAGGCGGGCATTGGCGGTCTGGTTGCGCTGTTCTTCCACAAACGGCAGCGCAGCAGCTCCGCCAGCAGCGGCCACCGTCAGCGGCAGGGCGAGGGATTCTGGCAGATTGAGCAGGGTGGAAATGGCCGTTGCGCCAATCCCGGCCACGCTTACCCCAGCCAACGCCAACTCTTGCGTGTCTGGTGCGGGCACCGGTGTGGGTAGCCCAATCTCGCGCGAAACGATGTAGCCCGCATCCTCCAGCGCGTGCTTCAGATGATGGACGTAATCAACCCCTTCCAACGGCGCGGTGGCGTGCAGCACGCGGAAAAAGTTGACGTAGCACAGCCGGATGCCGCGTTCGCGGGCAAAATGAACCCAGTTGTGGCAGGCTGCGTGGTAATCGAGCGGAATCATATCCTCCGGGGTGAACTGGTGGGCCAAAACCACGTGGGGCGCGCGCCGCTTGGCCACAAACCAATCCCCTTTTTGGTGGCGCGATTCGGCAAAGTAGACCAGCGACAAATCGTGCGCTTCCATCGCTTCCACCGTCTCATCCAGGTGCATTTCGTGGCCCAAAATCATGTTCCCGGCAAAGGCGACGAGGTTGTTGAGAACGGCCGTTTGTGCCAAGGTCCGTTCCAGCAATTCTTTCTGCGGCCAGGCGTAGCTGACGGGGCGGGGCAGCAGCGCCAGCCCGTTGGCCTGTATTTTTTCCGCCAGCGCCATGTCGTACCCCAGCCCAATTTCGCCGATGGTGGGTAAATCGCCGGCGAAGACGAGCGTTTGAGCGTCGTGGCAGTTGGCCTGAGAGTAGGGCAGCCGTTCACGCAGTTCGGTGGCCAGGTGGCTGATCAGATTTTCCGGGCCGTGCAGGTAGTTCCAGTGGCCGACGCTGGGGGTGTCCTGGCGTGGCTCCGTGGGGGCTTGGGGGGTGAGCTGGCCAGTGCGCAGCAGCCGACCCAGCGTTAGCTCCGGCAGGGAGAGGTGGGTGGCACCGTTGCTGGCCAGCATTTCCACCAGCTCCGTCAGCGGCAGTCCGGCACGGATGGCGGCGGCCTGCGCGTCGTCAAAATCAACGCAGATGGCGACGCGGTTGTTTTGCGCTTCCCACTCTTGGCGGCGCTGCAGCACGCGGCTGGAGGCCACGCCGCCAGCGAGGGCCAGGGACAATGAAAGCAGGCGTGATAATTTCAAACTTTTCTTCTCCAATTATATTTCATGTCAACGAGGGCTGAGCTTGTCGAAGCCCGCCTTCGCCTTCGACAGGCTCAGGCTGCGGCTACAGCTTACTTGCGTAACATCTGCGCCGTGTCGGTGCGGGTGAACTGTACGGCCGTTTGCCACACCCGCCATTTTTCCCCCCAGGTTGGCGCCCAGCGAGCAATCTCAATGCGATCTTTGATGCCGCGCCGCAGCCGGTCGGCCAGGGTGATGAGCGGCTTTTGCTGGGTGCGGTGCAGTACGTAGGCCAGGTCCATCTGCTCGATGCGCTGGCGAAGGCTGTTGGGCGTTTTTTCTGCCAATTGTGGCAAAATGGTCGCGGGCAGCGGTGCGCCGACCAGCTGTTGGGCCAGCGTCAGCGCGGCCAGCACGTAGCCCCAGCTTTTCGCTTCGGTAACGCGCTGTAAAAAGGTGTCCCAATCCACCCGGTTGGCCTGGGTGATCACCAGCAGGTCGGTGAGCTGCACAAACGAAGGCGCACCCTGGATGAGATGGAAGGCGAAATGCAGGCAGATGTGGTGCAGCAGGTCGGTGGGGTTGAGGACGTGGCAGGGGGCGGTGTTGGGAGTGAGAACGGCCGTATCCACCCGCTCCCGAATCCCCGGCGTCATGTCCACCTTCAGGCCAAACCATGATTCCTCCAACGAGCTGTGCGGCTCGATGGTGCGGTCCAGGCTGGCGGAGAGGTACGGGTTGGGCGTAGCGTTTTGCTTGGTGGTGTCCTCGCGGCGGAAGGTGCTGGTGTGTTTGGTGACGCGTGCTCCCGTTTCGGCCGATTTGTGTTTGCCACCATAGCCCAATTCCAGCAGCAGCACTTCCGCCTGAGGCAGCTCTTCCGGCGTAAACAGCAGATCAATGTCGTTCATGGGGCGCTGGGCTGGTTCGGAATAGTAGCAGGCGGCTAGATGGACGCCCTTCAGGGCCACCGGCTGCAAATTGGCAGCAGCGGCAGCTTGTAGAAGCTGGGCTAGCTGGGCGTAAATCGCCTCGTTGCGCTGCGCTTGCATTTTGTGCGTAACGGCCAGTTTGGCCATCGCTTTAGGTGGGATGGTTGCATTCCACAGCTTTAGTTTGGCGTAAACTTGAGGGGCTAAGCCAAAGGCGATGGCGCGCACAACAAAATCATCCCAATTGAGCTTGGGGGATTGCTGCTGCCATTTATCCAATTCTTGCTGAGGGCGTAAAACGTCTAGCAGATGTTGGGTGGTTGCGGTAGCTGCTGAGGTTGTCATGCAATGTTTAAATTCTGGTCAAAGAGAGGCACATTACCAACCGATTACAGCAAGGTTTATCTCAGGTTTGTTTGCGTTTGCCAGGACTTAGTGGCTGCTGAACGTAACCTGGGTCAATTCTTCGTGCTTGGTGATTGCTGGTTTTTTGTACATTTACCTTCTCCTACTGGTTTTAATTGGATTTTCTGCTTAAAAGCTTTTGGGGGAGTGATGATTTAGTGGCTGCTGAACGTAACCTGGGTCAATTCTTCGTGCTTGGTGATTGCTGGTTTTTTGTACATGTTTGTCTCCTAAATTTAAAGAAATGGGCCGTACCTGGCGGTAACGTGCCTCCCTTTGACCAAATTTATCACCTGTTTCTGGACGCATTCCAAACGTGCCCTGGTTTGTTAAGTGGTATGGTAGAGATGGTATGACATCGGCAACGGTTGGCATTTTTGCCAGAACCTATAGTGAATAGTATAACCAGTTTACTCGTTTCGACAATTTGTACGCGCTTATGAAATTATTGGATTCATTTTCCGCCGACCTGCAACCGCATGAAATTTGGCTTTGGCAATGCGCCTGTCATTGGCGGCAGCCAGAGGCAGCTGTACTGCCTGGCGCGGTCGAATGGTCAGCGTTGGTGCGCGTCGGGCTGTGGAACCGGATGCAGACGCTGCTGCTCGATTTTTTGCAGGCGCAGCAAGTGCTGGACCAGCTTCCACCGGAGGATTTGACCAGCTTGCAGGAAGGTGCAGCTAAGTTCGAGGAGGATGCGGCCGTTATGGAGGAATCGCTGCAAATTTACCTGCAAAAGGCTCAGGAGCGCGGGATTGACACGGCCGTTCTCAAAGGGCTCTCCGTCTCAGCTAATATTTATGGGAATACGGCCGTGCGCCCCGGTGGCGATATTGATGTACTGGTCCGGGCGCGGGACGTAGACGGCAGCATTGAAATTCTGGATGAGATGGAAATCGGCCAAAATTGGCCTAATCTGATGGACGACCGCTACTATGAGCGGCACCATCTGCATCAGCAGCGCTGCACGCCAGATTTGCGGCTGTGGTACGAAGTGCACTGGGCACTGGACCATCCCCTGACGCGGCTGACGATCGATTATGAGGCGGTGATGGACCGCACGACGCCAGGCACGCTGCTGGGCGCACCGGTAGACGATTTGGCACTGCCCGATTTGCTGTTGTGTTTGGCGATTCACCTGGTGAAACACGCCATCTACCTGCCCAGCGTCCTGGATCATCCTGACCTGGCGCGCATCATTCTGGCAGATGGCATGTTGATGTATTTTGTGGACGTGGCGGAAGTGGTGAAGCAGCATGAGGACGAGATCGATTGGCAGCAAACGGTGGCGCTGGCCAAAGCGTGGGGCGCAGCCGAGATGTTGGGCGCGGTGCTGCAAGTGTGTCACGGTTATTTGCACGCGCCGGTGCCAGGGTGGGTGCTGGGTGCTTTGCCGGTGGCGGGGCCAAATCGGGTGAAGCAGTGGGTGATGCACAAGGTGGTGGCGTATGAAACGGCCGTTCACCTCGGCCAGCCACCCAGCAAGTTGTGGAAATTTCTGCTGATCACCAACGGCGCGTTCATTTTACGGCCGATTCGGCTGCTGGATTTGCTGGAATATTGCTTTCCGGGGCGGGATTATTTGCGGCGCAAATATGGCAGCGACTCGATTTGGCGGGGCGTGGGCCATTTTGTGAAGGCGCTGGGGCAGTACGGTCGTATCGCCATCGACACCGTTTACTTCACCTGGGAGCGATATTGGCGGCTGCGGCGGCAAAAGTACAGCACCTCCCTCTTCAACCGGATCGAAGTAGACGCATGACCGGCTTGCGGGCGGTGTGGACCCCGTGGCGGCAGCGGCCCGCCGTGCAGCAAACTACCTTTCTGCTGGCCATCGACGCCGTGACCAATGCCATCGACTACGGCTTTCATATCTACCTGGCCCGCGTCCTGCTGCCCGCCGATTTTGCCGCCGCGCAGACGATCAACACCATCTTGCTGGTACTCCTCACCACGGCGGCGGTGATGCAGCCAGTGGTTGCCCGCTACGTCGCCGAAGCCAACCTCTCCCTTGACCTGCCGCCGCGCACCGATTTTACTATATTTCGCCACTTTTTGGGCCGCAGCGGGCTGGTGGGGCTGGCAGCAGTGCTGCTCGTTTGGCTGGGGCATGAGGCATTGGCAGACTGGTTAAATTTGCCGGAAACGGCCGTTGCCCTGGCCGCCTTCATGATTTTTATTGCCACGACCCGACCGGTGGTGGCCGGAATGCTGCAAGGGCAGCGCCGCTTTGGCTGGTTTGGCGGGATGCGCCTGGGCTACGCGGCGGGGCGCTTTGTCGTCGGCTTGCTGCTCATTTCGGTGCTGGGATTGGGCCTGAACGGGGCCATCGGCGCGATGCCGCTGGGGGGTGTGGTGTCGCTGCTGGTGGGTTTGGCCTGTTTGGGTGGACTGGCGTGGCGCGGGGGAACGGGCCCTTCGACAGGCTCAGGGGCCGTTCCTCAGAAATACCGCTGGTCGGCCAGTACGCTGACGCTCAATGCCCTGGTGGCTTATGCGGCGTACATGGCGCTGCTCAGCCTGGATTTGGTCTGGGTGAACCGCCTGCTACCGGCGGAGGATGCCGCGCTGTACGCCACGGCCGTTTTGCTGCGTCGGGTGCTTTTGTTGCTGCCGGGCGCGGTCATTGTGATCATGTATCCACGGGCGGTGGCGCGGGTGGCGGCCAACCAGTCGCCGGACAAGCTGCTGTGGCAAACGGCCGTTGTCGTGAGCCTGCCAACGGTGCTGTTAACGGCCGTTCTCACCCTGTTTGGCGCACCGCTGATCGGTTGGACGTTGGGTCCGGCGTACGTGGCGGCGGCACCGCTGCTGGGCGGGATGGGCGTGGCGATGTTGGGCGTGGGCATCACTGTTATCTGGTTGAACTTTTATTTGGCGACCCGACCGCTGCCGTTTGTGGTACTGTTGGCGGGAACGGCCGTTCTCCAACTCATTTTGCTGCAAACTGTGCCGCTCGATTTGCCCACGGTTATCGCCATTTTTGGCCTGGGCGGCTGGCTGCCCGCCATCGGCGGTGGGCTGCTTTACTGGTTTTGGCTGCGTCCCACGCTGGAGCATTCCTCATGACAAAGATTCCCGACGGCGATTGGCTGTCCCAACTAAACGAGCGTGACCTGGAAGACTTCTGGCAGCGCCGGGCCAACGACCTCCAATTTAAGCGGGAGGTGCGGTTGTTTGGCCATCCGCTGGTGGTGGAGAGCAATGAAGAAGGCTTGCTCGCTGCGGTTGACTTCGCTCTGCAAAATTACACCCAAACCGAGCAAGCCAAACCGCCGTTGGGCGCGCTTCAGCTTGTCGTGCAGCCGCTGCGCCAGTCGCCTGGTCCCGCGCCGAATGATTTGATGCAGAAAATCACCTACAGCGGTAGCGCCGACTGGTTGATGATGCAGCTGGGCAATTGGGGCGTGGCTCACCTGGATTTGGCGCGGCGACGAGGCACGGCCGTTCTCGATCCCCAGCTTGCCGCTAGACCCGATCTGATCGCCCAATGCGTGCTGCACACGCTGCTGCTCAATCTGGTGATTGGGCACGGCTATGGGATGCTGCACGCCTCTTGCCTGGTGCGGGATGGGGTGGCGCTGCTGCTGCTGGCGCCGCACAACACGGGCAAAAGCACCACGGCGCTGCGGCTGGCGCTGGCGGGCTTCCGCTTGCTCACGGACAGCATGGTGTTTGTGGATGGTGACGGTTTTTTGCACGGCTACCCGGTGGGGCTGGCCAAGCTGCGCGGCGACATGGTGGATGAATTTCCGCAGTTACGGCCGTTCCTCCAAACTGAAATCGTGCGCCAGGAAACGAAGTATCGGGTGGATCTTCGTGCGGTAAATTCTGAATTTGTGCAGGAAACGGCTGTGCGCCCGCAAAAAGTGATCCTCTGTCTGCTTTCCCGCCATGAGGTGGCAGAAAGTGTAGTAGAGGAGGTGGAGGGAACGGCCGACATGCAGGCTATCTTGCACAACAGTTTATATGTTGACCAGCCGCACGTTTGGCGGCAGAATGTGGCGAAGTTGCAGAAGTTGTTGGTGGGGGAAACGGCCGTTGCGCTAAAGTTGGGTACAGATCCGGCGCATTTAATCTTGGCCGTTCAGAAAATCATTCGATAAGTTCCCAAACATTAACGAAAAATAAGTAAGCAGGAAGATTTGTGCGGAACGAATGTTCTAATGGTTGTGCCATTGGCAACTGCTGCTACAATTATCATCAATTGTTGCTAATGCGAAATTTTGCATTAAGAAAGTCTGCCCGGAGTAAAGGCCATGTCGCACCACACAATTAATTACGTTCAGCAAATCCGTGACCGTGGCTACCGCATGACCCCGCAGCGGCAAATTGTCCTCGATACCGTATGTGCCCACGGCGGGCACGCCACCGCCAGCGAAATTTATGAATCAGTTAATGAGCAGCAGCCGGCCATTAACAGGGCCACCGTTTACCGTATTTTAGATTTTTTCTGTGAACTTCAGCTCGTCGCCAAAGCCGACATCGGCGGGCGCACGATTTTTGAAGTGGTAGGGGACTCGCCACACCATCACCTGGTTTGCCGCCAATGCGCGCAGATGACATCGCTGGCAGACCACCATTTTGACGAGCTGGCCGCGCACTTGCTCGAAGAGCACGGTTTTGAAGCGGATTTGTCCCACCTGGCAATTACCGGCCTGTGTGCTGAATGCAGACAGGCGCAGGATGCGTAAGAACAGCAGGTGGGACGCACTTCGAAAGTGCATCCTACCAATAACAAAAGGAGAATCAGGTTATGCATTTATTTCTTCCGGCAGCGGTGCAGCTGCTGCATGTTCCCGATGGTTTTTTGAACATTCCGATCTCTGGTCTGTGCTGGGTAGTGACGCTGATTGTGCTTTATTTTGCGGTGAAGCAGGCGCAGCTGGATTTTGATGAGCGGCTGGTGCCGCTGGCAGGTATTATGGCTGCCTTTATTTTTGCCGGACAAATGCTTAACTTTCCAGTGGCGGGCGGTACGTCAGGTCATCTGGTGGGGGCCACGCTGGCGTTTGTGGTGCTGGGACCGTGGGTTGGCGTGCTGGCGATGACGGCCGTTATCAGTCTGCAAGCGCTCATTTTCCAGGATGGCGGTCTGGTGGTCATGGGCGCTAACATCTTGATTATGGGCATCGTGCCGGGATTTGTGGGGTACGGTGTGTTCCAGATGGTGAAGAATCAATCGCGCGGGGTGAAGTTGGGGGTGACGGCCGTTGCTGCCTGGTTCTCCGTAATGATTGCTGCTTTGCTGACGGCCCTGCTGCTGGGCTTTAGCGGCACCACCGCTTTGGGCGTGGCCATTCCGGCGATGCTGGGCATCCACGCGCTTATTGGTATTGGCGAGGCGCTGATTACCGTGGCTGCCCTGAGCTTTATCATGCAAACTCGCCCGCAATTGTTGAGCGACTCTGCCCCGGCCGGTAGTGGTAAATGGGTTGTCGCCGGGATTATCCTGGCAGTGGTGGTGGTGTTTTTTGCCCCGCTGGCTTCTGGCTCGCCTGACGGCCTGGAGTGGGTGGCGGAGCAGACAGGCTTTTTGGATACGGCCGTAGACGCACCCTTCCAGATTTTGCCTGATTACATTATTCCCGCCTTGGGTGAGACAGGCGTATCCACCATTGTGGCCGGCATTATCGGCGCGCTGGTGGTAGCTGGCGTAACGTTTGGCCTGGGCCGCATTTTGCGCCGTCGAGCCTAAGCGATGCACGTTAGCACCTTCGACAGATACCAGCAAGGCACCAGCCTTATTCACCGCCTTGATCCACGCGTCAAGGTGGTGCTGACGCTGTTGTTCATTGTTTCTAATGTCCTTTTGCCGGATGGGGCCTGGATTGCCTTTGCTGCTGCCTGGCTGGGTTTACTGGTTTCCAATCGGACAGCGCATTTTTCCTTTAGCTACTTATTTAAACGCTCTTTTATCGCCCTGCCGTTTGCTTTAGCGGCCGTTACCGTCATCTTTACCCAGCCTGGTGAACCGCTCACCAGCTGGATGTGGGGCAGCCGCACCATCACCATCAGCGATGCGGGCGTGATCCGCTTTGTGAGCATTGTGATTCGCAGCTGGCTGTCGGTGCAGGCGGCCATACTGCTCACGGCCACCACACAGTTCCCGGACATGATGCACGCGCTGCGCCATCTCAAGGTGCCCATGATTCTCATATCCATCATTAGTTTCATGTACCGCTACCTGTTTGTATTGGTCGATGAGGCGCTGCGGCTGCTGCGGGCGCGTGAGGCACGCAGCGCCCGTTTGGTGAACGATGGCAAGCATGGTGGTACGGTTTTTTGGCGGGCCAGGGTGACGGGCAGCATGGCCGGACAGCTGTTTGTGCGCAGCTTTGAGCGCAGTGAAAAAGTGTACAACGCGATGCTGGCCCGCGGTTATCGTGGCCAATTGCTAACGATGAATCCGCACATCATGAGTGGTCGTGACTGGCTGTTCTTGGGGCTGGGTTTGGTGCTGATTGTTGCTTTGCAGCTAATTGGGCACGTTTTGTAGGTCAATTTTTAAAAATTGACCTACGAGGAGTTACCATGCCGATTGTTCATGGATTTGATGTCTTAAGCCAACGGCCGTCTGCCAATGGCCGGACGCAACCCACGCTGGAAGTTACCAACCTCAGCTTTGCCTACCCTGACGGTCACGAAGCGCTGCACGGCGTCTCCTTCTCGATTGGGGCAGGGGAAAAGGTGGCGCTGGTTGGTCCCAATGGGGCTGGCAAAAGCACGCTTATGCTCCATTTGAATGGTTTGCTGTCCGGGGATGGTACGCTGGCTGTGGCGGGATTGCCGGTGGCCAAAGAAAATTTGCCACTGATTCGCAGTAAGGTTGGCATGGTGTTCCAGAATCCGGATGACCAGCTTTTTTCGCCCACGGTGTTTGATGACGTCGCCTTTGGCCCGCTGCACATGGGTTATCCAGAGGTGGAAGTGCGGCAGCGGGTGGAGACGGCCCTGGGGCAGATAGGCATGGCCGGTTTTGGTGAGCGGCTGTCGCACCATTTGAGCATCGGCCAGAAGAAGCGCGTGGCGATTGCCACGGTTTTGTCGATGGACCCGGAAATTTTAGTGCTGGATGAACCATCGGCTGGCCTGGATCCGCGTGCGCGCCGCTCACTCATCGAGCTATTGCGCGAGCTGCCGCTGACGATGCTGGTGTCTACCCACGACATGCTGCTGGTGCAGGAGCTGTTCCCGCGCATGATTGTGATGGATGAGGGGCGCGTGGTGGCTGATGGGGAAACGGCCGTTCTCCTCAGCGACAGTTCGTTTTTAGAAGCACATGGACTTGAGATGCCGGTAATCGGTGAACAGTAATCAGTAATCGGTTTTTCACCGCTTACCGATAACGGATTACCGATTACCGTCCTACTGAATACTGAGAAAATGAATGTCCGGGTATTTCTCGCTGTAAAAACTCAGCTCATGGGGGGAGGAGAAGAGGGCCACCAGACGGCCGTCTAAGTCCTCGGTGCGCATCATGCCGTAGCGCCAGGGGAGCTGATCAATTTGCTCCTTGGGTCCTTCCACCCAGCGGGAAAGTTGGTGCGGCAGCGGTTCCAGCTTGGTTTGCACGTTGTACTCGTTTTCCAGCCGCGCCTGTACCACCTCAAACTGCAACACACCCACCACCGCCAAAATCGGATCACGCCGCGTGGCGTCGGTTTCGTACAGCACCTGCATCGCACCTTCGGATTCCAATTGGTGAATCCCTTTGAGAAACTGCTTTTGCTTGCCCACATCCAGGTTGATGAGCCGGGCGTAATGCTCGGCGGCAAAGCGGGGGATGGGGTCAAAGCTGAAATCGCCCTCGCTGCTGATGGTGTCACCGATGCTGAATTCCCGGTTGCCGGGCAGGCCAATGATGTCGCCGGCATACGCTTCATCCACCACGGCGCGTTCATCGGCGAAGAAGGTGTAGGTGCGAGACAATTTGATGACCTTATCCGTCTTGGGATGTTTTACCTGCACGTTGCGCTCGAAACGGCCGCTGCAAATCCTTAAAAACGCCACGCTGTCCCGATGGCGTGGGTCCATGTTGGCTTGAATCTTAAAGACAAAGCCGGAAAAACCGGGCGAGACCGGATCAATCTTGCCCTCATCGCTGGGGTAGGCGCTGGGTGGCGGGGCCATTTTGATGAAGTCGTCCAGGAATAACTGCACGCCAAAGTTGGTTAAAGCACTGCCGAAGTAAACGGCCGTTTGCTCCCCGCTCAAAAACTTCTCATGATCATACTCAGCCAACTCATCTAGCAAGCCAATGTTCAGATGTAATTCTTCAAACTGGAAGTCGCTAATGCCTGCTTCGATGCGTGGGTCATCCAGTGTGGTGATGTATTCCGGCGAGATGGTCTGGTTGTGTGCTGTTCGATCATACAGATGCACGTCGTCTGACTTGCGATCGTACACGCCCATAAACGTATCGCCATCACCGATGGGCCAGTTCATGGGCACCGGCTGCATTTTGAGCACCGTTTCCACTTCGTCTAGCAGCCCCAGCGGGTCTTGCGCCGGACGATCCATCTTGTTGATAAAGGTGAAGACCGGAATACCACGCCGGCGGCATACCTCGAACAGCTTCAGGGTTTGTTCCTCCACGCCTCTGGCGGCATCCAACACCATGACGGCACAGTCTGCGGCCGTTAGCGTGCGATAGGTATCTTCGGAGAAATCTTGATGGCCGGGTGTGTCCAGCAAGTTAACCACGTGCCCTTTGTAGGGAAATTGCAGCACGGTGGAGGTAATGGAAATGCCGCGCTCCTGCTCCATCTTCATCCAGTCGGACGTGGCCGAGCGCTGATTGCGCCGGGCGCGTACGCTGCCAGCCAGGTGGATGGCGTTGCCGTACAGCAGCAGCTTCTCCGTCAGCGTCGTCTTCCCGGCGTCGGGATGGGAAATAATAGCGAACGTGCGTCGGGCGTTGATCTGTTTTTTTAGCGTTTCTGGGTTAATTGTTGTTGTTTCTTGACTCATTTAAGTTCATTTTTGCCACAGAGTTTTAAGAGAGCATATTTAATCTCGATAATCTCTGTGCACTCTGTGGCTAATTTTAACGGTGGCATAAAAAACGGCCACAACAAGTTTGGGTTGTGACCGCGCCGCTCTTTATTTTTGTTCACAGGTAATAAGTGCAAATAAGCATACCACAATCGAAAAATTTGGCATTTTTTGCTTGTTATTTCCCCGGGAACTCCTCAATAGGTTGGTGTCCTTGGAGGCAGTTTCCGGGGAAATTACCCACACTAAGATTGCTTTCATCTTTTGTTTACACCTTGTTAACAGTTTTTGAATAGGATAATGGCATAAACATTTCCTCCTCCTTCAACTGAGCGGCTCCGCGAGAATTTCTTGCGGGGCCGTTTTCAGTGTAATATGGATGCTGCAATTTATCTTGAGAGATTTTATGGAGGCCACTCTTGTTATGGAAGCATTAGGAATTAATGTGGGCTATTTAATTCTACAGGTTATCTGCTTTATCATCATTCCTATTCTCATAGTCGGTGGATTTGTTATTTATCTCGTGAGAAAGAATCAGTCTAAGGGGGGGCCATAAAACGACTGAAAGGGGAGTGCCATCTGAAAATTGGATTGGCACTCCCCCGATTTTTTATCGACTAACTGAAATCAAGTTTGCCAGTTCCCACACAGCTTCATCATTCATTTGCGAAGCCAGGCGTTCGGCGCGGATGCGAAGGTCGCGCATGTCGAAGCCTTCGGCCCAGTAGCTGTGGCGCAGCAGCTCGGCGTATTGGCTGACGACGACGGCCAGCTGGTAATGCAGCGGAGCCTCGTCGAAGGAGCGCACCAAGTTTTCGGTAGTGAAGACGCCGTTGATTTCTTTTACCACGCGAGTGTTTGGGTCTTGCCAGCGCAGGTTCACGGTAGCGATGCGGCCTTGCGCACCCGGCACCAACTGTACGGCGTAGATGGCAGCGGCCGTATGTCCGGCACCAAATTCGGCCGCGTCGATGGTATCGTTGCGGAAATCCTCGTCGGCGATGGCCCTGTTTTCGTAGCCGATGAGCCGGTATTGCTGCACGACATTGCGGTCAAACTCCACCTGAATTTTGGCGTCCAAGCCAATCACTTGCAGGGTGGACATGATATTGTCTACAAACAAGTTTCTGGCTTCTTCCAAGGTATCGATGTAGCCGTAGTTGCCGTCACCCTGGTCGGCCAGCTGCTCCATCATCACATCGTTGTAGTTGCCCAGGCCAAAACCGATGGTGGTGAGCTGGATACCGGCATCAGCGTAGCCGCGAATTTGGGCGGCGATGCTGTCGGCGCTGGTGTTGCCCACGTTGGCCACGCCGTCGCTGGCCAGGATGACGCGGTTGATGCCGTCGAATTTGTAGGCGCGGTTGGCCATCTCGTAGCCCAGCAGCAGGCCGGCTTCTAGGTTGGTGGAGCCTTCGGTATCCAGCGCGTAGATGGCGTTAAGGATGGTATTGCGGTCGGAGCCGTTGGTGGGGGGCAGGATGACGCGAGCGTCAGAGCCATAGACCACGATGGCAATTGTGTCGTCGGCGCGCATGCGGTTCACCAGGATTTCCAACGATTCTTTTACCAAACCGAGTCGGTTTTCCTGGGCCATGGAGCCAGAAACGTCGATGACGAAGGTAAGGGCGGCAGACGGCCGTACTTCCTCAGAACTTTCATATCCCTGCACGCCAATCCGCAAGAAGTAGGTGCCATCATTGTGGAACGGGCTGGGCGCGCCATCGGCGTAGACGGCGAAGTCGGTGTTGGGTGGAATCTGGTAGCCCTGGTCAAACGAGTTGACAAATTCTTCCACGCGAATGGCTTCAGGCGGCGGCTGGAGGCCATCTTGCAGGTAACGACGGGCGATGCTGTACGAGCCGGTGTCTACGTCAAGCGAGAAGGTGGAAAGGTTGTCGACCTCAGTCAGGATGTAAGGATTGACACCATATTCTTCAAAAAACATGGCAGATGGCTGGGACGGCCGTGTGGCTGTTGGTGCCGGAATGATAGATTCACCGGTGGTGGCTGGGGCCGTTGCCAGCGGGGCCGGCGGCGCTGCAAATTCAGCAGCGGCATCTAAACTTTCTTCTGCCTCAACTCCAAATTCTTGGACAACAGTTTCGGTTACAACGCGAGTAACTTCAACGACCTCACCCTCTGTGATGATGGTTTCTTGAGTGTAATCGTCTGCTTCTTCGCGCGAGGTTTCGTTGTTGCCCTCTACGGCGATTGGGTCTGATACGGATGCTGGTTCATCGGCTGTGCTACAGGCGACCAGCAGCAGTGCCGCAATGAGTAAGAACAAAATGGCGCGTTTCGTGTATTTTTTCATGATGGGTTCCTTATTTTTTACATTTTCCTTTTAACGAGAATCTGGTTTGATAAAAAATTGGCGTTCGGTGTATACACTTGGTTCTTTAACGACGGCCGTTCCCATTTTGTTCCCGATTTGTCACTGGAAAGTGAAAAGTGATAAGTGGGAAGTGAAAAGTGGTTGTGCTGCCTGGCTTCTGGTTTAGAATGGGCGGCTATGATTCTTAAAAGACGTATTTTTCTTTTTGTTTGGATTGTTTTGGCATTGATCGGCTGTCGTGAGGGAATGGTTGTGGTTACGCCAACGGCCGTTCCCAGCCCAACTGCTTCCCCCACCGAAACGGCATTATCTAACGCCACACCTCGGCTGGAACCCACACCAACGGAAACGACCGTACCTCTACCTACACTCACACCCACACCTTCCCATCCCGAATACACCGGCCCCACGCTCAATCAAGGCGATATTGGCGTGCAGATTTATCTGCATCGCGTCGATGTGCCTGCCCTTGTGGCACAGCTAAAGGAATTGGGTGTGGGTTGGGTGAAGGTACAGGTGTCGTGGAAGCTGTACCAGCCGTATCCCGATCAATTATCTGAAGAACGCTTTGCCGATTTAGATGCTCTGGTGGCCCAGGCGAATGCTAATGGTATTCAGGTGATGTTGGGCGTGGCCAAAGCGCCGGAATGGAGCCGTCCCACGACTGAACTCGACGGTCCGCCAGGTGACTATGATCTTTTCCGTCAATTTACGCAGCTGCTAGCGCAGCGCTATGCTGGGCAAGTCGCGGCATACGAGTTATGGAACGAGCCAAACTTGCAGCGTGAATGGAACGGTATGCCGCTGGATGCGGCGGCACTGGTTGCCTTGATTCGCGCCGGCGCTGTAGGGGTTCGCGCCGGCGATCCGGCGGCGTTGGTGATTAGCGGCGCGCCGGCGGTGACGGGGATTAATGATGGGGTTACGGCCGTTGATGATCGTGTCTACTTTCGCGGGATGTTGGCCGCAGGTGTGGCTGAAGTGGTCGATGACTTTGGCGTGCATCCGTACGGCTGGGCAAATCCACCAGATGCCACGTTTGCTAATCCGGATACGGCCCCTTCGGCAGGCTCAGGGCAGGCTGTTTCCAGCCACAACGACCATCCCAGCTTCTTCTTCCAGGACACGCTGCGCGATTATGGCGATTTGCTCACAGAATTTGGCGTTATAGAGAAGCAGCTCTGGGTAACAGAATTTGGTTGGGGCAGCTTTGAAACCTTTGCCCAGGCCCCGCCGGCGGGCGCTGAATTTATGAATGACGTCACGGAATGGCAGCAGGCGACGTACACGCAGCGCGCCTATGCGCTGGCTCACGATTGGCCCCAGGTTGGGCCGATGATGCTTTGGAATCTGAACTTTGCCCCGTGGCTGGGGGATGCGTTTAGCGAATCCGGCTACAGTTTGCTGCGGCCAGATGGCACGGCGCGCCCCGCCTTTTTTGCCCTGGCAGCATTGCCCAAGCAGTAAGATTAACCGCGGAGAGCGTGGAGGACGCGGAGATTTTTCGGGTTTCAGATTTCAAGGGCAAGGGAGTGGTGCGTGAGCAACAGGTTAATCATGATTCACGCATCACGCATTAGCTCATTTTGAGCGTTTCCGGGGAGTAACCGCCATAATCCGGTAACGAATTTCGCCGGCGGGGGCGTGAACGATGATTTCGTCTCCGACCTGGTGATCAAGTAAAGCTTTTCCCAGCGGCGATTCGTTGGAGATGAACCCGTGACCGGGATCGGCTTCTGCTTTGCCGACGATGGTATACTGCTCGGTTTCGCCGTCGTTGGTTTGCACGGTGACGGTTTCGCCGATGTTGACAATGTTGTCTTCGTTGCCCGGTTCAATGATCTGGGCGTGATCGATCATATGTTGCAGTTCCTGGATACGGCCGTCAATAAAGGCCAACTCCTCCTCAACCAACATATATTCCGTCTGGTCCATCCAATCGCCGTCCCCTTTGGCTTCTTGCATCTCTTCAACTGTTTGGGGACGTTTTACCGTTTGCAGCTGTGTTAACTCTTCTTGCAGTTCAACCAGACCTTTTTTTGTCACATAAATAGGCTTGTCATCAACCATCATCTTACACCTTCCCGGTTTTGCCGGTTGGTACCTCGCGTGAGGCATCCTCTTCTGCCGGTACACGAACGAGCATAATGGGAACGTGAGCATGGCGCAAAACTTTGTCGGCCACACTGCCAAACACCCAGCGCATCAGGCCGCCACGTCCATGGGTGCTCATCACAATTGTGTCTGCCTCAAAATCGTCAACGGCCGTTAAAATTGCCTCTGCTGGTGATTTGCCCATTACAATTTGCACATTCACCTGGATGCCGGCGCGCTGCAGCTCTTGCCGTTTGGCTTCCATGTAGCTGGTTGCCTCTCGTTTCATCTCCTGGTTCAGGCTGTTCAGATCGCTGTAAGTGCCAGAACTATCGTGCCCAAAGCCAACAACATAGGGTAGGGCAACAACCTGGAGCAGCGTAATGCTGCTTTCAAATTGAGCGGCAATTGATTTGGCCATTGGCAGAGCCAACTCGGCCAATTTTGACCCATCCAGGGGAACTAACAAATGTTTAAACATTATTTACCTCAAAAGTTAATATTTATCGATCTCGCTTGCCCTGCTTCTGCCGGGACTTTTTCTTCTTTTGCTCCGCTTTGTTTCGCTTTTTCGCTTTGGCTTTTTCTGCCTTATGTTTGTGAACACGTTCTTTCTTTTTCCGAATGCGCCGCGGCGTTTTCTTGAGCGAATCATCCTCGTTACTCATTGTGTGCCTCCTTATACCAGTGACACTATCCCAGTCGCCATAGAATTTGATTTAATCAGGCAGCGTTTACCATGGCCCGATAAATCCAACGTGTCTTAACGGGCAATGTACCCATCTTTGGGCAAGAACAGAAGTAACAAAGGGAATCAAAACAGGATGATAAAAATCACCACTCGCTTCCAACTTTTTGCCTTTTACTTCTCACTTATCATTGAATTGAGTTGCCCGGAATGCCACGTCAAACTATCATTCCTACATGGTTATTTTGCAGGCAAATGAACTGGCCCATTCATTTGGGGCCGATGATTTATTTGAGGATGTTTCGCTACTGCTGCACGCCAAGGATCGGGTAGGGCTGGTTGGTCCTAACGGCGTGGGCAAGACGACGCTGCTGCTTATTTTGGCCGGGCTGCTGGAGCCAACTGGCGGCACCGTTAAGCGCGAAGAAGATCTGACGCTGGGCTATTTGCGGCAAGAGGCGGTGCTGACATTTGCCGGGCAAGAGAACACCGTCTACGAAGAGATGCTCTCCGTTTTTGCCAACTTGCGTGGGCAGGAAGCGCGGCTGCGGGAGCTGGAAGCAAAAATGGAAGCGGGCGAGATGGGGGAGGAGGTGTTGGATGAATACGGCCGTATCCAAACCCTCTACGAACACGGCGGCGGCTACGACTACCAGCACGACATCAAGCGCGTTTTACATGGGTTGGGGTTTGAGGCGGAGCAGTGGGATGTGCCGCTGGAACACCTGAGCGGCGGGCAGAAAACCCGCATCTTGTTGGGGCGGCTGCTCCTGGAAAAGCCCGATTTGCTCATCCTCGACGAGCCAACCAACCATCTGGATACCAGTGCCATCGAATGGCTGGAAAAAACGCTGCGCACCTGGGAAGGTTCCCTCATCATCGTCAGCCACGATCGCTACTTTTTGGACCGTGTGGTCAACCAGGTGTGGGCGATGGGGCCTTCGGCCTTGAAGAGCTACAAAGGCAACTACAGCACCTACGTCCAGCAGCGTGAAATCGAGTGGCAGCATGAAGAAACGGTGTTCAACAACGAGATGGCCCGCATGGAAGCGGAGCTGGAATTCATCCGTAAAAACATTGCCGGGGGCAAAACTGACATTGCCAAAGGCAAGCTGAAGCGGCTCACCCGCGACCTTGTGCTCATTGAAGAAGTGGGGCTGCTGGGGATGCAGGGCAAAAACTGGCTGCAAATTGGCGAGCGGGTACGCACCTTCACCGTTAACGAGGCGGCCCAACGCCTTAAAGAGCTGCCCACGCCCGCCAGCCGCATGCCCAAACTCAAAATCAAGCTCAAGCCGGAGCAGCGCGGCAGCCGCTTTGTCCTGCGCACCAAGAAGCTGCGCATTGGCTACCCGGACAACGTCTTGTTTGACTGTGACGACATCAACCTGGAGCGGCTGGACTGCGTGGCCCTGATTGGTCCCAACGGCAGCGGCAAAAGCACCTTTTTGCGCACGCTCATGGGTGAAATTCCACCGCTGCGAGGCAAAATTCGCCTGGGGGATGGACTGATCCTGGGCTACTTTGCCCAGGGACATGAACAGCTAGACGTGAACCGGCGCGTGCTGGATGAGGTGCTGGCCCACAAACCGATGTCGCCGGAAGAAGCGCGCAACTATTTAGGGCAATACCTGTTCCGCGGTGATGAGGTGTTTAAGCAGGTGGGCGCTCTCAGCGGCGGCGAGCGCGGGCGATTGGCGCTGGCGCTACTGGCACTGGACGAAGCCAACTTCCTGCTGCTGGATGAGCCGACCAACCACCTGGACATCCCTTCGCAGGAAGCGCTGCAAGCCGTCCTGGAGCAGTTTGACGGCACGATTGTGTTGGTGAGCCATGATCGCTACCTGGTAGACCGGTTGGCCACGCAAATCTGGGAACTGCGCGAGGAACATTTGCACATTTTTGAAGGCACCTACCAGGAATTCCTGGCAACCAAAGAAGGCGGCGAATCGGCCATCACCACCGTTTCCTCTAAAGTGGCCTTGCCTACAAAAGATAAGGAACTGCCGCCGGTAAATCTGGACTGGATTGAGGACGTGGTGGATCCACTGCATTTCACCGCCGAAGATCGCCGGGAACGCAGCCGCCGCATCCGCGAGCTTACCGAGCAAATCGAGGAAACCGAAGGCTGGCTGGCGCAGCTCACCTTCCAGTTGGCCCGGGCCACAGGGGCGCGCAAAGAAGAACTGGAACGGGAAACGGCCGTTGCCCAAGCCGAACTCAATGCCCTCTCCACCGAGCTGGATGAGCTCATGGCCTGATTCAGGTTCCGCTACCCAGGTTTTGTGCTGACCAGAAGCAAGCCGAGAGTAGCGATTCTCAATTTGTGGTGCCAATAACAACATTCACAATTGCCGAGCGCGTTATCGGACTAATTTGAGAAAAATCATTTATTTTTGTAGGAACTTGAGCCCGGTTTAGTTCACTGACAATTGCAACCAGGGAAATCGTATCACCCGGTTCCGGTTTGTTGTCAGTATCGCCAATCCATGCGATGCCTGACCATTGACCATCTGTATTCATTGTAACAGCTGGCTGGATCCACCATCCTTCAGCAAACGGGTCAGCTGGGTGTAGCAAAACAAATACGTTCCAATCAGAATTATCTGCAATGCGTTTAGACGTTCCGGTGACTTGAAAAGACCCAGAGCCAGTTTCTATAATTGTGACCTCAATGCTCATACCCTCCCCAGGATTGCTAAAATTGATTTCGGGGCCTGGGGTGAGCAGATTAACAAGAAGCGATGCAACCACAAACGTGGCAACTCCCGCTATGCCGGCTGCAATCCAGCCCCAATAAATCCGATACTCTTTTTCGGGTTTATTAGCGATGCCTGGATTATCAACCTTTCGTTTGGCGATAATTGCAACGATAATGGCAAAAATACCCGATATGACATTACCCAGAACGGTTGGTGCTAGAAAATTTTCCACGATACCCTCCTTTTGTGTCTTGCTACGCAGGACTGAAGCAACCTCAAAAGGATGTTACCAATTCAAAGTTGTCATTGTCAATTCCGTTTGAAATTTTTCAGCCCCGGATAAACGGGCATTACAGCCAGGCCCGGCCATTCCTTCTGTAAAATGCGCAGATAAGATTCCAGCGTTTCAGCAATGGCAAGCTGATGATTGGTTTCATGGGCAAATTGGATGAAGCTTTGATAGAGGGTCATTACTCTGGCGCGGGTCCTTTGTGCTGATTCGGTCGTTAAGCCCATTTTTTCATTGGCCAAGGCCTCATCGCCAATGGCAAAGCGTTCCTTGAAATAATTAGGCCAGATGCCAATCCAGCGGCTGAGCGCCCAATGGGCACAGGCATCAACCAGCGCTTTGGCAAAAAATGACTCATCACTGATTTGGGGAAGCACCTCAGTTATTTCCTGTTGGTAAGCATGTTCAAGCTGATGGGCAAATTCAGACGGTACACTTTGTACCTGTCCCGTATGCGGAAACCCCAAACGGGCCGAAACCACATCCAGCAGCCCATGATGGTAGGCACCAAATTCATAATCAAGCAGCTGCACAGTGCCATTCAGGTACAAAAAGTTGTGTGGTCCGGCATCGGCATGAATGAAGCTGCGAAACGGCGTGGGGCCATGAATGGCTTGCTCTAACTCTTGCAGCGCCTCCCAAAAACCGGCGGCCGGCTGGAAGTGTAGCGTCTCAAAGCATTCTTCAAAACGCGCCGCTTTTTCCCGGAAATCGAGGGTTGAATCGGACAGGGGGGAGGCGGCATTTAAGCGGAATTGGATGGCGGTGAATGTGCTCTCACGGCCGTATGCTGCTGCCTGCATTTTGCCTAAAAATGTGCCGATAGCCGTCAGCCCTTTTTGTGCCGCCTCTCGATCATCACTACGGAGCAGATCTAATACTGTTGGGTGTTTGCCAAAGTCCTCAAGGATAATGAAATTATTGTCCCGGCTGCTGGCTAAAAGACGCGGCCCATAACTGGCCTGACCCGAAAGATTTGTGAGAAATTCCAGGCTGGCCCACTCGTTGAGAAAGCGGTGTGACTCGCTGCTGGGGCTGCCTGGGTTGTTAAATTTGGTGGTTGTGACCTGCTTAAGAATGACAGATGGGGGAAAGTCAGTCAGCGATGACTCTAGCTGGCAGCGCAGGACCACATTTTCACTGCTCAACTTTTCCGGATTGACCAACTTTATGGCGTGTCCTGTCGCTGCGGTGAGTAAGCCTTCCGCCAGTGGGATGAGATCGGTTTCGTTTGTCATCAATTGCCTGTTTGACCTGGTAACGTGCCGGGAGAACTATAGCATAAAGTGCCGGTTTTAGGGGATACGTGGGGAAGAAACGGCCGTTGCCCAAACGACCCTGATGACTTAAGTTCAGGAATCCATCAATGCTTGTAGCTCTGAAAAGTTGGCAACTTCTGGATCGAAAACTGAACGGAGTCGATTTCTGATACGCCAATCATGGAGATCGTCATTTGTTCAACAGGAAACTGGAGAAATAGCTCGTTGATGAAATCCGAGCCAATTTCTGGAGCGTAGCGTTTTGCCAGGGCACTGGCATCAAAAAAGACCCAAACCAAGAATTATTCCTCCCGCATTGCAATGATGCTTTGGCTTAGCTCGTTTTTGTCGAGTCCGGCTTCGCGCATTTTTTGCTGTAGTGCTTCGGCACCAATAGGCTGGCCTTGAATGTCTAAATCAGAGAGAAGTCTGGCGAATTGCTCTTTGAGCGCTGTTTTATCAACCCATTTGTAGGTAACGGCCGTTTCGCGCAGCGTATTTTTGGCAGGTTGCTGGGGCAACGCCTCTAGCTCTTTGCGAATAGCGGCAATTTCCGCTTCAAGGTGGCTCAGTTTGGCGGATAATTTTTGGATGTCTGCCTGTTGGTACATGGTTCCTCAACTCCCGATTCTTCAGATGGTGCAGTTTACCAATGTTGTTGCGGCTCTGTCAATTTATGTTGTGGCGAAGTAGTTTGGGGGGACAGCCGTTTCCCCATACGAATCATCCAAGTTTGTCATTTCGACCCCTTCGGCTCTGCTCGGGGCAGGCTACGGGAGAAATCCCTCAAGTCATTCTCTGGCTCAAAGTTTGCCAGGTTTAGAAAGATTTCTCGCCAAAAAGCGGCTCGAAATGACAGGTCAAGGTTGCAAGTTTTGCCTGAATTCAATTTTGAGAGAGAAGGTCATGTGATAGACATGCCGACCTTCGCATAATCAGTAAGTAGCGATCTGTCTTCCTGCCACTCATCTGGCATAAAAGATGCAGTGGCTCTGCCAATTTAATGGGTGGCTTATAAAACATTTGCTTCTATTTTTGAACGAAGATTAGGATGCGCTACTTCTAATGCTAGATCAATTATTTGTTGAATGTTGCTTCTGCTGTAATTTGTTCCTAACCACCAACCCGGTACCACTTCAACCGAATGCTCATCGGCTAAATCTGGGCGACCAGGGTACAAATCTTCTCGAACTCTGGCTATATATCTCCGCTTTTTCCCGTGTTTTCGAGAGGCAAATCTTTCAAGAAATGTGTCATCCTCGTCTGCCAAGAGCTGCAATAATTGAGTCATTACATCTCTAGCTGACGAAGCAGAGTAAGTCTTTTGCTTAAATTTGAAAGAATATTTGTTTCTAGTAGCGGTGGCTTTTCGTTCCTTAGCTTTGCGGTTTGATTCGCGCGGGTAATTGGTAATTTCAGGAACTTTAGTAGTCGGAGAAGCTTTTCCTGCCATTGCAAGCAAAAATCTACTACAAAGTTCCAAATCTGGTTTGTATCCACAAAGGTCTTCAACTTTGTCAGATAGTAGTTCAACGAGGAGTGAATCCTGTTCTTCTAGAAGCGTGCTCCAGGCTTTAGGTAAAACGGCTTTTATTTCTCTGTCTCTTGCTACATTCTGATAATCCGACCTGGCTGATTTAAGTGCATCCCCTGAACATACGGCCGTATAACTAAGATACCTTTCCAGCCTGCTTACAGCTTCATCAACATCACGTTCTAAAAGGTTTAATTTGTATACTCTTCTTTCATCATATCGTCCTTGCTCGCCTGGGAGGTAAAAGCTCCACTCTTCCCCATCGGTCAAAATCGCCATTGGAACGCCTAAATGGAACGCATATTCAAAAAGCTGCTTATCTGCCCCATCAGAAAGCCCAACCTTCTTGACCTCAACAAATACTGATGGTCGATTCGCCGGATGACAAAGAGCATAGTCTACCCGCCTTGCCTCAACAGTAAATTCTGGCGTAACGACCGATGTATTGAAAATAGGCCAACCGAGTTCATGAAGGATGGGCAAGAGAATGCCTTGTGAAACTGCTGCTTCTGAGATATAGCTTCCCTGTCGTAATCCCTCTCTAACAACTTTGATTTGGGTTCGAATAGTCACATTGAATCCTTTTGAGCTTGGCTGGAATTCTTGAATCTTAGCAAGTAACATGTTGTATTGTCAATTTACATTATATGTACAAAGTTTTCTGCTTTTGTTGCTTTCGTGGCAGAATTATCGGTCTGTTCATAGACATTGTGACGCGGTGCGTTGATACTGTGGGGTGTGCTTCGTTAGCCCAAGGAGGTTGTAAATGAATGCTTTGCGAGGCAAATTCCAACTAGTTCTTCCCTTTGTGCTTGGTCTAAGTTTGTTTGTGCTTTTGCTGCTGGTGGCGCAGTCTCCTTCGGAGCCGTCGGCGGCTTTGCAGGTTGGGGAGACGCCGGAACCGGTGGCTTACCTGCCCCTCATCCTGCGCCAGGACCAGAATCCGCCGGTGACGCCCACGCCCATCACCCCCACACCGCCTCCCGTAGAACCGGGCGCACCCTGGATTGAGCATGGTACCATCACGATTCCGTCGTACCAGTACGACCACTCCGACTGCCTTGTGACGTTACCATCGGACCACATTGCTTACCCCTATCCAGGCATTAACCACGACTGCGTTTTGCAAAAACCGCTGATTGACCGCCAGTTGAATGCTGTCACGCTGCACAACGGCTATGTGGCCGTCACTGTTTTGCCGGCGTTGGGTGGGCGGCTTTACCGCTGGCAGGATAAGGTGACGGGCCGCCAACTGCTGTACGCCAATCCGGTGCTGAAGCCGACGGCCTGGGGCTGGCGCGGCTGGTGGCTGGCCAGCGGCGGCATCGAGTGGGCCTTCCCCACCGATGAGCACGGCCTGAACGAATACCGTCCCTGGGATCACACAACGGCGGTGCTGAGCGACACGGTGTCCATCACCGTGAGCGACGTGGAGGACAAAACGGGGATGACGGTGGGCGTGACGATTACGCTGGACGCCGACCACACGTATATGACGCTGGACCCGTTTGTGGTGAACAACACGGCCGTTTCCCACAATTACCAATACTGGCTCAACGCCATGATCGCCCTCGGTGACAACACAACCAACGATCAGACCGAATTCATCGTGCCCGCCGCGCAGGTGCAGGTGCATTCCCGCGATGCCGGGGCCACCTACCTGCCGGAAGCGATGCAGTGGATGGACTGGCCGGAATATAACGGCCGTTTCTTCAACATCTACGGCACCTGGGACCATTACCTGGGCTTCTTTGCCCCCACACTCAGCGCCGGATTCACCGGCGTCTACGACCACACGGCGCAGCAAGGCATCGTGCGCGTTTTTGACCAGGCGCAAATGCCCGGCCACAAATATTTTGGCCCGGCCAACCTCGGCTCCGGCTTGTGGACCAACGACGACAGCGTCTACGTGGAGATGTGGAGCAGCGGCGTGACGCCCGACTTCTGGACCTACGTGCCGCTGGCCGCCGGGCAAAGCAAAACCTGGACGGAGCGCTGGTATCCGGTCAGCCATCTGGGCACGTTTGACATGGCCAACGCGTTTGGCGCGCTGCGGCTGGATGAAACGTCTACCGGGGCAGAGATTGGCTTGCAGGTAACGGCCGTTACCTCCGGCACCCTCTCACTATTGGTAGACGACGTCCCCACCGCCGGTTGGCCTGGCCCGTTTTTACCCGAGCAGCCGTTAGATTTGGTGTGGGAACGGCCGTCTGGCGTCGATGGCCCCATCACTCTCCAACTGTTGGATGAGCAGGATCAGGTTCTGCTGCAATTTGCGCCGTAATTGAATTGGGACGTGACGCGTGGAAGGTGATCTTTCTGTCACGCGTCACGTTTCACGCATCATTGACCCGTCAATCCCCTAAATTCCCAAAAAGCTCACATTTTTTGATGTTATACTCATCATGGTTATTGATGACAATCATCACCTGTGAGAGATGCGTTTGACTACTGTTTGGCCTATCCTAAATCGGATACTGTTCCATCATGCAGGTATTGACAACTTTTTTTGAGAATAATCTAACCCTTATCTACTTTTTCTATGGCCTGGCCTTCTTTTCCATGGGGCTTTTGGTTTGGGTAGAGTCGCGCCAGGCGTCCACTTTTCGTCTGGCGCAGGCAATGGGGCCGCTGGCCGGTTTTGGCCTGCTGCATGGGCTGCACGAATGGTTCGAGATGTTCCAAAGATTGGGCGCGGCAGGAGCCGCAAACATTCCTGCCTGGCTGCTGCTTGATGAGGTACGCGTTGCCCATCTGGCGCTGTCATTTTCCCTTCTCATCGTTTTTGGCATTCGCCTTATTTACCTGTCACGTGGCGAGCAGGCCCAGTCGGAAAAGCTGCACGCCTTTCTAATTGCCGGCACGCTTCTGGGCATCTGGCTCATCAGTTTGCTGCTTACTTACTGGGTTTATCAGCCGCCGCCTGAGGAATTTATTGCGGCGGTGGATACGCTCACCCGCTATATTTTGGGCATTCCAGGGGCTGCCCTAGCCGCCTGGGCCATTGTGTTGGAGCAGCGCACTTTCCAGCGGCTGGATATGCCGGGCACCGGTCGCGATTTGCTGCGGGCAGCGCTGGCCCTGTTCATTTATGGCGTGTTTGGCCAGATTTTCCCCCGCGCCAGTTTTTTATACCCGGCGAATATTGTCAACGCCACGCTGTTTGCTCAGCTCTTTGGCATTCCCATTCAGCTGTTCCGGGCCATCATGGCCTCGCTAATTGCCATTTACTTTGTGCGGGCATTGCGCGCCTTTGAGATTGAACGGCAGCGCAATTTGGCCCGGGCCAACGAAGCGAAACTGGCGGCGCAGGAAGAGGCGTTGTTTATTCAGGCGCAAAGTCGTCGGGAAACGGAATCATTAAATCGGGAGCTGCAAACGGCCGTACACGATCTTTCCCTCCTCTTTGACCTGTCCCGCAGCCTGTCGGCTACCCTGGACCGGGATGAACTGCTCAACCAGGCGGTCCAGCAAATTTGCGACAGCCTGCCTTATGTGGAAACAAGCCTGGTCGTTTTACGCACGCATCCCGAGCAGCCGCTACGCTGCCTGACCTATGCCGGCTACGAGCGGCAGCCGCAGCGCGGCACCCCATCTTGCAACGAGGGGCACGTATTGACAACCTACGTTTTAAACAATGGGCAGCCTGCTTTTTTTCATGAGGGCGTGGTAGAGTCACTGCCGCGGGCGGTGGCAAATCCAGAGGGTGAAGACCGGTCGCTGCCGATTGGTGACTGTTTGCTCGGGTTCCCCTTAGGGGATGTGACGTCTGTGTCAGGCGGGCTTGTTTTGGGATTGTCGCCGGAGGTGAGCCAGCTCAGCCGCCGGGATTTGGAGCTGCTGGCAACGATTGCCAGCCAGCTGACCATTGCCATTGAAAATGCCACGCGTTATGGGGAGTCGCAGGCACGGGAAACGCTTCGTGGTGAACTGCTGCACCAGGTTGTTTCGGCACAGGAGCGGGAGCGGCAGCGTATTGCCCGCGAACTGCATGACGGCACGGGCCAGACGCTGACGGCGCTGGGCCTGGGCTTTGCCGCCGCCAGCGAGAATGTAACGCATAATCCTGCTTTGGCGTCATCACAGCTGGCCGAGCTGAAGGTGATGAGCACCCAGGCGCTGCAAGAGCTTCGTGATTTGATTCGCGATTTACGGCCGTCTCTCCTTGATGATTTAGGCCTGGTGCCCGCGCTGCAAAGCCAGGTGCAATCATTTGCGGAACGGACGGGCGTGCAGGCAGAATTTGTGCTAAACGGCCGTCGCCAGCGTGTGCAGCCAGAAATTGAGACGATTGTCTTTCGCATTGCCCAGGAGGCATTAACCAACGTGGCTAAACATGCCCAGGCCAAACAAGTCACAGTGGCAGTGAGCTTTATCGACAATTCGCTCTGCCTGGAAGTGCGTGATGATGGTCGTGGTTTTGTGCCTTATCTGGCGTTTGAGTCCGTTGGTGATGGGCAGCAAGCGTGGGGTTTGTTGGGCATGCAGGAACGGGTCGCATTGGTGGGTGGCAGTTGTGTTGTACACTCAGAGCCAGGCCAGGGAACGGCCGTAAAGGTCTCAATTCCCATCACGGCCACCTAATTTTTATCCGCAGATTACACAGATTATCGCAGATTTTTTGCTTTTATTTTGCAAAGACTGTGGATAGTTTTCGGAGGCAAAGATGCCTAAAATAAAGCTGATATTAGCCGATGACCATGCTGTGGTCCGCTCGGGGCTGCGCATGCTGCTGCAAGCCCAACCAGACATGGAAATTGTGGGCGAGGCAGAATCTGGCGTGCAGGCCCTGGCCCAGGTGCGCAGCCTCCAACCAGACGTTATCCTGATGGACATCCAGATGCCGGGGATGAATGGCATTGAGGCCACCCGGCAAATTAAAGAGGCGTATGCGGATACGGCCGTTCTCGCCCTCACCATGCACGAAGATGACCAATACTTTTTCGAGATGCTCCAGGCTGGGGCGTCAGGCTATCTGCCCAAGCGGGCGGCCCCAGATGAATTGGTACGCGCTATTCGCACCGTGAGCCGGGGCGAGGTGTTTCTTTACCCCTCGTTGGCCACCCGGCTGGTGCAAAGCTACGTTGGCGGCGATGCCGGGGAAGATTCCGTAGCCCTGGTCAGCGATCTGACGCCGCGCGAGAAAGAGGTTCTGGTGCTCATCGCCGAAGGATTAACCAATCCCGAAATTGCCGATCAGCTGGTAATCAGTGTCAAAACGGTAGACCGCCACCGTGAAAACATCATGCGCAAGCTTAATCTGCACAGCCGGATCGAGTTGGTGAAGTATGCTCTACGGCACGGGTTAATTGCGTTGGAAGAGTAGGGGAGAGTGAGGGGAGTGAAAGTAAAAAGTGAAAAGTAGGCTGCTTCTCACTTTTTACTTTTTACTGTGGTTAAGCTAACGCGGGATTCGCTTCATAAATTGGGCAGGTTAGACATTTATCGGGGAGGGCGCCTTCTGCCTGGGTTTTAGCCAGCCAGCAGGGAATCATTTGCTGTTTAAAGCCCGGACACTCTTTGCGCAGCTCAGGGTCACATTTCATAATAGACCAGCAGCGGTCGCCGTTGCTGGCGACAATGTTTGTGGCGACGGCCGTTCCCTCACTGGTCGTTGCTGCTTCCGTTTCCCATCTATCAACCATCCAGTTCATAGCGTAGCCAATGCCAAACATTAGGGCCGCCGGCAGCAAACAGCGGAGGGAAAATAAGAGCACCATCGTGAGTGTTGCTTGTGATGCGTTCATGATAATCAACCTTCAAGGGTAAGGGGGAGTGAACATGTTCTAATGCTCACTCCTCACATTTGATTTAGTGCGAAACGGCCGTAACCGGCTCGTTTCGTACGGGTTCTACGGCCGCTTCTGGCACCGTACTGTGATCCACAATGCGCAGGTAGCGTACACCTAGCGTAAAGGCCAGCAAACCGTAAGCGATAACACCCAATCCCACTATCACTTCAATGAGCGATGGCGTATAGGCAGTGTACATCGGTTCAATTTGCGTGGGCAGGTAGCTAAAGGCCACCATTTGCCCCACAATATTGGTATCCCAACGGTAAGCGATCAGGCCACCAACGGCCAGGACCAAAGCCAGCAGGTGCAGCCGGGAGTGCCGCCGCAGCCGCCCGCTTACCAAAATCACGCCCGGTACCAGAATACCCAGCAGCAGTTCGCCAATCCAGAAGTTAAAGGCCAGTGCGCCGCTGGTGAGAATATGCAGCCCTTCGGTGCGTCCTGGCTCCAGCGTGTATTCCATCCCCATCGTGTCCCAGAAGCGCAGATACAGGTAGCCCAAAAGCATCCAGCCGATTGCCTGCGACACTTTGTCCAGAATATCATCGCGTACGTTGGCTCGCTCAGAGAAGATCGCCGCCAGCTTGGAAGACAGCACCGTCAGGGCCAGGCCACCAATGACGGCCGAAACAATAAACAACACTGCCAAACTGGGCTTGTACCAGATGGGGCGTGCCTTGAGCACACCATACGTTGCGCCCAGTGACGATTGATGCAGCAATGAAAAAGCAAGCCCGGCCACGGCCAGCACCGGTGCAAATTTGTGAATGTGGTGCAGCCGATCAGCTATCTTGGGCCAGCGTGATTTGAACCAGTCGGCTTCGCCAAAAATGGGAGCCACTTCCAGCGTCAGTACGGTGAAGTACAGCATCACGCACATGGTAACTTCCCACAGCGGCGAGTGAATGTTCCAAAAGGCAACGGCGTGCCAGAAACGATCGGGACGGCCGATGTCCATGAACAAACAGAGCATGGCCATGCTGTAGCCGAGCAGCCCGACGAATACGGCCGTACGAGCAATCGGTTGCAAATGCTTCCAGCCCAACAGGTAAACGGCGGCTGAAAGGGTGAAAGCACCCGCACTCAGGGCGATGGCAGACAGGTCAATGCCAATCCACAACCCCCAGGGCACCAAATCGGTAAGATTGGTAACAACCAACCCTTGCACAAGAACGATGATACCGGCCGTTAGCCCGGCGGCCATCAGCAGGAGCAGCAGCCCAATCCACAGCGGAAATGCGGCGCGGTGCAGTTTGATTTTTTCGGTCATGGGTGCGTTCATGATAATTCTTCCTTCTCTTCGCGTCGGGCGGGTAAGTAGTAAACGCGAGGATTTGTGCCTAAATCTTTACGCAGTTGCGTCGATGGATATTTAGCCAGCGCTTTGCTCACCGGAGATTCCGGATCGTTCAGGTCGCCAAAGATGCGGGCACCGGTGGGGCAGGCGGCCACACAGGCCGGTGTTGCCTGATGGTCAACGCCGGGCGTAAGTCCTTCGGCCAGGCCGCGGTCAATGCGGTGGAAGCAGAAGGTACATTTTTCCGCCACGCCGCGCGGACGACGCTCAACTTCTGGCTCGCCCCATTCAGGAACGGCCGAATTTTCCTCAGTGTGCGTTTCCCAGTTAAAGGTTCGGGCACCGTACGGGCAGGCCAATTGGCAGTAGCGGCAGCCAATGCACTTTTCGTAATCCATCATTACAATGCCGTCTGGCCGGTGGTAAGTGGCACCAACCGGGCAAATATCGACACAAGGGGCGTTTTCGCAATGCATACAGGGGACCGGGGCGTACACTGCTTCACCATTGATCGGTTCCAGCTCAATCATCCGGTTCCAGGGCGCGTTTTCGCGGGTGTCATTGTGGGCCTGGCAGGCCAGGCTGCACTTGCCGCAGCCCACACATTTGGCCTGGTCAATCACCATCGCCCAGCGGTGGGGGCTGGTTTCTTCAGCCGGTGCTTCAGATGGGTTTCTCTTAGCGGCGATGGTGATGGTGGTAACGGCCGTTCCTACCGCAGCCAGTTTGATAAAATCGCGACGTCCTACTTTACTGTTCATTGCTGCCTCCATCTTTCTGGTTGCGCAATCTGTCTTGCCATTTTTCTAGCCAGGGCGAGCCGACCAGACCAAAAGCCATGCCAATCAACGAGGCCAGAATGACGAAGTTGAACGGGCTGTGGCTCGATGGTTCCGGCATAGCAGCACTATTTCCATTGCTATCGACCATTAAAAAGCCGGCTTCCATTACCGTTTCATCTTCTTCAAACAGGCAGGGGCTTTCAGCCGATACGTCCATTTGCCCTGCAACTGTTCCGTAACTGCCGGGGCCTAAGAAGTTGGCTTGCAGCTCTCCATTGTCGTCAGTGGTTGGCACGAGCTCCTGTGGTTCATGCATTTCCTGGCTGTGGCAGGCGGTGCAGGTATCTGAGCCAACTGAGAAGGTATGAGAAATTTGGCTGTGCCCGTTGCCTAACGGATTGGTTTTAGTCTCCAGATGGCAGTCGGTACACATCAGCCCTTCATCCGCGTGCGCCGTAAAGTTGAAGAAATGCGTCTCTTCCTTATGGCAGGTGCGGCATGTGTCTTGCATGCTGCCGGCCTTCAATTCATTGGTATGCGGATTATGGCAGCGAGCACAAGAAAGCTCTTCTTGCCCATGCTGGCTGGTTTCCCATTCAGCAAAGGTATCCACATGGCATGTGCCACATAGCCGGGAAGAGATATCGGTTTGCATAATTTTTTGCGGATGTTCCGCTGGGTCAGACGGATGACACGTGGCGCAGGCAACGCCTTCTGTCTCATAGCTGCCGGTTGCCGGGTCAAAGCCAGTGGTGTGGCAGCTCAGGCATTCTGGCGGATTGCCCTCTTCGGCCCAGGCGGCTAGAAACGTTTCGACCACGCTGGCGTGGCCGTGAGCGCTGTTTTCCCATTGGGTTGTCACCGTCTCATGGCACTCGCCACAATCGTCGGCGCCATAGGCCTCCGGGATTGTTTGCGCCTGTGTCACGGCAAAGGTGATAAATCCCAGCAGTAGCGCGAATGTCACCCCTATCATGATTCTTTTGAACATAGGATGCTCCTTGGAAAACATTAGTCTTATCGCAAAGTTGCAGAGGCGCAGTGACGCGGGCATCTGGTCCTTGCAGGTTCATTCATCATGCTTTCCAGTGTAGAGGAAGGGGGTGATGGCGTAAATCAGGTGTGAGACGCATTTTTGTATGGGGTAAACACCCCATGCCAAAATGGGGTGTTTTGGGTGAGATTTGCTGCCGTGAAGGAAATTTCGCTGCAAAAAACGGGCAAATCGACTTTTGGGGGCCGGTTGTGGGGCGTTTTACCCAAAGCGAAATGGCGGGAATACCGAATAGACGGCCGTCCTCCCAGCCTCTATTCTTTACATATAGCTAAAAGCAATCGGCACAACTGCTGGTAAAAGTAGTTATGCATGGAGGTTTAAGATGGACGTGTTCACCGGGGTTTTGATTATTCTCTTACTATTTGTACTGCGCTTTGCTTTGCCTTTTGGGTTTGTCGTGGTGGTTGGTCGCCTCACGGAGCGACTTGCACGCAATAGTGCGTAAAGATATTGTGCTTTCAATGTGAAGCGTGAAACGTGAGAATTTTAGTCACGTTTCACGCTTCACGCTTTTTTAAAGCAGTCACGCTGCTCATTTGCCACCTTATCAGGTAAACCCGCCGCTGTCAGCGACGTGCTGGCAGCAGTCGCACGTCAGGATAAACAGGCCATCAAAGACCAGCTTGCCATTGTGGCAGTTGGGGCAATTATCGCCCGGTTTTGGCTGCGGCCGGCTGCATTTGGCTTCCCCTTTTTTGCGCCACCAGTAACGGCCGTCTCCCCCACTTTCTTTATCATTCACCATCTGCTGAGTCATCTCACCGCCTACGCCGCGTGGCTTCAATATTTGCCACCCAACTAAAGAGGACGATACCAAACCAGTAGAGCAGTCCTGTGCCGCTGCCATTCCGGATGAGTCCGAAGAGCAAGTTATAAAGAATAAGGCCACCTAAAACGGCTGTAAACCCCAACAGTAATTTAGACTTTTTCATACGCAGCGCCGTGGCTAGCGGAATGATGAATACGGCCGTTTCCAAAGCCCCCATCAGCCAGACATCCTGCAAAGTTCCTGGTCCAAGCAAACCAGTGACCAAAAAGCCAAGCGCCAGCAGCAAAGTTAAGCCAATCCAGTTGGAAATAATCAGACGCTCTCTGGATAGTGCCAGCCGCCCAAACCTGTCCAGGCGCAAGAACAGGTCAAACAACGTTCTGGAGGTCCAGGTTAAAAATACAAACGTCATATAAACATAGAGAAGGGGCATAATCACAGGCTGCAATTCAGAGTTTGCTTGCCTCATTTGGTTCAAAAAACGAAACAGAAAGTAAGCACCCAAAATGACAAACCAGCGGGTGCGGTTATCCAGGCGCTCCATCCACAGAAAGTAGGCCAACATCACCCTGTAAATGGGGTTGCGGGCCTTCATTGCCTCTACAATGCCTACCTGTGCCCATTGCAAGTTGGGATCCAATCGTAAGGCTTCGCCAAAATGGTGCATCGCTTCCCGGGGTTTGCTCTGGTGCAGGTTGGTCCATCCCTTGTTGGCGTGGGTCAATGGATTGTCCGGGTTCTGGGACAAGGCCGTGTCGATGGTTTGACTGGCGGCCGTGCGGTCCCCCATTTTGACCAACGCCATTGCCCGCAAATTGGCGCAGCGCACATGTTCCGGATCGAGCCTCAGCCCTTCATTAGCGGCTTCCAGAGCCTTGTTCCATTCTCCCCTTTCCACAAAAATGCTGCTTAGCAGACCGTAGTAGTCTGGTTCCGTTGGTTCAAGCATAATTGCCGAGCGAATGGACCGTTCTGCGTCGTCATACTTTTCTTGCTCCAGCTGTACAACGGCCAGAGTATATAGGTGAAAATCACTGTTTGGGTCTAGGCGTACGGCCGTTTGCGCGGCTTGCAGTGCAGCAGCATGATGCTCTAATTTTGTGTGGCAAATAGCTATCAGGGCGTGTGCTGGACCAAACTCGGGATTTTCGGCAATGGCTGCCTGGAGTGGTTCAATGGCTTCGTTGTAGCGGCGATGCTCCATGAGCAGGCGCGCTCTGTGAAAGTTGGCGTTCATTCATCTCTCCAAAAGGTTAATTTTGCGCCGAGGCTGCGGGTTTCGGACGTTTTCACATAGTCCAGCACGTCATCGTAAAGCCCGCCCTGGTTGGCATACAGGGCATAGTTGCGCGCCGAGTTAAACCATTCCGTGGTAGACGGCTTCATCTTCTTGGCAGCCACCATCAGCTCTTTGTTGGTGATGGGGGCAGGCACCCCTTTTTGCAGCGCTTCTTGCAGCTTAAGCTCAACGGCCGTATCTACCATCCCTTTCAAATCTGCCCCGGAAAACCCAACCGTCTTTTTGGCCAGCTGCTCAAACTGAATGCCGTCCGTTGGTTTGCCTTGCAGCATCAGCTGCAAAATGGCATGACGGGCCAACGTATCTGGCGGCGGTACAAAGATGACCCGATCAAACCGGCCGGGCCGGCGAAAAGCGGGATCAAGATGCCAGGGGGCATTGGTTGCAGCCAGAACCAAAACACCTTCGTTTGATTGCTCCACCCCATCTAGCTCCGCTAAAAACTGGTTGATGAGCTGCCGCCCGGCGCTGCGGCGCATGTCGGAGCGATTGGCTCCGAGCGCATCTACCTCATCAAAAAAGAGGACGCAGGGGGTATAGCGGCGGGCCAGCTCAAACAGGCCGTGCAAATTTTGTTCGCTCTGGCCCAGGTACATGTTCAGTACATCATGAAGCCCCACAGACAGGAACGCAGCGTTCACCTCGCCCGCGGTGGCCCGCGCCAGATGCGTTTTGCCACAGCCTGGCGGTCCATACATTAAAATACCGCCGCCAATTTTTTTGCCGTACGCCTGGTAAATTTCCGGCTTTTGCAGCGGGTGAATGATTTTGAGCCGAATTTCTTCTTTGAGCTTTTCCATACCCCCCACATCTTTGAAGGAGATTTTTGCCTGCTCAATTTCGCTATGCGGTGGTGGTTCCGGCGGATCAACGGGAAGGAGAACGGCCGTTTCTTCCTCACCATCTTTAGGCTGAACGGCCGTATCGCCTTCCACCAGCGGCACAACCCCCATTTCGGTGGCAAAAGCGACATCTACCAGGCTGGCATCCCGCTGCACGGCTTGCCGATAGGCTTCGCGGGCCTGTTCAGGCTGTTCGGTGCGCCAGTAAGCCTGCGCCGCCAGGAGGTGCCATTCGCCTTTGGCCTTGGGCATAACAAGCAGTCGCTCCAATATCACCAAAGCGACGGCCTCTTTACCTTGATGGTAAAAAGATTGGGACAACGCAAATTTGACCGCCTGGTTTTCCGGCTCCAGGCTCAAGATATGCCGATAAACTGTCTCTGCTTCGGCATACGCTTCCGCTTCCAGCAGCAAATCGGCAAACTGTTTTTGTAGGGCAACGTTTTGCGGAGAGGCTTGCGCGGCTTCGCGCAAAATATTAAGGAGTTCATCGTTTTCAGGCATGGGCGTTTCCATTTTTGTGTTTTATGAGTGATGTCCGCCGCAACTGGCAGCGGGGCATCCGGCTTGGTATAATGCCGCGCTTCATAATATGGCGTCCAATTATGCCATAGCTTGCAAAAAATGATGAGTGATTTCCCGAATTTGCCTCAAGCGCTAGACGATGAACGGCGCTGCCCCTCCTGCGACACGGTTGTTGCTGCCGATGCCACCCTTTGTTTGATGTGTGGTGCGCAGTTGGAACCTCTGGTTTCCTCGCAAGAAGAAGCTGCTCCTGAAGCAGAAAGTGAGCCTGATTACCAGTCGAAGGTTGAACCACCGCCAGAGTTGGAAACGATCCGTACTGAACCGGCCGCTTCAACCGTTCCTTCCCCCACCTCCCCAGAAGCAGCGCCTGAGATTCCTACCTTCAAGCGTGTGGCACCTGCACCGACAACGGCCGTTCAAGATGCGCCAAAAATAGTAGAATCGGTCATGCGCGAACGGCAGACGCCACTGGTTTTGGGGATGACGGCCGTATTCTTTGCCATCATTTTTGTCGTAGGCGGCTTGATCTTGCAGTATCAGAGTGGGGAAGTGAGCATGATTATCGCGCCCTCGGCCACACCCATTCCGGCGACAATTACCTACACGCCCACCTGGACGCCGCTGCCTACCGAAACCAGCCCGCCGACCCTGACGCCCACCATTACCCCCACACCGGCTCCCACCGACACGCCGCGCCCGCCGCGCACCCACACCGTCAGCAGCGGCGAGACGCTCATTGGCATTTCGCTGCTCTACCGCATTTCGCCGGAAAGTATTGCCGCGGCCAATGGATTTGAGACCAACACCCAGGTGCAGCTTAATCAAGATTTGCTCATTCCCTGGCCCACGCCCACACCGCCGCTGGAAGTCGTTGCCGCCAACATTAACGGCGAAACGGTCATTGTGGACCCCACCGGCTGTGATTTGTATCAGGTGCAGGAAGGCGATTCGATTGTCGGCATTGCCAGCCGCTTTGGCGTGCCGTTTGATTTGCTGGCGCAGGTCAATCGCATAGAAGACCCATCCCTGTTGCAGCCGGGCGATCCGGTTTGCATTCCACAGATTATCTATGGCCAATCGCTGCCGCCTACGCCCGGACCTTCCCCCACACCGACGCAAACCCTGCCGCCGCCTGGCCCCCAACTGCTCTACCCGGTGGCCGGTACCGTGGTCGATTCGTTGGACGAGACGATTTTGCTGCAATGGACGGCCGTAAAACCGCTGGCTGAAAATGAAATCTACATGGTGGAGTTAACCAACATCGACGATTTAGACAGTTTGCCCTGGCGTGGCTTCACCCGCGACACCGCTTTCCGCGTGCCGTCCTCCTGGCGGCCCACCACGCCGGAGCTGTTTGAGATGCGCTGGCGCGTCAGCATTGTGCAGGTCACCGGCACCCGGTCCGATGGACTGCCCATCTACACCTTTGGTGGTTCTGCCAGTGGCGATGCGTTTTTTAGTTGGCAGGGGGCTGTGCCGACGGCAACGCCAACCGCTACCCCGACACCCACAGCAGCTGCCACACCCTAGGCTTTTGATTTTGCGATGGAGGAACTTATGGGGTCTTTTTTACATGCCAGGCGACTGTTCTGCCTGACGAGCTTCTCAATTTTACTGGCTTTGTTGGTGGCTTGTGGAACGCGGGGCGAGACGGCCGTATCCGCTACCGCCACCTCACTCCCCGCCACGTTTACGCCGCTGCCTTCGCCAACCCCGCCGTTGCAGCCGACAACGGCCGTGAGCCAGGCAGCCACCCCCGAACCGAGTGAAGCAGCTGCCGGTGTTGCCGTAGAAGAGGCTATTTTGATATCGCAGCCTGGCCCCGGCTCCAGAATTGTCAACGGCCCGCTTCAAGTCATGGGTGTAGCCGATCCAACGTTTGAGCAGAATCTGGTCATTCGCTTGCTGCTGGCCGATGGCACCGAATTGGCAGTTACCCCTACCACAATTCAAGCAGAACTGGGCAATCGCGGCCCGTTTGCCGTGGAGATCCCCTTTACCGTCACTGATGAACAGCAGGCGTTTGTTCAAGTTTATGCCACCAGTGCCCGCGATGGCGGCATCACGCACCTTGCTTCCGTGGGGTTGACGCTGGCCGACTCTGGCGAAGAACAAATCGTGCTCGTTGAGCCCCATGCCGAACGGATTCAAATCAGCCAACCTGCTCTCGGTGACACCATAAGCGGTGGGACGGTCACGGTGGCCGGCGAGGCGCTGGCCAGTTTTGAGCAGACGTTGGTGGTAGAGCTTCTGGATGAGGCCGGTGAGGTGCTTAGCTCGCAGCCCATCATTGTGGCTGCGCCGGATTTAGGCCAGCCGGGGCTTTTCAGCATTGAGCTCTCATACGAAGTTGCTGGGTCTATGTCCGGTCGGGTGGTGGTGCACGATCCTAGTCCCGCGTTTGGCGGTGACGTTCATCTGGCCAGCGTGGAAGTGACGCTGGCACCATAAACCGCGTGCGCCGTGACTTAACGCCCCCTCAATTGTGAATCGTGAATAATTAATGGTGAATTGTGAATGGGTTAGTTCCTGCACAATTCACCATTCTTTTCTTGTGTCTAATTGGTTGGAATAGGCATGACAAAGAGCGCTTTTCCCAAGCTGTACTGTGGCTCATTGACAAAGATGGCCAGCCATTGCTCGTTTGGTGATGGGAGTGGATTGAGCGTGTAACCCGTTTCGTAGCCTTCAAACTGAAGCCGGGCAATTAGCTCGTCCTTGGAGCGGTCGAAAATTGTCACTGTGCCCCCATTTGCCGCCACGTGCAGATTGTTTTCTCCCGGTATCCAGGGGTTTGCTCCAGCGGATTGTTCGGTAAAGGGTGCATTTGTTGCAAATACCGGGCGCGTAAAGTAACGGCCGTTCCCATCATACCCTACCGTGCCATCCGGAAAAATGCGATATACAAAAGCAGGATTGTCTAAAATTTCAAGAGATTCGCCGTCTGGTGTGGAGATATACAGCTTGGCAGCCCCTTCTCGCCCTTCATTCCCGCGCAAAATGGCGTAACGGCCGTTTGCTACATCGGCATACACGTCCAGCGGTGGCCAATAATTCTCGGGGTCAAAAGTTTCGTCAAACAGCAAAGGCAGCAGTGGCTGCACCTCGCCGTTAATGTTCATCAAGAATGGGCCTTGATCCAGAGACAACGTCACCACAAATTCGTTGTTGTTAATCCACACCGGGCCACCAAACGTGCCGTCCAGGGCATTGGCCGGCTCCCAATCGTGTTGGGCAACCACTTCGCCAGTGGCCACTTCAATCACCCGCGTGCCGCCAATGGGTGAGCGGTCGCCGGTGTAGTTACCCGCCAGGGTGATGCTAATGTGCCGGCTGTCTGGCGACCAAACCAGATTGTTAAATGAATCCGGCTGCACTTCGACAATCGGTTGGGCGTTTTGGGCCATCCAGTCGTACAGCCAGTATTGACCACCACTTAACAAAATCAGCCACTGATCATTCGGGCTTAAACTGCCGATGGATGAGACCGAAGCGGGGAATAGTGCACCCCTGTTTTGGCCGGGTTCACAAGGTGCGTCAGTTTGAATCAGCTGGCCATCTGGCAGGCTAAGCAGCAGCTGCCCATTTGGCAGCCAGCGCCATAGCACGCCACTTCCGCCCCCTTCGTAATTAAATAATCCGCTGAACGGGTAGTCGGTGCATTTCTCGCCGGTTTGCGTGTCGTAAAATACAAAGGTGCCGGGATACGTCCCGCGCAATCCTTCAACGGGTGATTCGGCCACCTGTTCTTCCGTATATTCATAGTAGGCCAGGTAACGGCTGTCTGGCGACCAGCCAACAAATTGTAAATCACCGCCGGCAAAGATTGGTTCGGTCGTAATTAGGATTGTTTGATCATCGCTGCTGCCTGTGGTTGTGTTGCTGTTGTCAACTGGGGGAGGCGTGCTGACGGCCGTTTCTTCAGTTGTTGCTGTCGGAGCTGGCGTTTCTGTCGGTTGGGCGGTTGGTTCTAGAATTGGCTCGGTGGGACCTGTGCTGAGCGCAGTCGAAGCAACGGCCGTAGCAGCTGGTGGGGTTACTCCTACAAGCGTTGGTTCTTCACCAGCCTCTGTTTGGGTACAGGCGGCAAGAAAAATTAAGAAAATAACTATCGGCATGAGCAAACGGAATTTGGACATCTCTTTCAATTCTCCGGGTCAGAATCTACTGTAAACGCTATCAGGATTTAACGTTTATTCCTTGACCCAATGTCCAAAGCATACAGATGCTTTGCCCGGCGTGCTCAATGCAATCCCGTCGGACTTGCCTGGAATTTTATACGAATGGTATGCGTGCCGTACGCATTATTGCAGGAACGGATTCCACTGTTTTTCTTGGCCGATGGTGGTAGTGGGACCGTGACCAGAGAGGACGGCCGTTTCATCCGGCAATACTATTATTTTTTCGCGCAAAACCTTCATTAAAGTGTTGTGGTCACAGCCGGGCAGATCGGTACGGCCGATGCTGCGCTGGAACAATACGTCACCATCAAAAAGAACGTTTTCTTCGCGTACGTAAAAGCAGACGTGTCCCGGCGCGTGCCCTGGCGTGAACAGCACTTCCAGCTTTAAGTTGCCCACTTCAATAACATCCCCTTCGGCCAGCATGTTGTCGGCGGCCGGTGGTTTTGTCAGGGGGAGATTGAACCTGGCGGCCGCCTCGGCGGCCTGATCCAACATGGGAACAGCGTCTGGGTGAATGTAGATGGGGACGTTGGTTGCTTCTTTTAGCTCGGCCAGCCCGCCAACGTGGTCAAAATGGCTGTGGGTGAGCAAAATGTGGGTGATGATGGCCCCTTGCTCGCTGGCAATTTGGGCGATGCGACGGCCGTCCCACGAGGGATCAATCACGGCTGCTTCCATCGTCTCTTTACAAATCGCCAGGTAGCAGTTGGTCTGCAGCGGGCCAAGCGGGAGCTGCAAAATTTCGATCATAACGTTTCCTCTAAACTGATTATCCGCAGATGGCGTGGCTGCGCTTGCAGATTACGCAGAGTGGACAAAAAATCTGCGCTAATCTGCGAAATCTGTGGATTTCAAATATTTCGCGTAGCCATTTTGGTGGCGAAGGCCGGCAAATATTGCTGAGCACGCCAGGCTAAATAGATGATTTCGGCCAAAACGGCCAGGGTCAAGGCGACAGCGGCCGTAGGCAGGCCGGGCCGTTGTCCCGCCAGGCCAAGCGCCAGAACAATAACGGTGACGGCCATGTTAACCACCATGGCGACGTTAACGGCCGTTGTTTTACGGCCGTTAATCAACACGCCGCGCAGCCACATGCCAATGACGGTTAAAGCCGGGAAGGGTAAAAAGTAAATCAGGCTGCCCTGGGCTAACGTGCCTACTTCGGCCGTCATGTCTTGCACGCCAAACAGATACAGGCGAGCCAGCGGGCTGAAGGTGAACAGCGTCACCACCAGACCAACGATGGCTGCCAACGTCAGGCTGAAGCGGCGAATGGGTGCATAGCTATCTGGTCCCTTGGTAAGGGCGATCACTGCTTCGGGCAAGGCCAGGGCGGCGGCGCGGGCCATGAGCATAATCTGGAAAATGACCGGCCAGGCGGCCAGCGATTGCGTGGGGCGGTCTAACCGTGCCAGGCTAAACGTGACCAATGGTTGAACCAGCAGCACCATCACGGCCGTTCCCGCCAGCGGCAAATGGAACCAGAATAAATCGCGATAGGTGAGCGGTTCTTCGTCGTTGAGGTTGACGGCCGTTTCGCTGAGTTCGTTTTGCAGCAGGGGACGGATGGCAATTGTGGCGTAAATCGCCTCGGCAATGACGCCGGCCATCAGCGCCGTGGTGCCGTTGACCACACCCGGCAGGTCGGTCAGCATAGACATGCCAATGACCGTGCCGCCAGAGGTGAGCAGGCGAACGGCCGTGCCCCAGGCCATTTTGCGCGGCTGGTTGAAATGAATCAAGATCCCCTGCAAAAAGCGTCGCCAGGCGATGGCCGCGCTCCAAAAAATCATGATTTGCATGCCGGGCTGGACCCATTGCGCTACGTCGTCTGGCGTGCCCAGCCAGGTGCGGACTACCAGGTCAAACAATGGGGTGAAGGCGATGGCGATGGAAACGGCCGTCAACAAAATCATCCAGTGAATGGTAAAGCGGCGCATCAACAAAAAGGAGGCGCGGTCTTTCACCAGGGCGGTGGAGGTGGCCAAAATATTGATGATAGGGCTTTCAATCGTCACTGACAGGCTGACAACAATACCCTGCGCTGCCAGCATTATCACTTCGTTGGGCAGGCGGTTGATGGCGGCGCTAACGATGGGGCCTTCGGCCGTCATGAGCAGCCAACTGGCAAACAGCGGCAGCCAGAACCAAAAGATTTCGCGTTGTTTCATCATGGACCGACCACCACGTCGCTGGCCGTTAACGTTTCGATCTCTTGCTTCGTATAGCCAATTTCGCTCAATATCTCAAAGCTGTGCCGACCAAGTGTGCTGCCGCTAAATTTGTAGTCTGGTTCATGGTCAGACAGCTTGATGGGGGAACCAATTTGCTGTTGTGTTTTGCCTTGCATAGGAATTTCTACAATCATGTTGCGCGCCTGGGCTTGCGGGTGAGCGAGGGCTTCATCGGTGGTGAGCACCGGCTCCACGCAAACGTCCAATGGAGCAAAGATTGCCTGCCACTCGGCCAGGGATTTGCCTAGAATTGCGCGCCGGATTTCCTCTTTAAACTTTAGTTGGTTGGTAATTTCAAAATTTGTGCCGGGTTCAAACAAATCTTCCCGGCCAATGGCCTGGCAAAAGCCGTGCCAAAATTTGGGTTCAAGCGGGGCGATGGAGAGATAACGGCCGTCTTTCGTCTCATAAATATCGTAAAAGCTGCCCCCGTTCAGGATTTCTCCCTCGGGCTGCGGATTTTCACCGCCAACCAACCATTTGGCTGCGCCGACGGCGTTCCAGGCCAGCGCCCCGGCGTGCATGGCGATGTCTACCTGGCCGCCTTCGCCCGTACTCATCCGCCGAATGACGGCCGCCAGCAGGCCAATTACCAGATGCAGCGAACCGGCGCCAATGTCGGCAACCTGCATGGGTGGGGGCGGTGGAGGTGTTTGATCGGATTGACGGCCGTAATAACTCAACAAGCCAGACAGCGCCAGATAATTCAAATCGTGCCCGGCCCGATCTTTGTACGGACCGGTTTGGCCGTAGCCAGTTAGCGAGCAAAAAATGAGCGAGGGGCACACTTCTTTTAGCTGCTCGTAGCCCACGCCCAGGCGTTCCATCACGCCCGGCCGAAACTGTTCCACGATGATGTCATATCCCTGCCGGGCGATGAGCCGTTTGATGATTTCGGGGGCTGCGGCCGTTTTCAGGTTGAGGCCCAAACTGCGCTTGGAGCGGTTAAGCAGCGAATGCTGGGCCGATTGGCCATCGGGTGAGAATGGCGGCAGCAGCCGCACCAAATCGGGCCGGTTGGGCGCTTCAATGCGGATGATGTCTGCACCCAGATCGGCCAGGATCATGGTGGCATAGGGGCCGGGTAAAAGCGTGGAAAAATCGAGAATCTTGAGGTTGTTGAGTGTTGGTGTCATTATCTTTGTCACACAGAATCACTCAATCATACCTCTGTTGGAGGGCATTGGCATCTATTTGCGAAAATATTGTTTGCTGCTTTACGGGTTATCCGGCGGTTGGCTTAACAGCGCTGTCGCTTGTTTTATTTTGCGAAATCTGGCACTTAGTGTACGCAGTTGTTTGAAGCTAATCGGTTTTAGAAGTATCAGGTCAGCTTCATCGCGTAAATCTTCGGCCGTTCGATCATCTGCGGTGGCAATGATAACGCGGGTTTCATCTAAACGGCCGTCGGCTCGAATGGCCCGCAAAATCTTGCTGCCGGAAACACCGGGCAAATGTAAATCCAGTACAACAATATCGGGTACCATGTTAGACAGCCGCTCAAGGGCTAAGTTGCCATCGCTCACAGTGGTGGTCTGAAAGCCCGACTGCTCCAATGCTTCGGCAAAAATATGAACCAAATCTGGATCGTCTTCGATAATGAGAGCGCTTGGTGCGTTGTTAGATTTTGACATTTTCTACTTCACTTTCGGCTTTGATTAGCGGCAGGAGGGGCAGCGTCGCGATAAAGGTGCTGCCTTTGTCCAGTTCGCTTACGACGTCGATTTTGCCACCCAGGGCGGTTACAAGTTCTTTCACAATGGTTAGACCCAGCCCGACACCACTTTGTCCCCGGATCATCGTGGGGCCAATTTGGTGAAATGGCTGGAAAATATTTGCCAATTCACTTTGGGGAATGCCTTTACCGCTGTCACTGACTTTAACCCGCCAATGCTCTGCATCCGCCATCTCTACAAGGATTTTTACCTGTCCGACCTCAGTAAATTTGATGGCGTTGGTGCATAAATTGATCAATATTTGCTGGAAACGAACGGAATTGCCCACTAATTGCTTGGGAACATCAGCGGCAAGTTCGAGGTGGAGAGCCAGATTTTTTTCATCGGCGGCAGGCTGTAAACGGCTGACGACTTGAGTCAGGGCATCTTCCAAATTAAATTCATAAAGTTTAACTTCTAATGTTTCTGAACTGATTCGGGAGAGATCAAGCAGATCTTCGACCTGCTCGCCTAGATACCCACCGTTTTCTATGATGCGGCTCAGGTAACGCTCTTGCCTTTCCGTTAAGTCGCCGTAGGGACCTTCTTGCAGCATTTCGGCATAGCCAATGATGGCGCTGAGCGGCGTGCGCAGCTCGTGGCTCACCTTGGCCAGGAGATCGCTCTTGGCGCGGCTGGCTTGTTCGGCTGCTTCACGGGCCATTTGGGCTTCGGTGAAAAGCTGCTGTAATTCCAGATTGCGCTGGCGGATACCACTTTCGGCAGCGATGCGGCGGCTGATGTCGCGCAGGATAATGATGCGTGCCCGGGGATGTGGCCCTGAAATGTAAAACGGCCGTATCCGCACGCTGTAATGTTGTGTACGGCCGTCCTGCGTTACCTCAATCTCTTCATCAACATCTTCAGCATTGCTTTCAAACTTCACCAACTGCTGGGCAATGTCTCCAGATATATCATTTAATTTTTGGCCCGTTAAGTTACGGCCGTCTGCGGAAAACAGTTCCTTGCCCACCGCGTTAACGTCCAAGATACGGTTTTGCATATCAACTAGCACAATACTGTCCGGCAAACCTTCTACTACCATGCGCCGGGCAATGGGAATCATATCGAATAGATCGAGCCGGGCTACACCCCAGCTTATGACCAATGCGCTCACCGTGAATGAGAACGGCGTCAGGTCAAAACCGGGGATTGGGCCAAGGCCGGCCAGATAGAAGACATTCCCTACCAGCGGCGCACCAGCCGCCACTATAAGGGCCATTGACTGTCCACGGTAAGGCTTGGGATACAGTTTGATCGTGCGCAAGAAGAGGACAATACCACCCAGAATTAATAAATATGAGTAGGCTGAGTGAATCCAAAACCAGCCCCCGAAGCTGTTGACCAGCAGCGGAATGGGGCCTGACTCGTCAAGAACGTTTTGGGTCCACATCAGGTTATGCTGGTCATTGGTATAGAGAAGGACGAGCGTAATAAGGGGGAGAATCGCAAGCATCAGGGTGATGCGTTTTAGATTATGCGTGTTTTGGTTGAGAAATTGATAGGCAAATGAAAACCAGGCAACAGGCGTAAAAACAATGCCAATATATTCAATTTTTGCCCAAAACAGCTTGTTTTCCAGCCCCATGATGCTAAGTTCTATGGCATAACCAACCAGCCAGATAGAAATGGCAATAGAAAGCCCAAGAAAAGGAATGATCCAATGGGCGATGTGTCTACGGGGCCAGGTAATAACGGCCGTTGTCATTAAAACCAAGGCTGCAACTGCGAGGGTTGCTACGGCAAAATTCATGCTGCCAATCCTAACGAAAATTTCTGACTTAATTTGTTACAAAAACCTGCACCCAGTACCTATTCAATATTGGCTACAAAGTTCACAGAGATTTTTGAGATGGGACTCAACTTCTCAATCTTCCCTTTTTCCTGCTTCGGCTCAGTACAAGCCTGGGCTGGTTTCTAAGGTTGGAACTTGTAAATGGTAAATAGTGGGGAGGCATATTGACCGTTAAACTGCTGGCGCTCGCCCCCTGGAAACTGGCGCTGCACTTCAGCCAATTCAGCCTCCCGCTGGGGCAAAAAGATAAACAGTTGATTGGCTGTAGGCGCAGGTGGTAATGTGGCTTCAGCTGACTCAACGTTGAACAGGTTAGCACCGGCCTCAAACTCAGTCAATAGGAAAGGTAGTGTAGGAAAATCGATATATAAAATCGGCGGGCCATACAAATAAGCGGTCCACTCCCCCTCCAGTTCGTTGAGAGTTTGGGCTAATTCATAGGCCACCTCCGTGTTGGTGTCGGCAAATTGATTGTGGCTGGGGAAACGGCCGTAATAAAAAAACAAGTCGCTCAGAGCAAACAGCATGACCAACGCCAGCAAAACGAAGCTCGCCCGCGCTGCCACACTGTGCCAGTTTGCAAAAGATAATTGCCAATCAGCCAAATCAGGTAGTTTTTCATCATCTGCCCCCGATTGCAGGGCGGCCAAAATCAGATTACCCAGGGTGACCAGGGCCGCCGCCGCCAGCAGCGCTAAAGCAGGTGCTGCCATGACCAGCCGGTGGCTTTGCGGCGATTCAATCACCAGCATCCCGGCCACAATGACGGTAAGCAGTGGCCAGAGCAGCAGCAGTCGGTACCGGTTTTGCCGCAGCCGGAAAAGCGCCAGCAAGAAGCCAAGCACCATCAGCACCGCCGGACCAAAGCTCAGCAGCGGCACCAGCGGACGATACGCCGGGCTGTTGTCGGGAATGCCGTTGAAGGCCAGGGCCGACTGCCAAAATTGCTGCCAGAGCACGGCCGTTTGCGACATTCCCGTGCGCGCAGCTTCATTTGCCAGCCAGTTGGTCTGCTCAGACAAAATGCCCAACGCGTTAGCTCGCTCCATGAAAATAGTGGGATTGTTGTTGTAAAAGAGCAGCAATGGCAGCGCAACCACCAGCGCCATCCCCGCAGCGGCCAGCAGATGCCGGCCCTGCTTTCGCATCGATTGCCAATCGAGCAGCAGCGTCAGCCCAAACCAGACCAGCAAAATGAGCGGCAGCACGCGCGAACTGGTAAAGGCGTAAATGTTTAAGCCAACAAACAGCCCTGCCCCCAGCCACAGCGTGCGTTGGTGTGGCGCGGTGGACGGCCGTTTCCAGGCAATGCCAATCAATCCCAACGCCAACAGCACCAGCAGGCCATCCCAAATGTTGGTCATGCCCAGACGGCTGTAATGCACATGCAGGTGTGCGCCCAGCAGCAAAACCGCCGCCAGCAGCCCGGTAAGGTTGCCAAACAGCCGCTTGCCGATGAGGTAGGTGGCGGTCACCGTTGCCGCGCCCACAAATGGCGAAATCAGGCGCACAGCCAACACGGTAGTGCCAAAAATGCGAGTGGGAATGGCCATCAGGTAAAGCAGCAGGGTCGGATTGGTGAGCCAGGCGGTGCCAAACGGATTGCGCAATTGGCCCTGAATAATTTGGGTGGCGTTTAGCCCCAAACTGGCCTCGATGCCGTTGAGCATGAACGGATTTTCGGTCAGATTGACCAATCTCACGACCACGGCGATGACGAACAGGGCTACGGCCGTTGCCACCGTGCGTCGCGAAACAAACAAGCTGCTGGTGTCAAATAAGCCATCCTGCCAGGCGTAAAAGCCGAGGGCAATACCGCCTAGCCAGAATAACAGGGCCAGGAACGGCCGTTCGCTCCCCGGCACGTTTACCAGGCGCTGTGCCAGCAGGGCAAGCAGCAAACCCAGTAAATAAAACCAGCGCTGTCGTGGGATTTGGCCCAGGCGGGGCAGCCGCCAGCGTCGGGTTAGCGTCGGTTTAGCTGCCCGGCTGCGCCACATCAATACCAACAGGGCCAGCCCACTGTACAAAAACCAGCGCCGTCCGCTGGCAATGTTGGGTGGATCACCTGTCAGGGCCAGTTGGCCCAACATGGCAGACAGCAAGCTGGCAATCCCCAGCAAAATGTTGAACCAGTTGGTGTTGGATGGAGTGGCGGTCGGTTCATCTTCCAGAGGGGTGAGGTCTGGCACCAGATTTTCATCTATTTCGGCAATTTCTGGTTCTGGGGGGATGGGCTGCTGGTTGGAAACAGCCTGCACTGAGCCTGCCGAAGTGGCCGTTTCCAACTCTTTAATTGTAAACGGACGGGCCGGAGGCAGCTGCACCGGAATAGGGACGTCGGCCTTCTTGCGCGCCACGATGAGCAGGTAGGTGCCATCTGCGGGGAACGGTTCGTTGTAAAACGGCCGTAGCCACCGTTCCACCCGCTGTAAACTGCTGGCCCATGGAGCCACAATCCAATGCCCGGTCAGGGCGTGCATGATTGCCGCGGGAATTCCTTGCACGTGGCCTAATTCCAGCGCCCGCAGCGCTTCTTTGCTGAAATAATATTGCCAGCGCTCGATGCCAAAACCGGCCTGGGCCAACCGTTCTGCCCATATCTCGGCCGAATCGGTATGAGCATGGCGAGAGATGCGGTTAAAGAAGTCACGGTACCAGGCGGCGGCACCGGGCAGGCCCAACCGCTCAAAGAAGGCTGCGCCGCCCAGGTGGTTGGTAAAATTGTGGCTGGGCATAGTGATGAGGAAACGGCCGTTCATTTGCATCACTCGGCTGGTTTCATTGAGTACGGGCTGGACGTCCGGGATGTGCTCTAAAACGGAGTTGCTGAAGGCGCTGGCAAAGTGGCCGTCGGGGAAGGGCAGCCTGTCACCCATTGCTTGCAGGGCGATATCATACATTTCTGACTTTTGCGCCTTTTTGAGCGGATTCCACCAGGGGTCAATGCCGGCATCTAGCTTGCGCTGGAACACCATCTGACTGAAATGGCCATCGCCACAGCCGACGTCCAACGTGGGCTCGGGCAAATCGACGGCAAAGTAAAAGCGGGCTTCCACCGCCCGCAAAATGGCCCGGAAAGCCGGGATTGTTTTTAGCTGGCGCCAGAGTAAATCATCTTGGGTGGTGGAAGCTAGGAATTTGGGTTCGTTCACATTTGCTGCCAATTGATAGAGGTTTCCGGAAATAAGAAATTGTCCACAGATTTCGCAGATTACACAGATTAATGATCAAAAAATCTGCGGAATCTGTGTAATCTGCGGATGAGTTTTTTGATTAACGGCCGTATTTATCCCGCATGGTTCGCAGGCGATCATAAGCGGCTGGTTCAACTGTTTTGCCTACCAGCCGTCCGTGCTGCAGTTTTTCAAAAAGCTGTATGTACGCTTTGGCGGTTTCGTCGGGTGAAAAAGTGGCGCCAATCAACTCGCTGTCTCGTTGGTACCATTCTTTATTGCCCAAAATGTTGATGATGGCCTGGGCCAGGGCGTTGTGGTCGGCAATAGGTGTTACTTCACCCATGCCGGTCATCGTCACCGGCTGGCGCACGCCGGGCAGCGCGCAGGCGGCCACCGGCACGCTGTTCTGCATCGCCTCAATTTGCACCAGGCCAAAGCTTTCCGTGCTGTTCAGGCTGGGCACGCAGAGGCAGTCCAGGCAGTCGTAAAACGCGCTCAGCTCTGCTCCTTCAATGTTGCCCAGCAAGTGGTAATGATCCTTGTACTTTTTAAAGAGTGGGGCCAATCGGGCGGCATACGCCTCTTCGCCAATGATGTTTTCATACTGTCCAGCCTGTAAAACACGGACGTTGGGAAACTTTTCCCGCACGATTGGCAGCGCTTTAAGCAAAACCTCCACGCCTTTTTCTGCCGCCAACCGGCAAATAATACCAATCACCGGCTCGTCGCCCAAATTGTGTTTGGCGCGGAATGCATGCACATCGGCCGCGCTGTAATCCGGCAGCTCCACAGGTGGGGGAATGATGTGCAGCTTCTCATCCAAAAATTGGGACAAAAATGGAGAGTGCGTGCCATAATCGCGTGTGTAGGTGACCACAGCGTCAGACAAGCGCCCGGCTAACTGGTTCATCGACTGCACAACGCGATCTACCAGCCGGTTAAAGCTGCCCTGGGGCAGTTGTAAGTCGCAGTGATAAGTCAGCACGACTGGTTTGCCCAAAATACGGCCGCGCATCGCCACACCCGGCGCATCAAATTGGGGCAGGTGCAGATGTAGAACGTCCGCTTGTTGGGCCAGCTTCCAGGCCATCGGGCCAAAGCCAGGCATCAATACGCCCTTGCTCACGCGTGCAGCGACGGGAATCCGCACCACTTTCACGCCCTCGATGACATCATACAGGGGGAGATCGGGATCATACTGCGAGGTTAAGACGGTGACATCGTGCCCCTGCCGGGCCAACGCTCTGCTCAGGCGCTCCACGTAAATTGTCAGGCCGCTTACCCAGGGGCGATAATAGGTCAATACTTCCACTATCTTCATAAATTTTTCCGCATTCACTCTTTGAATAAGTAAAAAGTGAATCACTTTTCACTTTTACGGTTGTTTTTCACTTAATTGCCGGCGACGCATAAATCGCTGGGTCGTTTCCACTACACTATTGAAAGTGGCCCCGATGCTGCTCAAACCAATGAGCCCCAGAATGATCATGGTGATTAGATTAAGCGCATGGTAAACCACGGCAAAGCCTGCTGCGGCCCCGTCCGATTGTCCCAGGGCCAGCATAGCGGCCGTTACACCAATGTGAAACACGCCGATCTGCCCTGGTGAAGAGGGGATGGCGATGCTCAGGGCGGCGGCGCAAACCACAAAGCTGGCTGCCAGCAAAGAAACCTGTCCCCCCACGGCCAGGATGCCCCATTGATAGGCAAACAAAATAGGAATCCAAACCAAAATGCTGAAGAAAACCAGCACCAGGCTGTCCTTCAGGCGGGTCAGGCTGCCCAGACCATCCAGCAGATCGTTCATGCGGCGAACCCATTGTTCGGTATCTAAAAAGGGGATGCGGTTGAGTACGGCCGTACCCCACCGATTCGCCAGTTTACGCTGATTGGCAGCAATTATTAACAGGCCAATCGCCGCTACCGCTACTATGCCGGAGGCGCGTGCCCCATCCTGCATCCAGGCCGGCAGGCTGGCAACTTCTGTTAAAGTAAACGGCAGCAGCGCCACAACAAACATCATGTCCAGAATGCGTTCCACCACCATCGTCGATAGCCCTCTGGCCAGGGTGATGGGTGGCACGTTGCCAATGAGCACGGCACGGGCCACATCTCCCAAACGCAGCGGCAAAACCATGTTAAACATGTAGCCGATGTTTTGAATGTGGAACACTTGCGACCAGGAAATTTCGTTGGCCAACATATAGCGCCAGCGAATGGACCGAATCACCATGAAGAGGAGAATGCCCCCAGCACTCAAGGCAATGAGAGACAAATCCGCTTGCTGTAGGGCAATTAAAATTTCACCAGGATCCACCAATAAAAGAATGAGGATAATGGAGATGATGCTCATCCCGATGCCAATCCAGAATTGACGGCGATTTTGACCAGAACTTTCCATAGTTGCGGGATTATAGCAAGAACCAAACAGCTTCGCATTCAGGAATAGTCCCTTTAAGCCAGTACACGAGTTCAATTGTATTTTTGTTTGACTGCACGTATGCTTATACAAAATTAATCTCGTAACCATTGCATGCACCACGTAGTAACGGTCATGGAGGAGACCGGTAGATGAAAACCCACATCATTCACATCCAAAAATGGGCTCGCGCCGACGCACCCACTGAAGCAGAACTTTACCAGCAGATGGAAGCCGAAGGATTAGAGCCTTACAAGTGGCGCAGCAATCCCCAAGATGTATTCCCCGCACATGACCATCCTTATGAGAAGGTGATCATCGTCGTAGATGGATCAATTACCTTTGGTTTTCCCATTGAAGGGGAACCAACCACACTTTATCCGGGCGACCGGCTGGATTTGCCACCTGGCGTTATGCACAATGCCGTGGCGGGTAAAAACGGCGTGGTATGTCTGGAAGCCCAACGTTCGGTAAAATAGCTCCTTTCGACAAGCATTAACGTTCAGTCCCTTAGGTGCGACGCACTTAAAAAGGTGTTTGTTGCACAAATACTCTGGGGAAAGTGCGTCGCACCTGGACAATTAAGCACGAAAGGAGTTGGCAAAACTCCTTTTGCGTAGGACAAACTAGATTTAAAGAAAGGAGTTTTGCAAATGGAATACGTTAATTTAGGCAAGACCGGCCTGAAGGTTTCCCGCATCTGCCTGGGGATGATGAGCTACGGTACCCCGGAGTGGCGGGATTGGGTTTTGGATGAGGCGGCGGCACGGCCGTTCATCAAGCGCGCCATCGAGTTAGGCATCAACTTCTTCGATACGGCCGATATGTATTCGCTGGGGGTGAGTGAAGAAGTCACCGGCAGGTTGCTCAAAGAATTTGCCAGCCGGGAAGAGATCGTGCTGGCGACCAAAGTATATTTCCCCATCGGCAAAGGCCCAAACGGCGGCGGCCTGTCGCGCAAGCACATCATGGAAGCGATCGACAACTCACTGCGCCGCCTGGGCACCGATTACGTTGATCTCTACCAGATTCACCGCTGGGATAGTGACACCCCTATCGAAGAAACAATGGAAGCGCTGCACGACGTGGTCAAGGCGGGCAAAGCACTCTATATTGGTGCCTCCAGCATGTATGCCTGGCAGTTTGCCAAAGCGCAGTACACGGCCGATTTACACGGCTGGACGCGCTTTTCTGCTATGCAAAACCACATGAACGCTGTTTACCGCGAAGAAGAGCGAGAGATGTTGCCCCTTTGTCGGGACCAGGGCGTTGGTGTCATTCCCTGGAGTCCGTTGGCACGGGGCTTTTTGGCCGGCAATCGCAAGCGTGATGCCGACGATCCCACAGCCAGAGCCAAAAGCGACGACTTTGCCAAAAGCATGTATTATGAATCTGGAGATTTTGACGTGGTAGATGCGGTTGTGGCGATTGCTGAGGAGAAGGGTTTTTCACCAGCGCAAATTGCGCTGGCCTGGCTGCTGCACAAACCTGGCGTCACGGCCCCCATCATCGGCGCCACCAAAATGTATCAATTAGAAGAGGCTGCCGCTGCCGCAGATATTTCCTTAAGTGAGGCAGAAATCGAGCGAATAGAGGCACCCTATCGACCACACGTCATTCTAGGCCATCAATAAAACTTCCCCAATAAACAAAAAAGGACGCTCATGAGCGTCCTTTTTTATTCAATGCCTTATAGTCTGGTTATTTGGCGAAACCCACGGCGCGGGTTTCGCGGATGACCGTTACTTGAATCTGGCCGGGATACTGCATGCTTTCCTCAATTGTTTTGGCGATGTTTTTGGAAAGCCGCATCGCTTCCAGATCGTCGATTTTGTCTGGCTTGACCAGGATGCGAATTTCGCGCCCGGCTTGCAAGGCATAGGCGCTTTCTACGCCGGGGAATGTGGTGGCAATCTCTTCCAGCGTACGCACCCGCTTGATATAATTCTCCAGACTTTCGCGGCGTGCCCCGGGACGTGCCCCGGAAATGGCGTCGGCCGCTTCCACGATGATCGCTTCGACGCTTTCTGGCTCTACCTCATGATGATGGGCGGCAATGGCGTTGACCACCAATGGTGGCACCTTAAAGCGCTTGCAGAATTCGGCGCCGAGCATGGCGTGGGTACCTTCCTGGTCATGGTCCATCGCTTTGCCCAGATCGTGCAGCAGGGCACCCATTTTGGCAGTGTCGATGTTGGCGTTGAGTTCGGCGGCTAGAACGGCCGCAATCTTCGAAGCCTCTACCGAATGATAGAGCTGGTTCTGCCCAAACGAAGTGCGGTACTTCAGGCGGCCAAGCATTTTGATAACCTGCGGATGCAGCCCGTGGACGTTAGCTTCATACGCGGCCTGTTCGCCTGCTTCTTTCATATCTTGTTCCACTTCGACGTTTGCGTCCTTGATCAATTTTTCGATGCGAGCCGGGTGGATACGGCCGTCTGAAATCAACTTCTCTAAGGCCCGACGGGCGGCTTCACGGCGTACCGGATCAAAACTGGAGACGGAGACTGCTTCCGGCGTATCGTCTACCACAATATCAACCCCGGCAGCTTGCTCAAAGGCGCGAATGTTACGGCCGTTTCGGCCAATAATGCGCCCCTTCATTTCCTCGCTCGGGAGCTGCACAACCGATACCGTTTGCTCGGCCACCTGGTCACTGGCAATGCGCTGGATAGCCATCACCACCAGCTCCCGTGCTTTTTGGTTGGCGTTTTCTTTGGCCTCATCTTCAATTTCGCGCATGATGCGGGCCATATCCTGGCGCGACTCTTTCTCCACGTCTTCCAGCAGCAGCTGTTTGGCTTCTTCGGCGGTGAGAGCGGCAATTTGTTCCAACTGCTGGCGGCGTTCCTGCTCGATGGTTTCCAGCCGGTTTTGCCGTTTGTCCAGCCGACTCTGCCGTTTGTTTAGCACCGCTTCCCGATGCTCCAGCTTTTTTGTCTGTTTGTCTAGATTTTCATTGCGACGATCGACGCGCTCTTCAGCACGGGCCACGTCTTGATACCGGCGTTCTATTGTTTTTTCTGCTTCTAATCGAATTTGTTGTGCCTCTTGGCGGGAGATTTCCAAGATTTCGGTTGTTTCTTTTTCTGCCAGGACGCGACGCTCTTCCAGTTCTCGCTCAACAGCGGCAACCTTCTGTTCTATCTGTGGTCTAATCAAAAAATAGACCGCAGCAGCACCAACGATGATGCCAATCACAGCCCCCAGCAAAATGCTGATTGCTTGCATAGTTGATCTCCTTTTTAGGTGAAAGTAAATAATGGTTTTGAAACGAACAATGTGTTTCTGTTACTTTCACACTGAAAGCCAGCTGGCTTTCTAAAAATGGTTGTCTGCTTCAGAAGCATCTCCGTTAAACTGTTCCCAGAGTGCTTCAGTTACTTCTCTTACAATGCCATAGCCAAAGCCGCGACGCTGCAAAAAGCCGCCCAGCTTTTTTCTGAATTCCAGTTCGGGCAAGCTGTGATAGCGGCGGGCTTTAGCCTGTGCGGCTTGGGTGGCTGCGGCCAGTTCATCAACTTCGGCTACGGCCGTTTCAATCAGAGCGCGCTCAATCCCTTTTTTGCGCAGCTCCATTTGCAGCGCTATCTTGCTGCGTGGCTTGAACGTTTCGCGCTGCTCGACCCAGTAGCGGGCAAAAGCGGCATCGTTCAGCAGTTCGACCTCTGCCAAACGCTGCACAACGCGTTCAATCACGTCCTCTGGATATTCTTTTTTCTGTAGATGTTGGCGCGTTTCGGCAATGCTGCGTGGCCGGTACTCAATGTAGCGGATGGCCACGTTTTTGGCTTTTTCTTCCAGATCGGACCCTTTCAGACGCTCAATTTCTGCGGGAGATAAGGTTTGGCCCACACGCAGGGAAACGGCCGTAATGGCCGCCAGACCAAAGGCGAATTCATCGTCCAGGTAGACGTTGACCCGATCGGGATTTCTTTTTTGCCGTGTTAACGCTGTTATTTTTCCCATAAACACAAAAGCCGTGACGGGATAATCCGATAGCAAATAATCAATGGCCGGAAACCGGCCTGTATTCAGTTAAAATGAGTTAGGAAACGGGTAAACCAGTAGTCGGGGAATTAACCTTCAGACATTGGTTCCACGAGGGGCAAGCCAGCTTTCTGACGAATGAGGGCGTCTAGCTCGGCGAAAATCTCAGGATTTTCTCGCAAAAATTCCTTGGCATTTTCACGTCCCTGGCCTAGCAGCGTTTCCCCATATCGGAAATACGCACCACGCTTATCCAGAACGTCATAATCCACACCGAGATCAACAATACAGCCAGTTTTTGAGATACCTTCATTATACATAATGTCAAATTCAGCATCGGTAAACGGAGGTGCGACCTTGTTTTTCTTTATCTTCACCCGGGTACGATTGCCCACAACATCTGTCCCATTTTTAATCGCCTGAATCCGGCGAATATCGATCCGAACAGACGCATAAAACTTGAGTGCGTTGCCACCACTGGTGGTTTCCGGGCTACCAAACATCACGCCAATTTTTGAGCGCAGTTGGTTGGTGAAAATAACAACGGTATTGGTTTGCTTAATGACCCCAGACAATTTACGCAATGCCTGAGACATTAAACGTGCTTGCAATCCTACGTGTGCATCCCCCATCTCGCCTTCAATTTCGGCGCGGGGAACCAATGCTGCCACAGAATCCACAACAACCACATCCATCGTCCCGGAACGAATGAGGGCTTCGGCAATTTCTAACGCCTGCTCACCCGTGTCTGGCTGGGAGACATACAAATTGTCTACATCGACACCACAGCGCTCGGCATAAACCGGGTCTAGCGCATGTTCCATATCGATGAAAGCACATATCCCGTCGCGCTGCTGCGCTTCGGCGATGATGTGTTGGCAAACTGTTGTCTTACCAGATGATTCGGGGCCATAAATTTCGATGACGCGGCCGCGTGGAACACCCCCAACACCCAAAGCAATATCCAACGGCAAAGCACCGGTAGGAATGACTTCTACCTGCATGTGCCGTGCTTCACCCAAACGCATAATGGCACCTTCGCCAAAGCGTTTGGTTAAGTTTGCAATGGTTGTTTCCAGGGTTCTGTCTTTTGGCTTACTGCCCATTTGTTTCCTAAGTAAGTTATGCTGATCTCACCCTATATTTGACAACATACAGGAATGGATAGAGGATATATAGGAATAAGGCCAGCTTATCAGAAAAAATGATTATGTAGTGTACAATAGCGTTATGGAATTAGCAAACCTTTGGGCTCGGGAGCGCGGCAGTTCTGACGGCATTCGGGTGGCTACAAAATCGGATGCGGGGGCTATTTTGCGGTTGTTAAATACGGCCGTTTACAGTCATCTCCATGTCGATTGGCACCTGCCCGGCGATTGGATCGGCTCACCCGGCTTTGTCGTCTTGCCCAAAGCGGAAAAGCCAGTAAGCAAAAGCAGTCTTACCGCCAAGCTCTTTCCAGAGCGTACCGATCTTACCGCCTGCCTGGCCGCCACGGCCGATCCACTGCCGGCGGCCTGGGTACGGGTTGCTGCCCTGTTAAATGAGGCAGCAGCCGAGCAAACTTTAGCAAAAATGTTGGCACAGGTGGTCCCCGTGCTGCATCACCAAGGGGTGACCCAACTGGCCTGGCTGGCCGTGGAAGAATGGCCCCGTCCGCTGCTGCCCAAACTGGGTTTTGCCCGGGGGAGTTCCATAGAAACGTATGTTAAAGAAGATCGCCAATTGCCAGAGGTTGCGTCAGTTCCTGGCCTAATAATTAGGCAGGTTTATTCAACTGATTTTGAGGCTTTGGCCGAGCTGGAAGAAGCTTCGTTTGCCCCTTTGTGGCGGCAAAGCGCCCAGGCGCTGGCCATTGCCCGACCACAATCGCTCAGTTTTGATGTGGCGCTACTTGATGAGGAGATTGTGGGCTATCAGCTGAGCGCACGGGCAGAGGCCGGTGCCCATTTGGTACGTTTAACGGTTCATCCTGAAAAGCATGGCCTTGGGATTGGATCGGCTTTATTGAAACACGCATTTGCTTATTATTACAGGCAGGGACTTTATACTGTGTCACTAAACACCCAGGCTGAAAACAGCGCTTCACAAAAGCTGTACCTGAAGTTTGGTTTCCGGCCCAGCCAACAGCGCTTGCCCATTTGGATTTTGGATATTTTATAATGGCTCAGCAGATGAAACTGCGCCGCTCTGTGCCGGTTGTTGTCGCCTTTATGGTGGTGATTGGTTTGGTTTCGGGCATGATTGGCGGGATCGTGGAACGAACGGCCGTTACCGTGTTGGGGACGGCCGTATTGCTGGCGTTATTTGGTGCTTACGAACGGGTGCTAAAACACAACGGCGCCTTGATGAGTGGTTTGGTTGCCGGTGGGCTTATTGGTCTGCTGGTCGGCAGCTTTGGTTATTTGCTGGGTGGCCGAGTGACCAATCTTCTGGATGGCACCCTGTTTGGTTTGCTGCGGGGCATTATTGTGGGGGCGGTTGTGGGTGGCATTACCCGCGCCCAGCCAGATAAAAACGATCCCTGGCACACGGTCATTTTCCTTTTTATTGGCTCCCTGTTTATTGGTGCCGTGTTGGGTGCCAGTGTGGGGCTTATTTCCGGCTTTGTTTTGGGGTTAGTGCGTTGGCACAGTTGGGGAATTTGGCTGGCCATGGTGCTGGGCGCGGTGGTGGGTGGTTATCTGGGCAGCTACTTTCAACAAAATCGAGCGGTTTGGATAGGGCTGGCGGTTGGCGCGCTGCTGACACTGCTGAGCAGCTTTATCGGTGGCGCAATTGCCGGAGTTGCCCTGGGGATTGTGACCGGTGCCCTGGCCCCGATGCTTCTGGTCGGTCTGATTGGAGCGGGCGGTGGGTTGAGCAGCCGCGGTGTAAAAGCGATGTTCGTAGAAGCCGCTGAAGCCCCTACAGAGATGCTGCGTCAGGGTGCGTTCCCTTTTCTGGCTCCGGCAGTGATGGTGGGCATTATTGTGGGAACGGCCGCTTCCGGAGTAGGTGGTCTTATTGCTTTGCCTATTTGCTTGGCCATGTTGGGAATCTTGCTGGCTGTATTTAGTGAGGTGGACGGCCGTGTTGCCAGCACCCTCACCGCGCGCACCTTGGTTGAAATGGTAATATTGGGTGCCGATGATTTACCCATCATGGCCGTGCCGAAAAAATTGATGAGCGATGGGCGTACGGCCGTGATTGGCGGTGTTTTTGGCCTGGTTGTTGGTGGCATTAGCGCTGCCGTTGGTGCCTGGCTCATACAGCAGTTGCTGCTTCTTGTGTAAAATAGAAAGGAGACAGAAGTTTTAACTTGTACGGAGGTACAAATGTCCAGACGAAAATTAAGCAGTGAAGAAATTGACAGCGAACTGGCAAACTTGCCGGGTTGGTCTGTTAAAGAGGGGAAGCTCCACAAGCAATACAAATTTGACTCATTTGCCCAGGCGCTAGGCTGGATGGTTTCTGCCGGCGTTCATGCCGACAAAATGGACCACCATCCTGAATGGTCCAACGTATACAACAGCGTCACCGTTTCCCTGGTAACGCATGACTTGGACAACTCAATTAGCAATTGGGATGTAGAATTAGCTAAGAAGATGGAGCAGTTGGCCCAAAAGGCTGCGTGAGCAGGAATATAGACAACCAAATTGCTTTTCACGCATTACAGCCTGAAAACAGAAAAGCACCCCGTTCAGGGGTGCTTTTTTTTGCTTAGTAGCGGGGACAGGATTCGAACCTGTGACCTCCGGGTTATGAGCCCGACGAGCTGCCTCTGCTCTACCCCGCATCAACAGTCGGGGATTATAGCAAGCGCCGTTTATTTGTCAAGGAAACTCGACATAAAGAAATCGAAACACCGGGCTTTTAATCTCCTCCTGATATTGGCAAAACTGTAAAGGTGCCAAGCTTTTGAGAACCTTTTATGATTCGCTGGGAGCCGGCCGCAAACCGGCCAGATGGGCCAGCAGCCCAACAAAAGTACCTGTCCAGACAATAAAGGCAATATAAACAAAATAGCGAGGAATTGCCATGAGAAAAGGCAAGTCTAACGCCTGCGACAAGCGAATGGTGCAGGCTGTGTACATGCCTAGGGGAAAGACCATGCCCCAATACTGTGGATCGTATGTCAGTGGATACCTTTTGTAGAGATGCCGCCACGCCCCCAAAATGAACAGCAGGGGAATCCACCAGGTGCCTGCTGCCCAGAAAAAGAGGGTAAATCCTTTGAGAAAAGGCTCGATTTCTACCAGAAAGGACCAGCGTGCTGAATTTAGAATGAGGGTGGAGCCAGCCAGGGTAGTGATGGCCACAGCTCCCATGTTGATCCAGTAAGGTGGCGTCAGAGCGGCGCTGGTCAATTCCACAAAGGTGAAGCGGTAAAAAATGAGCGTGATAATGCTCAGATAGAGCATACAGCCTAGCAAATACATGCAGAGGGTGAAGAAAAACCATGCTTCAGGTGGTGTTGGCAATCCAGCCAGCAGGAGCGTGCCTAAAATGGAGACAGACTGGGTGGCAACAGTGGCGATCAGCCAGGCGCCATTAATGCCGGTTTCCAGAGTAGGTTTTTGTGGTCGGGTGGTAACGGCCGTAAAAAACGCATACATCACTACCAGCCACAGGAAAATTCCCAACCCCCACAGACCCCAGGCCACTGGCCGGCTGCCAACAACTAGCAGCAGTTGAGCACCCAACACGCACGTTCCGGCAATCAATGTAAAAAATCCCGGACCCCGAGCGTGACTCTTAATATCGGTAATGACACGCGGAAAGTACACAAAAAGCCGCCAGAACATGAGCAGCCACAAAATAGCATAGGCGATGACATTAACGACCAGTAAAGCCTGGGCAATGAAAACCATTTCTAGCAAAAAGGCAGCAATCGACACAATGCCTGTGGCCATGACCAGGGCAAAATAGCCAGGGAAGAGGTCAGCGGCGTTTTGGGCCAGATGACGGCGGCTTAACAGATGGCTAATCGAGGCCATATAAATACCAGAGCAGGCCCACGTTCAGGCCCAGGCAAACCAGACTAGCAATTGCGGCAGGCCACAAAATAGCCCTGTCACCGCCCAGGTAGGCATTCATCGTGGCGGTAAACAGCCACAGCTGCAAAATGATGACGATGACAACGATGAAAAGAATGCCGGTGGCAATGGTTAAACGCTGGGAGCGGGCAAAGCGGGATTTTCGTCTCATACGGTCCTCTTTTCAATGCCGGTGGCCACAACGTTGCCATCACGCACTTCAAGCGTGACGCGGGCCAACGGCCGTCGTGGAGGACCCGCCAACGGCCGTCCCGTCAGCAAATCAAAAACACCTTCGTGGCAGGGGCAGTGCAACTTACCTTCGGCCACGTGAGGAATGACCGGGCAGGTGAGGTGCGTACACTGCTGCTCGTAGGCCACAAATGTCTCTTCATCCACGTGCACCAGCAGGCGTGCCGGGCTGTCTTCTTCTGGATAGTTGAAGATGAGCGAACCGCCCACCGACATTGCATCCACACGGGTGATCACTTTGGCTGCCGGTGCGGCCTCGCGCTGTTCAAGGAAGTCAGCCACCAGGAACCAGAGCTGACCGGCGCTAAAGGCGCCACTGGTGAGCAGCAGGAATTTAATAAACTCTCGCCGCGTTAAATATTCATCCTGGGGCCAATCAATGGGGAAATCCTGACGCCAGCGCGGTTGTTCAGCCGGAGAACGGCCGTCCGGCGGCACCGTCAATTGATCAAACTCATTATCCATCGTCAATCCTCCCCTATACTTCTACAAACATGTTTGCCAGCAGCACATCTTCCACCGGAGCCATTGTTTGCGCTGCTGGTGCCTGGTACAACGAGGCGGCCACGTCCACCAGATTCACCGGCGTTTCGCGGGGCACCATCATGCTCACCTTAGTCGTCACAGTTTGGTTGCCAAACTGGAAACTGTTCACCGGCCGGGAACGGGGCCGCAGCCGCTCAATCTCTTCCCGCGTGCCGTAAAAAAGTGCCTGGCTGGGGCAAACCGAGGCGCACATTGGCTTCAGCCCAACTGAAGTGCGGTCGTAGCACATGTCACACTTCATCATCAAGTTCATGCCGTTGTTCATTTTGGGCACGCCAAACGGGCAGGCCAGCACGCAGTTATTGCAGGCAATGCAGCGCGGCTTGCGTGCCGTCTGAACCACGCCGTCGGCGGTACGCTTGATGGCATCGGCCGGACACACCTCGGCACATGTAGGTGAGTCGCAGTGCATACAAATTACCGGTACTGTCTGTGGCGAACTGTTGCGATCCACATAATCTAGCTGGATCATCGACTGGCCTTTGTGCGTGTCGCATTCCGTGCAGGCCTGTACACACGCCTGGCAGCCAATGCAGCGGCTGGGGTCCATAAAGAATTCCATCTCAGCTGGTTTTGGCATTCATCACCCTCTTTACTGCCCGGAGAATAGAACGCTGATGACGCTGATAAACCTGATTTTCCTGATCCATGATTAAATCAGGCAAATCAGGCAAATCTGCGTTCCATTTACCGTTCATCGTCAGCTACCTTTCTCACGCGCACGGCACACACTTTATACTCCGGAATTTTGGAGATAGGGTCCTGTGCCGAAATGGTGAGCTGGTTGGCCGATTTGCGTCCGGGCCAGTGGTAAGGAATGAAGATGGTGTCCGGACGGATGGTTCTGACCACCAGCGCTTGCAGGGTGGTGCTGCCGCGGCGGGATTCGGCCGTCACCCAGTCGCCATCGTTTACCCCCAACTTTTCTGCCAGTGTCGGGTGCATCTCGATGCGCGGTTCCGGGTAGTTGTCCACCAACGGGCCAATGCGCCGCGTTTGCGTGCCAGACAAAAACTGGCTGACCACGCGGCCGGTTGTCAGGATGAGCGGGTACTCGTCGTCCACATCTTCGGTGGGCGGCGTGTAAGGGGCAACGTTGAAGCGGGCTTTGCCGTCAGGAAAGTAGAATGGCCCTTTGCCCTGGGCTACCGGGTTCCATGATTCCGGCTCAAAAAGGCGCGGCGTGCCCGTGTGTTCCGCATCAGGACAGGGCCAGAAAACGCCGTTTTGCGCTTCAAGTTTCTCGTAGGTGATGCCGGAATAGTCGGCTACACCTCCTTTTGATGCCTGCCCCAATTCGGCAAACATCTCGGCCGGGCTGTTAAACGTCAACCCTTTTTCCCGTCCAAGCGCTTTAGCAATATCCTGGATGATGACCCAATCTTCGCGAGCCTCGCCGGGGCAGTCTACGGCCTTGTTAATTTTGATGACGCGCCCTTCGGCTGTGGTCACTGTGCCTTCGTCTTCTTCGTGCAGCGAGCCGGGCAGGACAATATCAGCGTAGCGGGCGGTTTCGTTAAGGAAGAAGTCGATGGCCACGTAGAAATCTAGCTTTTCCAGCTGGGCGCGCACAAAATTATTGTCCGGCAGGGAAACCAGCGGGTTAAAGCAGATGGAGAGCAATCCCTTGATTTCGCCCTGGTCAACTTTGCGGAAAATCTCGTAGGCATCAACGCCGGGTTGGGGCAGATCGTCTGGATTCATGTCCCAGATGCCAGCGACGTAAGCGCGGTGTTCGGGGTTGCCCAGATCGCGCGCGCCAGGAAGCTGATCGCACTTTTGGCCGTGTTCGCGGCCGCCCTGGCCGTTGCCCTGGCCGGTGATGGTGGCGTAACCGCAGTTCTCGCGGCCAATGCGCCCTGAGGCCAAGACGATGTTGATCGCCCCCATCACGTTCTGCACGCCGTGGCTGTGGTGCTCGATGCCGCGAGCGTGCATGAGGAAGCTGGTGCTGGCCATGCCCCACCATTCGGCCGCCTGCCGGATGCCTTTTTCAGCGATGCCGGTGACTACGGCCGTTTTTTGCGGCGTCCACTGCTGCACATGCTCAGCAACGGCGTCAAAGCCGACGGTGTGGTTGTCAATGAAGTCGTGATCGAGCCAGTCGTTTTCGATCATCAGATGCAGGATGCCGTTGAAGAGGGCGATGTCCCGCCCTGGCTTGATGGGCAGAAACAGGTCGCAGGTACGGGCAATGGGGGTGATGCGCGGATCAACGACGATGATTTTGGCCCCGTGTTCGCGCGCCTGCCAGACGTAATCGGTGGTGATGGGGGCACACTCAGCCACGTTGGCTCCACTGATCCAGATGATCTCGGCACCCAGAATGTCGTTCCAGGGGTTGGCGGCGCGGTCGATGCCAAACGCTTTTTTGTTACCGGCGGCGGCACTAACCATGCAGAGACGGCCGTTATAATCAATATTCGCCGTACGCAAGCACATGTGGGCAAACTTGCCCATTAGGTACGTTTTTTCTGTGGTCAGGCTGGCACCGCTGAGGAGGGAGAAGGCATCACGGCCGTATTCCGTCTGGATGCGTTCAATCTCATTGGCCACGCGGCGGATGGCTTGATCGTAATCCATCGCCTTGAAGCCGCCTGAGGCTGAAGCGTCTCGTTGATAAGCGTGTAGCAGCCTGTCGGGATGAGCGCCTTGCAGGTAGCGCTTGACACCTTTGGGGCATAGCTTGCCTCGGTTGAAGGGAAACTCGTACCAGGGCTCAAAGCCAATCACTTCATTGTCCTTGACCTTAAGCTGGATGCCACACTGCTGGCCGCAAAAGCAACAATGGGTCTTGACTAACTTATCCGGCTCGACCCCAGTATCTAACCGCACGCCGCGCGTGTAGGCCAGCGTAGGGCCAAAAGGGTCTTTTGTCGTAATAGATTCAAGGGGAACGTTGGCCATCTTCCTTAATCTCCTTTTCGATCAGGATTTGGGGCCTCATGCAAGATGGCGAGGAAAACCAGCGGTTCTTCCAACGCTTTTATCGTGTGATTTTCACCGGGATCAAACAATATCATCGTGTCAGGACCAATCTTGTGTGCCTGGCCGTCACCGCCGGCAAAGTGGCCTTGCCCCTGCAAAACGACGATGTTTACTGGTGAATTGGGGGCGTTGTGTTCCTGTACAGTCTGTCCCGGCTGAAGCGCGAAACGCAAGATACGGCCGTGTTGATCAACATGAAGCGGTTCAGCATTGGGGTTTGGTTCATTGAAAATAATGTTCTCGTGTACTTTAAATGCTTTCATCAGATTTCTCCCTTGATTGGGGTGGGATTGTGGGAAACAATTGCTAACTCATTTTGCCCAGCGTTAACTTTTCTAGGCATGGAAATTGCGAGCGTCTTCGTCGCCCAGCGGGCCTTCGCCCTGGCCTGGATTGACGTAGGTGGGGGTAGGTGGTTTGGTGTGGGTAGTAACGGCCGTTCCGCCACGTGCCGTTTGCCAAAGCTGGCCCTGTGCCTGGGCTACTGTTGCGCGGCGGCAGGGTGGGCATATCCATTGGTAATGATCCACGTCGCTGTTAGGAATCTCGTATTTGTAGCCCAATTCTGCTTCAACCTGGATCAGGTCGTTGATGTGCATCAGTGAGGAAAATGGCTGGCCGCAACGGCGGCAGTGGGCGGCTTCTTCGCGTTCGCCCACTTCTTTGTAAAAACGCACGCCCAATTGGGCCGGACGCTGGAAGATGTGGAAAAATTTGCCAAACGGCAGCCACAAAAAGGTCACTATCACGGTAATGGCGTGCAAAATGGCAATGAAGTCGTAGGCGTAACCGCGCATCCAGGTATAGCTGGCGGTGAGCATCAGGCCAGTGAGGCTGACGGCAAAGAGCAAAAACAGGGGCAAAAAATCTTCCACAAAAAGCTGCAATGCCGCTGCGCCTTCATCCCGCATCCGGCGGCG
>PABI01000061.1 GCA_002699125.1 Anaerolineaceae bacterium
GACTGGGTGAAATATTCAATGACGCATGATTTAGATATTCTGGTTGCCTTTCATTTGTTTGGGCAACCTGTACAAACTTAGGTGTCCGGTAGAGAAAATAATAATTAGCGGCAACCCATTGCTACGGAGCAACAATCTCAAAGCTGTGGCTTAGCCTGGCCACACCCCGAATGGTTGCCGCAACAGAACAATATCTTTCTTCCGAAAGTTCAATCGCCCGTTCCACCTTTTGGGGGTCCAAATTGATGCCCTCTACCGTGTAATGCTGGTGGATTTCAGTAAACTGATAAGGGGGTTCACTGGCTTGCTCGCCATCCACGCTCACATGCAAATTTGTCAGCTGCTGCCGCTGGCGACCTAATATCATTACGACATCATAAGCCGAGCAAGATGCCAGGCTCAACAGCAGCATATCAGAGGGCTTTAGACCTTTCCACTCTTGCCACGCTTCATCTTCCTGTGGCCAGGAACCGGATACAACCACATGGCCAAAAGAATCACGACCAATAAACATCTGGCTTCCCTGGCCAGTCCATTTCACTGCAATATTACTCATGGGGTACAGCTGCTCTCCTCTGTTGGCAGCGGGGCTTCGCTAACGGGATCATAACATTGGCAAAACGTGACGTTTTGGCCGGCGCTGCTTCCTTCCCATAAAAAGTAACGAATGGTGGTTCGGGTGCAATTGTCAACCTGCCGTGCACCTCGAACCCATTCCATACCGACCCCGCCTGATGCTTCCTCCTGAACCATAAAAAAACGAAGATGGCTTCGTGGCTCACTGCCAAATTGAACTTCACCGTTGGTTGCCAAAAAGAAGGCAAACGTAGGGAAGGCCATCACCATTAGCCACAAAAGCAAAAATAAGAAGTAGCCAATTCGTTTTAACCAACGGTTCATTATTTAGGTTGGGGTCGCTTCATTCGCGAGAATTGCCTTAACATAAAGTTCCGTGGTGTATTCCTTGATCATACGGCGTGTGCCAAACATAGGCGCATTCGAGCGAATGCATTCGCGCATGATCTCTACCCAACCCCGGGGAATGCCATCACGATCGCGGCTGTAGTAAAGCGGCACAATTTCCTCTTCCAGCAGCTGGTAAATGAAATTAGCATCATACTCGTCCTGGAGCTCGTGATTTTCAAATTCACGTTCATCGCCAATGGCCCAGCCATTGGCACCGTTGTACCCTTCGACCCACCAGCCATCAAGAATACTCAGATTAGGAATGCCGTTGATGGCTGCTTTCATGCCGCTGGTACCGCTGGCTTCGCGCGGGCGGCGTGGGTTGTTCAACCAAACATCAACCCCCTGCGTGAGGTAGCGGGCCATGTGCATGTCATAATCTTCTATGAAGGCAATACGGCCGCCCAGTTGGTTGTGCTTGGCCAGGTTGTAAATATGCTGGATAAGCGATTTGCCCGGCTCGTCGGCTGGATGTGCTTTACCAGCGAAAATAAATTGCACCGGGCGATGGATGTCTAGCATGATGCGTTGTAAGCGCTCCAAATCGCGGAAGATGAGGGTAGCGCGTTTGTAAGTGGCAAAGCGGCGAGCAAAGCCAATGGTTAAGGCTTCGGGATCAAGCAAGGTGCCGCTGGTTAATACCTGGGTGGGATCATTGGTGCCGTTGACCCAGCGACGACGTACCCGCTCGCGTAAATAGCCCATCAACTTGCGTTTGAGGGCCAGATGAACTTCCCACATTTCATCATCAGGGGCTTCTGCCAGCCGCTGCCAAATGGTGGGGTTATCATGCTGTTCCAGCCAGCCTGGACCGATGTATTTGTCGAAAATATTGTGAACTTCCCCGGCAATCCAGGTGGGAACGTGAACACCGTTTGTAATGGAGGTGATGGGCACCTCGTCGGCAGGTTTATCTGGCCATACCTCTTGCCACATGTCGCGAGAGATTTGGCCGTGAAGCTTACTAACCCCATTTGATTGGCCGGAAAGTCTCAGAGCAAGGACGGTCATGTTAAAAGCCATCCCCCATTCTTCTTCATGTCCGCCCAGGCTGAGAAAATGTTCACGATTAATGCCTAACTCGTCCCAAAACCCATTGAAATATTGTTCCACCATCTGGAAGCCAAAGGCGTCGTGCCCGGCGGGAACGGGGGTATGGGTGGTAAAGACAGATTGTTTCTTAGCGATGGCGGAGGCTTCTTCAAAGCTTTTGCCCTGGGCTACCAGCTCGCGAATGCATTCCAATATCAGGAAGGCAGAGTGGCCCTCGTTCATGTGCCAGGCGGATGGATTGATACCCAACGCGCGCAGGGCACGTACACCGCCAATGCCCAACATGATTTCCTGGCGGATGCGGGTTTCAGAGTCACCAGAGTAGAGGCGGGCTGAGAGTTCGCGATCCCACGGTTCATTTTCATCTACGTCTGTGTCTAGCAGGAAAAGCGGGTTGCGTCCAACCTGCACGTGCCAGATGCGCGCCGAGACAGTGCGGCCACCTAAATTGACGGAAACGCGCATTTCATGGCCGTCTCCATTTAACACAGGCAGAACAGGGGCCTGGCTGATGTCCAGCTGTTGGTAGACGGCTTCTTGCCAGCCATGAGACGGGATGCGCTGGCGGAAGTAGCCTTGCGGGTACATAAAGCCAACACCAACAAAGGGCAGGCCCAGATCGCTGGCTTCTTTGGCATGGTCGCCAGAAAGAATGCCGAGGCCACCGGAATAAATGGGCAAGGAACTGTGGAGCCCAAACTCAAAGGAGAAGTAAGCGATGGTTTTGTCTGCCAGCTCCGGGTACGTTTGATAAAACCAGGAGTCATGGTTTTTCATGGTTTCATCAAACAACATCATTACTTTATTGTATTGTCTTAAAAATGTGGAATCTTGGGCAGCTTCTTGGAGCTTGAGGGGGCTTATTTCTTGGAGCATTTGCACCGGATTGTGCAAGGTTTTTCGCCATAGCGGGTAATCAAGACGGCGGAAGAGCCCACGCGCTTCGGGGGTCCAACTCCACCAAAGGTTATAAGCTAATTCGGTAATTCGGCCGATCTTGTCTGGAACTTTGTCATTTAAATGATTCATCTGTTTTGATCCTTTCAGAAAGGTTTTGTCTAATTATGGTTGATGCATCAACTAATTGCCGCCCATTATATCACGCTTGGGTAGGGTTACAATGGGGTGAAGCGCATGGGTCATTTGTCGGATTCTACCTGACTGAAAACGCCGGCTTGTGGCAACGGCCGTTTCGCACGATCCATTGCCAGTTCTGCTATTTCAGAAACAAGCCACTGGAACTGCGTTTCTGTCATCAGCGTGAGGTCAATGTCTGGTGTGGGATAGGTGCCGTTAATGACGTAAGGGGTGTCCTCTTTAATGACAAACTCGACCATGTTGATGTCGTATTGGTAGGCCCGGGTGATGCGCAGGGCGCTTGCGGCCAGCGACTGTCCCATTTCATCTTCCTTGCTAAGGGTATTTTGTTGGTAACGGCCGTGTTTCACCGAATAGCGCAAAGACTGCACCTTCTCCTGGCCAATCACAAAGCAATGTATGTGCTCATCGGATTCAATGATTTGCTGCAAAATTTTGGTGCGTGTGCTGCTTTCATCGTATCGTTGGATGAGTTCGTCCACGTTGTGTACCCGGTGGACACCGCGCCGCCCACTGGCCAAATTGTCCTTAAAAATCGCCGGCACACCGACGTAATCAATGATGGCTTGCCAATCCATTGGATATTCCAGATTGCGGAAAGTGCTGGGCGTGACATCTTTTTCTACTTGTTTGTTAGGCAACACAACGGTGCGCGGGCTCTTCAAACCCAAAGAATTAACCAGGGCGATGCTGGAAAATTTGCTGTCGGCCGACATGGTGTAGGGATTATTAATGAGGTATGTTCCCTGAATGGCGGCGTATTTCAGATAAGCCTGATAATAGGGGATTTCGTGGGAGATGCGATCGATAATGACATCATATTTACGCGGGTCGTCCATGAAAGTGCCGCCAAGCTTCACCAGTTCGGCCGTTACGTTTTCATCACTGTCATTAACCTGTTGCATAAACGCTTCAGGCCATTCCCATTCTTGCCCAATGATGAGACCAATCTTTTTTGCCTGTTCGCTCATTTACTTATCTCCCAAAGGTTTGTTTGCGTTTGAAGTTGTCTTACCTAGAAAACGATACCCTAAATGAAGCATTGTGCCAAACGGCTAATCATCCGCTTTTGCTCTGGTATCTGCCCTGTATTTTTGCCAAATCTTGTTCATTTGTGTGTCGTAGAGGGGGGCGGTTTGCTGCCAGGAATAATGGGCAACGGCCGTTGCCAGCCCCTTTGCCATTTCCCCAATTTCCGCACGATGGGTCAGTGCCCAGCTTAGCTTTTGCGCCAATTCCGCTTCATCAGCATACAAACAAGCTTCGTGAAATTTTGCCGGAATTAGTTCTGGATAGCTCAGCCTTTGGGGCAGCAGGGGGAACGTTTGGCAGTAGATTGCTTCCAGCAGGCTGATGCCAAAAAATTCGTGGTGTGCCGTGGAAAGGGTGATGTCGGCCTGCCACAGCAGGCGGCGATAGGTGGGCAAATCGGCGTGGCCTACGTGGATGACACGGCGGCCTAATTGACGCAGGGCATCATCAAAGATGGACGGCCGTTTGCCATATTGCTGGCCACAAAGCGCTACTTCAAATGCGTGTCCAGCCTGGGCTGCGGCGTACAGCGCCGCAAAAAACGCCTCGGGATTTTTGTCATACTCCCAGCGCTGGTTCCACAAAATGAGCGGCGCTTCGTTTTGTTGCTTTGTATGTTTTCCCATCGCCAGGCGCTGAAAATTGACGCCAACGGGCAGCACCTGACTCTTCTTCTTTAAGGTTGCGATGGCATTGAGTTCATTGTACTCAGGAAAATGTTTGAGAAAGTTGGGCAGGGCGGTGAAAAAACTTTCTAAATGGTAATGAGAATTAAAGAAAACGTGGTTGGCCGCCAACATCGAGGCAAAATTAATGAAAGCATAATGTTGGTCCCGTTCACCCAATTGGCGGCGCATGGGGCCGGTACGGCCGTCCGCTGGCAGCGGGTACGTTAGTTGATTCTCGTGCATGTAGAGGATGGTGGGGATGACGGCCGTTTGCGACCGCGTCAATGCCAAAAACGTGGTTAAATCCAGCATATCAGTGGCCAAAATCAGCTCTGGTTGGGAATCTGCGGCCAAAAAGCGCCGGGCTAGGGTGATGGCACCCCCGTGCATGCGCCACTTCCAAAAGCGGTCGGGCAATGTATGCAGCGTCACACGATGCCGGCTGCTTTGCCGCCAGCCTTCTGCCCATGATTTGTGGCTGCCGCCATGATAGGGAGAAACCAAATGAATGCTTAGCATATTAGCTACCAACGGTGCGTCGCACCTTCATAATTTTTGACAAGAACCCGGGCCAAAGATACACTCATTGTGAAAAATGTCATAAATAAACTCGCCCCAATATGTAAAAGTGGAAAGTTAAAATGAGAACTGTTTTTCGTCCGCTTTTCATTGAGCAAACCGATCAAAATCTACACTTTGTTTTCAAAATTATTTCTGTGGTTTGCTGCATGACATTGTAATATACTTAAAACGAACGAATTGAGGACAAAATTCTGGTGCTATTCAGGCCAGCCGATTTTGTTTTTAACTTAAAACGGAAAATATCCTGCAAACGGCCGTTTCCTAAAGTATAAAGAACGGCTCAACGTCGGCAACACAGGTAAGCACCCGGTGAGTCAACAACCGCACCAGCTGTATTGGGAATCTACTTACGCCATCACAGTAGCGCTAATGACACAATACCCGGAGCGCAATCCGGAAGACGTGGGTCTGGAAGAGTTAGCCCAACTTGTGGAATCCTTACCTGGTTTTGATGACGATCCCACGATGGTAACCGAACGCATTTTGCTGGATATTCAAACCGTCTGGTACGAGGAGGCAACCAATCTATGACTGCTGATTCATCAACTGCAGGCTCCCCCGATGTTGTTGTTCCCGAAGAACTGAGCAACAATGTTGTCATCACCAATATTGCCAAGCTGTTAGACCCTGTTTACAACTGGGGTCGTCGTAACTCTGTTTGGCCCATGGTTTTTGGCCTGGCCTGCTGTGCTATCGAAATGATTTGCACAGCTGCCAGCCGGTACGATTTGGCCCGTTTTGGCATGGAAGTGTTTCGCGCGACGCCGCGCCAATCTGACCTGATGATTGTATCGGGGACGGTTACCAAGAAGATGGTGCCGACTATTGTGCGCCTGTACAACCAGATGCCGGAGCCGCGCTACGTACTTAGCATGGGTGCCTGTGCTTCAGGTGGCGGCCCTTTCAAAGAGGGTTATAACGTTGTAGACGGCATTGATAAATTTATCCCCGTGGACGTGTATGTTCCCGGCTGCCCGCCGACTCCGCAAGCCCTCATCAATGGCCTGATTGCCCTGCAAGAGAAGATAGATCAGCAATCGATTGCCACCGTGCCCTGGTACCAGAAAGATGATCCCACAACCGGCCTGGTGCCCGTGCCCGTTTTGGGGCCAGACCTGGTTGATTTGCGCCAATTGGACATCATCAAAGCGGAAGCAGCGCAAGCCAGAGCAGAAATGGCCGAAGATGAGGCAGAACCAGAAGTAGCTGAAGCCGAAACGGCCGCATAAATAGCCATTCACATACAAACAAGGATCACTCATGAGCGAAATGATTCTCGATGACCAACCCCAAGACGACGGTACGGCCGTAAACCAAAATCCTGCCGAACGCGCCGCCGCGCTGCTCAAAGAGCGCTTCCCCGAGGCCGTCACCGACGAAACGCGTGATGGATACACCGGCCTGGTGGTCTCCGCTGACAAGCTGGTGGAAGTGGCCACAGCCTTACGCGACGACATTGGTTTTGATTACCTCAGCAGTGTCACTGGCGTGGATCAACTTGAAGACAATAAACTGGAAGCGGTTTACCATACCTACAGCATAGATCAAGGCGGCGGGGCGCTGGTGCTGCACGTCCAGGTGGACCGTGACAATCCCGTTATCCCCTCCCTAACCCCCATTTGGCCCGGTGCCGATTTCCAGGAGCGGGAAGCATACGATCTGCTCGGTATTCATTTTGACGGGCATTATGATTTGCGCCGCATCCTCACCTGGGATGGGTTTGACGGACATCCGCTGCGCAAAGATTGGCGCGAAGTATTTTATGAAGAAGAACACAAACCATTCGGCAGCCGCTGGCCCGGTGGTGAAGTGTTCCGTGCCGAAGAAAGGTCCCCCTACGGCAAAAATGTGCAATATCCCAAAGGGTGGGTACCCACCGGTGATGAGTATGATGTCGAAACGGAAATGTACACCGGCATCACCTACACCCGCGACACCGATTCCGGCATGAAGACCGATAAGCTGACGGTCAACATGGGACCGCAGCATCCTTCCACCCACGGCGTGTTCCGCATGGTCGTGACGCTAGATGGTGAAACGGTCGTTGACCTGAAGCCGGTGATGGGTTACCTGCACCGTAACCACGAAAAAATTGGCGAGCGCAACACTTTTATCCAAAACATTCCTTACACCGACCGGCTTGATTACCTTAGCTCCATGAGCAACAATCACGGCTATGTTTTAGCTGTGGAGCATTTGCTTGGCTCCGAAGTGACGGAACGAGCGGAATGGATCCGCATTTTGATGGTCGAGCTCACCCGTATTTGCAACCATTTGTGGGCGCTGGGCTTCTTGCTGAACGATTTGGGTGCTCTGCAAACGCCTATGCTTTATTTCTACCTGGAACGCGAGCTGATTTTAGACTTCTTCGAAGCTGCTGCTGGCTCCCGGTTGTTGTGTAACTACATGCGCTTTGGCGGTGTTGCCTACGACCTGCCTGACAACGTGCGTGACCAGGAAACGATGAGCTTTTTGGAAGAGTTGGTTTATGATCACATTCCGGCCGTTTTGGACCAGGGTGATGGGCTGATGACCAATAATGAAATTGTGCGGGCGCGCAGCATCGGTGTGGGCGTTTTGCCGCGTGAGGCGGCCATTGCTTACAGCGCTGCCGGGCCTGTGTTGCGAGCCAGCGGTGTGCAATATGATGTGCGCCGTGCTGAACCATATTCTTTTTACGAGCATCTCGATTTTGATATTCCGGTGCGCTATAACGGGGATATTTATGATCGTTACCTGATTCGCATGGATGAGATGCGGCAAAGCTTGCGCATTTTGGAGCAGGTGCTGCCGCACATCAAAGCCACCAAGGGTGCCCCCATTATTTCTGGTAAACCCCAATATGCGATTCGTATGCCCAGTGCTGGCGAGGCCTACGGCCGTGTCGAAAACCCCAAAGGTGAACTGGGCTACTACGTCACAACCCGCCGCCGCGAATCCAACCCGGACCGGTACCATGTGCGCGCCCCATCCTTCATTAATCTGACCCCGCTGGGCAAGATGTGTGAAGGGCACAAAGTGGCCGACATCGTGGCCATCCTGGGCAGCATCGACATCGTTTTGGGCGAAGTAGACAGATAAAAATATAACCGCAGATTACGCAGATAAAAAATCTGTGAGCGCAAATCTGCGTAATCTGCGGATTAATTCAAAAGGACGAGCTATGTACGGACTTGGCATTTTGAAGGGTATGGCAATCACGCTTAAACATTTTGTTGATTCCTACCTGGACGATATTTTTTGGGCAGCCCGTGGCGGCCGTTATTACAACAGTGAAGCCTTGAAGGTGCGGCAGGGGTTAAAGGGCAAGGGCGTGAAGACGGTCTTTTACCCGGAAGAAAAATTGCCCGTGCCGGAACGGTTCCGCTTTGTGCCGTTCCTGGTAACTGACGATCCGCCGCCTGGACAAAAATGGGGCAAGGATTGGTGCACCTCTTGTGGCATTTGTGCCAAGGTATGCCCGCCGCAATGTATCTGGATTGAACGGGGCAAGCTGCCCAACGGCCGTCCCAAGCCGGAACCTGAGGAATTCTACATCGACATCGACATTTGCATGAACTGTGGCTTTTGCGCCGAGTTCTGCCCGTTTGATGCCATCAAACTGGATCACGACTACGAACTGGCCAGCTACGACCGCACGACGGCCCACATCCATGACAAGGAGCGGTTGAGCAAGCCGCTGAGCTATTGGCGCGAGATTGCCCCGCAAAAAGCGGCCGCCGAAGCCGCCATTCGCGATCATGTGGATGAGCTTAAGGCGTGGAAAAAAGAACACGGCCGTGATGCTGATATGTCCAAAGCGCCCCAGCTGTCTGAGGAACATACCAAGCAGCTATACTATCGCGGGGAATATTACTAACGTTTCTCGCCGTTAAAAATTGTTGATTATATTGAGCATTGCGTATTTCATCTAAAAGGATGGGATACGCAATCGTTTTTTAGGAGTAAAAATGTTTAAACGTAAAGAACAAGAGGGTGGGGTGACGGAAACGGCCGTAATGGCCGCCCTCTCTAACGTAATCGAACCTGAACTGCACCGCGATCTCGTTTCTCTCAACATGATTCGCGATTTGAAGATCGAAGGCAACGATGTTACCTTCACTATCATGCTCACCACGCCTGCCTGTCCCCTGCGCGGCAAAATGGAAGCCGATTCCCGCGCTGCCTTGGCACAGGTGCCTGACATTGGTCAAATCACGGTCAAGTGGGATTCCAGCGTGCCGGCCGATGCTCGCATCAAAGACCAATTAGGGCAATCGTTCCGTAACACTATTGCCGTTTCCAGCGGTAAGGGTGGTGTTGGTAAATCCACCGTGGCCGTGAACCTGGCCATTTCATTGGCCAAATCTGGCGCGCGCGTTGGCCTGCTGGATGCCGATATTTTGGGGCCAAACATTCCCATGATGATGGGCGTGGAACAGATGCCGCCGCCGCAGAACCGCAAGATGGTTCCCGCCGAGAATTTTGGCGTAAAATTTATTTCGATGGCCTTTCTGGTTAAACCAGACCAACCCCTGATTTGGCGCGGCCCCATGTTGCACAGTGCCATCCGCCAGCTGCTCACCGATGTAGAGTGGGGCGAGCTGGATTACCTCATCATTGATTTGCCGCCCGGCACCAGTGATGCCCAGCTCACTTTGGCTCAGGTGCTGCCCCTCTCTGGCACCATTGTGGTGACCCAGCCCATGCAGGTGGCCGCTTCTGATGCTTTACGCGGATTGAAGATGTTTGAGAAGCTGGAAGTACCCATTTTGGGTGTTGTCGAAAATATGAGCGGAGAAATTTTTGGCACAGGTGCCGGCGAGAAACTGGCTACCGACTATGACACCGAGTTTTTGGGCAGCGTGCCGATGGATGCCAACGTGCGGGTTGGCGGCGACGGCGGTCAACCGATAGTTGAGGCCTTCCCCGATTCCCCGGCAGCTCAGGCATTAAATGAGATTGCCCAGAAAGTGGCGGCGCGCATCAGTGTGCTCACGCTGCAAAAATCGACGAATTTTATTCCTATTGAACTGGTTGGGTAACCCTCAACTTCGATTAATTTTCAAGGCCAGCTCCAGAAATGGAGCTGGCTTTTTTATTAAGAAGTTGGTAAAAAGTGTCCAGGGTATGATAACATAAGCAAATCCTATAGAATATTCCGCTGTCCAACTGAATGACGGCGATCACCGACTATACAGATAGATAATTTCTATTGCGGAGATAATACAAATGACACTTGTAGCAGAAGAGCGCACCAATGTTGTAGGGGTGCGTTTTCAGAAACTGGGCAAACTGTATCATTTCAAAATTGGTAAACAAAATGATGATGTAGAGCCCGGCGATTATGTGATTGTTGAGACAAAGCGGGGGCGGCAGCTGGGGCAGGTGATTAGCTTTATCAATCCAGAAGAGATGCACCGCCAGCGGGGAATGCGCAGCATTGAGCGCAAGGCAAACCCACGTGATATGGTCATGAAGCAAGTGTGGGAGACCAAAGAGCTGGATGCCCTGATTAGCTGCCGGGAAAAAGCCGCTTCGCTTAAAATTCGGGACGCCAAGTTTGTCAAAGCCGAGTACAGTTTTGACGGCTCGTGGTTGACCTTCCATTACGCCACCGAAAATAAAAAGCTAGACGTGAGCCGTTTGCAGCAGACGTTGGGCCGCCAGTTTCGTACCAAAGTGGAGATGCGCCTGATTGGCCCGCGCGACGTGGCCAAGATAATGGGCGGCTATGGTGCTTGTGGTGCGCCGCGCTGCTGTTCCACCTTTTTGACTGAATTTAGCCCGATTTCGATTCGCATGGCCAAGGCACAGGGTATCTCGCTGAGTCCTCAGGAGATTACGGGGATGTGCGGCCGTTTGCGCTGCTGCCTGGTTTATGAGTACGAACAGTACGTGGAGGCGCGCAAAACCTTGCCCAAGCCCGGCAAACGGGTGGGCACACCCCACGGCGAAGGCAAGGTGCGGGATGTGCGTGTGCTGCGGGATTCTGTTCTGGTTCATGTGGAAGGCGAATATTATGAAGTTTTCCGGCATGAGCTGGAACCTTTGGAAGAACTGGAAGCGTTGAAGAAAAAAGCTGAAGCCGGCTGCTCCAAGCATGAGAGCGGCGGCTGCGACTGCGGCGCAAAACGAGGTTCCGCCAAGCAAGAAGAAGGTGATGAAGAAAATGCCTGATCGGTCTGACGCCTGGGATCTGGTTTGTGAATTTGTTCAGGATGATGGTTTGCGCCGTCACATGCTGGCCGTGAGTGCCGCCATGGGCTGGTATGCCAATGAGCTAAATGCAGATGTGGCTTACTGGGAAACCGTTGGCCTACTGCATGATTTTGATTGGGAAATTCACCCCGATTTGGACCAGCATCCCATAGAAGGGTCCAAAATTTTGCGTGAGCGTGGCTGGGATGAAGAGACGATTCGGGTGATTTTATCCCACTACACGGAGGGAACCGGCGTTCCCCGCGAAAAACCGATCGACTTTGCCCTGCTGGCCTGTGATGAGATTACCGGGCTGGTGATTGCCACGACATTGGTACGGCCGTCTAAAAACATCGCTGAAGTGAAACTCTCCTCCATCCGCAAAAAGTGGAAAAATCCCCGCTTTGCCGCTGGCGTGGACCGCGACCATGTGCAAGAAGTGACGGCCGATTTCAGCCGAGAATGTTTTGCTGGCTCGCTGGAGTTGTGGACCCATATCCAAAATGTGCTGAAAGCGATGCAGGGTGCAGCAGAGGACTTGGAGTTGGACGGCCGTTTGGCTCAAGTGGAGGCTTAAAAAGGCTCCTAACATTTTCCCATGAGTGAAGCAGAATATTTGACAGTTCAAGAAGCGTTAACGGCCGTACTCGCCGGTGTCTCGGTGCTGCCTGCCGAGCGTGTGCCGCTGCTGGATGGCCTGGGCCGTGTGCTGGCTGAGAAAGTGGTGGCGCAAGACAGTTTGCCGCCGTTCGCCAACTCCTCGATGGATGGTTACGCGCTCATCGCCGCCGATCTGGATGGAGCCAGCAAACAGAACCCGGCAAAATTGCGCGTGGTTGGCGATGTGGCCGCAGGCGCTGTGCCAGACGTTACGGTGGAACGTGGCACGGCCGTTCGTATCATGACCGGCGCACCCATACCGTCCGGAGCCGATGCCGTCGTCCCTGTAGAAGATACCAACGAGGCGTGGCGCAACCGGGAACGGCCGTTGCCGGAACAAATACAAGTGACCCGCTCTGTAAAATCTGGCGATTACATTCGCCATCCCGGTGAAGATATCGAAGCCGGGCAGACTATTTTGGAGCAAGGGCATATTTTACGGCCGCAGGAAGTAGGCGTGTTGGCTTCGTTGGGCGTCAGCGAGATTTCCGTCATTTGCCGCCCCAGGGTGGCAACGTTGGCCACAGGAGACGAACTGCTGGAGATTGATGAACCGCTGCGGCCGGGCAAAATTCGCAACAGCAATGGGTACACGCAGGCGGCTCAGATTTTAGCGTTAGGGGCTGTTCCGGTGCAGTTGGGCATTGCAGGAGATACGGAAACGGCCGTGCGGCAAAAGCTTCAGGCCGGTCTGGAAGCCAATGTGGATCTTTTCATCAGCTCTGCTGGCGTTTCTGTAGGCGCCTACGATGTGGTGAAAGCGGTGTTGGAGCAAGAAGGAAATGTGGGTTTTTGGCGGGTGCGGATGCGTCCCGGCAAGCCGCTGGCCTATGGCACCTATCATGACATTCCTTACCTCGGTTTGCCCGGCAACCCTGTCTCCGCCATGGTCTCTTTTGAGCGTTTTGCCCGTGCGGCCATTCGCAAGATGGCCGGGCACACGCAACTGGATCGCCCCACCGTGACCGTCACCGTACAAAACGAGATTCATTCAGACGGCCGTGAAAGCTACATTCGCGCCATCGTCACGTCAAATGGTAGTGGTTATCAGGCCAGACTAACCGGCGATCAAGGCTCCCACATCATGACTTCTTTGGTGAAAGCCAATGCCCTGCTTATTGTGCCAGAAGGTGTCAAACACGTGCCTGCTGGAGATCAGCTCACCGCCTGGATGATTGATTGGCCAGAAGCGGTGTTCTAACCCAAGCAAAGTGCAAACTTAGGCAAAAATAAAGCCCCGATTTCGGGGCTTTTTCGTGCTTAACCGTTGTGCTGAACTTGAAGCGTGCGGCTGAGGATATCCTCTTGCTGTTCGCGGTTTCTCTTGCCCCGCTTCCGCTTCTTCTTGCCACCGTGCTTTTTGCGGTCTGGCATCGAGTCGCCCATTGCTTGACGCAAGGCAAACTCCATCGCCGTTGGCATTTCTTCTTCAAACTCTTCTTCGTATTCGTACACTTCGGCTGGCGTCGCTTCGTTTGCGGCGGATTCCGGCTTTTCCAGCAGGTTCTTGATGCTCAGATCAATGCGGCGCTTGCGTTTGCTAAAGCCCAACACCTGAACCTGAACCTCATCTCCCACGGTTAACACCTCAGAGGGATGCTTCACGTAGTTATGGCTCAACTCACTGATGTGGACCAAACCTTCACGTTCTGCGCCAATGTCAATAAAGGCACCAAAATTTTCCAGACGTTTGACGGAACCGGTATAAACCTGGCCTTTATCTAATTCATTCCACTCAACATCCAGTGGTGGAATCATAGAGACCATAATTTGTTCCCGCTGCGGGTCTACTTTGTCTACCCAAACCGTGACTTCGTCACCCACATTCAACACGTCTGCGACGCGATTGACATGTTCTTTACCGAGCTGGGAAATGTGGATTAAGGCATTAGGGCCGATTCCCAGATCGATGAAGGCCCCGTACAGTTCCAACCGGTTGACGGTGCCTTTTAGTTGCATTTTGGGTTTAAGGTCATTGATGCTGGTTGGTGTGACCTCTGGAGCAGCAGACTCCATTGCTTCAGCATTTTCTTCACTCATGACAAGTTTCTCCTACGCAGGGAATAATGTATTGTAGATTCTGCGTTTTTAAATGTTAAATTTTTTGTAGATCGTTGGGGACAAAACACAGCAAATAAAAGTAGAGTTATGCCCAGAATTGAGTCTCGATCAATTATAGCAAGGGTCTAGGGGCTGTCAAAAAGAGGCGTAGATAAGAAAAAAGTCCTGACGCAAGCGGATTGGTCAGGACTTTTGAAATTTGTGTCGCTAAAAACTGCGTTTAGAAGACAGCGTCTTCAGCCACAGCACCGTTCTCCGATTCTACTTCAACACCCTCAAACTCGGTTGTAGGCAGTCCGGCTTCACGACGAATGAGGAATTCTAGTTCATCCAGGATTTCCGGATTTTCTGCCAGGAATACTTTGGCATTTTCGCGGCCTTGCCCTAAAAGCGTCTCGCCGTAACGGAAATAGGCCCCGCGCTTGTCTACAATGTTAAATTCTGTGGCCAGATCGAGCACATCTCCCGTGAGAGAAATGCCTTCGTTGTACATGATATCGAATTCACATTCGGTGAAGGGAGCAGCTACTTTGTTTTTCTTCACCTTTATCCGTGTGCGGTTACCAATAACATCGCTGCCTGCTTTGATGGCCTGAATGCGGCGGATGTCCAGGCGCACTGAGGCGTAAAATTTGAGAGCATTGCCACCGCTGGTCGTTTCTGGGCTGCCAAACATGACGCCAATTTTAGAGCGCAGCTGGTTGGTAAAAATAACAATGGTGTTGGTTTGCTTGATCACACCAGACAATTTGCGTAATGCCTGAGACATGAGGCGGGCTTGTAAACCAACGTGGGCATCACCCATTTCCCCTTCGATTTCGGCGCGGGGAACTAGGGCAGCCACGGAGTCTACAACAACGACATCCATTGTACCGGAGCGAATCAGGGCTTCGGCAATTTCCAGGGCTTGCTCACCCGTGTCTGGTTGCGAAACGTACAATTCATCAACATTAACGCCAATCGTGGCGGCATAGGTGGGGTCGAGGGCATGTTCCATATCGACAAAAGCGCAAATACCGCCTCGTTTCTGGGCTTCGGCAATGACGTGTTGACAAACAGTGGTTTTCCCGGAGGATTCTGGTCCGTAAATTTCAATGACACGGCCCCGGGGCAGGCCGCCAACGCCCAGAGCAATATCAAGCGAGATAGAACCGGTGGGGATGACTTCTACCTGCATACTATGGGCTTCCCCCAAACGCATAATGGTCCCTTCACCAAATCGCTTGGTTATGGAATCAAGGGTTTTTTCCAGGGTGCTGGCACGGCCGTCGCCATTGTCTGATTTTTTTGCCATGAGAACTCTCTCCTTAGTTGCACAATGCAGCAAGAAACATGGCCAGCGCATTACTGGGACTGGCAGGGCAAAGACTGCATTGATTAATGGATATTGTAGGGGTGTAACGCTGAGGAGTTTAGCACGAACGTTCTAAAGTGTCAAGATCGAACCGCTCTTTTTGAACCTGTGTTCAATCATTATATTTTGATTGAAGGTAAGAGGTGCAGCGTTGGCCTGGGACCCGAAGAACCTGGCTTTGGCGAAGCATAAATATCAGGGTGCTAAACCCCTTGGGCAAGAGCTAAAGTCAGGCGGGCTGCCTGCGGATGAGGCGAAGGAGTGCGGGAATTTCCTTACCCCCAAGCAGCAGGTTAACAATGATATAGCTCGCCGCGCCGACGCTGCCCGCGACCAGCAGGTAGAGAAGGGTGGATGAGATGAATTGTCCAATCACCAGGATGAGCACAGTGAGCACGGCCGTTCCTGCCAAAGCCCGTCCCGCAACCACAAGCAGTGGTTTAATTTCTAACCGATTAAGCCAGAACAACACGGCCGAAAGCAAGGTAAACGCCACTGTACTGGCCAGCGCCAACCCAACCACGCCCATGCTATCTACCAGCGCGTAGGCGATGGCAACGTTAATCACCAGCCAGCCAATGTAGGCAAACATCGGCGTGCGCGTATTGTGCTGGGCGTAAAACAGGCGAGCGACAATTTCCAGAGTGGCTTCAGACACAAGACGGACGCTAAAGGCCAGCAAAACGCTGTAGACGAGCCGGGTTGAGGCGGCATCGAAAACATCCCCTTCCAGCAAAAAAGCGATGGCTGGTTCACCAAGCAGCACCATGAGCGCCGCGGCCGGAATTGTAAGGGTCCAGATGATGCCCAGGGCGTTAACGGCCGTTTCCCGCATTTGCTCCCTTTCCCCGGCATTAAACAGCTCGGCCAGCGTCGGGAAGATCACCAGGGCAATCGCCGTGCCAAACAGCGTTTCGGGGAGCTGCATCAGGGCGTAGCCATAAAAATAACCTGAAGTATTGCCTTCAGGCAGGCCTGAAGTGAGGCGGATAATAAACAGATCGGCAATTTGCACGGCGCCCAGCGTGACAATGCGCGGCCCCATTAGCCGCACAATTTCGCTTACGCCGCTGAGCCGCCACTTAAGTGATGGTCGGTAGCCAATGCGGTATTTAACGAGGGCCGGCACTTGAATGCCGATGTGCAGCACGCCGCCAACCACCGTGCCCCAGGCCAATCCCACAATGCCAAGCTCTGGCACAAACAAATACAGTCCCACCACATAACCGATGTCTAATGCTAACGGTGCCAGAGCCGGCAGTGCAAAATGTTGGTGGGCGTTCAACATGCTGCTAAATACGCCGCTGATGCCAAAAATGGTCGTCTGAATGAGGATGACGCGCATGATGTCGGCAGTAAGCTGTTGCAGTTCTGGCGTGAATTCTGGCACCAGCACCACTCGTGTCAGCCAGGGGGCGATGATGGCTCCAACGGCCGAAACCGCTCCCAGCAGCAAAATAACAATCGTCAGGATACTGTTGCCCAGCGCCATTGCTTTTTGACGGGATTCTTGAGTAAGATATTCGGAGTAGACGGGAATAAAAGCTGCCGCCAGTGACCCTCCGGCAATCAACACAAAAAAGACTTCGGGCAGCTGATTGGCCGCGGTGAAGGCATCATATGCCGATGAGGTGCCGAACTCACGGGCGACGAGCTGGAGGCGAATCAGGCCAGTCACCTTGCCCAACCCCAAAAAGAGAATGACCAATACCGAAGAACGTAAAAGATGACGGGCGCGATCCATGCGCGGATTGTATCTTTTCGCGGTTGGCGTGCCAATTGGCCTTTATAGCCTGTGGATTGGGCCAAAGGCTATAATGATATCTATGTTATCAATCGTTCATGTTTACAAAGATTACTGGCCGGTTGTGGGGGGCATCGAGAACCACATCAAAGATTTGGCTGAGGCGGAGGCCGCGCTGGGGCATGAGGTGACGGTCCTGGTGACCAATCCCGGAGGACGGCCGTCTCGTGAAACGATCAACGGCGTACAGATAATTCGCGCCGGGCGGCTGGCGACGGTAGCCTCTACGCCGCTGAGCCTGACGCTGCCCTTTTTGCTGTCCAGGCTGCGGCCAGATGTTTCGCATCTTCATTTTCCCTATCCGCTGGGTGAATTAAGCCAATGGCTGTTGCGGCGCAAACGGCCGTACGTCATCACCTATCACAGCGACGTGGTGAAACAGCAGCGTATCTTGCGCCTTTATAACCCGCTGTTGCGTCGGGTATTAGCCGAGGCAGCAGGCATTTTGGTGGCCAGCCCCAACTATGTGCAGAGTTCGCCTTATTTACGGCCGTTATCTGCCAAATGCACCATCGTCCCGTTTGCCGTTGATGTGGAGCGCTTTGCCGGGGCGGAACCACTTTTTGCGCGGGACGGCCGTTTCACCCTGCTCTTCTTGGGGCGGCACCGCTACTACAAAGGCGGCGATGATTTGATTCGTGCCGTGGCCCAACTGCCGGCCAAATTGCCCGTGCGCCTGCTGGTGGGCGGAGATGGTCCGCTGCGCCGCGAATGGGGACAGTTGAGCCACAGTTTGGGAATGCAGGAGAAAATCCAGTTTGTGGGAGAGCTAAGCGAAGCCGATCTGCCCAAATTTTATGCCAGCGGCGACCTGTTTGTGCTGCCAGCCAACAGCCGAGCGGAGGCGTTTGGCAAAGTGCTGCAAGAAGCAATGGCTGCCGGGTTGCCCTGCCTCACCACCGAATTGGGTACCGGCACCTCCTTTGTGGTGCAGGATGGCGTAACCGGCCGCGTCGTGCCGCCGCAGCAGCCGAAGGTGCTGGCTGAAGCGATAGAGCTGTTAACCACCCAACCGGAACTTTGCCAACAAATGGGTCAGGCAGGACAGGCTCGCGCCCGGCAGGAATTCAGTTTGCAGCAGATGGTTGAGAAGGTGTTGGGGGTGTATACGGCCGTATCAAACCATTAACCATTTACAAATAACCGTTTACCATTAACCATTTTTCAGTTACCATTGCGGACTTATGGAAACAAAACTGTCTCGCTGGTGCGATGGTCTCATCGAGGTCGGCTGGCTCTTTGTGGTCATTGCCGTGCCCCTTTTCTTCAACATCCACTCTGACCGTGTGTTTGAACCGGATAAACTCACCCTCATGCGCTCTATTGCCGTGGTGATGGGCGCCGCCTGGCTGGTGAAATTTATCGATCTGCGCCAGTGGCGGCAGGTCGCTCGGCTGCGCTGGCGTGCCGAAGATTCCTTCTGGCGCATGCCGTTTTTGTTGATTGTCACGCTGCTGGCGTTGGTGTACATCGTTTCCACATTTTTTTCGGTGACGCCTAGCGTAAGCTGGGCCGGGTCTTACCAGCGGCTTCAGGGAACCTACACCACATTGGCATACATCGTTATTTTTGGCACGACGATTGCTACCATGCGCACCCGAGCGCAGGTGCGGCGGTTTGTTACGGCCGTTATCATCACCTCCATTCCTATTGCCTTCTACGGACTTTTGCAGCATTTTGATCTGGACCCATTGCCCTGGGCCGGGGACGTAACGGTTCGTGTGGCGGGACACATGGGTAACGCCATCTTCATCGCCGCTTACCTCATCATGGCTGTGCCGCTGACGGTGGCTCGCATCATCGCTTCGTTTAGCAGCATTTTGAGCGATGAGGAGCTGTCCAGCGCCGACGTGATGCGCTCTTCGGCCTACATTTTTGCCGTCGCCATCCAGCTAATTGCCATTTATTGGTCCGGCAGCCGAGGGCCGTGGCTGGGGTTGGGCGTGGGACTGTTTGCCTTTATCCTGGTGGTGCTGGTGGGGCTGCGCAACGCCTCTGAAAGCCAGGGGCGGTTCCGTTTGCCGGAGGCCGGGCGAGGGGCACTGTTTGTGTTGGTGGGCACGGCCGTATCCTACACTATCGCCCTGCTCATTTTGCGGGGGATTACCGGGGCGGGCTATCTGGCCAGCCTGGCCGGGCCAATGACCAGCTTTGTCGCTTTTGTGGTGGCCGTGGGATTGGTCATCGTGGGCATTTTTGTGCTGGTGGCGGCGCAGCGCGGCTGGCGCTGGCTGTGGTTTAGCTGGATTGTAATGTCGCTGCTGCTGGCAGCATGGCTCATCATGTTTAACCTGGCCAGACCGGAACTGGCCGATGTGCCTGTGGTGGGCAACGTTTTCAACACCCTGAACGAATGGCGCGAGCTGCCGCGCATCGGCCGGTTGGGTGAAGTGCTGGAAGACGATACCGGCACGGGCCGGGTGCGTATCCTCATTTGGGAAGGCGTGTTGGACCTGATCCAGCCGCACGAACCGATCAATTTCCCCGATGGCAGTACGGACACATTCAACTTTTTACGGCCGCTTATTGGCTACGGGCCGGAATCAATGTATGTGGCGTACAATGGCTTTTACCCGCCAGAGCTGGCCACGCTAGAAGCGCGCAATGCCTCGCCGGACCGTTCGCATAACGAGACGTTTGACGCGCTGGTGATCACCGGCGTGCTGGGTTTTTTGGTGTGGCAGGCGCTTTATTTGAGCGTGTTTGTTTACGGTTTCCGCTGGTTGGGGGTGCTGCGCACCAAATTTGAGCGCAATTTGCTTATTGGGTTGTGGATTGGTGTGGGAGTAATAACGGCCGTTGCCTTCGTCATTTGGCGCGGCCCGGTTTATTTTGGAGTGGCCCTGCCCTTTGGCTCCATTGCCGGACTGGTGCTCTACCTCGTTTACTACGCCCTGTTTTCTGATTCGTCGGAAGGCGGCGACCAACCTTTTGCCGCAGACCGGCTGCTGGTCGTGGCGTTGGTGGCGGCAATTTTGGCCCATTTTGTGGAGATTCATTTTGGGATTGCCATCTCCGCCACGCGCCTGCACTTCTTCTTGTATGTGGGCTTGCTCTTTATCATCACTTACTGGCTGCCCCGGGAGCAAGGAGTGACCCTGACAGAGAGCGATGAAGAAGAAACGCCAGTTGTTTCCAAAAGAAAGCGCCGCCGCGCCGCCCGCACCCGCCCCGCTATGTTTTCTGGTTGGGTGGGGCCGGTGCTGCTGTACGGCTTTATGCTGGCCCTGATATTAGGCATCATTGGCTTTTCATTCACGACCTATGCTCAGCCGCCTGATTTGGTGCTGGAAAGCGTGGATGATTTAACGGCCGTTGATATTCTGCACCAAAGCTTCTTCCTTAACATCAAGCGTAACTTTATCGAATCCCCATTTATCTACCTGATGGCCGTGCTTACCTGGAGCCTTGGCCTGCTCATCTCTGTAAGTGAGATGCTGAAGGATGGGGATTTGAAGGTAACGGCCGTTACCAGCGAAATTAAAAAGAGCCAGCGCACCATCATATCCGCTGCCTTTTTGGTGATGGGCCTGGTTTCGATATTGTACCGCCTGATCTTTCCGTTGCCGCCAAATGCCGGTGCCACCGCCTTGCTTGGCCAGACCCTACTTTGGATGTGGGGCGCGCTTTGCCTGTGGGCTGGCGGCAATTTGCGCCTGCGCTTTACCAAAAACGACCGGCTGTTTGCGGCGGGTGTAGCCGTGGCTGGCTTACTCTTTACCCTGCCCATCATGCTGGCCGGTGGCTTTTTGTCCGGCTTATTGATTGCCGTTTTCAGCGGCACGATGCTTTATTTGCTTTGGGACCCCATCTGGCGTAATTTGCTGACGCCGATTGCTATCATGGCCGGTCTCTCTTTTTTGGTTGGCTTGCTTTATGCCTACTTCCAGGCCAGTTTGTACCGCTTTTCACTGCTATACCGCGCTTACGTACCGCCGCCGGAGACTCTGGATCGGCTGCTGGATTACCTGGTTGAGGAAGCGGCGCAAGCTGCCGGTTTCCTCACTTATTTTTACGTCTTTGTGCTGGGCTTGATGCTGCTGGCGGCGTTTGTGGTGAGCATGAGCAAAAAACCCCGGCTGCGTGACAATGGCACGGTGAACGGTTATGTGCTGCTGGGCTTGTTGGGCTTTACGGCCGTATTCCTCATTCTCACAACCAATTTGCGCGTAGTCCAGGCCGATATTGTCTACAAACGAGGTGTCTTCTTTGACAATGAAGCCGCCACCACGGGCGAGCCCACCGCCTGGGACAGCGCCATTGCTATCTACCAGGATGCCATTGATCGGACCCCGACCGAAGATTTCTACTACCTTTTCCTGGGGCGTGCTTACCTGGAACTCTCGAATGTGACAACGGATTTGGCTGAGCAGCAGCAGCTTTTGGCCGAGGCAGAACAACAGTTGTTCACCGCTCAGGAGATCAATCCGCTCAACACCGACCACACTGCCAACCTGGCCCGGTTAAACACCCGCTGGGCCTCTGTAAGCGCCGATGAGACGCAGCGTGCCCAGCACCTTGTTGATGCCGAGCAATATTATCGCAGAGCGCTTACGTTGAGTCCGCAAAATTCCATCATCCGCAACGAATATGCCCGGCTGGTGCTGGCCCAAAATGAAGATTGCCGCGCTGGTTTGGATATTTATGAGCAATCGGCCACGATTGATCCCTATTTCACCGACACCTTCTTTGCCTGGGCGGATGCAGCCGCGGGCTGTGCCGGTGAAGCAGATGGGGCCACGGCTGAGGCGTTTTATGAAGAAGCGGTGGCGGCACTCCAGCAAGGACTGGCTTTAGACCCGGAAAATGCGCGTGCCTGGGTGCGGGCTGGTCAACTTTATCAGCGCATTGAGCGTTATGCCGAGGCAATTGACGCTTACGAGCAAGCGCTGCTAATGGATCCGGATCAGGTGGCGGTGCCCGCCTGGAACGTGAAATATTTGCAGGCGCAGGCGTCCCGTGACCTGGGAAATCTGGAACAGGCCGAGGCGTTTGCCACCGAGGCACTGCAAATGAGCCCGCCTGAGTTTGAGGGTGAACTGCAATTGTTTATCCAGCAGCTCCAGCCGGAATCGGCTGCACCCGCTTCTTTAGAAATGGAACGGCCGTTAGCCAACGTCCCTCCCGCCGAACGGAACAACACCTTTACCGAATATCCCGACATCATCATTGATCAGACCAAGAATTACGAAGCGGTGATTCAGACGGAAAAGGGGGAAATCCGCCTGCGGCTCTTCTCGCAGGAGTCACCGCTGGCGGTGAACAGCTTCGTTTTTCTGGCCCAGCAAGGCTATTACGATGGCATTACCTTCCACCGCGTCATTGCGGATTTTGTGGCGCAGGGTGGCGATCCCACCGGCACGGGCGGTGGCGAACCTGGCTACCGCTTCACGGATGAAGTGGACAACGGACTGACGTTTGATCGTCCAGGCCTGCTGGCGATGGCCAATGCCGGGGCCAACACCAATGGCGGCCAATTTTTCATCACCTACGCGCCGCTGCCTGCTTTAAACGGCCGTCACACTATCTTTGGTGAGCTCATTGCCGGGGAAGACGTCCTGCAAAGCCTCACGCTCCGCGACCCCGAGCAAGCCCCGGACTTTGAAGGCGATCAAATCCTGCGCATCGACATCATCGAGGTGGATGAGTGAAAAAGAGTGTCAATCGTTTTTCACCGATCATTGACCACCACCCTAGCCCTCCCTCTGCAAGGGGGAGGGGGCTGGCTCCCTCTCCCTCTCAGGGAGAGGGCTGGGGTGAGGGTGAGATGCACAAACCAAATCATCCTCATTTGCAAACCTATCTATCATGAACACCGTCATCGCCATCTTCCTCATGGCACTTTCCATCACCGCCTTGAGCATTCCCTGGGTGCGCCGTCTGGCCATCCGCATGGGCTTTGTCGACAGTCCGGCCCAGCGCAAGCTGCACAGTACGCCGATGCCGCTGATGGGCGGCGTGGCCATTTTTGGCGGCGCGGTGCTGGCGGTCATCGCCTTTGTGCCGGAATTTCCCAACACAGTGGCTGGCGTTCTACTGGCGCTAACCGTAGTGGCTTTCATTGGCCTGCTGGACGATCGCTTTGATCTGCCCGCCTGGAGCAAGTTGGCGGCGCAGTTTACCGGTTTCCTCATTCTGGCCTTTTTCGACATTCGGGTGAAGCTGCCGCTGCCGGAGATTGTCAATTACGCCATCACCTTCTTGTGGCTGGCGGGCATCAGCAACGCCATAAACTTTTTGGACAACATGGATGGTTTAAGTGCCGGGGTGAGCGGCGTGGCGGCGGCGTTTATTACCCTGCTGGGCTTGCAAAACGATCAATTTTTGGTGGCTGGGTTGGCTGCGGCCGTTTTAGGGGCCACCATCGGATTTTTACGCTTTAACTTTAAGCCGGCTCAGATTTTTATGGGGGATGCCGGGGCGCTTTTTTTGGGCTTTTTGCTGGCGCTGCTGGGGTTGCAGCTGCGTTTTCCCGCCAACAGCAGCTTTGTCACCTGGATGGTGCCTGTCTTTATTTTGGCGCTGCCCATTTTTGATACAACGTTGGTGGTGGTCTCCCGGCTGCGGCGCGGGGTTAGCCCCAATACGGCGGGCAAGGACCATTTGAGCCATCGCCTGGTGCAGCGCGGCTTTAGCCAGCGTGAAACGGTTCTGCTGCTCTATTTGCTCACCGGCGTGGGAGGAATGGTGGCTGTTTTTATCACTGAAGCTACTATTTTGGAGGGGTATCTCATTTTTGCTACCGTGCTGCTGCTAGGCGGCGTGGCAATCTGGCAGCTGGATAAACAATGATGCGTGACCCAAAATAAATAACGCTTCATGCATCACGCTGCATGCCTCTTTTTCTTTAGCTTTTCCTGTGAATCTTCTTCGATAGTTGTTGAAACGTGGCAATTCCGTCGGGTCAGTTTCATACTTGGGTGGTATGGTAACCGAGTACGATTCTTATTCGTTTTAGCCAGCACGTGTGAAGAGGATTCTTATGTCGTTTGATTGGCAGACTGATGAAGACAATGAGTGGGATGATAAATCGTGGCAGGAAAAACCGGTAACGGCCGTTCAGCCCAAACCCCCATGGCGCACAATATTAATCATCGTGGTTCTGATTTCGGTGGTAGGAATTGTCATTTACCAGCAGGTGAACAAACGGCTGGATGATGCCACCTCCAGCGTGGAGTCTGATATTTTTGCCACCCACAATTTGCTCAGCCGTGCCGCCGCCGATCAAGATGCCGATCTGGGCAAAGCGGTCCTTTCCGGGCGCGACATGGGCTGGAGCCAGGTGCAATCTGATTTAATTACCGCGGGCCTGTTTTACGAAAACCCAATTTTTGGTTTATCGCTGGCGGATGCCGAGATGGCTTACGAGCCGCTGTTCCGTGAAGATGAGCGATTTATCGACCTTCAGCTCGACCCTGATTTGAACGGAGCCGAACTGAGCTATGCGCGTGACTTTTTGGCTTTTACTGAGGATGGTTTGGAAACGGTGACCTTGCAGCAAACGGCCGTTTACCGTCGGGGCGAGACGCGCTGGTTGTTTTCTCCCCCATTGGAAGGGTTTTGGGGGGAATGGCAAACCGTGGAGCAAGACAACGTCACCTACGTTTATCCCGAGCGCGATGGAGAGGTGATGGTGCAGCTCGCCGACGATTTGAGCACGCTGCTGGCAGAGGCCTGCGCCACGCTGCCAGAGATGGATTGCTCGCCTACTATCCGCATTCGCTTCGACACCGATTCGGAAAGCTTGCTGGAAGCGACCGATCCGGCCAACCTGTACGAAGGCAATTTGCGTCTTAACCTGCCTACGCCCACTCTGGTAGGTCTGCCCATCAACAACGACGGTTACGAGGCCTTGCTTTATGCCTACGGATCGAAGATCATTTCGGCGCTTATTGGGCACACGTTGGCATATGAGTGCTGCAACCGTGCTCCGATGTTCCAGGCGCTGATGACCTTCCAATTGAGCGAAATGGGGTTGGCTCACTGGCCGGTTACCGCCCAAACGCAGCGCGATCTGGCCAACACGGGCGTTCACACTGAGCTGTTGTTCCCTTACTGGAGCAGCACCGACTTTTCCTCTATGAACGATGAAGGCAGCTGGCAACTCTTCGGCTTTATCGACTTTTTGCTGAAGCAGTATGTTCCCCGAGCTACAGCAATGGAATTGATGGCCCAGATAATTGACGCGCGTGTGTATCAATCCTGGTTGGTTAGTTTGACTGATGAACTGGAATACAATTCATTTGACCAGGTTAATGTAATTTCGCGTGATTGGTGGTTTTATGCCTTGACGCAGGCGGAAGCAGCGGCCGTTTCTCGCCAACCCATCTCTTTACCGGCCCAGGATTTACAGGTGGGCTGCATGGACAATCCACCGTGGGAGGAGATGCCGCAAACCCTCATCTACCGTTACAAATTGGGTAGCGATACCTGGGAGCAAGAATATGATTACGCTGGTCTCGCTTTCTTCAATCCATTGCCGCAAGATGACGGCGTCGTTTTGCAGCTGGTAGATGTGTCTGAAGAGCAGTATTGGCAGACGCTTTTGTGGCAGAACGGCCGCAGCGTTGAGCTTATGAACATGAATGATGTTTACTCAATATCACTGGGGCAAATGGATCCGAACGGCCGTTTTCTCCTCTCCTACTTTGGCACCGAAGAATTTGAATCTGCGCCCAGTCCTCAGCTCATAGACATGGCAAGCTGCCTGGCGGGCACCTGTGACAGCACCTCCTTATCCCAAACCCCGCACTGGTCGCCCAATGGCCAGCGTATGCTGCTGTCTGATATGAACCTGTTTGAAAGCGCCCAGTACATGGTAGACGGCCGTGTCATCACCCTGAACCCTGACGGCAATAACCAGGTATCTGCCCTTTGGCTGCGCGATGCCCAGGCCGCTCCGGCTGAAGCGGTGGCCGTGGGCGAAGGTGGCTCGCCGTTTTGGATCAACAACGAGCAGTTTGGCTACATCCGCAACGTGCCCGATGCTACCAGCCCCGTGTCGCAAGAGTTGGTTGTGGCCTCGGTAAATGATTTGGAATCGGAGACGGTGGTGACAACGGCCGTTCTCACTGAAGCGCTCCCCGAAGGAATTGGCAGCAACCCGTTGAATATGAAATATGCGATTGCTCACCCCACCGATGAGAGTCTGCTGGTGCTTATGGCCACCTCCCGGTCTTACGACAGCTATCTGTTCCAGATTAACCGGCAGACGAGGGAGATAACGCCTCTTTTCCCGGTTGATTTATCGCGCGGTGAACATTCGTTGGGCTTCTCGCCAGACGGTCGTTTCCTGGCCGCCACCGGCACCATTCAGCAAGACAGCACCAGCCTGGTTGGCGAAAACAATATCTTTGGTGCCCTGCACCTCTACGATTTAGAAAGCGGCGAACTGCAAACGATTCTTGTTAATACTGACATCTTCTTCCCCTCCTTTACGTTTGATTGGTCGATGGATGGCAACTGGCTGGCGTTCACCCGCGACAGCAACGTTATTGGTCTGCTCGCGCCCGCATACGATTACCAGCAGATGATTGTGCATGAAGAAGGCAACTGCACTTCTCTCGCCTGGATTAATCCGCTGTCTACCGATTGAGATAGCGGTATAATGGGGCGATGAGTAAACAAAAGGTTCAACAACAATTTGGGGCCAACGCGGCTGCTTACGCCACCAGCCCGGTTCATGCCAAAGGGTACAGCCTGAAGCGGCTGGTAGAGCTGACGCAGCCACAGCCCGATTGGCACGTGTTAGACGTGGCCACCGCTGCCGGACACACTGCCTTTGCCTTCGCGCCGCATGTTGCCCGTGTAACTGCTACCGACCTCACGCCGGAGATGCTTTCCGTAGCGGCCGAGCTGGCGGCAGAAAAAGAACTCAGTAACGTGCGGTTTGAGCCAGCCGATGCCGAAGAGCTGCCTTATGAGACCAACACATTTGATTTGGTCACCTGCCGCATTGCGCCGCACCATTTTCCAGACATCCAGCAGTTTATCAATGAAGCGGCGCGGGTGCTGAAGCCTGGCGGGTTGCTAGCCGTCGTGGACAACATCGTGCCCGGCACCCATCTACGCGGCAAAAAAGCGCGGCTCATCGACGAGGCGGGCAACTACGTCAACGCCTTCGAGAAACTGCGCGATCCCAGCCACGGCCGTTGTTGGAGTGTTAATGAATGGGAGCATGGTTTTCGCCAAGCTGGTTTCACCGTACAGCACCAGGAATTGCTCAGCAAAGAGATGGAATTCGGCAGCTGGGCGGCGCGAATGCAGGTATCGGCGCAAGATACCATCCGGCTTAAAGCGATGTTGGTCCAGGCACCAACGGCCGTTGCCGAGTTCTTGACGCCCCAAATTAGCAACGATAGAATCACCTTTCGTTTAACTGAACTGATTTTTGTAGGCAAACTATCTTGAAGAAGAGATTGGAGACCGGAAACTAGAGACTTGTCCTGAGTGAAATCGAAGGATTAAAACTCTCTTTTACCTCTGTGCTCTCTGTGGCAAAAACAACATGAGTAAAAAATACCATTTCTGGATTACAGGCTGTCAGATGAACTACGCCGATGCCCGGCGTGTGGCTACCGAGCTGGAGAAGCTGGGCTACACGTCTACCGGCCGCGCTGAGGATGCCGATGTGATCGTGCTGGAAACGTGCACGGTGCGGCAGCAGTCGGAAGATAAGGCGTATGGTAAACTGCAAAATTTACGGCCGTTAAAAGAAAAAAATCCAGACAAAACCATCGCCGTCATGGGCTGCGTGGTTGGCGTGCGCGGCAATGAACATCTGGCTAAACATTTCCCCTTTGTGGATGTGTTCATGGAGCCTTCCACCGACGGCAAGCCGCTGATTTCTTTGCTGCGCCAGGGCGATGATCTTCAGCTTGAGCTAACCGAAACGACGCAGCGCCATGCTCTGATGGACGGCGAGGTAATTTTGCCCGCTGACCAACGCGGCAAATTAGTTTCTGCGCCCGTTTCTATCGTGTATGGCTGCTCCCACGCCTGCACCTTCTGCATCATTCCGCAAAAGCGGGGCATTGAGCGCAGCCGTCCCATTGGCGAGATTGCTGCCGAGGTGCGTTCCCTGGTGGCTCAGGGCGTCAAGGAAGTCGTGCTGCTGGGCCAAATTGTGGATCGCTACGGCTACGACGTTGGCGGTGGGGACACCGCTGACGGTCCAGATTTAGCCGATTTGCTGCGTGTTATCAACGATATCGACGGCTTGCAGCGCATTCGCTTCCTCACCAGCCATCCCAGCTACATGACCGACAAGATTTTGCAAGCCGTGGCTGACTTGCCCAAGGTGATGCCTCAAATCGAAGTGCCCATCCAGGCGGGCAACGATGAGGTGTTGGCCAACATGAAGCGCGGCTATACCCAGGCGGAGTATCGGGCGCTGGTGGAGCGGATTCATCGGATTGTGCCGGATGCGGCCGTTCACTGTGACATCATTGTGGGTTTCCCCGGCGAAACCGAGTCCCAGTTCCAGGACACCTATGACGTGCTGGCCGATCTTAAGCTGGACAAGGTGCATCTGGCCCGCTACAGTCCGCGCCCTGGCACGGTCAGCGCCCGCCGTATGGCCGACGACGTGCCGGACGCCGAAAAGCGCCGCCGCTTTCACCTGATCGAGGACCTGCAAAAAGAGGTTTCGCAAGAACGAAACAATCGCTGGTTGGGCGAGGTGGTCGAGGTTCTGGTGGAAGACAAGCACAAAGGCAACTGGCGCGGCCGTACCCCACAAAACAAGCTCGTCTTCTTTGATGATCCACGTAAATTAAAGGGTGAACTGGTGCAGGTAAAAATTGAGCACGCCGGTCCCTGGAGTTTGTCTGGAACGGCCGTTGATGCCATCCCCCAACAACCTGAACCGGTGGAAACGATTCCGCTGACGGTTTTATAGGGGTCCGCAGATTCAGCCGCAAATAGTATATCAATTGATTAAGAACGAGGTGAAACGGCCGTTTCACCTCGTTTCGTACTTAAATTGTGCTATGCTCAATGGTTGACAGCACTGTTTTCGCTATTGTAGCGTTGGCTGTGGGAAGCGGCCGTTTTACCCCAAGAAGGAGAATACCATGGGAATTAAAGAGGATGGAATCCTGGAAGAACTGGATGAACAGCGTCCCCAGACCGCGCCGGGCTTGCTGAGTAACCAGGAAAAAGATTTGCTGATTGAACGGGCCTTCCTGGGATTGTACCGTTGGTACGTTTCTCGCTCGCAAGCGACGCGTAACTGGAACCCCGATCTGGATATCAACTGGCGCAAACTGCGCACCGACCATTCAGAAAAGTTAAACCACATCATCGAAGGCTTTTTTGCCGTGGAGCAGTACGTGCCTGATTATGTGCTGACGCTGCTTCAGGTGATTCGGCGCAGCCACGGCCGTTCCCATTTCCACATCCGCTGGGGTTCCGAAGAAGAAAAACATGCCGAGCTGTGGGAGAATGCGCTCCTCTTTTCCCGGTTTCGCACGCCAAAATGGATTGAAGAGTACAAGCACACCTTGCGTGAGAAAGCGTGGGAGCTGCCCTGGGACAGCCCGCTACACATGATTTTTTACACCGTTATTCAAGAGCGCGCCACGCAGGTTAACTACCTCAACACCGGCCTTATCGCCCAGGGCAAATCAGACAACCCCGATTTTGCTCACGATGAGGACCCAATTTTGGCCGAGGCTTCGCAGATCATCGCCATTGATGAAGCGGCGCACTACAACTTTTTTCTAGAAGGGGCGCGGCTGTTTCTTTACTACTATCCGGCACGCTCGCTGGAGGCGCTGCAAGATGTGATTCAATATTTTGCCATGCCTGCCGGCGACCTCATTCCCAACTATGATCGCTTTGCCGAAATTGTGGCCAAGGCGGGTGTTTACGGTCCGCGTGAGCATCTAAGAGATGTGGTGGACGTGGCTCTGAAGAACCTGGGCGTGCAGGGGCGGGCGGCGCTGCGCCGGGGTATCCACCGCATTCGCCAGGTTCCCACGATGGACGGCGTGATGCGTGAAACCGCTATTTTTGACCTGCTCGATGTGGACGGGGTGGAGAAGAAGGTGAAAAAGCTGTTTGGTCGCATTCAGGATTACGAGCAGAAGGTGGGGTTTGATGCGATCAATCCAACTACTTTTGTACCTGCTCGTTGATGTGAGACGGCCGTTTCTCAACCTTATCTGGCGGCAAAGCGGCCATCACCTTTTCTGTAAGCAGTTCGGGGGATAATAGGCCATCCAGCACCAAATCGCTGACGGGTTTGACCTTCGTGGCCATAGTGAGGTAGAGGTCACGAAACATGGCCAAATAGCCATGCAGATACGATTCCACAATTTTGGCTTGGTTGGCTGAATCCTCATCATCGGCAAACCAGCGCAGCACCATACGGGCCAGACCCACTTCGAGCGGCGTATCCACAAAAACGAGAAAATCTATAAATTGCCCTGTTGCTTTGTGGGCATAACCCAGCGGTGCCTCAAAAACGATAAGGGAAGCAGGGGCGATCGTTGCGCCATCTTGGGGCGAGATGATTGGCTCGCCCTGGCATAATGCCTGCAAATCGGCCGCGAGTTTGGGGGTGTTAAAGGCGTTGTAATCGGCCCCATTCTTTAACCAGGTGGCGATATCCGCCGGGTAGGTTTGGTCATCGGCGTAATGGTCAAACTGGATGCTGGTGGCGTTGTCTAATTGCTGCACCAAGCTTTTGACGAGCGTTGATTTGCCACCGCCAGCAATTGCACTAACGCCGATAACGAACGGTTTTGTCCTCATTGTTATCTCCCTTGAGTTTGTGATCTCCTAATCTTCTGGTGCCAATGGTGCCTCCAACTGCGATAGGCAGGGGTTGGCGTCTGCACCTAAAGTGACTCGGTAGAAACTGGTTTGCTCTGACGTTTCTGGTTTCAGCAAAATATCGTCTGGCTGCCGGTGGAACAGCCAGCTTAGCAGCCAATCGTAAGACTCCTTGAAATTGGGCGCAAAATATTCGATGCGGGTGCGACCGGGCAGCGGTTCGTTTGGCTCGCGCCAAGTGGGCACAAAGCCGTACCAGGCCAGATTGTGGGCCATTTGCCGGTACATGATGAAGTCGTCCGTGACCACTTCCACCATCAGCGGGGGCCGGTTGGCCCGGTTGAGGACTGGCGGCTGCATGACTCGTGCCAATGTGGATGCTGCCTCTGACCACTGCAAAAGTTGAACGGCCGCCCCGCTCCCCGGTTCACGCCAGGCCCGCACACTATTTCCCGCCAGCGCCAGATGCTGAATGCCGTTTTCCTGCACCGCCGGGGCCAGGGCCGCCAGTTCCAGCAGCAGGGGCAGGTTCATGTCTGTTTCAATTGTTTGCTGGTAGGTTTGCCAAAGTTGGGGCAGTTCCGGCAGCAAATCGAGGCTGAGTCCCTTATCAAACATGGCGCGTAAAAGCTGCTGCTGCCGCTGGCCGCGCTCAAAATCATTGGTGGTGCGGCGTGAGCGCACGTACCACAGTGCCAGATCGCCGTCCATTTCGTGCACGCCCGGTTCCAGAGTGAACTCCCCCCAATTTTCCTCCACTTCTGGATCGAGATCAGGCTCGATGAGCCGCCAGTCGGTGAGGGGGCAGTTGTTGACAATTTCTACGCTGCCCAGAGCGTCCACCACCTGCTGGAAGCCATCGAAGCCGATGCGGGCGTAGTAGTCAATGGGGATGCCCAGATTGTACTCGATAGTGTCTTTGATGAGGCCGCCGCCCCCGCCGGGGTAATTGACGCCGTGGCCATGGGGCAGGGCCAGGTTAATACGCGTCATCTTCCAGCCGGGAATGACGACGTAGAGATCGCGGGGCAGGGTGAGCAGCACGGCCGTTTTCGTCTGCCTATTGAGCGAAACAATGATAATACTGTCGGTCCGGCCGCCCTGGGCATATTTCACATCATTGCCCAACAGAACGATGTTGGTGATGTAGTCTGGCTTGGGGAAGGGTGGCACGGGTGAGGGCACGGCCGTTGCCGGTGTGGCCACTGTGAAGTCGAGGGTGGGATACGGCCGTATCGTGGCGCTTGGTTCTGGTGTGGCGGTGGTGGTGGGTGGAACGGCCGTAGCTGGGGATGGTGTTGTGGCTGCGGGAGTGGAATTAGCGGTTGTTGTGGTGGGGGGAACGGCCGTAGCCGAAAGAGGTTGGTTTGTGGCCGCAGATAAGAGAGGAACGGCAGTTGGTGTAAGAACAATTGTTGTTTGACAGGCGACTTCCAAAAGGAGCATCCCAAAAAAGCAAAGAAAAAACCAGCATAACGACCGATTTAATTGCATATGTACAATTTAAGGCTGGAACTCAATGCCCAGGAAGCTTCGTTGGGGGTTGTCGGGGTGGGGGCGAGGACGGCCGTTCTCACCAAAGTCTCCTCCCCGCGCCGCAGCATCAGCGTGATTGTCTCCCCCGGTGCTTTGGCCGCCATCTGGTTGAGCAGCTCCTCGCCGTTTAGGATTGCCTGGCCGTCAACGGCCGTAATCACATCCCCCACCTGTACATCAATTTCTGCCGCCGGGCTGCCGGGCACAATGCCGGAAATAGTGGGTAACTGCGTCACCAGCGGCGCGGTGGGCGTGGCGCTGGCTGTGGTTGGACTGGGTGTTTGCCGGGGAAGATCGACAATTTCTACGCCCAAATATGGTGGCTCGGCGGCGCGAACGGCCGTTGTTTGCCACACTTCTTCCGCTTCATCCCGCACCAACAAGCTGAATCCGGTCCCGGCCTCCATGTTGGCCAGCAGCAGCATGAGCAAATCTGTGGAGGTGATGGGTTGGTCGTCCAGGCTTAAGATGATGTGGCCTGGTTGTAGGTTGGCCTGGGCGGCGGGGCTGTTGGGCAGAACGGCCGTAATCAAAACGCCATCGTCAGGGTCCGGGGTGGATGGTGCCGGATCGGTCACTTCCCGCACTTCGCCAGAAAGAAACAGTGCGCCAGCTATGAGGCCAGCGCACAGTACAACGGCAATGCCGAAAATAAGGGCTATGGTTAAGGTCTGTTTTTGACCATCGGACATCTTGTCAGGATTGCGCACTAACTAATCGTAAATTCTCCCGGTCGTTTTTTACTGTGGCTGAGAACGGCCGTTAAATCATCGCCGTTGTTGACCACATAAGCCACCATGCCGCTGGCTTGCAGCATGGAGTACACCGTATCGGTGGAGCGGCTGCCGCCAAAGGATTCCGGATTGATGAGCACTGTCACCACGCGCAGGCCGCGCCGGGCTAATTGCCGGGCAGCGGTGGGCCAATTCTCCCGCGTGCTGGGCGTCACCACGATGATGGTTGTACCCCGCGGGAACAAATGCGATTCGGCATGAAGCACGTCTTGAATAGGCACTTCCCCTTCCGCCCGCAGGACGGAAAGCGTTTCCAGCACCCGGTTCATCTGCCGCTCACCCCGGTCAGCCTGCAAGATTTCATTGGTTTGGCCGTAGCCCAACATCCCCACGGCCCGATCATGGCGCAGGAAATATTGAGCCAAGGAGGCAGCGACCGTCACCGTGTACTCTTCGGTGGTGGCGGGCAGGGTAAATTCTTCCAAGCGCATCCACTCAGGCAGGCTGCTGTAGCCCGGTTGGGGGGCAAAAGCGTCTTGCCGGGGAGCGATGTGCCCATACACGGCCATATCGGGCACAATCCAGATGTCGGCCAGCGGGTCCAGCTCAAATTCTTTCACGATGAGCCGGTCGCGGCGGGCAGTGCTGCGCCAATGGATGCGGCTGAAGCTGTCGCCAGGCGCGTAATCGCGCACGCCGGAGGCATTGGTGGTCACGTAGTGGGTGCGGCGGCGTAATGCATCGCCACCGGGCAGCACGCCCAGCGGCAGGGCAAATTGTTGAATTTCAAAGGTTAGCGGATAAATAACGACGTTGGTGGTAGGCACTAAATCGCGCTGCATGGGGAACAGGCCAAACGGATCGCTGGTTTTGAGACGAATAGGGCCAAGCTGATAGCGGCCACGCTGGCGGCAAATGGTGGTTACGCGCCAGCTGTGGGTGGCGTTACCACCCAGGCCGTTGACCACATGGCTGGAAAAATGGCTGGGCAAGGTGGCAAAGTCGCGCACCTCCAGCCAAAGTTTGGGAATGCGGCTGGTATTACGCACGGTGAAGCGCTCTTCTAACGGCCGTCCCACCTGAGCGCGCCGGGTGCGGGTAACGCGGGAGAGATGCACCCAGTTGATGTTGGCCCAGGCCCAGGCAAAAGAGATGATGAGCAGCAGCCCCAGCAGGTAAGCGAGGTTAAACAAGATTTCTCGCCCGGTAATGAGGCCGCCAATCAAGGCCACAATTGCCAGCAAAATAACGGCCGTTCGCCTTTGCTGTCTGAATTTGATCATAGTGGGCCTCTAATTTTTAGGATGTTGGCGCTTTCACCTGGGCGCCGGGCACCGGCACTCTGTCTAAAATATCCTGAACGATGGTGTCTGGCTCAATATCCTTAATGCGGGCCGCCGGACCGACAATAATGCGGTGTCCCAGCGCAGCACCGGCCAATGCTTTCACGTCGTCGGGCAAAACATAGTCGCGGCCAAACATGGCGGCGCGGGCCTGGCTCAGGCGGTACAGAGCCAACGCGCCACGGGAACTGGAACCCAGGTAGACATCGGGATGTTCACGAGTGCGCCGCACAACTTCAACGATGTACTCTTTTACCAGGTTGTCAATGTACATTTCTTTGACGGCCGTTTGCACCTCCAACAGCTCTTCTACCGTCACCGTTTGTTCTATTGACTCGATGGGATGTTTAAACTGCTGCCGGTCCAAAATATCCATTTCATGCTCTTTACTGGGATAGCCCAGGCGAATGCGCAGCAAAAAGCGGTCTAGTTGGGCTTCGGGCAGGGGGAAGGTGCCTTCATATTCGATGGGGTTTTGGGTGGCCAACACCATAAAGGGGGGTTCCAGGGGATAGGTGGTGCCATCAACCGTCACCTGCTTTTCCTCCATCGCCTCCAGCAGGGCCGACTGGGTTTTGGGCGTGGCCCGATTAATTTCATCTACCAACACAATTTGGGCGTGGATAGGACCGGGACGAAACTCAAATTCGCGGTTTTTCTGGTTAAAAACAGAAACGCCAGTGACGTCACTAGGGAGCATGTCTGGCGTGAATTGAATACGCTGAAATTTGCAGCCAACCGACTTGGAGAGTGACTTGGCCAGGACGGTTTTACCAACACCGGGTACGTCCTCAATAAGAATGTGGCCCTGGCACAGCAGACCAAGCACGGTAAGCTGAACGGCCGAACGTTTACCGACGATTACTTTTTCTACATTTTCCACAATGCGGTTGGCAATTGCCTCAATTTCTGCCATTTAAGATGCTCCTTCATGAGTGAATTTGTGATTGCGCGTGCAATTGTATCATAAACTGTAATTTAGGTGACAATATAGGGTCAATCGTTGGGGAATCGTTGAAGTTGCGTACCCTTTTGCCCGAGTAAACATGCGCTATTTTACTCAGTTTGAGAAGAAATGGTGAGGGAAAACGGCCGTTCTCATCCAGTCATAACGTTGCAAATCACTGTTGTCTTCATTGCTGTCAATTGTATACTGTCGTGGCAAGCTTGAAACGGCAAATGGAAGGTATGTTCATGGCAATAAATCTCAAACGAGTCTCCAAATATTTGAGCTTTATTCTCCGGCACAGGCCAGAAACGATTGGGCTGACGCTGGATGCCAACGGCTGGGCCTCAATTGATGAGCTGATCAACAAGACAACTCAGTATGAATTGACACCAGCGCTCATCGCCACGATTGTGCAAACCAATGACAAGCAGCGCTTTAGCCTGAGTGCAGACGGCCGTAAAATCAGAGCCAAACAGGGACATTCTATTACAATAGATCTTGACCTGGTGCCGGTTGAGCCGCCGGAGCAGTTGTTTCACGGAACGGCCGTACGCTTTTTGACCAGTATTCAGGCAGAAGGTTTGCAAAAAATGAAGCGCCACCATGTGCATTTGTCGGAATCAGAGGCGGTGGCCAGGAATGTGGGCAGTCGCTATGGCCAACCGGTGGTTTTAACCATCGCTGCCCGTCAAATGTACCAGGACGGCTATCTGTTTTATAAAACGGCCAATAATGTGTGGCTGGTGGCGTCTGTTCCGTACGAATATATTGTTGTGGGAACAGGCGGTAGCCACTAAAAACCAGACTGGCGTTGGTAGTGAATAAACTTCTCTTTTCTTACTTTGGATAGGGTGTGCTGCTCCCCAACGTCACCCTGAGGACCCTTCTTCTGCTGGCTGTGATTACGGCCGTTTCCCATTAACCTCCTTTTGTTGCAAAACGTTAGCCAAGGAGGTTAGCCCATGATTCCTTATCGTATTCGTCGCGCCAATTTGGCCGACATCCCCGCCCTGAACCAGATCATTGCGGAAGCGGCACAGCAGCTTAACGCCGCCGATTACACTCAGGCCCAGATCGACAGCGTCTTGAAATACGGCTATGGGGTGGATGCCCAGCTTATTGAGGATGGTACTTATTTTGTGGCGGAGATGAACGGCCGTATTCTGGGTAGTGGTGGCTGGAGCAGGCACAGAGCGCTGCACAACGGCGAACTGGCACCAGAGGGTGAAACACCGCTTAATCCCCTATTTGACGCGGCTAAAATCCGCGCCATGTTTGTGCATCCTCAATTTTCTCGCCAGGGCATTGGTCGGGCCTTGCTAACCGTTTCTGAAACGGCCGCGCGGCAAGCAGGCTTTAAACGCCTGGAACTAATGGCCACGCTCACCGGCGAGCCGCTGTATGCTGCCTTTGGTTTTGTGGTGCAAGAACGGTATGAGGAAATTTTGCCCGACGGCACGCCTTTCGCTGTGGCTCTGATGGTAAAACAGCTTGAGCCGCAAGCTTACGGCAGTGATTTGATCGCATCCACCTCTGCCGCATCATTTGCCCCGCCAAGTGGGGCGGTGATGCGCACCCAGCGATAATTGCCGGTTGGCGCAAAGGCGTCAACGTCAATGGCCACGCCGGGTGAATTGCCACCGTACAGGTCAGCAAAAGGTATGGGATGATTGTCTGGTTCGCTGCCCGCACCGTAACCAGCCTGCCCGATATTGGTATTGCCATCAAGGATATCGTCGCCCCAATAAAAGACCTGTACCCACGGACCACTGTTGCTGCGCCCAATTTCCACAATGACCCAATCTAGATTTACCATATTAGCTGGATTTTCCAACTCATAAAAGACAAGATCAAAGGCTGAATCAGCGCCGCCAGTGACATTGATGGCATTCGGTGCGCCTAAATCAACAATAAAGTTTTGCCCGCAGCCAATTTGCGCAATGGTGCCATTGGGATCGCCAATGTTAGGTTCTCCGCCGGGTATGTTGCCGCTGCAAGGCGGGGGGCCAGTTGTTGGCGTTTCTGTCGGCGTGGCTGTCGGCGTGGCTGTTGCCGTTGCCGTTGCCGTTGCTGTCGGTGTCGATGTCGGTGTATTGGTGGGTAGCAGAGTTGCCGTGGCCGTTGCGGTTGCGGTTGGCGGCACGGAAGGCAGTGCTGTGGGCGTAAAAGCTGGTGGCGGCGGTGGTACCGTTGCGGATGGCATGGGCGTTGGCGTCGCTGTTGCTTGCGCCGGTGCCGGTGGTGGCGGTGGCGGTAGTGGCGTCCAGGTTGGTTGCGGTGTGGCAGTGAAGGTGGCCGTCGGCAGAACCGTTGCTGTGGGTGCGGCTGCGGGTGGCAGCGGCGGCAGGTCAGTTGGTACAGCGGTGGCCGTAGCCACGGCTACGGTTGGTGATGGTTCTGCGGTGGGGAACGGTGTGGGCGTATGGGGTTCTGACGTTGGCCGTGGTGTATGGGTGGCTGTGGTGATAACGGCCGTTGGCAAATCCCTGGTAGCTGTCTCGACAACATCGGCGATTTGCACCGGATTTTCCAGCAGGGGAGGATTGGCAGCATCCAAGGTAAATGGGGTGGGCGTCAGCGAAAGTCCCAGGCTGTCGTTGGTGGCCTGGAGGATGATTGCCGCGCTGACGGGTGCAAATTGACGGGCTGTTTGATCACGGCCGTAATTTGCCTCGTTTTCAGCCAGCATTTGTGCTTCGGTGATCTGTGTCGGCCAGATGCTCAAGGCTAGATACGTGGATGAATAAACACAAAAGACACTCATGAAAAGTGCCAACAGCGGTAACAGCCACAGCCAGCGGCGCTGATCGTCTCTCTCATCCACAGTAGGCCCCATTATTTACACCGGCTCCTTGACAACGGCCGTTTCGCCAACTAATGGCAATGTGCAGGTAAAGGTGCTGCCAACGCCCACTTTACTTTCCATAGTTAAACGCCCGCCATGCAGCTGTAAAATTTCCCGGGCAATGTACAGGCCCAGGCCGATGCCGCGTTCATTGTAGTTCATATCATTTTTGGCCCGGAAAAAGCGCTCAAAAATAAATGGCTGGTCGGCGTGAGCAATACCAATGCCGCTGTCGGTTACCCGCAGATGAACCTGCTCGCTGTTGTGATGTACAGTCAGTTGTATCGTTCCTTTTTCGGCCGTGTAGGTAAGTGCGTTTTCCAGCAGGTTGTCAATGGCCCACTGGAGACGGCTGGTGTCGGCCAAAACCGGAAGCGGACTCTCGGGCAGCTGTACCGCAAAAAATATTCCTTTGGCTTCAATTTGGGGCTGCCATTTTTCGGCCAATTCACGAATTAGGGCGGTGAACGAGGTTTCAGCCTGTTTCAGGTGCAGGTTGCCGGCCTGGATTTCTGAAATGCTGATCATCTTCTGGATATGTTCTTCCAGTTCGCTGCTGCCTTTGGCGATTTTTTCTAAATAAGTGACCTGATCCTTTTGCAGCGAGCCATTGGCCGAACGCTTCAACAAATCCGTGTACAGCTTAACGATGGTAAGTGGGGTGCGCAGCTCGTGAGACATGCTGGTGATGAAGTCATCTTTTAAATGTTCGGCTTCGGCGGCACGGGTGATGTCGCGCAAAACCATGACGGTGCCGATGAGGCTGCCTTCGGGGGTTTTTACCGGGGCAGAGGAGGCGCTGAGGACACGGCCGTTCATATCGTACCGTTTTGTATGTTCGCCCCCTTCCACAAGTGTTTCTGTAGCGGCAGCGGCCAGGAGCCTCTGTAAAGATGCGGAGGAAAATTCACCGGTAATGTCGCTGATCATTGTTTGCGCGGCTGGATTGGAATTAACGATGTTTTTCTCATTGTCCAGAACGATCACGCCATCGGCAATGGAGTTAAGGATGGCGGCTAATTCGCTCTTTTGGGCGACCAGCTGGCGATTGCGCTCATCCAGTCGTTCGGTCATCGTATCGAAGGAGAGCGCCAGGGTGCCAATCTCGTCATTGCGCAGGATGCCGGTGCGCTGGTTTAAGTTGCCTTCGGTAACGTCGGTGGTGACATCAACCAGCCGGTTTAGCGGGCGAGCAATGCTGCGAGCCACCAGGAAACCAATCATAATGACGGAAACGGTGGCAATGGTGAAGACCAGGTTCAACAAATTGCGGCTGGTAGCGGCGGCATTGACGATGAAGTTGCTGGGCAGGGCCACGCTAAACAGGCCAAACGATTCATTGCGCAAGCGCCAGTCGCCAAAGGCAAGCTGATAATCCTGGTTGAGCACTTCCACGCGGCGCAGCGGCACGTTGGTTTCGGCCGTTTCGGCAACGACCTGGTAGCGGCTGGGTGATTCGGCCAGCAGATTTAAGACGATCGTATATTGTTCCCCCGGTACTTGCAGCAAATCGGCAATATTTTCTCGGCCGTTGCCCAAGGTGGTGTCAATCACCTGCCCACTTTGATCATAGAGCGTGACGCGGGCCACGGCATTTTCGGTGAGGCCAACCACCATTTTGCGTACGGCCGTGCCTACCATTGCCGCACCTACTACCTCATCATCCAGCAAAATAGGGCCAACGGTAAACAGCATGTGGCCCGCTGGCGTGTCTACCAAAATGGCACGTTTGTCACCATACGCATCGACATTTCCGGACAAAACAAACTGTACATCTTCAATCTGGGAGAGATTCAGGTTGGCGTAGGTGGCTCCCGGTGCTGTTTCAGTTGAGCGATCCCAGGCAAATTGGGTACGGCCGTTTCTATCCAATAGCACAACGGCATCGGTGGGGCTGTTGGCGATAATTTGGGGAATTAATAGCTGGAGCTGCGGCACATCCCGATTGGCGACACTTTCTGGCACGCCTTCGGTCAGGGCAACCTGGCGCAAAACAGCCAGGCGATCTTCTTCATACCCTACCATACTTTCCGCCACGACCCGTCCCGAATCCAGCAGCTGGTTATTGAAGCGCTCATGCAGCGTGCCCGTGACCAGGCTGACCACAATATAAGCGCCAATACCAGCTACAATTAAGGTAAGTAGCAGATACGGAAATACAATTTTTGAACCAATGCCAGAAAAAAGAGTTTTCATCAATGACCGCGCTTTGTTATTTTATTGCTTACTTTCTTCTAGCTCATTCTCCCCCCAAAACCTACTGCAAATGTACGGGGTTCGCGCCCTAAACTCAATGGGATGAAGGTATCGGTTTAAACGATTGGCGTAATGAAAGCGTGAATTATGGACTTAATATATTTTCCCACTATAGTTGGTTTGGATGCAGGCCAAACTTTGTCGAAAACATGGCAGCAAATATCAGTGATAGGAACGACTGGCTTTTGGGAAAAAGCGGATAGCTACGAATTAGGAAATCACAGCTTATGCAACTGACTGACTTTAAAATGTTGACATTCGATTGTTACGGCACGCTTATTGATTGGGAGAGCGGCATGGTGGCCGGGCTGGCTCCGCTGACAGAACGGCTTGACCGCAAACTGACGCGCAATGAGATTCTTGAGGCTCATGCACGTTTTGAGTCGAGCCAGCAGGTACAAACACCAACCAGGCGTTACCAGGAATTGTTGGCAACTGTTTACCGGCGACTGGCTGAAGAATGGGGCGTCTCTGTTGGCTGGGATGAATGTGTGGCGTACGGCCGTTCCATCCAAAACTGGCCTGCTTTCCCCGACTCAGTCGAGGCGCTCCGCTACCTCAAGCAGCATTACAAACTGGTGATTCTATCCAACGTAGATAATGAAAGTTTTGCCGCCAGCAATGAAAAGCTGGGCGTGGCGTTCGATGCTATCTACACGGCCGAAGATATTGGCAGCTACAAACCGGCCGCGGCTAATTTTGAATACATGCTTACAATGCTTAAAGGGCTTGGCTATGAAAAATCAGATATTTTGCACACGGCCGAAAGCCTGTTTCACGACCACGCACCGGCCAACCGCCACGAGCTAAGTTCCTGCTGGATCTATCGCCGGCATAGGCAGGAAGGTTTTGGCGCCACCATGACGCCCGGCGACATGCCCCGGTATGATTTTCGCTTCAATAGCATGGCAGAAATGGTTGAGGCCCACAAGTTAGAGAGCAGCAAGTAGAATCGTGTGGAAAGAGAGATTTCTTATGCCCAATTCCCATCCCCCTGTAACTCTGCCCGGTACCGAAGTTCGTCTGCTTCATTCCGCCACTGTGGACCAAGAGTATAAAGTATTCGTTTCTTTTCCGTCGGGTTATGCTGGGTCGGAAGCTAGATATCCAGTCCTTTATGTTACTGATGCCAATTGGTTGTTCAGTAGTTTTCTACGCCTACACAGCCTCTCAATTCCGCCAATGATAATCGTTGGCATCGGTTATCCGACCAATAATTCGGCAGAAATCTTCCGAGTTAGGGCCCGAGATTTCCTGCCAACGAAAAACAAGGAAGATGAAAAGATTGTCAAAGAAGCATATGAAATGTCAATAGAGTCTGGAGGTGGACGCCAATTTTTATCTTTTATACGTAATGAACTTTTTCCGTTCATCAATGACCAATATCGCACCCAACCAAACAATCGAGCATTTTTCGGGTGGTCCTATGGGGGGACCTTCGGTCTCTATACGCTGTTCAACAAACCTGACACTTTTAACCGTTACATCTTAAGTGCGCCAGACTTGGGTTGGGATAATGGACTGTGTTTTCAATACGAAGAGCAATACGCAGCCGAACAATCAGATTTGCCGGTGAAGCTTTTTCTGGGTGTAGGCTCTTTGGACGAAGATGTAATTATCAATAGAAATGTCTCAACGCTTTTTAGGTTTCACGCCATCCTCAAGAGCCGCGAGTACGCAGGATTGGATATGAGTCTCAAGATTTTTGAGGGTGAAACGCATTCATCAGCGGTCGTACCAACTGCGTCTTGGGGCTTGCGAGCGGTATTTGGCTAGTTTCATAATCGTCGCTTGAAATTGTGACGCCATCTGCAAATAAAAAGCGCACGACCAAACGGCCGTACGCTTTTTTTATCTCTAAATTGGGTTTACGGCCGTATATGCCCATCCCCACACCCACTACCCACTTGTAGGTTGGCAATTCCACTAACCCTAAAGGTATTACTTATCAAATAGCCGGCAATCTGTACAAATTAAATTGCCTGCCATATCCTTACAAGAACCTTGGCAGATTTTCAGACATTCAATAAACATGTCTCCCAGAGGTGAATCAAATCTATGAGCGATAGCACCTACACCGAGAAATCATTTTCATCTAGTCGGCAGATTATGACCGACGTGCTAGACGCAGCCAGCCGCAGGCATATGATTCATGGCCTAATCGAAGTAGACGTAACCAGGCCGCGCCAATGCCTTCAGGAGATAAAGGAACAAACCGGCGAGTCCCTATCTTTTACAGGCTTTGTCATTTACTGCTGTGCTCAAGCAGTAAAAACGAACTTGAAAATACAGGCGTACCGTGATTGGCGCAATCGACTGATTATCTTTGAAGATGTGGATATTGCTACGGCCGTTGAGCGGACAGTGGGAGGACAGAAAAACGTCATTTTCAAGGTTATCCGGGCTGCAAATCAGAAATCCGTCAGAGAGATTCATCAGGAAATCAGGCAGGCCCAAACCAATAAAGTGGAAGCGGTGCAAGGTAATCAATGGATTGCAGCGGTCCCCGGCTTTATCCGTCGCTTTTTCTTTCGACTTCTGGGTAGAGCGCCCCACCAAATGAAAGCAATAGCTGGCACCGTCTTGATCACCTCTCTTGGTATGTTTGGCAGTGGGGCGGGTTGGGGCATTCCGATGGTCCGCCACAGTCTCAATGTCACGGTTGGTGGCATTGTTGATCGGCCATATGTTGTTAACAACCATTTGGAAAACAGGGAGCACCTCTGCCTCACCATCAGTTTTGATCATGACCTTACAGATGGGGCACCGGCTGCTCGATTTATTCAGCGTTTTAAAGAATTGGTGGAAAGTGGTAGTGGCTTAAGTGAGACGCAAACGGTTCAAGAATGTTAGCCGTTCAACCTCAGCCGAGCGTTTTTTGGGGGAGTGATCAATGACGACAGTTCAAATTCGGGATGTGTCTCTTTTTATGAAGGTTATCGGCGAAGGATATCCGCTCCTGATCATGCACGGCGGCCCTGGTGCCGATCACTCAACGATGCTGCCTTTACAGAGGTGTGCCGATCAATTCAGCCTGATTTTCTATGACCATCGCTGTAACGGCCGTTCGCTTGGTGCTGATGTGACCACAATGACCTGGGAAAACCTGACGGCGGATGCGGAGGCGCTTCGTCAGACGCTCGGCTTCGATAAGTGGGCGGTTCTTGGCCATTCCTTCGGTGGGATGGTGGCCTTAGAGTATGCTCTCCGTTATCCACAAAATCTCTCACATCTGTTGTTGCTGGATACCTGTGGCGATGCCTGGTGGGTGCAGCATAATGCCCCGAATGTTCTGGCCAAACGAGGCTACAATGCTGCGGCCGAGCAAGCGGCACGCCGTTTTTTTAACGGTCAATTGGAACCCAATGAGGTTCTACCTGCCATGTTGAAGTTTGGCAGAGCCTACTACTATAACTCCAGCTTTTTGCGGTATGTCCGTGGCGTAAGTTCAGGCTTCCGGGTAAAAATGCAGCCCGAAGCGCTCATCTTCGGTTTCAGCCAGCTGCTCAAAGGTTGGACAGTCATGGAGAGACTGAACGAGATCGAAGTGCCAACGCTCGTCCTGGCCGGGCGAGATGACTTTCAATTTCCCCCAGAACATCAAGTCATCCTTGCGGATCGGATACCAAACGCGCAGCTTGAGATTATTGAGTGTGCCGGGCACAATGCCCCAATGGAACGCCCTGATGAAGTCACTGAAATTGTGAGACGCTTCATGGCTACGGAATGACCATGTTACGGCTAACAAGTGGCCGTTTCCCCTCAGCCGTACTCCGGTCAATACCCACCTTTTTTAACGCTTGAGAAACAGGCAAGATTGATTTATACTGCCAGCAATCAGTGGCGCATGCATGAACGTCCATTTGGTATTTTATGCTGTTGAGGAGAGATATGCTGTCAGTTATTTAACCCATCACACCCATTTTCAAGACATGCCGAATCTTATTTGTGGATTTATTCAATTGGAGGATGATATGCCGAAATACGTTTCACATATCCCGAATTTCAGGGGGATATGCCCAATGGTGTTCGGCATAATTACTTAGTTGGGCAGTAAAGTAAAATGAAGGGACAGATATTTAAATATGGAATTCGAAGTGCGAAACAGCAGAAAACGAATAAGAATCACCGATCTGTACCTCATATACGTTCTCTCAGGAGGAGACGTACGCCATCCTGTTTCCATGGATGTTATATTCAATCATGGCAACGACAGTAGTTATGGCAGAAGTGAAAAGGCGAAAACGGTAGACTATTTTATTCAAAAGAACTGGGTGGTACTGGATGAGAACCCCAAATATCAACCTCATCCCGATAATTATATCGTTCACATAACGGCTTTCGGAATAGATCAGGCAGAGACTTGGGAAGAACAATATTCACTTGACAAAAGACTTACAGGACGATCCTATTGGCTTACTGTAGATTGGAGTAAATCTGTCAAAGACACGTCAAATCCATATGACCAAAATTATCTGGTTGAATTACTTCACAATGTTAATTCAGACTTTAACGAACAAGAGCTAAAAGAATTATGCTTCGAGTTAGATGTTGATTACGACGACCTACCTGGTCCGGCTCGAAAAGACAAGTGTAGAGAGTTTATCGATTTATTAAAGCGTCAAAAACGCATACCTGAATTTATCCAGATATGCAGAAATAAGCGCCCGAATACATTGTGGCATGATTGAATTGGTTGACACGGTTAGCTCATCTTACATTGAGCATGCTGCCCAACAGGCGTTAGACGGATGAATAAATGTAATACAAATTTGCAAGCAAATGAAACAAGTAACCCACGATAATCATTATGTACCGAAAATATATCTAAAGCAATGGAGTAATGATGGGCTTCATGTGTCTGCGTATAGGTTATTGGTTTCTCACAAAAATGTCCCATTATGGCAATCCCGCTCAATAGATAAAGTTACATTCCGTCGAGATTTATATACAGAAATCGAAAATGGAGAAGAAGTTGACAAGTTTGAAAAATGGATTGCAGCTGAATTTGAAAACCCAGTAAAAGAAACAATCAAAAAAGTTCTAAAAGACAACCCTCTTTCAAGACGAGATTGGGAACGATTAGCATGTTTTTTAGGTGCTCAAGATGTTAGAACCCCTCTAAGTTATTTGGAATCAACTGAAAGGTGGGAGCGAACATTACCTGACCTTATGCAAAAAACTTTAGATGATTCTGTTCGCAAGCTTGAAGATGAAGAGTTTAGGAAAAACATAGAAGTTTCATCGAACGATGAATCTAGTTTATTTGATGGGGTTTTTGAAATTGATGTTGTGAAAGGTAGTGAAACAGAAAATGGACAGGGTTATATTCAAGCAGAGATAACTGCTGGAAGAAAACTATGGTTACAAGGCCAAAGATTCGTATTGACTAAAACGATCAAAGCCTTGAAAGAACATAAATGGTGTATAGTGCGCCCTGCGCGTGGATTCCAGTGGTTTACGAGTGATCATCCTGTTATTAAGCTAAACTATTACCACAAAGGAAATTATGATTTTAAAGGCGGTTGGGGAAAGAAAGGCGGCAACTTGTTTATGCCACTCTCTCCTCGACATTTGTTGTTTACTGAAATTGGAGCTGATCTTCCTGATCAGGTGAGATTCTCAACTGAAGATACCAGGTTACTTCAAAAAATGGTTGCTGAAAGATCCTTTAGATGGATATTTGCTCATGAACCATTAGAAATTGTTAGAAAAATAAGAACCCGAAAAATAGATTCAGAACTATTTAAGCATGAAGAAGAACAATGGAATAATTGGCATGAAAACCAAGTACAATCAGAAAAATCCACTAAAAATCCGCCTAACCTGAGTTGCACGTGACCCGGCTACGCCTGGAGGAAAGCGGCACGTTTTTTGAAAAATCGGTTTCGAGCTAAGTGGAGTTCGGGCTAAAAGTGTCGGATCAAGTGAACAAACCGTTAGACGGCCGTTTCCCTCCCGTCACCTCCCAATAACAAAAAAGCGCACGGCAGTTCCGCCATGCGCTTTTATTTTTCGACAAAGTTTTAAGGGTTTACGGCCGTATATGCCCATCCCCAATACACACCCACTTGTACGTCGTTAGCTCTTCCAGCCCCATCGGACCGCGAGCGTGCAGCTTTTGCGTGCTCACGGCCACCTCAGCTCCCAGGCCAAACTGCCCGCCATCGTTGAAGCGCGTGCTGGCATTGACGAATACGGCCGAACTGTTCACCTCGTTGACAAATTTGGTGGCGTTGTGCCAGTTGTTCGTCAAAATGCTGTCGCTGTGGTCCATGCTGTGGGCATCAATATGGTCGATGGCCTCATCCAGCCCCATGATTTTTACGCCCAGGATCAGGCTCATCCACTCCGTGCTGAAATCATCCGGCCCAGCGGGCACCACTTTGGCGCCGTGCCCGTTCTGGCTCAAAATTTCCAGGGCGCGGCCCGCGGGCCGCAGCTCCACCTTGTTTTGCGCCATGCGCGCCGCCATCTTGGGCAAAAACTCCTCGGCGATGGCCGGATGGACCAGAACGGTGTCCAGCGCGTTGCACACGCTGGGGCGCTGCACTTTGGCATTCTCGATGATATCTACAGCGCTTTCTTGATCGGCGCTCTCGTCCACAAAAACGTGGCAAATGCCAATGCCGCCGGTGATGACCGGAATGGTGGCCTGTTCGCGGCAGAGGCGGTGCAGCCCGGCCCCGCCGCGGGGAATGAGCATGTCGATGAATTTATCCAGCCGCATCATTTCGGCCACCAGGGCGCGGTCGGGATTGTCGATGTACTGCACGGCCGTTTGCGGCAAGCCTACTTTCTCCAACGCAGCTTGAATCACGTTGACCAGGGCCAAGTTGCTGCGCAGCGTCTCGCTGCCACCGCGCATGATGGCGGCGTTGCCTGTTTTCAGGCAGAGCGTAGCGATGTCGATGGTGACGTTGGGCCGCGCTTCGTAAATGACGCCCAGGACACCAACCGGAATGCGGCGGCGGCTCAGGCGCAGGCCGTTGGGCAGCATCCGGCTGTCAAATTCACTGCCCACCGGGTCGGGCAAACCGACCACGTTACGCGTGTCGGCGGCCAGACCGGCCATGCGTTTTTCGGTCAGCAGCAGACGGTCCAGCAACCCTTCGCTGAGGCCTTTTTTACGGCCGTCTTCAATATCCAGCGCATTTTGAGCCAGCACCGTGTCCGTTTGTGCTTCCAGCTCATCGGCAATCGCCAGCAGGGCCCGGTTTTTTTCATCCGTCGTCAACGTGGCCAATACGCGCCCTGCCGCCTTGGCCGCTTTCCCCATCGCTACTAAATCAGTCATCTTATTCTCCAAATTTTCCACAGAGGACACAGAGGGAAAAGAGGAAAAACTCTAAAGCCTCTGTGGCTAAATGTTATAACAATATCAAATCGTTCCGATGAACAACCACCGGACCGTAAGCGTAACCCAGGCGGGCTTCAATCTGGTCAGAGTGCAGCCCGGCAATTTGGTGCAGATCGCCGCTGGAGTAGCGGACGATGCCCCGGGCCAATTCTTGCTTATCCGGCCCCTCGATGCAAATGGTGTCCCCGCGGTAAAACGTGCCGGTAACGGCAGTGATACCGGCGGGAAGGAGGGAACGGCCGTTTTCCAACAATGCCTGCGCTGCGCCTTCATCAATCACCACACATCCTTTTGGCTTGCGCCCGGCAAAAATCCAGCGCTTGCGGTTTTCCAGCGGGTTTTCTAGAGCCGGAAAGCGGGTACCAACTGATTCGCCACTGGCAATGCGTGTAATAACGCTTGGTGCGCTGCCGGCAGCAATCACCACGTCGGCCCCGGCGCGGCGGGCCACGTCGGCCGCCTGCAATTTGGTAGCCATGCCGCCCACGCCCAGGCCGCTGACGCTGCCCCCGGCCAATGCTTTGACTGCCTCGTCAATCTTGTTCACTTCGGGGATAAGCTGGGCATCGGGGTTGGTGCGGGGATCGGCCGTAAACAGGCCAGGCTGGTCGGTGAGCAGCAGCAGCAAATCTGCTTCGGCCAGGGTAGAAACCAGCGCGGAGAGATTGTCGTTGTCGCCTACCTTGATCTCTTCGGTGGCCACGGCGTCATTTTCGTTGATGACGGGCACAATGCGGTTGTCCAACAGCGTATGCAGTGTGTCGCGGGCATTCAAGTATCGTCGCCGGTTGGTCACGTCGGCCCGCGTTAGCAAAATTTGGCCCACGTGAATGCCGTAAATCTCAAAATACCGTTCCCACATCTGCATCAGGCGGCTTTGACCCACGGCGGCAAACATCTGCTTGTTGGTGACGGTGTTGGGGATATTGGGGAAACCCAGCCGGTGCCGCCCCACGGCAATGGCGCCAGAGGTACAAATGACAATGTCTTTGCCTTGACGGTATAGTTCAGCGCATTGACGCACCAGTTCCACCATATGGGGATGATCGAGCTGAGGTGAGCCGCCCGTCAAAACGCTGGTTCCCAGCTTAACAACAATTCGCTGATACATAACGCTCCTGTTTTGCTGCCGCTGTTGGCGTTGTTTTATGACAGCGCGCGGCTTGAGTTGTAATTCGGCCGTTTCCATCTCGTTTGTCATCTTACTACTCGCTGGCTTTATTGGTTTCCTAAACGTGGGTAAACGTTACCGATTATTCCTTACGTGAGCGATTACGCCCTGCTGAAAATTTGTGGCATTTTAAGCCAAACCTCTGCATACTTGTAGAGACCTTCAAGTCACTTATTTCTTTGAACAGTTTTCATACCTGTGGTTTACCACCACAAATGAAATTAGGACGCGAATAGATCAGCAGTGAAGCAGTTTTTCTCTGCGCCTCCGCGTCTCTGCGTTAAATTTTCTATAGGAGAGTGTTTTATGTCAGGATTAAGCCATTTGCCCGCCGGTGTTGTTACGGGCGATCAGGTTCAAGAAGTTTTTGCTCATGCCAAAGCCAACCAGTATGCGCTGCCCGCAGCTAACGTGGTGGGCAGTAACAGCGTCAATGCTGTGCTGGAAACAGCCCGCGATCTAAATTCTCCCGTCATTTTGCAGTTTTCCAACGGTGGTGCTCACTTTTTTGCCGGCAAGGGGATGAATAACGACGGCCAGAAAGCGGCCGTTGCCGGCGCAGTCTCCGGAGCACATCATGTACACCAGGTGGCCGCCCTCTATGGCACGCGCGTCATTTTGCACACTGACCATGCCGCTAAAAAGCTGCTGCCCTGGGTCGATGGCATGTTGGACGCCGGGGAGGAATTCTACAAGGTGCACGGTATCCCGCTCTACAGTTCCCACATGCTGGACCTGTCCGAAGAGCCCATTGAGGAAAACATCGAGATTTGCCAGCGTTACCTGGAGCGCATGAGCAAAATGGGCATGACGCTGGAAATTGAGCTGGGCATCACCGGGGGCGAGGAAGACGGCGTGGATAATACCGACGTAGACAGCGCGCGCCTCTACACCCAGCCGGAAGAAGTGGCCTATGCTTACGAACAGCTCATGAAGGTGAGCGACAAATTCACCATCGCCGCTGCCTTTGGCAACGTGCACGGTGTCTACAAGCCGGGCAACGTCCAGCTGCGGCCGATTATTTTGCACAACTCCCAGGTGTATGTGCAGGAGAAGTTTGGCACCAAAGAAAAACCAATCGACTTTGTCTTCCACGGTGGCTCCGGCTCCAGCCCAGAAGAAATTGCCGAAGCGATTTCCTACGGGGCGATTAAGATGAACATCGACACCGACCTGCAATGGGCCTTCTGGGATGGCATACGTCATTACGACCAAAAACACCATGACTATTTGCAAGGCCAGATAGGCAACCCGGATGGGGACGATGTGCCCAACAAGAAATATTACGATCCGCGCAAATGGCTGCGTGCGGCCGAAGATTCGTTCCGTGCCCGTCTGAAGCGCGCGTTTGAAGAGTTGAACAACATCAACCGTTTGGCCTAAAACCAGGGAATAGAGATTGGAGATTGGAGATCAAAATAAAATGTCTTCAATTTCCATCTTACCCCTTGTTTTGAGTTTGGTTGTAGCAACTGGCACTTTTGGGTGAAAGAGGTATGCATGTTTTCTTTTTTGAAGAAATTATTTCAGGGCGAGCGTTCACCAGACAAGAAGCAAGAACTACCGACATCACCTGCCTCACAAGTCAAACCGACCGAAAATCCTAAATCCCCTTTGCTTGACACAACCCATGCGGCGCGAGAAAGTTCGTCAGCAAAAAATATGAAAGTTACCGAAATGGAACGGGTGACGGCCGTTTTAGAATCGCAGCTTTCCCTCAATGAGCTCAGGGTTCTTTGCTTTGATTTGGGAATCCCTTTTGAGACGCTTCAAGGGGATACGAAAAAAGCCAAAATCAGCAGCCTTGTAGCACTTTTTAACGAACCACCTCGCACACTTAACCAATTGGTTGAGTCTTGTTCCAAGCTGCATCCTGAACTTGATTGGAGCGGCGAACCGGTGCGAACGAAGCTTGCTGATCTGCGCTTTTTGTCTCAACGAATGAAGTATTGTTTCAACAAGAATGAATTTCGCGATCTTTGTTTGGAATTGGGCATTGATTATGAAGATCTTGCTGGGCCGGATAACGCAAAAAATAGGGAATTGCTGGTTTTTCTCACAAAAAAACGCCGCGTTGATGAGCTCCGGCAACTTTGTTCAAGGCTTCGCCCGAACTACGATTGGTATTCTGAAGACACATTCAAGGAACCGTATCCGCTCGAAAACCTGGCGGCGTTCAAACAAGAACTGTATGACAGTTTTGACGAAGAGAAAATTCGCCAATTTTGCCAAAAGCTTGATGTGGATTACAAACGCCTGCCGTTCTGGGAACAAGGTGGTGGCGCCAGAGAGCTGGTATTGTATTTGGCACGGCGAAACAGATTGGAAGAGCTTGTTTCGCTTTGCCATGAGCAGCGACCGGGGATTCCCTGGCATGATTTACTTTCTCCCCAAGACGGACCTGCCACCGCTGTGGGAATGCCCAAATCTGTTGACCTTGAAAGAACAAGGCAGAAATTAGCCCAACTGAACGAGAATTCGCTGCGTACATTGTGTCTTCATTTGGGTATCCATTATGAAGACGTTACGGGCAATGATAAGCGGTATGAAATCATAGAATTTATGCGACGCCGTGATCGGCTGGCTGATTTAGTGGAGGCCGTTGAGAACTTACCCGATGATGTTTGATTAACGGCCGAATGTCACCACCACGCCCTGACTGCGGAGTCCTGACAGGTTTACAAATACGTTTCCCGTCACGCTTTTTTTGTATTCGAAGGTTCCTGGAAATCAAGAGCGATCGTAAACCTGTCAGGACTTGAATATACGAGGCAGCATGGAAAAATGGATTGGCGTCGTGGGCGGCGTAGGGCCTTTTGCCGGGATCGATTTGCTGGGCAAAATTGCAGCACAAACGGTGGCTGAGAAAGATCAGGACCACCTGACGGTGCTGAACTGGTCGCAGCCGGATCAGATTGTGGACCGCACGGAGTTTTTGCTGGGGCAGGTGGACGAAAATCCAGCGGTGGCCCTGGCAGCACAGGTGCAGCAGCTGGCCCAAATGGGGGCTGAGGTGGTGGGCATCCCCTGCAACACCGCCCACGCGCCGCGCATCTTTAACCAGATTCGGGCGGAACTGGCAGCGGCAAACTGTGATATTGTGCTTTTGCACATGATTGAAGAAGTCGGCCGTTTTTTGCAAAGCAGCCTGCCCCACGTGAAGCAAATTGGCGTGCTGTCCACAACGGGAACGTACCGGGCTGGTGTGTATGCTGCTGTGTTGGAGACTTTGGGTTTTACGGCCGTTCTCCCCCCATTCCCCTTGCAAACCGAAAAAATCCATCCAGCCATTTACGACCCCAGTTACGGTATCAAGGCGCGCGGTGTTGTTACCAGACAGGCGAGCGAAAATTTGCTGCTGGGTGCCAACACGCTCAAAGCTGCCGGAGCCGAAGCGATCATTCTGGGCTGCACCGAGCTGCCCCTAGCCTACAATGAATTAGCTGCCGCCGGGCTCCCCCTTATCGATCCGACACTCATTTTAGCCCGCGCCCTCATCCGCGAAGCGAGTCCCAACAAGTTAAAGCCCTTGTGATTTTTTATCCACAGATTTCGCAGATTTCGCGGATTGCACAGATTTCTCTCTTATTTCTCTGTGAAGCTCTGGGACTTCTTTGCGCAACTCTGTGTTCCGTTTTTCTAAAGGAGAAATCCATGCCCAGAATACGCGACCTAAACATTTACCAGAGTCAATTCCCCCCTGGTCCCCAAAACTGCATTACCGACGTGGCCGGCGTGGCGGTAGGGCACTTTACGCTGATCGAGGGGGAAGGTGCCTGGACGGGCAGCGGTCCATTCCGTACGGGGGTGACCGTGATTTTGCCGCACCAGGGCAATTTGTATGAGGAGAAGGTGGTTACGGCCGTTCACACCATTAACGGCTTTGGTAAGGTGGCCGGCTTTGAGCAGGTGCGCGAGCTGGGCAACATCGAGACGCCGATTGCCCTTACCAGCACCCTGAACGTGCCGCGCGTGGCCGATGCCCTGATGACCATCGCCATCGAGCAAAACCCGCACATTGGCCTGGGTTTTGCCGCGACGAGACGGCAGGGGTACGACAGCGTCAATCCGCTGGTGGGCGAGACGAGTGACGGTTTTTTGAGCGACATGCAGGCACGGCCCATCGGCCTGCCAGAAGTGCGCGCTGCCCTGGTCGATGCTTCTACCGGCCCGGTAGCCGAAGGTGTGGTTGGCGCAGGTACGGGCACGAGCTGCTATGGCTGGAAAGGAGGCATCGGTACGGCCAGCCGGGTGCTGCCGGAGCAGGGACATAACTACACGATTGGTGTGCTGGTGCAGAGCAATTTCGGCCGTCCCGAGGAGCTGACCATTGCCGGCGTGCCGGTTGGCCTGCATTTGCAGCCCCCACCCAGTCGGCGGGTGGAGGCTGGCTCGATCATGATCGTCTTGGCGACGGATGCACCGCTGGATGTGCGGCAGCTGGGGCGTTTGTGCCACCGTGCAGCGTTTGGCCTGGCGCGGACGGGCAGCACCTGCCACGGTGGCAGCGGTGATTTTGTGATTGCCTTCAGCACGGCCAACCGGGTGCCGGATCGGCCGGAAAGTTTGGTGGTGGAACAAACGTCCGTCTATGAACAACCGATCATGAGCCTATTTTCTCTGGCGGTCATTGAGGCCGTGGAAGAAGCCATCTACAACAGCCTGCTCATGGCGCACACCGTCATCGGACGGGATGGCAATACGCGTTTTGGGTTACCGGCAGAAGAGGTGGTTAAGGTGATGCGTGGGTACAATCGTTGAATTAGCATCATTCTACTTGCTAGGAATTTGGATTCCTGCCTTCGCAGGAATGACAGTTGATTATCCAAATGGTAGGCAAAAAGAAACCCCGGAGAGGGACAGTAGACCTGGAATAGCACAAGTTTCAGCAGCCTTATGTTTGTGAATCTCGTCGTGGCCAATGACAGATGTTGGCTTCCTGGGTGGTAACTGCTGCGGAAGCAATCAGGCTCACGGTGGGAGATTTCAAAAGTGCCTATTCCCTGGCCAATCTACCGTGTCATCCGGGGTGATATGGCTTCGGTATGCTTGCATTATAGAAAATTTAGGGAACGGCCGTCAATCACCCAAACCTTAAAATTTGTTGCAATTGCAGCTATTTTAGGTGCGACGCACTTCTGAAGTGCGTCGCACCTGATAAATCTAACTATCATCCTGATCAATTGCCCGTTGAGTGACCCGATAAATCTCTTCTAGCGAAGCCCCGCGTGCTTTTTCCAGCCGCTCGACCCGTTTTTGAAACTGGTTCAACGCGTAATCAGTGAACACAGATTCTTCCAGGCCAAACGGCATCACCTCGTAGGCGGCAAAAGCGTCGCCAACCACGCCCAGCGCCGGCGGGAGCAGCTCATTCATTGTTTCTTCCAGCACGTCCCACAAGCTGTCATCCGCGGCGACGAGGCGAGAGAGCAAGAAGATGCCGTAGGCGATGTGCCGCGATTCGTCTTGCTGTAACAGCCGGATGCCCTGGCGCACGCCGGGCAGGATGTTATTTTGCTGCATCACGGTGAAATAGGCATGGTAGCCCGTCTCGGCCAGGACGCCTTCCACAATCATGTTGTACGTGACGGAGGCCCGCACCTGGGCTGCCGGGGAGGCATCTGCCTGCAGGGCGCGCAGTGCCTGGGGCAATGCCTGGTAGAAGACGGTGTGGTAATTTTCTGTGTGGTAATGGCTCAAATCAGGGTCAGCCTGGACCACTTCAACCAAAAAGCGATTAAAGAAGTCGGTATGCTTGGCTTCTTCAAATAGGAAGGTCGTGAGAAACATCTCTTCCTCCAGGCGGCCTTCCTGTGCAATGGCCAGAATGAGCGGCAGTAGATCAAGCGTCACTGCTTCTTCACCTGCTTGAAACATTGCCGTCAGGCGCAGCAGCAAATCTTGTTCTTGGGGGGCCAATTGCTGCCAATCTATTTTGTCTTGTGCCAGGTCAATGTCGCTGGGGTTCCAGATGCCCAGCCGTTTGGCCTTTTCGTACAGGCGCATGGGGGGGATGTGCCGCTGCAAGCCGCTGCTGGTGGTGAGAAATTGTTGGTGGGTCATCATTAGCTCCTTTGAATTTGTTGGTCAAGTTTACAAACTTGACCTACGATTAGTTTATCCTGTTGTTACTCAACGCAAAAAATTTCTGCAAGAAACTGTATCTCACTGGAGGAACCCATGACCTCAATTGCCCCTGGTACCCATCTAGACCACCTGCTGCGCCAGACGCGGATGCATCATGTGCAGCTCAGCTCCATGGCCGATGTAAAAGCCAACATTATGCTGACGCTGGCGGCCGTTGTGACAACGTTTTCCATAGGTTATTTGGACGATCAAACGCTGCGCTGGCCGGTAGTGGTGTTGATACTGTTTTGCGTGGCTACCGTCTTATTTGCCGCCTACGCTGTGATGCCCAAACTGGATTTTGACTATCAGCCTGAGATCAAAAATCCGGACTGCTACAATTTGCTAATTCAATCTCACCTGCATACAATTCGCACCGTTCATTCCAATAATAAGAGAAGCGTTACACAGATGGGTAACTGAGTCCAATAGGACCATGTGTTACCCATTATTCTTTGTTTAGGGTGTAGCGGGAGTGAATCGGAGGATTGTCGTGAATCGAAAACAAGCTTTTTTCCCATGGTTGCTGCTGGCCAGTTTGCTGCTGCTATTGGCAGCCTGCCAGAGTGAACCAGAGACATCAGAGGTTGATGTGCAGGCAACGGTAGATACGGCCGTCTCCCTCACAGTGACCGCCCAAGCCCCCATTGCTGCCGCCGTTGAAGTGGCCCAGGCTACCGCAGAGCCAACTTTGCCGCCCGTACCCACCCAGCCGATAGAAACGCCTACCGTGGCACCAACTGCGCCACCGCCGCCTACCAGCACGCCGCCACCGACCAGTTCGCCCATCCCCACAGAAACGGTAGAACCAACGGAAACGGCCGTGCCTACCGAAATCCCCCCCACCGCCGCCCCGGTGAACACCCAGCCACCGCCACCACCTACCACACCAGCTGAACCTGTATTAAGTGGCAATCTGCTGGTTAACGGCTCCTTTGAAGGCGGCTGGTACAATATGAATGGTGCCCCGGAATTCCAGCTGCCCAACGGCTGGGCGATGGAATTTGATTCTGGCCCTACCGGGTTTGGCGGCGAAGAATGGGACATCTGGTTCCCGCCGGAGACGCGGGTGCTGCCCTATTTCCAACTGCCTGAAAGTGAGCGTAGTTTGTTCATACGGCATGGGGATTACACGATTAAAGCGTTTAAGGGGAATGGCCCCATCAGCTTGCGGCTGCTGCAAGATGTTGCCTTACAGCCGGGCACTTACGTCTTTACCGCGTACATCTTCCCTGACCTGGTAGCAAGTTACCAGGGCGGTAAGCAGTTTGCCGGTGACCCGAATGCAGGTGAAGTGCGCTTTATTGCGCCCGGCGGAGGTACCGGCTGGCTAACTTTTGCCCGCTTTGGCGTGTGGGGCACTTTCCAACACACCTTCACTGTTGACACTGCCCAAACGGTACGCATCGGCGTGGGGATGCGCGGGCGGTATGCGTTGGCCAGCAATGGTTTCTTTATTGATGATTGGTCTTTGCAACGAGTTGAGAATTAGGTTATGAAACTAGGGATTATTGGCCTGCCCAGCAGTGGCAAAACAACCGTTTTTAATGCGCTGACCAAAGGGGATGCTCCCACCGGGCAAAGTCTGGGCGGCCGTTTTGATGTGTTAACGGCCGTTGTTGATGTGTACGATGAACGGGTAGACGTCTTAACCAAGATGTTCAACCCCAAGAAAATTACTTACGCCAAAATCACCTACACCGATATTGCCGGGATCAAAAAAGGGGCCAATGAGGGCGGCGGCATGAGCGGTGAGCTGCTCAACCACCTTTCTGGGCTGGATGGCTTTGTCCACGTGGTGCGTGCTTTTGCATCGGACCTGGTGCCGCATCCCGATGGTATCGTAGATCCGGTGCGCGATTTGGAAATTTTGGACACCGAATTTTTGCTGAACGATTTGGGCGTGGTTGAGCGGCGCATCGAGAAGATTGAAGATGGCTTGCGCAAAGGGGCCACCAAAGACAAAGGGGCGGCGCAGGCAGAGTTGGCGCTGTTTCAAAAGTTGAATGAAACGTTGAGCGAGGAACGGCCGTTACGCAGCCTCGATCTCACCGAAGAGCAGGAAAAAATGCTGCGCGGCTATGGCTTGCTCACCCTCAAACCGGTGGTTGTGCTCATCAATATTGGCGATGACCAGGAGGAAGTTAGCCTCACCTACGATCACCCACATAGCGTGGTAGCCAACCTGCGCGGCAAGCTGGAAATGGAGTTGGCACAGCTCAGCGCCGCCGGCGATACCGAATCGCTGGAAATGTTTATGGAAGAGTACGGTGTCACTGAGCTTAGCCTGGATCGGGTGATTGGGCTGAGCTATGATTTGATGGGGCTGCACTCCTTCTTTACCGTGGGGGAAGATGAGGTGCGCGCCTGGACGATAAAGCGAGGGGCAACGGCCGTAGACGCTGCCGCCGCCATCCACACCGATCTGGCCAAAGGCTTTATCCGCGCCGAAACGGTCGCCTACGATGATTTGATCGCATTAGGTGGCATGGCCCAGGCTCGCAGCGCCGGCAAGCTGCGCCAGGAAGGCAAAACCTATATCGTGCAAGATGGCGATGTAATCAACATCAAGTTCAACATTTAGCGTTTAGTTTTTGGTGATGCGTGATTCGTAAAACGTGATGCCAGTCCGCGTAACGATTCACGCATCATTGGCCGGAGAGAATGCATTTTCAATCATTGATAAATAGGGTTCCGTTATTTGGCTTGAGCTTGCTGCTTTTGCTGGCAGGGGCTTGTGGTGGTGCAGAAGAGGTACCCACGCCTGCACCCACGTTGGCACTGCCCACGGAACCACCGGCATTAGAAGTTGTGGCGACTGAAACGGCTCCGCCAGAACCCACGGCCGTTCTCACCAGCCCCGCTACTGAAATACCTACGTCAGCCCCGACAGCCACGGAGTCGCCCACGCCCACGGCCGTTCCCCCAACCAATACCCCTGTTGCCGACAGCAGCAATCAACAAACCAGCTACGCCGTCATCTTTGTAGAGCCAAACGATGTGCTCAACGTGCGCGCCGGGCCTGGCGTGAGCTTTGGCATTGCGGGCGAGCTGCCGCCCGACGCCACCGACGTGCAGATTAGCGGCAGTGGCCAACTTGTATCTGGCTCGACCTGGGTGCCAATTGAGCGCCGTGGTGTGACTGGCTGGGTGAACAGTCGCTTTTTGACTGGATTTGTACCGGAGGATGCGTTTTGTGGCGATACGGCCGTCTTGCAGCTGCTGGAACGTTTGGAAACGGCCGTAATCAACCAGGATAATGCCCTCATATCCCAGCTCATTCACCCGGAACGGGGCCTGCGTGTACGCCTGCTCTGGCACGAGGCGGAGACCTGGCTTGATAATCACAACCTGTTTAGCGATGCGACCAGCTACAATTGGGGTGCCGCCGCCGGCAGCGGCGAAGCTATCATCGGCACCCCGGCAGAAATTTTGCTGCCCCGCTTGCAGACAGACTTTCTAGAAGCTGCCGAAACGGCCTGTAATGAGATTTTGCATGGCGGCACGGCCGGGTTTGTTGTGCTGCCCGATGCTTATGCGCCACTGAATTACTACTCATTCTACCGTCCGGGCACAGAAGAGTTTGCCGAACTTAATTGGGGGTCCTGGGTGGTTGGCCTGGAGCTGTGGCAGGGGCAGTATTATCTCAGCACATTGGTTCACTATCAATGGGAACCGTAGAATTTGTTCACCAATAATGTTTGAAGCAAACTTATAGAACAGTCGCGTTTATATTTTTTCCGTAAGGTTAAGGATGTAGCCTATGTTCCAAAAGATACTGCGCATGCTAATCCTGGAGCGGCCTGGTAGAAAATGGACCATGGCCCGCTGGGGTGAAAAATTAGCGGCAAACGGGGAGTCGATTAGCCACCGACTTGATAAATATCCAGATAGCCAGCGTAACCGGCAAGTTTTAAGCCACGTCATTGGGATTGAACAATGGGGGCAGAGCCGCTTGCGCGTCGGGCTGGGTGAGCCATTCAAAGAAGAAGAGTACGACAACTATCGACCCTCACGTAATCGCAGCTGGGAACAGCTGAAGGCCGAGTTTCGCATGACGCGTAAAAGAACGGTCGCCCTGGCCGAAGCACTGGATGATAACCAGGTTGATCAGTTCCTGAAGGTGAAGCACAACCGGTACGGCATGTTGACATTGGGTGCCTGGTTACGCTATCTGGACATGCACGCAAACTTTGAGACAAAAAGGATCAAATCGTAAGCAGCCGAACAAAAATTGCCATTTGCAATCGTATCAAGGCAGCCCACAATAAAATCTTGACAAAGTTAATCTCGTGCAAATGGAAACTATGTTGTGATAGAAAGCTTTCGGCGTTTGCAAAGTTGGTTTGATTCGCCGCTTTTTCCGAACGAAGAAGAAAAAACGCGCCAGGCGTACTTAATTAACCTCATTATCAAGGCAGGGTTGATGTTGCTGATCTCTGCGCTTGTGATCTTGCCCTGGTTATCTACGCCGGGAACATTTGCTCGGTTCCTGTTTGCCGTTGTTTCTCTCTCTTGCTCATTGTTATTGTCTAATGTTTTGCTGCATCGGGGACGGGTGCGCGAGGCGGGTTATTTTTTTACGGCCGTCTTCTGGCTTGTCTTTGTCACCATTACCTTGTTCGGCGAAGAAGGATTAACCGGCACTCCTTTTTTAAGTGCCATTGTTCTCACGCCATTGATTGCCGGTTTTGTTAGCGGCACGCGCGCCAGCGTTATCATTACTTTTTTGAATTGGGTTCTTGGCGCTGTTTTGGTCTGGTGGGAGCTGAGCGGCCGTATCCCTATTGCCGCTCCCTACAAGCCTCACATCCAGTATTTTGCCTATGTCTTTATGTTCTCTGCCCTTCCCTTGCTTGTTTACCTGTGGCGGCGCAATTTTGATGAGGCCGTTGAGCAGATGCGGGCGGTCGATTTGGCCGAGCAAGAAATGGCGGCTTACCGCATGCAGAATGAGGCGTTAGAAGAGGCTGTCAAAATTAGAACGACAGATTTGGAACAATCATTGGCGCGCGAACGGCATTTGGCTGAACAGTTAACCCAGGCACTGGAAGCCGAGACGCAGCTGGGCCAACTGCGCTCGCGTATCATAACGATTGTGTCTCATGAATTCCGCACGCCGCTTTCGGTTATCTATAGTTCCACACAGCTGCTGCGCGATTATCACGATAAGCTGCCGCAGGTACGGCGAGATGCCGCCCACCAGAGAGTTGAGGAGGCGGTATTTTACCTCAACGATTTGCTCAAAGACGTTACGCTGGTAGATCAGGCTCAGCGGGAACGCCTGAAGCCCACTTTCCAAACGTTTGCTTTTAATGATTTGTGCCAAAAGCTGATGGACATCATCATGAGAGAGTTTAATCAGCCACAGCGTGTTACCTTTAACTACGCAGACTCAGTTGAAACACCCGTGCAAACAGATCTGGTACTTTTGGAGCAAATTGTGAGAAATTTGGTTTCCAATGGGCTTAAATATTCAGAGAAAACATTGCCTATTCAGGTTGACCTCTGGCTAGAGGAGACGCAGTTTGTTCTTGCGGTGCAAGATCAGGGGATTGGCGTGCCGTTGCATGAGCAGGCCAAGATATTTGAGCTATTTTATCGCGCCAGCAACGTAGATGAGCGGCGCGGATTGGGGCTCGGCCTGTTTATTGTGCAGGCCATCAGCAAAATGATGCAGGGGCGGGTGGTTTTGGTAAGCTCGGGAACGGGACAAGGCGCCACTTTTCAAGTTTACCTGCCCCTTGTACCCGATCTTGATTAAACGGCCGTTTAATCATTCCTCTTAAAGCATGGCTTCTTTTAGGAGGGTAACGGCCGTTTCCTCCACATCGTGAATCTGCTGCACATGGGCGGCCATTTCTTCCCGAAATGCTTCAACCTCAGCTTCAGTTAAAGGAAACGCGTTTTCCGCTTCGGCCAGAAGCGCTTTTTCTCGCTGCTTTAGCCGGGCGATTGCTTCTGTAGCAGCGCTGCCCTGGCTAAACAGCAGATCGCGCTGCTGCCGCAAAACCTGGCCCATTTCACCCAGCAGGGGTACCTCGGCGGGCAGCAGCGCCTGGCCAAACGCATCCCACGCCGCAGCACTGCGGCGGAACTGGGCTGCCACCTCGCTCAGCGCCGGTTTTGCCAAAATTTGGCTGGCCTCTTCCAGAAAATCGGCATACACATCCCGCTCGGCGTAGCCGACCTTGCCAAAGATGTTGATATCGCTAAAAACGCCGGCCAGCCCGGCCAGCATTTTGCGCCCGGCGGGGAATTCCCGCGCCCAGCTAAGGCGGGTTTTGGGTTTGGTCAGCAGCTTTATCCAATGCCGGTAGGCGGCCAGGCCAAAATTGTTTTTCGAGCCTTTGGGTGGTTTTTCCGTGTACAGCTTGAGGCAGTCCCAAATGCCCGCCTGGACCGCGCCGGGCAGCTTGTCGGCCACAGGCGGTTCCAGCGTGAGCACGCGGAACTTATCTTTTTTAACGCGTGCCCGAGCCTTATGCAGCTCATCGGTGCTGATGGTCAGGGGAACGGGAGCGCGGTCGGCGATATGGACAGTTTCGGCTGTTTCATCGTAGCCGTACACCAAAATGGGGAACATCGCCCACATGCCCTCGTCGTAAGGAAAGGCATTGTAGGGCAGGCTGAAATAATCGGCCCAAACGATGGCCGGTTCGCCGCCCTCTATCGTATCCACCAGATTGGCGACGCCTTTTTCGGGACTGGTGGTGTGGTGGCGATGCTGCACCACGCCCAGGCGCGACAGCATTGTGTCTAGCGGGTCGAAGGTGTTGCGCGTGAGGATGCGAGCGTGGGGATCATATCCTTCGTAGGCAAAAGAGAAATAGCCCATCACCGCGCCGCCGCTGACGCCCATGAGCAGGGCTTCGCTGTACGGCCGTCCCGTATGCGGTGCTTTTACGCCGGTGTATGCCAGGAAGTTACAAACGGTGCCCGTTTCCCAATGACGGCCGTCAAACTGCTGGTAATTTTCAAGTATTGGCATAGATTCCTCCAAAGTTTTAGCGTTTGGAGACTGGAGATTAGACATTGAGGGGCGTCAAATACCAGTTCCACAGTGAAACATTCAAATAAAAATCGTGCCAACAGTATACGGCCGTTTTGCTTCCAGTTAGAAAAAGAGAGACATAGTATGCACTTTATGATGGCGTGTTGTTTGGCTCAAATGAAGGATCGATGGTTGTGAGGAATGTTTGAATGTCGCTGGCGAGGGGCGCGGTGATGGTGAGCGGCCGTTTTTTGTGCGGATGCCAGACAGTGGTTTGGGCACAGTGCAGCGCGTGGCGCGGCAGCAGGGGCTCAACACGGCTGCCCGCTTCAAATTGGGCCAGGAACTCGGCGTCATTCATAGTGTAAAGGCTGTCGCCAACAATAGGATGACCCAGCGCCGCCAGATGGACGCGCAGCTGGTGGGTGCGTCCAGTATTGGGGATGAGGCGGACAAGGGCATAGTTGGGGGGAAACGGCCGTATCAGTTCTAGCAGCGTTTGGGCGGGCTTGCCATCGTCCATCACGCCATAGCGGTAGACGCCGGCGGCGCTGGGCAGGCGGCCAATCGGCCGGTTGATTTCCTGCACGACCGGGCTGGGAATCCCATGTACGACGGCCAGATACATTTTTTTCACTGTGCGTTCGGCAAACTGTGTCTGAACCGCGCGCAGGGTATCGTTGTCCCGTGCCAGTAGCACAACGCCGGAGGTATCTCTGTCCAGCCGGTTGATGAGGGTGGCTTCCGGGTAGGGTGGAACATGGTTGTGGCGCAGCTGGTAGATGAGGTTGGCCTGAACAAAACGGCCGTGTCCATGCACCTTCAAATTGCCCGGCTTGTTTATCCCCAGCAGCCACTCATCCTCATACACAATTTCGTAATTCAGATTTACGTCTGGTAGGGGTGGGTCGGGCAGGTCGCAGGCAATCACGTCTCCCTGGCGGACGATTTGGTGTGGCGTGGTGGAACGGCCGTTGCAGGTAACGTCCCCCGCTTCAATGCGTGCCTGCCAGGTGGCCCGGGTCTGGTAGGTGAAGCGGCCCGCCAGGTAGTCGAGCAATGGTTTTTGGTGGAATACGGCCGTAACCTTCGACGAAACTATCATACAAAATAAAACGCCCGAACAGCTCGGGCATTAACAAGTCAGAATGATGTGAAACATACCGGCAAAAAAACAGAACGCTGATTTTCCTGATTAACCTGATCGCGAAGCGGTCGCCCAGCAATATCAGGAAAATCAGGGTAATCAGCGTCCCCTTGCCGTTAAAAGAGTACAGAGGCCAGTTCGGCGCGATAGGTTTGCGTCAGGTCGTCATCATCGCCCAGCAGGGCAAACATGGCCACCATCACCTGCCGGGCCTTGCCATATCGTTTGTCCTGGCGCAGCACATCCAGCAAGCCATCCATCGCCGCCGCCAGGTTGCCCCGGCTAATCAGCCGCGCCCCCTGCCGATACTGTATCTCAAGCTCCGACAAATCCTCTTCCTCTGTAAGGTCTTCAGCAATGAGACACAGATAGTTCGCCAGGGGCAATAATTTTTCAGCCTCGACGAGTTCAGAGCCATCTTTAATATCTCGCAGAAATTCGCGCGCCTCACACCCTTCACCCTGAGCCAGCAGGGCTTTGGCCAAATTTAGCGCCACGTCTGCCCGCTTGGGATACTCTAGCAGAAGATCACGCAGCATTTGCTCTGCCTTCAGCCAGTGACGGGTGCCGAGCAAGCTTTGCGCATCATTTAGCGCTTCATCCAGTTCGGTGGGGATGAGCTTTTGGATGAACTGGCGAATTTTAGGCTCTGGCTGCACGCCGATGAAGTCATCGGCTACGTCGCCATCTACAAACGCCAAAACGGCCGGAATGCTTTGTACTCGGTACTGCATCGACAGATTTGGATTGTTGTCTACGTTGACCTTTGCCAAAATAAAGTTCAGGTTGGGGTCTGCTGCCAATCGTTCCAGAATAGGGCTCAACATGCGGCAAGGGCCACACCACGGTGCCCAAAAATCAACAATTACCGGCAGCTCTTCGGACCGCTCCAGTACCTCCTCAATAAATGTCTCTTCGGTTACATCAATAATATTTTCCACGATTTAACCTCGTAAATGGTCTTGGGTTCATTTTAACATGAAGGGAGCGAGAAGTGAAAAGTTATAAGTGAAAAGTGACAGGGTGTAGGTTCCGCTAAAGAACCTACACCCTGCCACTTGCAAACTTGCCACTCACAAAATTCTTATTCAGGCCGTGCCTGAAGGGTTACCTCTACGGTTTCTAACTCCCCATCGCGCAAAATTTGCAGCGTTACATCTTGCCCGACGCTGGTGCGCCGCACGATGTAGGTGAGCAGGTCATCAAAGTCGTTGATTGGCTCGTCGTTCATCTGCACGATGACATCGCCGCCGATGAAGGCATTAAAGCCGTCAATCGTGACCCGGTCTTCACTGCCGCGCAGCTCTGCGTCTGCAGCCGGGCCATCTTCGATGACTTCAATAACCAGCACGCCGTTTTGCCCGACTGGCAGATCCATCGCCTGGGCCAGATCATCTGTGAGCGTGGTGCCGGAGATGCCCAGCCAGGGATAGGTAATTTCACCATTTTCGATGAGTTGGGGCACAACCTGGGTCACAATATTGGACGGCACAACATAGCTGATGCCGCCAAACGTGGGTGTGGTGCCAAAACCAGTATTGCCATTGGTTTGAATGGCGGTGTTAACACCAATGACTTCCCCGCTCAGGTTGAGCAGTGGACCGCCCGAGTTGCCGGGATTTACGGCCGCATCCGTCTGAATAATTTCCGGGATGTTGAAGCGCCCGCCACCTGGGGCCACTGCGCCGGCCTGTAGCAGGCGGCCTAGGCCGGAAATAATACCGGTGGACATGGAGCCAGAAAGACCAAATGGGTTGCCAATGGTGGCCACAAGTTGGCCAACCTGCAAGCCGTCAGAATTGCCAATGGTCACAGGTTGAAGGCGGTCTGGATCGACATCAACTTTGATGACAGCCAGATCAGAGCCGGGATCGGTGCCGACGATTTCGGCTTCGGCTTCGGTGTCGTCAGAGAAGATGACGGTGATGCGGACGGCGTCGGCGACGACGTGGTTGTTGGTGATGATGTGGCCTTCTTTATCATACACAAAACCAGACCCCTGAGACTGCTGCGGAATTGTTTCTAAATCTTCGTGGAAATCATCGGGCAGTTCCGGGAAGCCTTCGGGCAAATCTTCATCCGGGTTGTCCGGGTCGGGGATAATTTGGAATTGGCTGATATCAAGCTGGCTGCCTTCGCTGACAACCTGTATGTTGACCACGGAATCATTGAGGCGGTTATACAGGTCGATGTAGGTTTGGGTGGTGACAATCTCTTCGGTAACGGGCACATCTTGCAGCGCGGCATCGGTTTGGGCAGACGTTTGCACGACGCCATTATCGGTGCCGGCAGCTTCGTTTGTCGTTTCGCTGGAAGCGGCCGTATCTATTGTTGGATTCGCTGTAGCACTGCCGCAAGCCGCCAGCAGCAGGCCGAACAAGGCCAGAAATGTTAGCAAAAGTGTTGTTCTCTTCACGGGATGAACCTCCAAAGTCAAGGGCTGAGTTTATAACTGTTATTTTTGAACAGGTGTATTGTGGCACAAAGTTGTAAAAAAAGGATAAACGGCACTTAAACTGCGTATGAGAATAATAGCTATTTGAATCGTAAGTAAATCGAGTAAGATTGTACCCGTTGCTATGATAAAAAGATACCAATACGGCCGTTTCATTCGCATTCTCTGGCTTATTTTGTCTCCATTTACCCTGGTTATCGCCGGGACGGTGTGGGCTATCTGGCCCAAAGGCAGTGGTCTTGGCTGGCTCCTGGCGGTAGAAGCATTTATTTTGCTCTACAGTTTGTATGCGTTCTGGTCGCTGGCGGCAACCTTTGGCCAGGTGGTCCTGACCCCCACCGAAGTTGAGGTGGTTCAGTTTGGCCGCACCAGACGCCTGCCGTATGAAGCAATTCAATCTGTGCGGCGGGGACAAATCGCCCTCATTATTAAAACTGAATCGCGCACCGTTTTTCTGGAACGCCACATTGATGCCGTGTTTGATTTAATGGCCGAGCTGCAATATCGAGCTCCTGAGCTGCGCGTAGACCGCCAGGCCTTAATCCGCCAACCGCTGCCGCAGACGGTGAACGGCCGTTTGCAAGCGTTCTTGTTTAGCATCGGAATTAGCCTGCTTTGTCTAATTGTGGGCGGCGGTATCATTTGGAGTGGGCTGGATGAAACTGGTCTTCGCTTTGGTTCCATGCTCTTTTTTGGCCTGTGGCCCCTGATTGTTAGCGGCCTGTTCCTCTACCTTAGCTTCTTCTTTACCTGGCGGCTAACGCTGCTGCCGGACAAAATCATCGTTCGGTTTCCCTTTCATGAGCGGCAATTTACCCTGGACGAACTGCTCTCGGCCCGCTTGGTGACCATCACCAACAATCGTTCTCCGGAGCCGTCGCTGGTGTTGGTGCTAACGCTGGCCAACGGCCGTTCCCTGCGCATTAGCCAGCAAGAGATGCCTATTCCCTTGATGCAGCTGCTGGAGATGCTGGTTCACCATTATCAGCTGCCGCTGGCCTATGAAAAGGAGCCGATGGCGGTGCATCATACCCAATTTGGCGCGGGGTCCAGACGGCCGTTTGCCGACTACCTCAATGGCGAAAGCCGCGTCACGGTGCAGTCGGTTGAAGATATTTGCCGCTGGTTACAGCAGTGTGAATACGTGCGGGACGCGGAGCTGTTTAACCAGCGAGACGTGTGGCAGCATCCTGGCGAGTTTGAGGCGCTGCAAAAAGGGGATTGCGAGGACCACGCGCTGTGGGCCTGGCGCAAGCTGCGAGAGCTAAACATTCCGGCTGAGTTTGTGGTGGGGCGGGCGCAGTGGAGTGAGAACGGCGTTGGTGGTGCACATGCCTGGGTGTCTTACCGGGAAAACGGTCGAATCTACATTCTGGAAACCACCCACAAAAACCGGCATCCCATCTACCCTCTGGAAGCGATTCAAGAGCGCTACCATCCCTGGTACAGCGTGGACGAAGCGAACAAGACGTACCGGTTTTCACCTGTTGCCACCGCGCCAAATATAGCTAGCAAATCGTGACGCTCATGTTTCACAGGCTGAAAAACGCGCGTTGGTGATTGGCGACGGCATTACTCCTGTGGCAGCACGCGTGGATGAGGTATTTCCACCTGAATCATCAGCCCGCCTTCCGGCAAATTTTGAAAATGCAGACGGCCGCCCATCAAAGCAACCCGCTCGCTGATACCCAGCAAACCAAAATGGCCGCTTTCGCCCAATTCCCCTAAGCTAAAGCTGTTTTGCAAACCGATACCATTGTCGGCAATAGACACCAATAACATGCGCGGTGAGGTGTGCTTTAACCTGATTTCAGCCCGACTGGCATCGGCATGTTTGCGAATGTTGTTCACGCCTTCTTGAATGATGCGGAAGATGGAAAGTTCAATGCTCTCTGGCAGCCGGCCAAAATTTTCGTCAATGTCCAGTTTCATTTCAATGCCGGTTCGACTGCTCCAATCGTGCAAATAAGAGTTAAGCGCCGCCCCCAAACCGAGGCTGTCAATGGTTGGCGGGCGCAAATTCCGGCAAATGCGGCGTAAATCTTCAACAAGCAGTCGAATATCGCTGCGAATGTCCTCAAGATCAGTGGCTATCGAAGGGCCTTCCAACACCTTAGAAACCATATCTTCCAATTCATAGTTAAGGCTTAACAAATCCTGAATCATCTGGTCATGTAGTTCGCGGGCCAGGTGCTTGCGTTCCTGTTCGCGTTCGGTCAACAGGCGGCGCTGGGCATCCTGCAACGCCAGATTGGCACTGTCCAACGCTTTTACCTGATCAGCCAGCTGCTCAACCAACTGCCGGTTCAGGCTGTCCTGAGCTGCCAGGTCGCGGCGCAGCAGGGTTTGGTTATGGCGCAGCGTTTCTGCCTGTTTCCGCGCGCGATAGTAGCTGTCTAAGGCCCAGATGACCGGCGTGCGCTGCTCGCGATCGGCCGTGCCCACCAGGGCAGCCACAATATGTTCACGATTGGCGGCATCTGTCCGGTAGCTATCAATGAGCCGCCCCTGCCGCAGCACAACAATGCGATCTGTGACGGCGAAAATGTGATCGAGGTTGGGACTGCTAAAAAGAACCCCGATCTGCTTTTTTTGCCATTCGCGGATCAAATCAAGCAGCCGTTCCTGGTAGGGCAAACTAAGGAGGGAGCTGGGATCATCAACTAAGATAATTTGAGACGGCCGTGACATCACTTGAGCCAGGGCCACCATCTGGCGTCTTTCACTGGAAAGGTTGCCTGCCTGCTCATGCAGCGAGGCCAATCGCACATCCAGCGAATGCAGCAGGCGGGCTGCCTCTTCATCCATTTTTCGTTGGTTGGGGAACTGCAAGAATTTGCCCGGTATTGGCCAACAAATTTCATTTCCCAGAAAAATGTTGCTGGTCACATCAAGTCGTTCGGCTAATTGAGGTTCCTGGTGAATGACATTGATGCCGTAGGCACTTGCCTGAAAGGGCCATTGCAGTCGCTTTTCCTTAAAAAAGATCGATCCAGAATCAGGAGTTTGCAGGCCGGCCAGAATATCGATTAAGACAGATTTGCCCGCACCGCTGCGACCGGCCAGGCCGACCACTTCTCCCGGCCTGATTTCCAGGCTCACATTTTGCAGGGCGGCCAGACTGCCGTACTGTTTTGAGATACCAATGGCGCGTAAGAGGGGTTGGGCGTTCATTAACCTATCGCATCTTGAATAATTTGCCGCAAGGTGGCGGCATCTAAATCCTTCTTATCCAAAAAAGCGGTTGCCCCAGCTTCTAAACCCCGCCGGTGAAATTCTCGATCGGGATAAGCGCTAATTAAGACAACGCGGGAGGCGGGGAGCTTGGCTTTGATGCGCCTGGTGCAAATGATGCCGTCCTCGTCGGCCAGCACCACATCGACAAAAGAGAGCCAGGGCACAACTTTTTCTGCCAGGTGCAGCGCTTCGGCCATGTTGCCCGCTTCGTAAATCATGGCGTTGGGCTGCACTTTGCCAATCATGCGGCGCAATTGGCTCCGGTATCGTTTGTTGTCATCCACGACCAGGATTGTAGTTTGCTGGTCAACTGGCAGCGGAACCGGCTCAGGTTCTGTTTGGGCCATCGTGCCGGAATGGGCGATCAGTTCAGGGTGTTCGTGGACAAAGCTGGCGGCCGCCAGCCGGTGTTGAACGCCCAGTTGGCGATATAAGCGGGTCAAGTGGTTTTCGATGGTTTTGATGCTCAAATTTAGTTCGTGGGCAATGGACCGATTATCGAGTCCGGCGACCAGCAGGCGCAAAATATCGCGCTGGCGTGAGGATAGTTGGGGGAGATTGTTAACCGTTTGCTGGGGTTTTAGCAATTTGTCTAGCAAGGTACTGGAAATCCAGCGCTCTCCAGAGAGAATGCGCGTTATGGCTAATCTTAAATCGTTTAAAGGCTGGTCTTTTAGATGATACCCGTTGACCCCCGCGCTTAACAGGCCTTGAACATAAATGTCGTCATCATAGGCGCTGACAACCAAAATAAAGAGTTCCGGATAACGGGCGCGAATCCACCTGATGGTGGAAATTGGCTCAAAGTCTGGCATGGTGACATCAATCAGCAAACAGGCAGGCTGCAATTGCTCCAATGCCTGGAGTAGTTCGTTGCCGTCACCCACTTCACCGACTACCTCCAGATTAGGTAAATCTTCCAGAGCGGTGCGAATGCCGGCGCGAACGACGGCGTGATCATCAGCCAAAAGCACACGTGCTGTTTCCATGAGTTTATTATGCCATTGGAAGCTGTTTATGCCTACTACCATACCTCTCAGCTTGAAATAGGGGAATCCCCTAATGAATAGGGGGGGATTCCCTCATAGTGTGAGAGGGAGATGAGGGTGTACAGCCGTTTTTTGTTCAGTTTTAATAGATGAAGCTAACTATTTTTGGCTAATTCGCCCAAATTAAGCAAATCACAGAAAAACTTTGGCAATAGAAGGCGAGGGTTCTGGTGATGTGCTCAAGTAAAAGCCAAATGCGAGTGTCTTAATTTAAATATGTTTTTGGCTTTTACACAAAGGAGGAAGAAATGAAATCCAAATATCGTAAATTTTTGTTGTTGTTAACGGCCGTTCTGGCCCTGATGCTGCTCATTAGCTGTGGCGGTGGCGGTGAAGAACCGGCTGCCTCAACGGATGACAGTTCCGAAGTTGCGGCTCCAGCTGATACGGCTGATACCGCTGATGAAGAGGCTGCGGCGAGTGAAGCAATCAAGGTCGGCCTTTCGTTTTCTGACTTCGCCACCGAGCGGTGGAAGAATGAAGAAGTGTTGATGCGCGGCCTGCTAGAAGATATGGGGTACGAAGTTCTATCGCAAGAAGCCAACCATGATGTAAAATTGCAAATTGACCAGATTGACAACATGGTTAGCCAGGGCGTGGCGGGCCTGATCGTTGTGGCTGAAGATGGCGACGCATTGGCTACGGCCATCGATAGTGCCGCTGAAGCTGGTGTGGTCGTGTTGGCTTATGATCGGCTTATCAAATCCCCAAACATCGCCGCTTACCTCTCGTTCAATAACGTAGAAGTTGGCCGGCAGCAAGCGCTGGGCGTGATGGAAGCGCTGGACATCGAGAACTGGGATGTTGCGGCCAACGGTCCGGCACGGGTTGTGAAGTTGGGCGGTAGCCCCACCGACAACAATGCTATCCTTTTCCGCCAGGGCCAGGACGAAATTGTAAACCCCTATGTTGAAGATGGTAAGATTGAAATTGTGGCCGACCAATGGGTAGACAACTGGGATGCCGCCAACGCCCTGAAAATTATGGAGAACATTCTTGTGGCGGCGGGCAATGACATTGACGCCGTGGTGGCGTCCAATGATGGCACTGCTCTCGGCGCGTTGCAGGCGATGAAGGCCCAGGGCTTGGCCGGTGTGGTTCCGATTTCTGGCCAGGATGCTACGGCCGATGGTGTTAACAGCATTGTGAAGGGTGAACTCACTGTTTCCATTCTCAAGGATATTCGCGACCTGTCTCCGCTGGCCGTCAACATGATGGATCAGCTGATCAAAGGTGAAGCTGTGGATGGTCTGGAAAGCTATACGATGGCTGAACTAACCAATGATGAATCGCAAGAAGGTGAAGTGGATTGTTACTTCCTGCCGGTGTCCCAGGTGAATGCGGAAAATGCTCACGATTTGGTGGTTGTCAGTGAATTCCAATCCTATGATGACGTGTATCGGGATATTCCTGAAGGTGATCGACCGGAACGGCCGTAACCCCACCTGTTCTAAATATTAAAGCACCCGGCTCCCCGGTAAAATCAGGGAGCCGGGTTTTGTTGATTCTGTTCGAGAGAACTTGGCCTGGAGGAGAGTTAAGTGAGCGATGACATCATCCTTGATATACAAGATGTGACAAAAGAGTTCCCCGGTGTCGTGGCCCTGAATAAGGTATCGATTCAAATAAAACGGGGCGAAATTCATGGCCTCTGCGGTGAAAATGGTGCCGGTAAGTCCACCCTCATGAAAATCTTGTCTGGTGTATATCTTTACGGTACTTACAGCGGCAATGTCATTTACAATGGCCAGGAACTAAAACTGGAACACAGCGCCATCCGCCAGGCAAGCGATTTAGGCATCGCCATTGTTCACCAGGAACTCACCCTGGTTCCCAGCATGACGGTTGGTGAAAATGTCTATCTTGGCAAAGAACCCACGGAAAAAGGGACCATCAACTGGAATAAGGTGTATGCTGACACCAGAGAAATCTTGCAGCGCTACAAACTTGACGTTTCCGCCAGGGCAGTGATCCAGGATCTGGGCGTTGGTAAAATGCAGATGGTAGAAATTGCCAAAGCGCTTTCCGAAAATGCCCAGGTACTCATCTTGGATGAGCCAACCAGCGCTCTGACAGAAGCTGAAATTGACAAATTAATGGGCATTCTGCAAATATTGAAGGCCCACGGCGTTACCTGTATTTATATCACCCATAAATTAAATGAATTTTTTCGTATAACCGATAACGTTACTGTTTTGCGTGATGGCGAAAAAGTGATCACGCTGCCCACCCATGAATTAACGGAAGAGCGATTGGTCAACTACATGGTTGGCCGGCAAATGAAAGAACGCTTCCCCAAAGGCAATCGCCAGCCGGGCGAGATTATGTTTCAGGTTAAAAACCTGCATGCTGTTGATCCACATGATTCCAATCGGTATGTTGTCAACGGTGCCAGTTTGGATTTACGTCGTGGCGAAATTCTAGGCATCGCGGGGCTGATGGGTTCCGGCCGTACCGAACTGGTCACGACGATTTTTGGTGAGTACGGTAAGGTCACCGAAGGGGAAATCACGTTAGAAGGAAAGTCCTTAAAAATAGACAGCGCCCGCGATGCTATCAAACACGGCATCAGCCTGGTGCCAGAGGATCGTAAGAAGCTGGGGCTGGTTTTAATCAAGTCGATACTGGAAAATATTTCTTTGCCCAACCTCAACCAGTTTGCTAGATTTTTTAGTCTGGACAAGGACGCAGAACTGGATGCCAGCATGAAGCAGGCCAAAAATCTGGCAATTAAAGCGCCTAATCTGCAGGTAGATTGTGCCTCGCTTTCTGGTGGTAATCAGCAAAAAGTGGTGATTGCCAAATGGCTGATGTCTCGTCCTAAGATATTGATTATGGATGACCCCACCAGAGGGGTGGACGTTGGTGCCAAATATGAGATTTACAAGCTGATGAATGAGCTTGCTGAACAGGGTGTTTCAATTATTATGATCTCCAGTGAACTGGAAGAAGTGCTGGGGATGAGCGACAGTATTATGGTGATGCATGAAGGCCGGTCGAACGGCATGCTAAATGTCGCGGAAGCAACACAGGAGAAAATCATGGCGATGGCAACAAATATTGCCTAGTGCAGAAATCAAGCTGAGAGCTTGAGTGTTGCCTCATCAATATTTGTACGAAAGTGAGCGCACAAACGCTCCTTGAGGACCTTAACAGTTAAATCACCATCGGGTTCCACCACCTTCCTTTTGGCATGAAGCCAAATCGGTTCCATTGGGTTAAGCCAGGGGCTCTTGGTTGGTAACAAGCAGGTTAGCAAACGAACGCCTTGTTGCTCCTTCTTGGCCCGGCAATTGTGCTGCCGTACCCACCGTATGAGCCTCTTTGACATATGCCAGGTCGCTCGGTCCCAAATGACAACCAAGACTCGTTGGCAGCGCGCTTTAGCTACCGCTAACAAATGAGACAAGAAAGCGATGCTTTTCTCACTATTGGGCTGACCATCTGCAAAGGAGAAAAAGCGCTCATTGGTCCCGTCACAAACAGCGCCATAACAGGCTATCGCTTTGTCCAATTCTTCCTTTGCCGGTTCTCGTTGAACCAAACGCAAATTGTTTTCAGCGGTAGCAAAGGCATGCATTTGCGGTTGAGCAAAGCGACTGAACCAACATTCGTCCTGGTCGACCAGCATCCAATCAGCTCGTTTCCTGGCGGTTGCCTTTAAGTCATCTCGTCTTTTTTTCGGTGGTTATAGTGCTCATCTGGGCTGTGTATCCATTTCTTGGCCCGGCGCCAGGAGATGCCTACTCGCCCCAGGGCATTGCTTATGGAGGTCACACTGACTTGGCTGCTTGTATGCCCTTCTGCATGAAGCTGTTGGGCTAACAACGGCCGTATCCAGACACTCGTATCATGGCCGAAGGTACGGGGCGACAACCGCACCAACTCCTCCAAGCGTGCACAGCCAGCTTCATCAATCAAAGGTGACTGGTCGTGTCGCGCATGCGACTTTTCCGTGAGGCAGGCCACGCCTTCTTCGTTGAAGGCATGAATCGCTTCCCGTACTGCTTGATCGCTACAGTGTAACGATTGAGCAATCGCCTGCGCTTTTTGCCTTTCATGACTTTTGAGTAGGATTTGACTATGGCGTACGGTAAAAGCCGATGGTGAGCGGAGTCCTTGATTCAAGGTCTCTTTTTCTTCTGTTGTTAATTTTCGAACATAGAGTGGTCTCATTTTGTTATGAAACCATATTCAACATAATTACTTGTCTTTCGATAATAAATGAGACCAAAAACGAAAATTGAGCCGCTTTGGGCGATTTTGAAGCCATGAAGACAACGTGATTCCGGGTTATGTCAACA
>PABI01000062.1 GCA_002699125.1 Anaerolineaceae bacterium
TCAACCTGCAGGCGGCGGGCAAGATCAACCCAATCGTGGCGGCACGCATTCCCCTGGCCGAGGCCGCTCGCGCCCACGAACTGCTGGAACGCGGCGGCTATGCAGGCAAGGTGGTTCTCGTAACGAATGTATAGCCGGTTTCTACTTGGGCCGGCCGATGAAAAGGAGAGTTTAAAATGGAATCTGTAACAATGAAGAAGTTTGAAACGCGTGAACAAATTATGCAGAGTTTGCAGGCAGAACGTGATTTATCAGGCACAGATATGAGCGGTTTGGACCTGTCGGGCATCAAGCTGATTGGTTTGAACATGAAAGGTGCTGACTTGCACGATAGCAACCTCTCTCATGCCACATTAGCAATGGCCGACATGACCGACACTAACTTGGCGAATACAAACCTCGAAAATGCGCGGATCGCTGCCGCCAGCTTGCGCAATGCAAACCTGCGCGGCGCACACATGAAGGCGGCAAAGATTGCCGCAACGGACCTGCATAACGCCGACCTGACAGGTGCTGATCTCAGCAACAGCCGCATCTACGGCGTGGATGTCACCGGAGCTGATTTCACTGACACAAAAACGGCCGATGCGACAACGCTGGTTGATTGGGCTGAGGCCAAGGTCAAACCAGCCACTCTACCTAAAGCGCCAGAGCCACCAAGCTGGCTGCCATTTGCTGTTGTCGCGGCCATTGGTTTGGCAATCATTGCCGTAATTTGGAAGCGGCGGAAACAGGTGTCGCAACTGTAATTTCAGCCAAACCTAAATCTGAGGAGACTTCATGAGCACAAGCTCAACACCATGAATGAAAATCCGCAGATTACACAGATTTTTCTCTGAGCCTCCGCGCCTCTGCGTTAAATTATTTTCGAAGGGGAACATAACCATGACAAATCAACTAAGTTCATCAGAAGTTTGGGACGCCATAAAGAAAGAACCGTTTGCGGTGCTGGGGATGGTGACAGCAGGCAACGAATGTCGCACTGTTGGCATCATTTACGAGGTGGACAACCAAAAGCTCTACATTGGCACAAACAAAGACGCCTGGAAGGTGCGCCACATCCGGGGTAATCCACACGTTTCAATCACGATTCCGATTGCCAAACGGATTCCGCTGGTGCCCTGGATAAAGATTCCGGCGGCAACAATTACTTTTTCAGGCACAGCAAAAGTGCTTGCGAGGGATGAAGTATCGGATGATCTGATTCGCAGGGTTTTTAATTACGTGTCGCAAAACGACAACTTCGTGGCGACGACGTGCCTAATTGAGGTCACGCCCGAGAAGGATTTCCTGACGTATGGTATTGGGATTCCAATGATTCAGATGCGGGACCATGAAAAATCACGGGCGCGTGTGCCAGTTAATCTGAAGTCCATGCCAAGGGAGAGGTACGATGACACAGTTACGAGTGCCTGATGAGATGACGGCCGTTATTCTGGATTCATTTAGCGGCCCTGAGGCGCTCCGCGTCGAACAGCGTCCAGTTCCCAGGCCGAGCAAAGATGAGGTGCTGGTCAAAGTTGCCGCCTCGCCCATCAATCCCTCAGATTTGGCCTACCTGGAAGGGAACTACGGTTTCAAGAACCAACCCCCGGTTATTCCTGGAGGAGAAGGTTCAGGCACGGTCGTTGCTGTGGGGCCGGGCATGGCGGGACGCTATTTCCTCGGCAAACGGGTTGCCTGTTTGAGCCAGGGGAAAGGGAGCGGCATGTGGGCTGAATACGTGGTGACTACGGCGATGGGCGGCGTCCTGCCCTTGCATCGTTCGGTGAGCCTGGAGCAAGGTGCCATGTCGATGATCAATCCGCTGACGGCCAGCGCTTTTTTGGAAATTGCCAAAAAGGGTGGGCACAAAACCATTGTGCTAACGGCCGCAGCCAGCTCCCTCGGCCAAATGGTCAACCGATTGTGTCGCAGCCAGGGCGTACAGGTTATTAACGTGGTTCGTCGTGAGGCACAAGTGGCGCTTCTCAAAGAGCAAGGCGCAGCCATCGTTTTGAACAGCAGCGAGGATGATTTTGATCAACAACTCCATGATGCCTGCCACCAGGCAGATGCCCGCCTGGCCTTTGATGCGGTTGCCGGGGCAATGACGCGGCAACTGCTGGACGCGCTGCCGGAACATAGCCGAGTCACTGTTTACAGTTGCCTTTCCTATGAAGCGCCAAAGGTGGGTCCCGATCACTTAATCTTTGAAGACAAAGCTGTCAATGGCTTCTGGCTGGGGCCGTGGATGAATAACATGAACTTGCTGCAAATCCTGATGCTGTGGCGGCGCGCCCAAAGGCTGATGGCGGTCGAATTAAAAAGCGAAGTCCGCGCTCAGTATCCGTTCCAGGAAGCAAAGAAAGCGGTTCAGGATTACCTGAGCCAAATGACGGGCGGAAAAATATTACTCAAACCAAAATAGTTTAGGAGAAAATAAAATGAATAATCAAGAAGTTTATAAAAGGGCTAGAAAGAGAGCAGAAGCAAAGGTTAAGTTTTATCGGCATCTGACAATTTACATCGCTGTAAACATTTTGCTCATCATTATCAATGTCAGCACATCTACTGAATATCTTTGGTTCATATGGCCGCTGATGGGATGGGGCTTGGCTGTAGTTCTTCATGCGTTGAGAGTCTTCGCATTTCCCAGCGAATCAGGTGTCACAGAACGGATGATTGAAAAAGAAATGGAGAGGGAAGCGGCAAAGCAGCAATAAGCCTGAAATTCACCGCATCGAGTTCGGTGGATATGGCCACACTGGAATGTTCTGGCTGTGGCCGGTGTCCTCACCGGCCATAGCAGGGGCGGTTCGCGAACCGCCCCTACTACCAATAAAAACGTATAACAGAGAAGGAGGAATTTGGATGAATATCGTGATAATTTATGACAGCAGTACGGGCACCACCGCCAAGGCGGCGGAGGCAATGGGAAAAACCTTTGAAGATCAGGGGCATACGTGCCGGGTTCAATCAGTAGTCCAAGCCGACCTAGCCGACGTATTAGAAGCTGATCTCATATGCGTTGGGAGTTGGGTGAAGGGTCTGTTTATCATCCGGCAACACCCAACAGAAGGAACGATGCAGTTCATCGAGCAGCTGGGAGACCTGTCAGGTAAGAATGCCGTCGTCTTTTGTACCTACAAGTTGGCCATAGGCTCAACGTTGCGGCAAATGGCAAAGGCATTAGAGGGAAAAGGCGCGAAAGTAGTCGGTCAGTTCAAGTATCGCGGCCCCGAACCAAACAACAAGTTTCCATCGTTTGCTGCGTCTTTGACCTGAGAGAGCCTGTCCTTGGATATAAAGAAGTTGGAAAGGGTAATGCTGTTGGTTGCAAGCTGACAGCCAAGCACAACCTAAGGAGTGAGCAAAATGAAACAGATACGACCACACAAAAAGCTAGGGCTACTCATTTTAATGAGCCTGTTGTTATTTATATTTGTGCCCTCGGCCATGGCGTTTGAAGGGCGCGGCGACGACAATGTAACCATTGAAGCGGGTGAACTGGTTGAGGATGATTTGTATGTGGGTGCGAATACATTTGTCCTCGACGGCACAATCAGAGGAGATTTAGTTGTCGCTGCTTCGGAGATTGTGATTAACGGTACCGTTGAAGGGGATTTGTTGGCAGGTGGTCAATTCGTAGAAATTAACGGGACTATCGCCGACGACGCCCGCATTGGGGCAACGGCGATTGAAATGGGTGAAGGGGCAGAAATTGGGGGTGATTTGATTGCCGCTGGTTACAGTCTGCACGGTAAATCTGGCAGCCTGGTTGGCCAAGACCTGGTTTTTGCCGGTTTTCAAGCGCTGCTGGGAGGGGATGTAGGTGAAGATGTGTGGATAGGCGTGAATAGCTTGCGGGTTAACGGCCGTATCGGCGGAAACGTCACTGCAGAAGTTGGGGGTGAAGATTCAGCTCCCCCGGTGGACCCTTACCAATTCATGCCAGGTGCACCGGCCATGCCTGTTGTGCCGTCCGGTCTAACAGTGGACGATGCTGCCGAAATTGGCGGGGACTTCACTTATCGCTCTCCTCAATCGATTGATATTCCCTCCAGCGCCGTTGAGGGTGAAGTTGATTTCACCCGCGAAGCTGTGAGCGTGGACATTGACAGTCAGCCGAGCACAGGGCAAGCTGTCTGGCGGCACGTACGTCGGTTTATCACGCTGGCGCTGATTGGGGCGCTACTCATCTGGCAGGCTCCCAACTTCGTTACCCGTCTCAGCGAACAACTAAGGGAAAAGCCCCTGCCCAGCCTGGGTTGGGGTGCCTTGGTCTACTTTGGCGTTCCAGTGCTCATCATTGTCCTAATTGTAGCCGCCATCTTATTAGCGCTTTTCTTCGGTATGCTCCAGTTTGGCAATTTGAGTAGTGCGGTGATTTTCGTCTTGCTGGCATTTATTCTTGCCTTTATGGTGGCCTTCGTGCTGGTATTGCTCTATCTCACCAAAATCATAGTCGGCTATTTTGTCGGACACCAACTATTGCAGCGCGTAAGCCCCACATTAGCCGACACGCCATATTGGCCGCTTTTGTTGGGTTTATTGCTGGTTGTGGTTGTGATCGCGATTCCCTGGTTGGGTGGTCTGGTGAACTGGATCATTGCCATCGTAGGCGTCGGTGCCCTCTGGCTGCTGTGGCGCAGTGACAAGGTTCCTGTAGAAAAGATTGCTTAGGACCTGGTGAGTCCACTGAAAAAACGAACCGCAAAGACGCAAAGGGCGCAGAGTCTTAAAGATTGCCAGAGAAAGATCTCTGCGTTCTCCGCGCCTCTGCGGTGAAATTTGTCTTTTTTCAGTAGAGTCACAAGCAAATATGAATCGTTGGCTACTTAACGGCTGGAAAGACATATGAAGAGCGAAACTTCAACAAACAATCCCTCTGCCTTCGAGATTGTTTCACAGTTTGTAGCAGCCCTGGCGGCACAAGATACCGAAATTATGAAATCCCTGCATGCAAAGGATTATGTCGTGGATTGGGTTTACGGCGATGCTTTTGAGAATCCACCCAGTTCGGCAGAAGAAAGCGCCGCGTTCTTCCCGGCCTGGTTCATCGGTTTCGATGAAATAGATTATGACGTGAAGCGTACGATTGCCGCCGAGGAAGTTGTCGTCACCGAGTGGGTCTTCACTGGTACGCACACGGGGCCATTAGGTCCACCAGTTTTTGAGGAACGGCTCGATCCAACGGGGAGAACGATTCAATTTAGGGGTGTGACCATTTATGACGTGCGCGAAGGACTGATTCAGCGAGAGACCATTTACATGGATTTGGCCACATTGCTTGTAGAACTGGGAGCCAGGGTATGAAGTTGCCCCAGAACCACGCTCACATGGGAAAAATTGTGCAAGCAACACAGGTTTCAGCCCCAGGCATGGAACCACATCGCGCCCGCATTGTCATCATCTTATTAGCGATTTGCACGGCTATGCAGATGAGTAGCTATGGCATGATCTTCCCCCTCTTTGCTAGAAAGATCGGCGATTTTGGCGACGGCGTGGCCGTCCTGGCGACGAGTGTGATGGCTTACTCGCTGGCGGGCGTTATTGCAGCGCCTTTTATGGGGTCACTGGCGGATCGGTTTGGTAGACGGCCGTTTATCCTCGGTTCATTTGCAGTTTTTACGGCCGCTTTCACTGGCTATTACCTGGCAGCCACGTCACTGGTGTTCATCGTCATTCGCGGCCTGGCCGGGGCGCTGACGGCAGGGCTAGGACCGGCGACGATGGGGCTTGTCGCCGATATCGCCCCTGAAGATGAACGTGCCCGCTGGATCGGTGTCATCGGCGGCGGCACGTCAGCCGGCTTCATCATCGGACCGGTGGTGGGCGGTTTGCTCTACGACAAGTGGGGCTACGGCCCACCCTTCCTGGCGTCGATTGGCATAGCCCTGATCACCTTCCTGATCGCATTTTTTATCATCCCTGAAACCCATACCAGGCAGGAAAGGCGCAGAGAAGTCCTCACCCAGAAGCGGGCCTCACGATTGGCACCGAAAACGGGAACGGCCGTCTCTTTCATAGCGTCGCTGCCCCATCCCCTGTTGGCCTTTGGCACACTGCTCTTCGTGAATCTAAGCATGATCTTCGCCTGGTTCTTCATCGATCCTCAACTGCCGTTCTATGTCTTTGACGAACTGGGTTGGTCAACGGCCCAATTTGGCTCGGCAATCAGTTTTTATGGTTGGGCGACGCTAATTGGTAGTCTGGCGCTGGGTCAATCGAGTGACCGGTGGGGACGCAAGCCAATACTCATCATTGGCCTCATTTTGCATTCTGCCCAATATGTTGGGCTGATGCTGACGAATGTTTATTGGGTGATTATTGCCGCCTTCATCATTGCCGGGTTGGGCGAAGCCTTGCTAAATCCGGCATTGAGCGCCGCTTACCTGGACATCACCCCAGAAGAACACCGTTCGCAGGCCATGGGCATCAAGGGGGCTGTCGGTTCGTTGGGCAGTTTATTGGCACCAGCGTTGGTGGTGGTCGTCGTTGGCACTGTCCCGCCGCAAACCGTTTTTCTGATCTCGGCAGCATTGATCCTCTCTACCGGGCTGTTGGTAGTTATCGCTTTGCGGCTGCCAGGGCGGACTGAAGCAGCGCGTGATTTGACCTGGGAAGTATCTCAAGAACGAATAATGGCGGCGCAAACTGCTTTGCACAGTGTGACGGTCAGTGCGGCAACGGCTCGTAAATTGAAAAGCGCGGCTTGATTTGGGGAAACGGCCGTTGCCCCTTCCTCTTATGTTATACTGTCTCCATGTCTGGCGACTTGCTACAAACGAAATTATATGTGCCACGGTTACGGCCGTCTCTCGTTCCCCGGCTGCGTTTAAAGAATCAGCTAAATCAGGGTTTCCAACTTGGGCATCAATTAACCCTCGTCTCAGCTCCGGCCGGGTTTGGCAAAACCACACTGATTGCGGATTGGGGATTGCAGAATTTGGCCTGGCTTTCGCTGGATGAAAATGACAACGATGTGGCCCGTTTTCTCACTTATTTCATCGCTGCCTTGAAGCAAAGCGATGGTACAGAACCTTCTTTTGGCAAAGAAGCCGTTGCCATGCTGCAATCGCCACAACCCCCGCCACCAGAGGCCATCCTGACGCCGCTCATCAATGAAATGTCCGCTATTCCTGACCGACTTGCCATCGTCCTCGATGACTATCATTTAATTGAAACCCAACCCATCCATGATGCGCTGGGCTTTTTTATTGAAAACAGTCCGCCAACGGTGCATCTGGTTATTGTCACGCGGGAAGACCCGCCATTGCCCTTATCTCGCCTACGCGCCCGTGACCAATTGACGGAGTTACGCGCGGTAGATTTGCGGTTTACCCAGTCTGAGGCGGCTGATTTTCTTAACCAGGTCATGGGATTGAGCTTATCGGCGGCAGATATTGCCGCACTGGAGAGCCGGACCGAAGGCTGGATCACTGGTTTGCAGTTGGCTGCTTTGTCTCTCCGGGGAGCCAACGACGTTTCTGAATTCATTCAATCTTTTACCGGCAGCAACCGGTATGTCTTGGACTATTTGATTGATGAGGTGCTGGGGCAGCAGCCGGAAGATGTGCAGAACTTTTTGTTGCAAACGGCCGTTCTCAACCGCCTCACCGGTGCCTTGTGTGATGCCCTCACCGGCCGTGACGACGGCCAACAGACGCTGGAGATGCTAGACCATGCCAATCTGTTCGTCATCCTCCTGGACGAAGAGCGGCGCTGGTATCGCTACCATCATCTGTTCTCGGATTTACTCCGCCAGCGCCTACGGCACACTCAGCCGAATCTGGTCCAGACAATGCACGTTCAGGCCAGCGCCTGGTACGCACAGCACGATTTCATTGACCAGGCCATCGAACATGCACTCGCTGGCGAGGATTTCACCCGCGCCTTGCATCTGCTTGATAGCGAAGCTGAAGCCCTATGGGGACGTGATGAGCACATCAAACTGAGGCGCTGGCTAGACAAATTGCCGGGCACACAGGTGTGTTCAAAACCAAACTTGTGCGTCATTCATGCCTGGAGTCTCTTTGCCACCGGCGAACAGGAAAAAGCAGCGCGGAGACTTGATCTTGCCGAGCAGGCGCTAGGGACAAACGCCGCCGAAGAAGCAGCGAATCTACAAGCGGGAGAGGCGCAGCCGGACGATACCAGGAAGATGAAACAGCTGGGCAGGATTGCGGTGACGCGGGCGTTTCTGGCCTTTTTCCAGAGTGATACTCCCGCAATTATCGAAAATTCACGTCTGGCGCTGGAGCTATTGCCAGAGGATGATTTAACCTGGCGCAGCAGCGCTGCTATCTGTCTTGGGGATGCCTACAGTTTGAGTGGTCAGGCTGACGCCGCCTATCAGGCCCGGCTGGAAGCAACGGCAGCATGCCAACGAGCCGGTAATGTTTACATGCGGTTGGTTGCCGGCCTGAAGCTGGCTGCCACCCTAAGACAAAGGGGCAATCTACAGCAGACCATTGAGACCTGCCGACAACATATCCATCTCGCAAACGAAAATGAGATGGCACGCACAGCCACAACCGGCTGCCTCTATGCGATATGGGGTGAAGCGCTGGCTGAGATGGGGGATCTCGATAGTGCGCTGGAAATGGCAAAAAAGGGCGTTGCGTTGACCGAACGCGGCGGCGATGTCGCCTCGCTCGGTTGGAGCTACCTGTGCCTGATGAGAACATTGTTTTCGGTAGGCGATTTCGCCAGCGCCGAAGAGATCATTCGTAAAGCAAAACTTGCCGGTCAGAAACTGGACCTGCCGCCCTGGTTCACTTACCAAATGGCAGTATGGCAGGCCAGGGTTTATCTAGTTCAGAACGAGGTGGAAATGGCTGCCGACTGCCTGGCAAAGCATGGGCTAGCAGACAGCAGTGACGTCTCGTTTCAGCGTGAAATTGGACATCTGGTCCTGGCCAGGGTCCTGATCGCGCAAGGACGGCACGACGAAGCAGGCGATCTTTTACAGCAGATTTTCGACAACGCCAAAGAGAGTGGCCGCACGATGCGAGCCATCACAGCGCTGATGCTGCAAGCGTTGGCGTTTCAAGCCCAGGGAGAAACCGACCTGGCTCTGGAAAAGCTGGAGCGCGCTCTGGAAAGCGCCAGGCCAGAAGGTAATACACAAGTTTTTGTGGATGAGGGCCAGCCGATGGCGCGCCTGCTGCATACGGCCGTTGCGCGTATAGCCCCGGAGTATGTTCGTCATTTGTTAGCCGCTTTTCCGGCAGAAGAATCGATGGAAACGGCCGTTTCCACCCCACAAGTTGATCAATCCGATTTGCTCGAACCGCTCAGCGAGCGCGAACTGGAAATCCTGCACAAGATCGCCGAAGGCCTCACCAATCCAGAAATCGCCGAACGCCTGTACCTCTCACTGAACACCGTTAAGGTGCATACCCGCAACATTTACGGCAAGCTTGATGTACATAACCGCACCCAGGCCGTTGCCAAAGCCAGAGAATTGGGCCTGTTACCCACCTTCTAATCCCCTAGCTGCCCGTTTTTTTACCTCCCCTTTTAACCTAATTATCTGAATAACACGTTCGGGGTATGACAGTAATACTGTACGGCCGTTATCCTGCACGTATATGTGGAGAACAAAAGGTCAA
>PABI01000063.1 GCA_002699125.1 Anaerolineaceae bacterium
GGTGACGTTGAGCAAGCCGGTGGCATTGGAAGAAGGCGGCCGTTTTGCCATTCGTGAAGGTGGTCTGACCGTTGGCTCTGGCGTGATTACTAAAATCCTGAATTAGGATTGTCATAGAGGCGTTGCGATTCCTGGAATCCAACGCCTCTACTTTCGAGGAAACGTATGGCAAAGCAGAGAATTCGCATTCGTTTAAAAGCTTATGATCATCGTGTATTGGATCAATCTGCCCGGCGCATTGTGGGTACGGCCGAACGCACCGGTGCTAAAGTAGTTGGCCCTGTACCGTTGCCCACACGCATTGAGCGGTTTACCGTGCGCCGCAGTACATTTATTGATAAAGATTCACACGAACATTTTGAGATTCGGACGCATAAGCGATTGATCGATGTGATCAACCCGGATTCAAAAACGATTGATACCCTGATGCGGCTGAATTTGCCCGCCGGGGTTGATATTGAGATTTCTATTTAAAACAAATCTCTAATGAAAGGATGATGCAGCACAAGCCTGGTTGCTGACAGTCCTGGGAGGTTAAGGTGAAAGGATTACTAGGCAAGAAATTGGGTATGGCCCAGGTTTTTGATGCAGATGGTGTTGTTACGCCAGTGACCATCATTGAGGCCGGACCCTGTTATGTGACACAACTGAAAACTGAGAAAACGGATGGGTATACGGCCGTTCAAATCGGTTTTAGTGAAGTGAAAGAAAAACGGTTGAGCAAGGGCCAGCAAGGTCATTTGTGATTGCTGAAAAAAGGCAAAGGCCGCAAAAAGGGCCAGGATATTCCTGCCCTGCGTTATCTGCGTGAGTTCCGCACCAAAGATGTTGCCGACCACACAGTGGGCCAAGCGTTAACCGTAGAACAATTTGAAGTAGGCGAACGCATTGACGTGACTGGTAAGACCAAAGGTAAAGGGTTTGCCGGTGTTGTGAAACGATATGGCTTTGGCGGTGGTATTAAAACCCACGGCCAGTCTGATCGCTGGCGTGCCCCAGGTTCCATTGGTGGCACCTCTGGTACCGCGCGTGTCTTTAAGGGCAAGCGCATGCCGGGTCGGATGGGTAATGATAGTCATACAGCCCAGAATCTGGAAGTAATGCGTGTTGATGCAGAGCGTAATCTCCTTGCTGTAAAGGGATCTGTTCCCGGAGCAAAAGGATCGCTCGTCGTCATTCAGAAAGCAGCAAAAGGCTAGCGGAGGCGTTGTGATGAAAGTTTCGGTTTTCAACATGGCTGGCAAGGAAGTCAACAGCGTAGACCTTCCAGCTAGCATATTTGAAGCAAAAATCAATCGTGATCTAATGCACCAGGCGTTGGTACGGCAGCTAGCCAATGCCCGCCTGGGAACGCATAAGGCGCAGGGTCGTTCGGAAGTGAGCCGGACAGGTGCCAAGGCATATCGTCAAAAAGGGACGGGTAATGCCCGCCATGGCAGCAAGCGCGCCCCAATTTTTGTGGGTGGTGGTGTGGCTCATGGACCGCTGCCACGTAAATATATAAAGCAGATGCCCCGGAAAATGCGTCGCGCTGCGTTACGCTCTGCTTTGAGCGCTAAGGCAGAAAATGAAGCTATCGTTTTGGTGGATGAGTTGTCTCTGGATGGCCCCAAAACGCGAGACATGAAAGCATTTGTACAGGCAGTGGCGGCAGATGGCAGCACGTTGGTGCTTTTGCCCGGCCGCGATGATAACGTAGAAAAATCAACCAGAAATTTGAGCGATGTGAAGGCTCTACATGCAAATTACCTGAACGTTCGCGATCTTCTGGGGTATGACAAAATCGTCATGCCCCTGGCTGCCCTGGACGTAATTGCTAGCTTCTTGGGTGAAGTAGAAGATGAGGATTTTGAAGAGGTTGAAGAATCTGGGGAGGAGGCATAATCATGCAGCTGCACTGGCGTGAAGTAATCCGTCGCCCCGTGGTGACAGAAAAAAGCAGTTTTAACGTTGATTTTAATAATCAATATACATTTGTAGTTCATTCACGGGCCAACAAGATGCAAATTAAGCAAGCGATTGAGCTGGCCTGGCCCGAAGTATCCGTTGAAAAGATTCGCGTAGCCAACATGCCCGCCAAGCGGGCGCGCCGTTTTCGTCGTGTGACGACACGGAAGGTTGGCTGGAAAAAAGCGATTGTAACCCTGGCACCTGGGGACAGCATCGATTTGTTTGAAGGTGTTTAGCGTTAAGAATTTTTGAGCAGGGATGAGGGTGTTTGTCTCTCAGGGTTTGTTCCTGAAAGGTCAAAATACCTGTAGCCCGTCTCTGGAGGAATTATGCCAATTAAAGTTTTTAAGCCCACGTCGCCGGGTCGCCGTGACATGAGTGGGCAAACCTTTGAGGAAGTGACCCGGGTAGGTCCGGAACGCAGTCTCACCAAGGGTTTGAGAAAGCAAGGCGGCCGTAACTTTCGCGGGAAGATCACCATCCGGCATCGCGGTGGTGGCCACAAACGTCGTTATCGAGAGATCGATTTTAAACGGCGTGACAAGTTTGGAATTCCGGCCCGGGTAAGCTCAATTGAATATGATCCCAATCGTTCGGCACGCATTGCTTTGTTGGTGTATGCAGACGGTGAGAAGCGCTACATTATTGCGCCGCTGGGTTTGCGCGTTGGGGACGAAGTTATGAGTGGCCCTGAGGCAGAAATCCGCCCGGGCAATGCTTTGCCGCTGGAAAATATCCCGCTGGGTACACAGGTTCATAATATTGAACTACAAGTTGGTCGTGGGGGGCAGATGGTTCGTTCTGCCGGCACCTCGGCACAACTACTGGCTAAAGACCATCCCCGCTATGCAACGCTGCGTTTGCCTTCTGGTGAAGAGCGGTATGTACTACAAGAATGCCTGGCAACAATTGGCCAGGTAGGCAATGTGGAACATGGTAACGTGAAGCTGGGTAAGGCGGGGCGCAAACGCCATTTGGGTATTCGCCCTGGTGTACGTGGCTCGGCTATGAATCCGAACGATCATCCACATGGTGGTGGTGAAGGCCGTTCACCCATTGGTATGGCTGCGCCGAAGACGCCGTGGGGCAAGCCGGCACAAGGTAAGCGTACCCGTCGTAATAAGGCTACGGATAAGTTCATTTTCCGTCGTCGCAGCAAGAAGCGCCGGTAGGAGGTAGATTAGGATATGTCTCGTTCACTTAAGAAAGGTCCGTACATTAGTCCGAAGTTATTGAAGAAGGTTGAGACGCTGAACAGTTCGAAGAAGCGTGAAGTGATTCGTACCTGGTCTCGTTCTAGTACTGTTTTTCCGCAGATGGTAGGACACACAATTGCTGTGTATGACGGCCGTCGCCACATTCCGATTTATATTACGGAAAACATGGTGGGGCATAAGCTGGGTGAATTTGCACCTACGCGTACATTCCGTGGTCATATCAGCAGAGCGGAAAAGAAGGGGCGTCGTTAATCATGGCTGAAGCATTTGAGATTAAGGCGAAATTACGCCATTTACAGATTACGCCGCAGAAGGTTCGGCTGGTCGTGGATGCGGTGCGCGGTAAAAATGCTCAAGAGGCATTGGACACGCTGCGCTTTATGCCCCAGCGGGCGGCTGAACCGGTTTACAAGCTCATCGCTTCGGCCGTGGCCAACGCCGAGCAAAATTTTGGCCTGGAAGCTGATGAGCTTTACGTGAGCCAGATTTATGCTGATGATGGTCCACGGCACCGCAAGGCACCTTATGGGGGTCGATTTGCTGGACGCGGCCGTTTTCGCCCGATTATTAAGCGGTCATCCCATGTGACAGTCGTTTTGGCTGAACGGGATGTGATTGAGTACGGTGATTTTTAATTGACAACGGTTAGTAACCTCACCGTTATTGATCGTATGGAGGATTAGTCTTGGGACGCAAAGTACATCCTGTTGGATTCCGTTTAAAAGTAATTCGTGATTGGAATACGCGCTGGTTTGCTGAAGGCAAGCAGTATGAAGAGCGTTTGCATGAGGATTTTGCTATTCGTAAACTCATCATGAAAGAGTTGCCTTCGGCTGGTATTTCTTTGCTGGAGATTGAACGGTTTCCTAATCAAGTTCAGGTGACCATTCATACGGCTCGTCCGGGTATTGTGATTGGCCGTAAAGGTTCTTCGGTTAAGGACCTGCGTAGTAAGCTACGTGAGTTAACAGACAAGGCAGTTCGGGTTGAGGTTGAGGAAATTGCTCAGCCGGACACGGATGCTCAGTTGATCTCTGAAAATATTGCTGGGCAGCTGCAGCGCCGTATTTCTCATAGTCGAGCGATGAAGCGTGCGATTCAGCAGGCGATGCGCCAGGGTGTGGAAGGTATCCGCATTGAGGTCAGCGGCCGTTTAGGCGGTTCTGAAATGGCGCGTAAAGAGAAACTGTGGGACGGCCGTGTGCCGCGCAACACAATTCGGGCCGATCTGCAATATGGCTTCTCTGAGGCTCTGACAACCTTTGGCCGTATTGGCGTGAAGGTTTGGGTCTATAAAGGAGAAATCCTGCCGCAGAAGACCGAATTTGAAGCCACGGATGTCTATATTAGTGAGTAAATCAAATTCTGGAGAGGGTAAAATCTTTCCTGAGTTTTGGACGGAGTTTGAGCTATGTTAATGCCTAAACGAGCAAAATACCGTAAGCAGTTCCGTGGGCGCATGCGCGGTATGGCAAAAGGCGGCACTGATTTGTTGAATGGTGAATATGGCATCCAGGCATTGGAGCCTGGTTGGATCACCAGCCGTCAAATTGAAGCCATTCGTCGTGTGGTTGTGCGTCACAACAAGCGGCGCGGTAAATATTGGATTCGGATTTTCCCCGACAAGCCTGTAACGGCCAAGCCGGCCGAAACCCGCATGGGTAAAGGTAAGGGGTCGGTGGACCATTACGTGGCTGTTGTGAAGCCGGGCCGCATTTTGTTTGAGGTCGCTGGTGTTCCTGATGATGTGGCGCGTGAAGCGCTGCGCCTGGCCAGCTATAAGCTGCCCATCAAGACGCAGATTGTCTCTCGGGAGGATCGGTTGTAATGGCAAATATTGTTGAATTGCGTGAAATGAGTGATGCCAAGCTGGAAGAGATGCTGGAGAACGGCCGCGAGGAGATGTTTAATCTGCGGTTTCAGAAGGCATCGGCCCGGCTGGAGAATCATGCCCGCCTCAAGGTCGTTCGCCGTGAGATTGCTCAGTTGGAGACGGTTTTGAACATGCGACAGTTGGCTATTGAAACGGCCGTTGCCAGTGATAATCTCGCTGCTGCGCTGAGTGGCAAAGAGTGGGAAGCATCGGCCCGGTACAGCTACGAAGATGCTGGCTGGCAAGTGACCTTTGTCGATGGCAGTGGTAATGAAGTAGCCACGGCGTTGGTGAACTTAAACAAGAAACGGCCGCACAGCCGTCGTCAATCTAAGAAAGAAAAACAAGCCCAGCGCATTGTGGCGGCTGAGGTTGCAGGTTAGAGGTAGATCATGAGAGAGCAACGTAAACGATTAAAAGGCGTTGTGACGAGCGACAAGATGGACAAAACCGTCGTTGTAGCCGTTACGACAACCAAACGCCACCCAATTTACGGTAAAGTGATGCGCCTGGTGAAAAAATACAAGGCCCACGACGAAGCAAATGAATGTCAAATTGGTGATCGTGTAGAAATTATTGAAACCCAACCCATCAGCCGTCATAAGCGATGGTCAGTTGTCTCCGTTTTGGAGCGAGCAAGGTAAGAGGACTGCATCATGATTCAAAAAGAAAGTCGTTTGAATGTCGCAGATAATTCCGGTGCTCGTGAACTGCTGGTCATTCAGGTGATGGGTGGCTCGATTCGTCGCTATGGCAGTGTGGGCGATATGGTTACGGCGACGGTGAAAAAGGCTGTGCCAAATTCGGCCGTCAAAAAGGGTTCCATTGTAAAAGCCGTTATCGTGCGTACCAAAAAAGAGTACAAGCGCGACGATGGCAGCTATATTCGCTTCGATGACAATGCTGCGGTGATTGTTGATCCGGATAGCAAGAACCCGGTGGGTACCCGTATTTTTGGCCCGGTTGCCCGTGAGCTTCGTCCGGCTGGCTACAATCGTATCATGTCGCTGGCACCAGAGGTGTTATAGAGAGGAAGCTATGCGAATTAAAGTTGGAGATGAAGTAGAAGTTGTTTCTGGCAACTATAAAGGTACACGGGGTACCGTTCAGCGCGTTTTGCCTAAAGAAAACCGCGTGGTGGTATCTGGCGTTAATTTGGTGAAGAAGCATCAGAAGCCCCGTCCTACGGGCGGGCGCAGCCAGGCACAAGGTGGCATCATTGAATTTGAAGCCCCTATCAGCGTCTCGAATGTGATGCTTGTTTGCCCAGAAACGGGTGAACCCACCCGCGTGGGTATTCGCCGCGATGAAGATGGAAACCGCGTTCGTTATTCAAAGAAGAGCGGAAATCCAATTAGCTAAATTATTTTATTTATACCGTCGGTGAGCCAGGTGGCCCAAGTGCGTGATTTGAAAAAGATACGTACGCTTGCCTGCCACTCAAGTCGGAGGTAAATGGTGTTAACATCACTTAGAAAGCAGTACGCAGATGAAGTGGTGCCTGCTCTAATCAAAGAGTTTGAATATTCAAGCGTGATGCAGGTGCCGCGGATTACAAAGGTTGTGGTTAACGTTGGTTTAGGTGAAGCTTTGGATAATGCCAAAGCGATTGAGTTTGCCGTGAACGATATCACGGCAATCACAGGCCAAAAACCAGTGTTGACCAAAGCGAAAAATTCAATTGCCAGCTTTAAGCTGCGCGAAGGGCGCGTGATTGGGTTGAAAGTGACCCTGCGCGGTGAGCGGATGTGGGCATTTTTAACACGTCTCATTCATGTAGCCTTGCCTCGTACGCGTGACTTTCAGGGTATTTCCCCAGACTCGTTTGATGGACGGGGAAACTACACCCTTGGTTTGCGTGAGCAGTTGATTTTTCCTGAAATTGATTATGATCGGATTGATAAAATCCGTGGTATGGAAGTGAGCATTGTAACCACTGCCCAGCAAGATGAAGAAGGGCGGCGTTTATTATCGATGTTGGGCATGCCCTTCTGGGAGAATTAGTATGGCAAAAAAATCAATGATTGCTCGTGAAACGAAACGCAAATATAAAGTGCGGGTTCGTAATCGTTGTAAATTGTGTGGACGGCCGCGTGGCTATATTCGCCGTTTTGGGTTGTGCCGCATTTGTTTCCGTGAGCAGGCGTTGCAGGGCAACATCCCTGGCGTGGTTAAATCAAGTTGGTAAAGGTGGTGTGTCATGTCAATGAGTGATCCAATTGCTGATATGTTAACACGCATTCGCAACGCCCAAATGCGGGAGCATAAGACGGTATCTATGCCTCATTCAAATGTTAAGGTTGCGATTGCAGAAGTGTTGCAGAAAGAAGGTTATATTGAAGCGTACAAAGTGCTGCCGGAGAAGCCGCAAGCGGTTTTGCAGGTCACTTTGAAATATGTTGGTGACCGACGGTCCCGACGCTCGGTGATTACCGGGCTGGAGCGGGTGAGCCGTCCGGGCCGTCGTGTATATGTTGGTAAAGGTGATATTCCTTGGGTGTTAAGTGGTATGGGCATTTCTGTTGTTACCACATCTCGGGGAATTATGACCGGGCAGCAGGCCCGTCGCATGGGTGTTGGCGGCGAAGTGCTCTGTAAGGTCTGGTAGTTGGAGGGATTAATATGTCTCGCATAGGTAAAGCCCCCATTACTATTCCAAATGGGGTGCAAATTGAAGTGAAGAAAGGGACCGTAAATGTGAAGGGTCCCAAAGGGCAGCTGACTCAGGTAGTTCATCCAGATATGCGGTTTGAGCAGGAGGATGGGGTCTTTACGGTGAAACGGCCGTCTGACTCCCGTCAACATCGCTCTTTGCATGGCCTGACTCGAGCGCTTATCAATAATATGGTTTTAGGCGTGAGCGATGGCTTTACCAAAATCCTGGACATCGAAGGTGTGGGTTACCGTGCTGAGATGGAAGGCCAAACGTTGGTGCTGAATGTGGGTTACTCCCATCCGGTCCGTTTTGAGCCGCCCAAGGATGTTTCTTTTGCGGTGGAGAACCGGAGCAAAACAATTATTATCTCTGGTATCGACAAGCAGGTTGTAGGCGAAGTGGCTGCCGTTGTTCGTAAGCAGCGCCCCCCAGAGCCCTATAAAGGGAAGGGGATTCGTTATAGAGGTGAATACGTTCGCCGTAAAGCTGGTAAAGCAGGCAAGGTATAAAAGGTAGTTAGCAATGGCTATTAAATCTAAAATTGCACGCAAGCGGCGCCATCGCCGCATTCGGACAAGAATTTCAGGCACTGCTGAACGGCCGCGTCTCAATGTTTTTCGTAGTCTGGACCATATTTATGCCCAGGTGATCGATGATGTAGCTGGTAAAACGCTGGCCTCAGCTTCTACTGTAGATAAGGAACTTCGCGGCAAGGTGTCTGGTAAGAACAAGAAAGAACAGGCAACTATGGTTGGCAAAGCGATTGCCGAGCGGGCAAAAGACGCTGGCGTTTCGACGGTTCTTTTTGACCGGGGTGGTTATCTTTATCACGGCCGTGTTAAAGCGTTGGCTGATGGTGCCCGTGAGGGTGGCCTCGACTTCTAAGGACGGAGAAAAATGGGTCAAAGACGACAAAATTTTGAACAGGAATACGACGAACGCATCATCGACATTACCCGTGTTGCTAAAGTGGTAAAGGGTGGACGCCGGTTTGCGTTTCGCGTAACTGTTGTGGTTGGTGATAACAAGGGACGAGTTAGCGTTGGTGTTGGTAAGGCACGTTCTGTGCCGGATGCGATTCGCAAGGCATTGGATGCAGCTCGTAAGTCATTGACGAAAGTGCCGATTGTTGGCAGCACAGTTCCGCACGAAATTATTGGTGTACATGGCGCGGCGCGCGTATTGCTTAAGCCAGCTTCGCCTGGTACCGGTGTTATTGCCGGTGGTGGCGTGCGTGCCGTTATTGAAGCGGCCGGGTACAAAGACATTCTGTCTAAGTCCCTGGGCAGCGCGAATGCTTTGAATGTGCTGCAGGCCACGATGAATGGGCTGCGTAACCTGAAGAGCGTTCAAGAGGTAGCTTCGGATCGCGGCAAAGACGTGGCGGAGGTTACCCCGTTTTGGAGTCGTGGCTAATGGCTAAGTTACGCATTACATATTCGAAGAGTTCAATCGGTTACAAGAAAGATCAAAAAGGGACCATTCGTGCTTTGGGTTTCACCAAGTTGAACCAGACGGTCGAGCATGAAGATACGGCCGTTATCCGCGGTATGGTCAATAAAGTAAGTCACTTAGTGACTGTGGAAGAGGTAAAATAAAATGAAATTGCACGATCTGCGCCCAAATGAAGGCAAAAAGAAAAAGCGCAAGCGAGTGGGTCGTGGTATCTCCGCCGGACAAGGAAAAACTGCCGGTCGTGGTACCAAGGGACAAGGCGCTCGCAGCGGTGGGGGGAAAGGTATTTACTTTGAGGGTGGTCAGCTGCCCTTGGCTCGTCGTTTGCCCTACAAGCGCGGTTTTACCAACATCAACAAGGTTTATTACAAGCCCGTTAATCTCAAGAGCCTGGCAGAGTTTGATTTTGAAGGTGAAGATGTAACGCCGGAAGTCATGGCTATTGTTGGCCTCATCAGAAAACCAACCGATCCGGTTGTTGTGCTGGGTGATGGCGATTTAGACGTGGCGCTTACTGTGAAGGCCCATCGTTTTTCTGCATCTGCTAAAGAAAAGATTGAAGCAGCTGGAGGTACGATCGAGGTGCTCCCCCTTTCATAACGTGTTGTAATGGGCAATTTGCCCGGTTACAAACACCAACTCTTGGAGGAAAATCATGATCGAATCAGTCAGAGCTGCTTTTTCCTTGCCAGACCTACGCCGTCGTATTCTTTTTACGGTGTTTATTCTGGTTATTTATCGCCTGGTGGCCAATATTCCGGTGCCGGGTGTGGATCTGGCAGCCTGGTTAAACTTTACCAACGCCAGTTCCACCAATCAGGTCGTCAACTTTTTAGACCTGCTTTCTGGTGGGGCCGTGCGCAACTTCTCAGTAATGGCCATGGGTGTTTATCCCTACATTACTGCTTCAATTATCATTCAGCTGCTTACCCCCATAATCCCGCAATTGCAGGAAATGGATTCTGAGGGTGAGTCTGGACGGAACCGGAAAAACCGCATCACCTATTACATCACTGTACCGCTGTCTTTGTTGCAGGCAATTGGTCAGATTCGCCTGGTTGGTTTTAGCCTGGGCGTTGGCGGTGCTGATGGTTTGGCCCAAATTATGCCAAACTTTGGTTTTGCCCCAGACCAACTGCTGCCTACCTTCACCACATTGTTGGCCATGATGGGCGGTACCATGTTTGCCATCTGGATGGGTGAGCTGATCACTGAGGATGGCATTGGTCAGGGTATTTCGCTGATTATCTTTGGTGGAATTGTGGCCCAAATTTTGCCCGGTGTGGCTGGATTGTTCCAACTGGACGATGCCGCAACTCGTATTTTTACAATCGTGGCTTTCTTAATCATCACGGTGCTCACGATTTTTGTGATTGTGATTGTGCAGGAAGGTCAGAGGCGAATACCGGTGCAGTACGGCCGTCGCGTACGCGGCCGTAAAGTGTATCAGGGCCAAAGCAGCTATGTACCGCTCAAGGTAAACACGGCGGGGATGATCCCGATTATCTTTGCCCAATCCATTCTGATTTTTCCTTCAGTTCTGGCTGGGATTTTCATTACGGGCGAAGGCGGATTTGTTGACACTATCGCTACTTCTTTAAGTCGCTTTGGGAATGCTGATCCTTCGGTTGCACCGGTAGGCTTTGCCGTGTATTGGCTGTCCTTCTTCATCCTGGTTGTTGGTTTCACCTTCTTCTATACAGATGTGATGGTGCGTCAGCAGAATATTCCGCAGACATTGCAGCGGCAGGGTGGGTTCATTCCTGGCATTCGCCCCGGGAAACGAACTGAAGATTACATTACCAAGGTTGTACGCCGCATCACCTTTGCCGGGGCCATCTTCCTAGGAACGGTAGCCATTCTACCCGGTATCATGGGGTTAGTCGGCGTCATTCTCAACATCCCTGACATCGAGCAAAGCACCTTGGTTGTTAGTGGGTCTGGGCTCATCATTGTTGTCGGTGTTGTAATTGACACAATGCGTCAACTCGAATCTCAGCTGCTCATGCGTCAGTACGAGGGCTTCATCTAATGAAAACCTTTGTTGTCTTGATGGGGGCACCTGGGGCTGGTAAAGGAACTCAGGCGAAAAGGCTAGAAGCCTCATTGGGATTACCGCAAGTGGCAACCGGCGACCTGTTTCGGGCAAACTTAAAAAATGAAACTGAGCTGGGTAAATTGGCTCGCACCTATATGGATAAGGGCGAACTTGTTCCTGATGAAGTCACTGTGGCTATGGTGCGAGATCGCCTGGCGCAGCCAGACTGCAAGCACGGGGCCATTTTGGATGGTTTCCCCAGAACAACTGCCCAGGCAAAAGCGCTCGATGATCTCTTGAGTGAATTTTCTGCCAAGATTGCCATTGTGCCATTTATTGACGTGAGTCAAGATGTTTTGGTTGAGCGTTTAGCAAAACGCGCTGAAATTGAAGGGCGGGCGGACGACAACGAGGAAACGATTCGGGTTCGTATGGAAGTGTATCAATCTGAGACGGCTCCGCTTCTTGAGTATTACAAGAATAGAGATTTGCTCGTCAAAATTAACGGCGAGCAAACAATTGATGAAGTGACTGCTGATCTGACAAAAGTTGTTCAGCAAGTTATGTGATGTAGGGCAGATTAAAAAATAAGCAATTTCTGGACAGAATAAAGGATTGATGGCAAAATAGTAGATTGCTTTGGATGCAAACATTCAACTATTTTCTCAAGAATTTTTACCAGAAATGATAGTGTTGAACAGCCTGATGGATGTGAGGCTGTTTTAGGAGCGAATGATGAAAGTATCAGCGTCTGTTAAACGTCGTTGCCCAAAGTGCAAAATTATTAAACGCAAAGGTGTCGTGCGCGTGATTTGTTCTGATCCAAATCACAAGCAGCGCCAGGGTTAAAATGAGTTGTGCTGGCTTGTGTCTGGCACAAGATTGTCTCGTAAGGATTTTCTGGAGGAACTATGGCACGTATTGCTGGTGTTGATATCCCCCGTAATAAACGGGTAGAAGTTAGTCTGACCTATATTTATGGCATCGGTACAACAGCCAGTCAGACGATTTTGGAGAAGGCGGGTGTTGATCCAAACACGCGTGTTCAAGATTTATCGGAAAGTGAAGTAACGCAGCTGCGTCAGATTATCGACAACGATTATGTTGTGGAAGGTGATTTGCGGCGTGAAGTTGCTATGAACATCAAACGTCTGACGGAAATTGGCTGTTATCGTGGATTGCGCCACCGTCGTCACTTGCCGGTGCATGGTCAACGGACGAAGACCAATGCCCGTACACGTAAGGGCCCCAAGAAGACAGTTGCTGGGCGCGGTCGTCGTAAGGGTAAATAATCTTAATTTTTTGGATTTGATTTGAGCAGGGTTGGAAACGGCCGTATTCCCCGGCACCAACTCATGCTTTTTTAGGTTTTAGGAGACGGAATGGGACGTAGAAGACAGACTCAAACCCGCAAAAAAGTAAAGCGGATGGTGCCTCAAGGTCAGGCACACATTTTTGCCACCTTTAATAACACCATTGTGACCATCACCGATATGGGTGGCAATACGATTGCCTGGTCTAGCGCCGGGGCCTCAGGGTTTAAAGGATCGCGCAAGAGCACACCATATGCCGCGAGACTGGCTGCCCAGAGTGCAGCCCGTACGGCCCAGGAAAGCGGCATGCAAGAATTGGACGTTATTGTGAAAGGGCCTGGTCCAGGACGTGAGCAAGCTATTCGTTCTTTGCAAGCTTCCGGGATCCGGGTCAAGAGTATTCGCGATATTACGCCGGTGCCCCACAATGGGTGCCGCCCCAAGAAGAAGCGTCGCGTCTAATTTATTATTTACAGTTTATTATTTTCTGAGAGGGATGAAGGGGTGTGCCACACCTGTAAACCTCTCATTTTAGTTGAATACGGAGGTTAAGTTGGCAAGGTATACTGGTCCAGTATGTAAGCTTTGTCGCCGTGAAGGTGAAAAGCTGTTTTTGAAGGGGTCGCGTTGTTTGACCCCCAAATGCTCTTTTGAGCGTCGTTCTTATCCCCCTGGGGAGCATGGTCGCGATAATCAATTCCGCCGTGGACGCGCCTCAGACTACTTGCTGCAGCTGCGTGAAAAACAAAAGGCACGCCGTATTTACGGTGTGTTTGAGCGTCAGTTTAGCCGGTATTTTCGGCGGGCTACGCAGCGCGTGGGTCTGACAGGTACCAACCTGTTGGTTATCTTGGAAACCCGCTTGGATAATGTCATTTACCGACTGGGTTGGGCCGATTCCCGAGCCCAGGCACGGCAGCTGGTGCAGCATGGACACATTACGCTGAACGGCCGTAAAACAAACGTGCCCTCGGCGCTGGTTTCTCCTGGTGATGCCGTTGGCGTTCGTTCAGAAAGTATGCGTAACAGCTACTTTAAGCTGCTGCGCGAAGATTTGGATGATCGTCAGGTGCCGCGCTGGTTGTCTTTAGATACCCGCAACGTGTCGGCAAATGTTTTGAATTTACCTGCTCGTGATGACATTGATGTAACGATCAATGAGCAGCTTGTTGTTGAATATTACTCCCGGCGGTAATTTTTAACCGTCCCGAGCCTAGCATAGGGAGGTATGTACGTTGGCTATTAGTAATCTTATACTGCCCAAAATTGAAAGTACCGCGATGTCGCGTGAATACGGCCGTTTTATCCTCGGGCCATTGGAAAGAGGGTATGGCACTACCTTGGGCAACGCTCTGCGCCGCGTCTTGCTTGCATCATTGCCGGGGGCTGCCGTTACATCTATTCGCGTAACCGATGTACCGCATGAGTTTTCGGCCATTGAGCACGTTCGCGAAGATATGATGCAGCTAATCCTGCACATTAAACAGCTGCGCCTGAAACTACACGGCACCGACACAGCCCGTCTACGGCTGGAAGTTCATGGTGCTGGTACCGTTACCGCAGCCGATATTCAGACGCCCCCAGAGGTTGAAGTCATCAACCCCGACCTGTATCTGTTCACGGTCGATTCTGATGACGCCTTTTTGGAAATCGAGATGACGGCCGAAACGGGTCGTGGCTATTCCCCGGCAGAAGAACGGGGTCGCCTGCCCATCGGTGAACTGCCTGTTGACGCCATTTTTAGCCCTATCCGCCGCGTTGGTTATGAAGTTGAAAAGACCCGCGTAGGACAGGCGGCTGACTATGATCGCATCATCATGCAAATCTGGACGGATGGCACCATTAAGCCAGAAGAATCGCTGGCCCAATCAGCCCAAATTATGATGCAATATTTGCGGCCGATTGCTGGTGTGAGCGAAGAAACCTTCTTGCCCGTTGAAGAGGAAGAAGAGGAAGAAGGCGCTATCCCGAACGAAATTTATGATACGCCGATTGAGCAGCTTGATCTCAGCGTTCGCGTCTTTAACTCATTGAAGCGAACCGGGATTACCAAAGTGGGTGAAATGTTGGACATGCTGGAACGTGGTGAAGAAACCATGCTGGCCATCCGTAACTTTGGTGAGAAGTCCCTGGATGAATTGAAAGATCAGCTGCGCGCCAAAGGCTTTTTGAAAGACGAGGAGGGTGAGACGGCCGCTGTTTAGGCACGGCCGTTTCCCCATAAAAAGAGGTAAACATCATGCGACACAGAGTAAGCGGTCGTAGACTGAATCGAGACACTGCACATCGTAAAGCATTACGCAAAAATATGATTGCAGAACTGCTCATCCATGAAGAAATATTGACCACAGAAGCAAAAGCAAGAATGCTGCGCCCGGCCGCGGAAAAGATCATCACCCTGGCCAAACGTGGCCTGGCCAAGAATGATCCGGCACAAACTGTGCATGCCCGGCGTTTGGCTGCGGCGCGTATTGCCCGTTTCCGCGACGTGGCAGACAAAGATGGTTCTGTCGAAGAGGTAGATGTTGTCAAGAAGCTGTTTGATGACATTGCACCCCGCTATGCGGATCGGCCAGGCGGGTACACTCGCGTGGTGAAAATTGGCAAGCGTTCTGGTGATAATGCCGACATGGCCATGATCATGTTGGTTGATGAGGAGTAATGATACCTTTGCTGCTCTGATTGCCTACGATGGCACAGAGTATCATGGTTTTCAGCGGCAGGTTGAAACGCAGCCAACCGTACAGAGCACAATTGAACACGTTCTGAGCCAGCTAGCCCGCCAACCCGTTACGTTGCTTGGCGCAGGACGCACAGACAGTGGTGTTCATGCAGCTGGTCAGGTTATTACTTTTTCTCTGACGTGGCAGCATAGCAGTGAGGATCTAAAAAGAGCACTCAACGCCAATCTGCCAGAAGATATCGCAATTTTACAACTGAAACAGGTACCCTTTTCCTTTCATCCAAGGTTTGATGCTTTGCGACGGGCCTATGTGTACAACATTTTCAATGGGCCAACACGCCATCCGCTAAAACGCCGTTTTAGCTGGCATGTGATTCGAACGTTGGATGAGGAAAGAATGAACCAGGCAGCAAACTGCCTGCTGGGGGTCCATAACTTTGCGACGTTTGGGCAGCCACCACAAGGCGAAAACTTTGTGCGCGAGCTGTTTGTGGCAAATTGGACCCGCTCGGGAAACGATTTGCAGTTTCGTATTGAGGCCAATGCTTTTTTGTACCGCATGGTGCGCAGCATTGTTGGCAGCTTGAAGCTGGTAGGTGAAGGGGCCTGGAGTATTGAGGAGTTTGTGCAGGCCTTTAGCGCCAAAAACCGTGAAGCGTGCGGTACGGTGGCCCCGCCACAAGGTCTTCATCTTGTTTCTATTACATATGAAAACCTGAATTGGTCACAAACATAGAATTAGACCAGTTTAGTTGTTAGGAGAAAGCGGCATGAAAACGTTCATCACAAAACCAACCGAGGTCGAGCGCCAATGGTTTGTTGTCGATGCCCAGGGTCAAACTTTGGGACGTTTAGCGTCCCGGGTGGCGACCATTTTGCGTGGCAAGCATAAGCCTGGGTTTTCCCCTTCGGTGGATTGCGGTGATTATGTGATTATAATCAACGCAGAAAAAATTCATGTAACGGGTCGTCGGATGGATCAAAAGGTTTATTATCGACATTCTGGTTATCCTGGTGGTCTTACTGAAATTACGCTGCGTGAGCAGTTAAATAAATTCCCAACCCGGCCAGTGGAATTGGCGGTAAAGGGAATGTTGCCCAAGAATAAGTTGGGGCGCAAAATGATTAAAA
>PABI01000064.1 GCA_002699125.1 Anaerolineaceae bacterium
CACGTTAAGCGTTTCAATATCCTGAATATGATTCTCGGCGGCGACTGCCAAAACCTGCGGCAGATTGTCCTGCACTTCCAGCATGACGCTGCGATCCGAACGGCTCAGCTCGGTCACGCCTTCAAATTTGAAGGCATCAGCCGGCGGTAAATCGGCAAATGTCAGGTTGATGCGGCTGACCCGCTGTGCCACCATCTCTTCCACCCGCTGCGTCGTTACCAACTGGCCATCACGAATAATGCCCACCCGGTCACACACCGCTTGTACTTCTGACAAGATGTGAGAGGAGAAAAAGATGGTACGGCCGTCTGCCTTGGCCTCGCGTACCATTTCCAACACGGTTTGCTGCACCAATGGGTCCAGCCCGCCGGTGGGTTCGTCCAAAATGAGCAGGTCAGGACGGTTCATAAACGCCGCCACAATGCCGACTTTTTGCTTGTTGCCGCGCGAGAAGTTGCCAATCTTGCGGCTGGTGTCCAGATCCAGCCGTTTGGCCAGCTCTTGCCAATACCCTTTGGCCCCATTTGGCCCGCGCAGATATTCATACATTTTGAAGAACTGGTTGGCCTTCATGTTTTTGTAAAGCGCCAGTTCACCGGGCAGATAGCCCACGCGCTGGCGCAGCTCAACGCCCTGCTCGCGGCAGTCCAGGCCAAAAATGCGTGCCTGGCCAGACGTGGGGCGAATAACGTCCAGCAGCACCCGCTGGGTGGTGGTTTTGCCGGCCCCGTTGGGACCAAGAAAGCCAAACACTTCACCCTTCTCCACGTTGAGATCAACGTTCAGGATGCCGCGATGACGGCCGTAATAGACCGTTAGCCCTCGGGTTTCAATCACATGTTCACTCATAGCAAACTCCATGCACTGAGGTGTATAGTCTCTGTGCAAATAATGGCGAGCCGGTGGTTGCCAAATTGCCCTGCTCTGCTCGCGGGATAGATAAAGAAGAGCCAATCAGGTATGGATTACCTTTTCTTTAGCTACGAAGCGAGTTGAGGCGGTTGCGTGATAATCAGGTTTGTTGCGATTGTTCTTTTAACCAGCGTTCAGTGAGTTTTGGTAATTCCTCTTCCAGGAATCCATACAAATCGTGCATTTCTTGCAATCGTTTCTGACGATTAGGATCATCAGGTAAGAGCTCCAGGCCCCGAGCTGCCATCTCGCGCATTGCCGTGGTCTGGTTATTCTTGGCGGACCATGCCTGAATCCAGGCATCTTCGCTAATGCGGTAAAAATCTTTGCGTTCGCCGGGAAAGCTCACTTTGCTTACCAACCCTGTTTGGATAAGTAATCGGCTGGCAGTGCTAATGGAGCTTTTGCTCACCTGTAAGACTTCGGTCAATTCATCCATCGTCTGGTGAGGCGGATCGCATACAAGCAGCCAACCCAACATGCGCCCAGCGGTTCGGGCTAGGCCAAACTGTTCAAAGAATAAGCCAAATTCTTCAACGTAATGCAACAATTGTTTATCCGGAGTACTCAAATATTGTTTGCCTCCTTCATCAATTCATGTAAAAGTGGGCAAGTCTTTTGAAATTAAGGAAGATTAATTTGTCCGCTTACACGATGGCTGCTATTTTAGTTTATTCTGTTTGTTCAGTCAATACCGAACAAACAGAATTTGGGCAGAGGCAGTGCCAGGCACAGGGCGTAGGTCCAATGCTGGTCGCAACCGCTCGCCCTGTGCCTAGCACTTTTTAGACGAAGCTATTTGGGGAATAAGCTGAGGGCGCTGAAGCCTTTGCGTTTTTTGCGTTTGTGGGGTTTGAGACGGCCGTTTCCCTTCTTCATCTGCTGCTCTACCTGCGAAATGAGATGAGAGTTGGCGGCGATGAGCACTGTGGCATTAGGCGAAAGCTGCTCTGCCAACAGGTTGAGTCGGGCCACCGCCAGGCGTGGCCCTTCACTGTCGCGCAGCGGATGGAGAACGAGGTCAGCCGGGGCGGGCAGTTCGGGTAGGCCAATTTGGTGGTGCTGGCTGATGCGTGTGACGGGGCAGCTGTTTTGCTGCAGGTTGTGTGCCGTGGTTTTTAGGGCCAGTAAATCCCGGTCGATGAGCGTGACTTGTTGCGGGTGCAGGGAGAGCCAGGCGGCAACGGCCGTATGTCCCTGTCCCGGATTGATGACCAGCAAATGTTCAATCTGTTTGGCGGGTACGTCGTTGAGCAAATTAAAAAGCAGGCGCGTGGTGAAACTCAGCGTGTCGAATTCTGGCAGGCCGTAACTGGCTTGCATGGTGAAGTTGAGCTTGCGGTAATCGACTGAAAGTTGATCGCGCCAGTAAAGTCCGCCGGCAAAGGCCGGCTGTGGGTCAACAGTGCTTTTATCGGTGAAATGATAGTGGAAAACGGTATGGTTGGCGGTGGATTCTTTAAGGGTAACGGCCGTATCCGGCATTCCGGCCAGTATGGTTTCTACCAGAGGAGCCAGCGGTGTCACAACGACAAGGGCGACGTGACCTTCTTTGGCCAGGAACGGCCGTGCCCCCTGAACAAGATGCGTGATCACGTCCTCGCCAGCCTTGCCGGGTATGTTGGAGACAATCAGATCAAATTCTTGTTCGGTGACGCCATCATAGCCCAGGCTGCCGTAAATTTGTACGTTATGTAAATTGTTAAACGCTGCGTTTTGTTGGGCAAAATTTACCGCCAGGGCATCCCGATCCACCAGATGCATGGTGCGTCGTTTGTCCAGCTTTTGCAGCGTCAGCCCCAGCGGCCCATAACCGCAGCCCACGTCCAGCACACGGCGCCCGCTCTCCAGCGGCAGTTGGTCCAGCGTGCGTAGCAAAAAGCGGGTGCCGGCATCCACCTCATAGCTGCTAAACAGCTCTTGCGAGACGCGAAACTGGAGCGTCTTGTCTTCGTGTTTGAAGGTGAGGGTCTTTTTGAAGTAGTGGTTTTGCATGAAAGTGGCGTAAGGTAGGAGCAGTTTGTTAGCCTACAAAAATCAAAACAGGTAATTCCTTAACAGAGTCCAGAAATAGAACACGGATAACGCGGATTAGGCGGATTGACACTGATTTAGCGAGAGAGAAATCCGCGAGAATCCGTATCATCAGCGTCATCTGTGTTCTAAATAGTTTCATGGTTTCCAGTTGCCTGATTGTTCTCTTAAACTGCAACAAACTACCTCTACTTCAATTATTTACTGATCAACAATTCCCGCACCTGTACTACATCTGCCTGAATTTGGGCTTTGAGCGCATCCAGGCCGGGGAACTTCATTTCGGGGCGGATGCGGTCGATGAACTCCAGGCGGAGGGTACGGCCGTAAATATCCGCATCAAAATCGAGTAGGTGGGCCTCTACCGTAAGCGCCGCGCCATTGACAGTGGGGCGCACGCCGACGTTGGTAGCCGCCAGATGGCGCACGTCGCCCAGCCAGGCGTAGGTGGCGTAGACGCCGTTGTCGGGCAGCAGCTGCTCTGGCCAATAGTCGATGTTGGCGGTGGGGAAGCCGATGGTGCGCCCCATTTGGGCCCCTTTCACGATTGTGCCGCTGATTTGATACGGCCGTCCCAAACAACCGTTCACCTCGGCCAAATCCCCTTCCAGCAAGCTGCGCCGGATGCGGCTGCTGCTGACGCGCTCGCCTTGCCACATCACCATCGCCTCCACCTGGGCCACCGTATACCCTTTTTCTTCACCCAGCTTGCGCAGAAAAGAAATATCCCCTTCGCGCTTGTAGCCCAGGGCAAAATTGCCGCCCCACAGCTGGCGCATGTCTAAATATTGGCACATATCCGCCACAAAGTCGGCGGCGCGGGTTTGGCGCACCGACTCGTTAAACGGGTGGGTGATGATGAGATCGATGCCCAGCCTGGCCAGCAGCCGAACGCGCTCATCCAGCGTGGTTAAGTAATAGGGCTCGGTCATTTGCTGGATGACGCGCTTGGGATGGGGGAAAAAGGTGAGAACGGCCGTGCGCGTTCCGGCATTTTGCGCAGCGGCAACCATTTTTTGCAGCACTGCTTGGTGCCCCCGATGAACGCCATCAAATGAGCCAACGGCGACGTAGGTGGGTTTGCGTTCAGTGACTTCAGAAAGTTGTTCGACACGGGTTGCTGATTGAGTCATGGGGCGAATTGTATCAAATTGATTAGGGAACGGCAGGGAACATTTTCCGGGACAGCCATTGGCCGTCGCTGGCGGTGATAATGCCTAAAAATTGGTTGTCTGGTCCATAAGCGCGAGCCAGCTCTGTCGAGATGGAATCGGTTTGGGGAATGGGTTTGCCTTGCAAGATGTCGGCAGCGGCCGTTTCCAGCAAATCGACGCGGGGCAGGTGGCGCACGGCCGTATCCGGTGGCAGGAGGTAGTGGGCGATGTTTTCTGGCGAGAGAGTGGTGAGGGGGACGGCCGTTTCCACGGTAAAGTCCCCCACCGCCAGCCGCCGCAGCGCCGTCAGGTGGCCGCCGCAGCGCAGCGCCTCGCCCAGATCATGCCCCAGGGAGCGAATGTAGGTGCCGGACGAGCAGTGCACGCGCAGCGAGAGATGCGGCGGGTCCCACTTGAGAAGGGTTAGTTCGTGGATCGTGACGGGGCGAAACGGCCGTTCCACATCCGCTTTTCCCTGGCGGGCCAATTTGTACAGGGGCTGGCCGCCCTGTTTGATAGCCGAGTAAAGTGGTGGCTGCTGCTGAATATCGCCACGAAACGGTTCCAGAGCGTCCTGGATTTGGTTGAGGGTGAGGTGGCGGAACGGCCGTTCGGCGACAACTTCTCCTTCAGCATCATAGGTGCTGGTCGTTTGGCCCAGGCGCACCGTCGTTTCATAAACCTTGTCATGCCCTACCAGATATTCAATCAGGCGCGTGCTGCGCCCCAGGCAAAGCAGCAAAACGCCCGTGGCCAGTGGGTCCAGCGTGCCGGCGTGCCCCACTCGGCGCAGGCTGGCTGTTCGCCGTATGCGATTGACCACATCATGGGAGGTGATGCCCAACGGTTTATCAACGCACAAAACGCCGCCTAAATCATTCATCACGATGCGTTTTGGCATGTGTTGCGTCATAGAACTGAGGATTAATCTTCGGAGAAACTGGCTTGCTGCTGGCGAATGGTCTCTTTGCCCATGGCCACTACCAGCGTTTCCGCTTTGTCCAGCGGTCCATCCAGCGAACAGCCGGCGGCCAATGGGTGCCCGCCACCGCCCAGATTCAGCGCCAGTTCAGAGACACTGTAAGGCGGGTTGCAGCGGAAACCTACGCGCACGGTGCCATCGGCCATTTCCAGCAAGACGGCACTGATGGCCGCCTGGTTGACGTTGCCCAGAAAATTCACCAGGCCACCGGTGCTGGTGTTGTTGTAGCCAATGGCTTCCCGCTGAGCATTGGTGATTTTGGTCCAGATGAGACCTTCTTCCAGCCGCATGTTGTTGAGGCCAAGTTGCCACAGCTGGGCGGTGGAATAGGGATGGCTGCTGAGCCCGCGTGCAGTGATGAGGGGTAAATCGGCCCCCGCATCCATCAATTCGCTGGCAATGCGCAGCGTTTTGGCCGTAACGCCCACCGTGCGAAAGCCCAGCGTGTCGGTAACCACGCCGGTGAGCAGGCACATGGCCAAGTCTGTGGTGATGTTTACGCTCATGGCGCAGAACAGATCGTATAAAATCTCTGTTGCCGAAACGGCCTCAGGAACCACAAGCTGAATGTCGCCAAAGTAGGTGTTGGTTACGTGGTGGTCGATGTTGATGGTGGTGGGAACGGCCGTTGGCAAAGTAGCAAAAGATTGGCCCATCCGCGTTTCATCGCCGCAGTCGACGGCAATGAGCAGATCGTAGCTGGTGGGGCGGTTTTCGTTAGGGGGCTGAACCTGGCCAGACATGGGCAGGTAACGAAAACGTTCGGGCACGGGGTCGTCACAGAGCAGAGTGGCTTGTTTGCCCATTTGCCGCAGGGCAACGCCCATGGCGGTAATTGAGCCAAGCGCATCCCCATCTGGCCCTACGTGGGTGATAACTAATATTTTTTCTGCCTGCTGAACGGCCGTTAAAATCGCTTGTTCTGTTTGGTGCAATGAAAATCCTTTATTTTTAAGAGCCGTTATGCAGACGAATCGTCCTCAGCTGGCGGCGTATCTTCAGCCGGTGGAATATCCAGGTTTTCCAGAATGGATTCCACTTCTTGCATGTGCGCCAGGGACGGGTCCCAATGAAAATGAAGCTGGGGCACCTTGCGCAGCCGAATACGCCCGGCCAGCTCGCGCCGCAAAAAGCCTTCAGCACTGCTTAGCGCTTTCACGACTTCATCTTCACGGGATTCATCACCCAGGGCACTGACATAAATATCAGCATGTTCCAGCTCACGGTCAATTTTCACGTCGGTGACAGTTAAACCGTGCAGGCGCGGATCGCTCAGCCCCCGCAGAAACAATTCACTGAATATGATGCGCAGCTGTTCGGCCGTTCTTTGCTGCCGAATTTTACTCATTTTCTACCCGCTCGGTCACATAAAACTCAATGATGTCGCCCGGTTTGTAATCGCTCCAACCCTCCAGGCTGACGCCAAATTCAAAGCCGGTGCGCACTTCACGCACATTGTCTTGAAGGTGCTTTAAGCTGCCCACTTTGCCATCAAAGATGAGCGAGTTCTGGCGAACGAGTCGGGCTTTGGCATTGCGGCGTGCTTCTCCGGTGCGCATGTAAGAACCGGCAATAGTGCCCACACTGCGAATGCGGAACACTTCGCGCACCTCGGCCCGACCAATAACCCGGTCGGTATAAACGGGAGCCAGCATGCCCTTCATCGCCTTTTCTACATCCTCAAATAGTTTGTAGATAATGTTGTAGGTATTGATTTGCACCTGCTCGCTGTTAGCGGCATTGCGAGCGATTGGATCGGCATCTACGTTGAAGCCCAAAATTACGGCGTCGGAAGCAGACGCCAACATGACGTCAAATTCGGTGATATTACCGGTGCTGGAGAGCAAAATTTCTAGCGTTACTTCTTCGTTATTGTCGCCAATTTTCTTCAGACTGTTTACGATCGGCTCCAACGAGCCTTGCACGTCAGCCTTGACGATAAGGTTGAGCGTTTTGCTTTCACCTTCTTGCAGCCGGTTGAAGAAATCTTCCAGGCTTACCTTGCGGCCAGTGTCAACTTCACCGGTGCGCCCTTGCTCTTCCAGTTCGGCCACAATTTTGCGGGCTTCTTTTTCTGAGCCCACCACGGTGAACTGATCGCCTGCCTGGGGCATGCCGTTGAGGCCGGCCACCGAAACCGGGGTAGACGGTCCGGCAGATTTGGTGTTTTTCCCCAGAAAATCGAACATCGCTTTGATACGGCCGTAATGCTCGCCAATCAAAAGCGTATCCCCATGCTTCAGGGTGCCGTTTTGCACCAGCAAGGTGGCCATAATGCCGCGACCGCGTTCCACGCGCGCTTCCAACACGGTGCCCGTAGCCGACGTGTTGGGATTGGCCCGTGGTTTAATATCTTCTGCTACCAGCAAAATGCCTTCCAGCAAATCATCAATGCCCAGCTTTTCTTTAGCCGAAACAGGGACCACCATTGTGTCGCCATCCCATTCATCGGGCACCAGCCCAATTTCGCTGAGCTGTTGGTATACCTTGTTGGGGTTTGCCGTTGGCAGGTCAATTTTGTTCATCGCCACAATAATCGGCACGCGGGCGGCACGGGCGTGGTCGGCTGCTTCGCGGGTTTGGGGCATTATGCCATCATCAGCGGCCACGACCAAAATGGCAATGTCGGTCGCCTGAGCGCCTCGGGCACGCATAGCGGTAAATGCCTCATGGCCCGGTGTGTCTAAAAAGGTGATTAGCTGACCGCTTTTTTCTGCCTGGTAGGCCCCAATGTGCTGGGTGATGCCACCTGCTTCACCCTCTTGCACTTTGGCTTCGCGAATCACGTCTAGCAGTGAAGTTTTTCCGTGATCAACGTGCCCCAACATGGTAATGACCGGTGCACGGGGTTGCAGGTCGGCCTCTTTTTCGCCAGCCAAAACCTGCCGCCACTTGGGCTGTTCGGCCACAGCAATTTCTTCTTCAGCCTCTTCTACCGTGTCGGAGACGACTTCGTACCCCATCTCTTCAGCGACGATGGCGGCCGTATCGTAGTCGATCTCCTGGTTGATGTTGGCCATGATGCCATTGTTCATCAATTCTTTGATCACGTTGATAGGGCTAACCCCCATCAAATCAGACAGTTCGCGAACTGATATAAAGTTTGGTAATTGAATTGGAGTTTTAGTCGTCGTCATATTCTCTCGTCCTCGTGCAAAAACTGGGACACTGGCCGCCAGTTTTTAATTCTAGAAAGACTACAAAAGTCTTTGTTATAAATCTTACGTTTGTTGCCGTGTTACGAGACTTCGTAGCCTGTAAATTGTAACAGCAGTTTTTAGTGTGATTTTGTCTCCGGCTGGGCCGCCGGCCGATGGGTGGCAATAGCTGCCAGATCGTCGGCAGTGACGGTGGCTTTTAATGCCTGGTTGAGCAAACGGCCGTTCTCCAGCACCTTCTCCCAACAGGAAATCTGATCACACAGGTAAGCGCCACGGCCGTTTTGCTTGCCAGAAGGATCAACCAGAACTGTGCCTTCTGGCGTACGCACCAGCCGGGTCAGCTGTCGTTTGTCGCGCTTTTCCCGGCAGACAAAGCAGGTACGCTGGGGCACGTGTTTGGGCCGGGCAGGTTTCTTTTTCTTGCTCATCTGACTCTTTAACGAATGTCTAGCCAAAATCACGAAGCCACGCAGGGCCGTTCCCTGCGTGGCTCAGTTCCAAAATTTGTTCAGGTACAGTGTTGTTTAGGGAGATTACGGCTAAACAATCGCCATCCTCCGCTGCTTAATTTTTACATCACTGTCTCCAGCAATCTGTAAACGACATTCAGGTTGACAGTCATCTGACTATACACGGTGACTGCTGGTATTAAAGATCATCGATGTCGTACTCTTCCCACTCGGGACGACGGCGGCTGCCTTTGCGCTTACGCTTCACGACAACCTCACCAGATTCCTCATCGAGCACCAACTGCTTGCCCTTGCGGCCACGCCGACGATCTTCTTCCGACTCCAGCGCCGGCGTCGATGCTGGCCGAGCAATAACCACGGCCGGCTTTTCCTTTTCCTTTTTCTTCTCTTCTTTGGCTGGCGCCGGTTCAACCAGCGGCTGTGACAAATCGTCGATAACGGGAACGGTTTCCTCTTCCTCGTCTTCTTCAATTGCTTCCGCTTCGGCTGCTTCAACCTCGGCCACGGCCTCTTCTTCGGCTTCTGCTTCCGCTTCTTCAACTTCAGCTTCTTCGACCTCGCCCTCAACTTCTTCAACTTCCGCTTCTGCTTCAGCCACAGCTTCTTCCGCTTCGGCTGTCACTTCTTCGGCGACGGCTTCAGCTTCTTCTGGCTCTTCCTCTTCTACCTCTATCCAGCCGTCAAAGTTGGCCAGGTGTTCCTGCACCGTCTCCAGCGCGACATCACCCAACCCTTTGATTTCCAGGAATGCCTCGTCTCCAGATGCCAGAAGCATCATCAGGGCACCTACAGTTTCAATTTCGGCATCCAGCAGCAGATTGTGAATGCGTCCAGGCAAATCGAGTTCTTCCAGATCCAGCTCCCAGGCTTGGTCCGGAATGGACTTGCGCGCTTCGGCGCGTGCTTTGCGCGCTTCTTCGAAGACAGCGGCACGGGCAGCAATAATCTTGCCCTCAACGCCGCCTACCAGCCGGTCCAGGTTGTAGTAATCCTCGGAGGTGATGGGGCGGCCAGCTTCTTTCTTGGCCAGTACTTGCTTGGCAGATTCGATGAGCTTCTCATTGCCCACCACGGCCGCATCGGCTGCGGGATGATCCAGGTTGTTGAGTGATTCGGCCGCGGCTTCGGTGAGGCTCTTGATGTCGATGCGCCAGCCGGTGAGCTTGGCCCCCAGGCGGGCATTTTGCCCTTCGCGGCCAATGGCCAACGATAATTGATCATCTGGTACGATGACAACGGCCGTTTTCCCATCCGCAAAAGTTTCTTCCAAAAAGACGTGGGAAACGCGCGCCGGGCTCAGCGCCTTGGCAATAAACGTGTGTTGGTTGGAATCCCATTCAATCACGTCAATTTTTTCGTCGTTTAATTCGCGCACAATGCTTTGGATACGCACACCGCGCATACCGACACAGGCGCCAACCGGGTCCACGCCGGGCTGTAAAGCCAGCACCGCCACTTTTGAGCGCTGACCGGCCTCACGGGCAATGCTTTTGATTTCCACCTGGCCGTTGTAAATTTCCGGCACTTCCAGTTCTAGCAGGCGGCGCAGCAAATTGCGGTGGTTCCGGCTTACAAAAATTTGTGGCCCACGATTGGTACGGCGTACTTCTAAAACATACACCCGAATTTTGTCGTGAGCACGGTACCGTTCGCCTGGCACCTGCTGGCTCTTGGGCAAGATCGCTTCAGTGCGGCCCAGGCCAATAGTGAGGTGCTGGCCGCTAACGCTTTGCACCGTGCCGTTGACCAACTCGCCTTCGCGGCCAGAAAAGTCTTCGTAAAGTTGCTCACGTTCGGCTTCACGCACGCGCTGTAATAGCACCTGCTTGGCGGTTTGGGCAGCAATACGGCCGAAACCGGTGGTGGTGCTGTCTACCATCACCACATCACCATATTGGGCTTCGGTGTGTCCTTCAAGCTTGGCTTGTTCCAACAGCACCTCGGTACGGTTGTCAAAAATTGAATCCACCACTTCTTTTTCGGTGTAAATGGTGGGTTCACCCGTGCGCGGGTCAATATCAACCGTCACTTTTTGCTGGGCGCTAATGTTGGTATCGCGCCGATAGGCAGAAACAAGCGCTGTTTTGAGCGCCTCAAAAACTTCATCTTTGGGCAAACCGCGCTGTTCGCAAATTTCGTTAAAGGCTAAGATAAATTCGCTTTTCATAGAGCAAAAACCTTATGTTCAGTAACCTGTTCCTCAATTATTCCTCACTATTATAACGTAAGGAAAACTCTCTTGCTGAAATCCTCTACTTGAGCCAAGAAACAAAAAAAGTGGGGAGTGCCCACTTTCCGCGTCGTGCTCGTCAAATGTGGCCAAAGTATAGCATGAGTTTCTCCAGTTGGCAAAATTTATTTGGAGAAAAATGAGCAAATTTTCAGGAGTAGATGGCCAATTTGGCTCAACTTCGTCACGCGGGGCGGTGTTGCATACAATTGTGGGATGGAATCACAGTGGTTGGAGAAACGGCCGTCTGACGTGCCGCTGGTAGTTTTGGATACAGAAACGACGGGATTGTACCCAGGGCTGGGACATCGCGTGGTGGAAATTGGTGCGGTGCGCCTGGAGAATTGGCACGAGGTGGGGCAGATCAGCACCCTGTTGCAGCCGGGGCGCAAAATGGACCCTAAAGCCAGCAGCGTCAACGGCATCTCCGACGCCGATCTGGTGGGGCAGCCAACCTTCAGCGACGTGGCCGATGATCTGCTGGCACTGCTGGATGGTGCCGTGCTGGTGGCCCACAATGCGGAATTTGATGCCGGTTTTTTAGGACAGGAGTTAATCATTCATGGTTTAAAAACAGCCGGGGTACCGAGTACGCTGACCAATCCGTGGCTATGTACGTTGCAGTTGGCGCGGCGGCATTTTCACTTTGGGCGCAACAATTTGAGCCATATTGCGCGCCATTTGGGCGTGCGTATGGGGCAGGCGCACCGCGCCCTGAGCGATGTGTACATGACGGCCGAAATCCTCAAACGCATGGTGCGCACCTTGCAGCAGCGCCGGCTGGAAACGGTCAGCGATTTGCTGCACGCCCAGGGTTTGCCCATTTATGCACCAGCCCCCAATAGTTTAAGTTTACCGCCGATGGTGGATGATGCTTTGGTAAACGGCCGTAACCTGCGCATTCTCTATTTGGGCCAAAGTGGTGAATCGAACCGGGAGATAACGCCGCTGTACCCCAGCCAACATCGCGGCGTGACTTATTTGGTGGCTTACTGCCATCAGGCACGGGACCAGCGCACCTTTCGCTTGGATCGAATTTTTAGTGCTGAGCTACTTTAATGCACAACGTGCGTAATGAGGACCGCAAACAGCTGTTTGTACTTTTTCTGGCACTAAAGGAGCCACGGCCATGCTTTCTACATCCCGCTTTTCTTTGACCGATTCACGCAACGGCCGTATCCTGCTGTTTGGCTTCCTCTACTTCACCCAGGGGGCCATTGCCGCCTACGTTCTCATCTTCAACAATTTGTATTTGCGTGCATTTGGCGCGGCGGCCTGGCAGCTTTCCCTGCTCAACGGCCTGCTGATCATCCCTTTTATTCTAAAAATTGGTATTGGTGTGCTGAGTGATAAAGTGATGCTGCGGCTGCCTTTTTTCGGGGCGGGGCACCGACGGCCGTATATCAGCCTGGGTTTGTTGCTCATTTCCATTGGGGGGATTGCCGCGGCGTTTGTGCCGCCGGTGGAGATGTATCCGCTGTTTGTATTGATGGCCTTGTTTATTGCCCTGGGGTTGGCGCTGTACGACACGGTGGCCGATGGGTACGCCATTGACGTGACGCCGGCAGAAGAGCAGGGCCAGATTCAAGGCGTGATGGTGGTGGGGCGGGCGCTGGGCGTGGTGATTCTGGCTTCGATTTACGGCCGTATCATCGCCATGTTTGGCTGGACCGTCATTTTTGTCGCCGTGGCTTTGCTGACCCTCACGCCACAAATCTTGATGCGCTTTGCCCATGAACCGGCCGAACGTGCCCAATCCCAAGAATTTAGCTGGGAAGCGCTGCGCCGCCTGTGGCGGCCCGACATTTTCCGCTTTAGCCTGTACGCCATTGTCTATTCTGTAGCCATTTATGGGGCCAATGCGATTGTGGCCCTGTTTGCCAATGAAGGTTTGGGGCAGTCCTTGGTGGCGGTGGGGGACGTGGCTGCTTTGGGTGGCATTGGCATGGTGGTGGGTGGGGCCGCGGCTACTTACCTCATTCGTCGCCCCACGATTTCTATCTGGCAGCAGGGGGTGTGGACGGCAGCGGCCGTTTTCACCGTTTTGCTGTTGATGGCCCTTGTGGCCAGCGAAAGCAACATCATGATCATGTTTGTGTTGTGGGGTGTGTGTCTCTCAGCCTCGGAGTTAATTTACATAACGTTGGCAATGGCCAAAGCCGACCGGCGTATGGGGGCGGGCCAGTTTGCCATCTTCATGGCTATTTCCAACATTGGCGTGGGGCTGGGGCAATCTGCTTCTACCAGTTTGATCGACACGATCGATTTCCGCTGGATTTTCGTAGGGCTAGCCGTTATAAACTTACTCTCTTTCCCGCTGCTGGCGATGATGCGCCAGGATGATGAGCGCGATCCCAATCCGCTGTTAACGGCCGTTTCCGGCAATTAACTTCCCTTTTCCTAAAAATCCATTTTAGAAGATCACCAGGCAGATCTCTGCCTGGCTTTTAAATGCCGCTTGCTTTTAGTTGGGCAAATTTTTGTAGGGACGGTTTGGGGGACGGTGCGGGAACGGCCGTTCCGTAAACTGCAAACCATCAGATAGCCAAACAGCACTCACCAAATCAATCCGTAACCCCTAACGATAGTTAGATTACATCGCAGCGCTGATGGCGCACTATTTAAGGAAGATAAATGAACACCGTTTTGCCTGAAGCATGAAGCCAAAACAATCGGGGTTCAATTTCCACCGGAGGTAAACAGTATGTTGACTTCAAACCATTCTGCACATGCTAAAAATATGTTGCCAGCTTCGCAGCTACAAACCTTTACGATGCCCCTGGGCAATGGGCTGTTAAGTCAAACGGCCGTAACCATTCGTCCTGCCACAGGAGCTGACCTGGATATGTTGGTAGATTTGCACGGCCGTCTTTCTGACGAAACGTTGTTTAAGCGCTACTTGCGCCCCTACCGGCCCACCGTGCGCGACATCGCCTTCATTGTCAATCTGTCCCAAAGTCAGGGTGCAGCCGTTATCGCGACGACAACCAGCCGCCAGCGAGAAGTGGCCATTGGGCTGGCCTACTACGTCGTTGAAGACACGGCCCATCCCGTTACCGCTGAGCCTGCGTTTGTTGTGGACGATTGGTATCAGGGGCAGGGCCTTGGCACCAAACTATTTGAGGCACTGCGGCAAACGGCCGTCGCCCACCAGATTAAAGCGTTTAACGCCGTCATGCATCCGGCCAACAGCAGTATGCTGCGCATTTTTCAACGGTCTGGCCTGCCCCTGCGGCAGTGCCGGGGCTATGGTGAACGCGAGGTGCATATCCGCCTGAAACCCACTGTGAGTAAGCGGTATTTGGATTCGGCCGTTTAGTTCAATCTAGTTACCAAGACCTGACAGGTTCACCGCCCCACAGTAATATGCGAAAAAAGAGGCGAAAATTGATAAATTTTCTCATAAAACTATCCGTTTATGGATACAACC
>PABI01000065.1 GCA_002699125.1 Anaerolineaceae bacterium
CGAGCAAAGAAGCTTATTCGATTAGAAAGGTAGGAGCGCACCTTCTAGGTGCCCCAGAGAAAAGCCACTACCTCTGGTGGTGGTCATTTACTGAAAAGCCCTGGTTTCTCAACTAAACTGCTGCGCAAAATTCCTTCAATGTGATACGATCTCGATCTCAGCCATCACAAACCATGTGCAGCAGGCTCACCAACCTCTCTGCGTTTTTGCGCCTCTGCGTTGAAAAAAAGGAGTCGCTCATGTTCGCAACGATGATTTTGCTGAACGGCCGTATCCACACCCTCAATCCGCAGCAGCCCACGGCCACGGCCGTTGTTATCCGCGACGGTAAAGTGTTGGCCGTTGGCTCTGACGATGAGATCAAACCACTGCTGGCGGCCGGTGGTGAGATGGTGGATTTAAACGGCCGTTGCCTTACCCCCGGCCTCGTTGATGCCCATGTCCACTTCCAGCATTTCGCCCTTAGCCTCCAACGCGTCGATCTCAGTAACACAAAATCCCTCGACGAAGCCCTAAACCGCATCACCGTCAAAATCTCCAATCTCCAGTCGCCAATCTCCGACTTTTGGCTAGAAGGCCGCGGCTGGCGCGTCAACGACTGGGGCCAAACCACTTTCCCCACCGCCGCTCACCTGGACGCTATTTCCAGCGATGTCCCTATCTGCCTACGCGACCACAGTGGGCACGCTGCCTGGGTCAACAGCCGTGCCCTGCGTTTGGCTAACATCGACGCCCAAACGGCCGATCCGCCCGGCGGGCAAATCCAGCGCGATGAAAACGGCCAGCCGACCGGCATTCTATTTGAAGATGCCATCGATTTGGTGGCACGCCACATCCCTGAAACGACCACGAATCAAATAGCTGACGCCATGCGAGAGGCGCAAAAATATTGCTGGCGCGTGGGGCTGACGGGGATTCATGATTTTGACGGCCGTTCCTGCTTCATCGCCCTACAAACCCTGCACCAAAATGGCGAACTTGGACTGCGCGTGGTGAAAAACGTACCCGTCTATCGGCTGGAGCACGCTATCGGTGTGGGGCTGCGCAGCGGTTTTGGCGACGACTGGCTGCGCATTGGCGGCGTGAAGATTTTTGCCGATGGGGCGCTGGGGCCGCGCACCGCATCCATGATTGCCCCGTACGAAGGGGAACCAAACAACTACGGCATTGTTGTGACCGACAAAGAGGAGATGCTGGAAAAGGCCAGCGCCGCCAGCGCCCACGGCCTCAGCGTCACCGTCCATGCCATCGGCGACAAGGCGAATCATGATGTGTTGGATGTTTACGAAGCGGTGCGCAGTGAAGAAACTGGACGTGGGCAAGCGCCGCTGCGCCACCGCATTGAGCATGTGCAAATCATCCATCCCGCTGACCAACCTCGGCTGGCCCAGCTCGGTGTGATTGCCTCGATGCAGCCCATTCACGCCACGTCTGATATGGAAACGGCCGACAAACATTGGGGCAGCCGCACGAAGGACAGCTACGCCTGGCGCACCATGCTCAACAGCGGCGCAATCGTTGTTTTTGGCTCTGATGCGCCGATTGAGAAGATTGATCCGCTGCCGGGGATTCATGCGGCCGTTACCCGCCGCCGCGCCGATGGCAGTCCAGGGCCAGACGGCTGGCATCCCGAACAAAAGCTAACGATGGCCGAGACAATTCACGGCTTTACCAGCGCCGCCGCCATCACCAGCGTCCAGGAAGCCACGCAGGGCAGCATCGCTCCCGGCAAGCTGGCCGACTTCACCATTTTCGCCCGGGACATCTTCACTATTCCCCAAGAAGAACTGCTCGACGTAGAAATTTCTGGCACAATCGTTGGCGGTCAATTCAAACACCGCACCTTTTGATTGCCTCGCCTTGTCATGCTGAGCAAAGCGAAGCATCCCTTTGGACACAACCTCTTGCAGACAATGCCCTTGGTTGATGATCTTCAGAGGGATTCTTCCCTGCGGTCAATGACAAGTGTGGGCAATCACTGCACTTCAATGGGCCCCAGAATGTAGCGGTCGCCATTCAGGTTGCCTGCACTGTCCGAGATGTGCAGGCGACGGCCGCTCACCATTTCGTACAGCCCTACTTCGATATAGTAAGTGCCGGGGGGCAAATCTTCGGGAATGGGCAGGCGGTAGGGATCGGTGTAATGTTGGCCGGGCAGCCATTTGGGAATCCACAAATGAGTCGGGGCAGAGCCGCCCAGCGGCGTGTAATCCAGAAAGACGTAGGGTACGTTGTTGCCATCGATAAGGTGAACAAAAACGGTGTAGCTCTCTTCCGCTTTGGCCAGCGCTTCCCATTCCAGGGTGACGTTAACGATGTCACCGGGCTGGGCGGTGAGCATCGCTTCAGGTGACCAGGGAGCTTGTGCGAAATCGCCGTTGGCCCGTACCCTCGCACTCACCAGTCCCACCCGCTGCCGAAAGTTGGCCAGGAGGTGGTCGGTGGTTGGTGGGTCATCCTGCGCCGTTACAGACAGTGGGCCGAGTGATAAATCGAGCGGGATTTCCTCATTTTGACTGAGGTTTTTGACATTGAGCCGCAGCGGGTAGACGTCGCTGGCCAGATCGTGCGGCAGGGCAAAGTCGAACCGCTCCACAATGACCTCACCTGCCCACCAGCGCGGGGTGATGAGGTGACTGTCGGTAGTAAATTCGTAGCGCAGATCACCCACGTACAGCACGGGGACGTAATAATCTTCAGTGACGACGGGGGCACGCATCGCTAGGGTGAGCGGCACAAAATCCCCGGCGGTGACGTGGTGTTGGGGCAGGTTGTAGGCCACAATTTCGATGTCTTGGGCAACGGCCGTAACCGCCGTCATTCCATCTGGTACGGATGCATTACCAGGCTCCACAACTTGATAGAATATGCCGGACGGCCGTAACCGAAACTCAGTCCCCGCCAGCGGGCCCGGACGATAGTTGCTTAAATAAACAGGTCCGGCAGCGAGATTGTCGAAGACGGCCGTTAACCACGGATTTTCTGTTCCGGCAGCAACCAATTTTGGGGTAACCACGTTGGGATCGGGCCAATTGCCATTGACATAACGCTCATACCACAGCGGCGTCATGTGTTCCCAATCGCTCAGCAGTACCGCGCCCGGCTCCTGCTCATTGACCCAATTCTCCACCGCCTCAATTACTTCCTGCCCCTCATCATAGCTGCGCAAAGAAACGCGCGGTCCATTCTGCCAAAGCTGCCAAATCGGCCCAACGATGAAGAAAAAAGCCAACGCAAAGACGCTGAGGCGCAGAGAAAAAAATCTGCGTTCATCTGCGTTCATCCGCGTCCCAATTTTTAACAACCAGAGCAGCCCTAGCCCGGCAAACAACCCCACAATCAAAAATGGCCCAATCAAATAGGCCATGCTGTCCTGCGCCCGCAGGCTGATGACAAAGGCATACGTGCCGAGGAAGGTAAGCGCGTAAAGCATGACTGGGTGAAGGGGTGACCGGGTGACAAGGTGACCGGGTGACTGCGTTCTGTGAACGCCGGTGACGGGGTGAAGGGATTTCACCTTGTTACCTCTCCTTGTCACCTTGTCATAGAAAGGCCAGAGCAAGCCAAAAACTGCCAGGAAAAGAACCGGCCAGGTAAATTGCAGGCGCAGCAGGCTCCAGAAGACGATGAAGCGGTCGGGCTGGTCGGCCAGCGTGACGTAGGGCAGGCTGTCGCTGAGGCCGCGGGCCAGGACGTGATCCAAAAAGCCGTTGAGCGTGTTCATGGTGGTGGGGCCAAAGCCGGGGTCCATCGGGCTGCGAATGGGGAAGTAGAGCCAGACAGACAGTCCCAGCAGGGCAAAGCCGATCATATTGAGCAGGGTACGCCACTCTTTGAGGATGGACGGCCGTACCCACACAATAAAAATCGCATAGGCGGGAAAACCAAAAACGGTCAGCGGATGGTGAGTGATGCCCAATCCGGCAGAGAGGCAGAAAGCGTAAAGTAGGGGCGAATCGCGATTCGCCCCTACGGACCACCAGCGAGTGAGAAAGTAAAAATTGGCCGCCATGAAGGTGGCGGTGAGGATGTGGGGGTTGGCGTGAATAGCGTGCTGCCAATGGTTAACGGCCGTTCCCACCACAAACGCGCCAAACAAAGCAGCCATCGTGCCCAAACCCGGCAAGTCCCTGGCCAACGTGCGAATGATGCCAAAGACAAACCACGCCCCAACCGAAGCGGAAACGGCCGCCAGCAAATGCATCCGCCAGGCAATCGTGCCGATAGGTACAATCGTCTGGAACAGCTTGCCTACCAGGGTGATAAACGCGTAGCCGGGCGGATGGGCAATCCCCAACATATTGGCCACAAACGTGTACTCGCTGGGATCGCCCAGGACCGGCGATTGTGCCAGGGTGAGGATGTACAAAAGTGGAAGCAGAAGAAGGGAAAGGGACGCTGATAAACGCTGTACGCGAAGCGGTCGCTCCGCGACATTAACGCTGATCTTTTCTCTGCGCCTCTGCGCCTCTGCGTTGAAATCACTCTTTGAGTAGTTGGTCATAAATCGCAATGGTTTCCCGCGCCGCGCGCGCCCAGCTGAATTTTTGCACCTGGGCCAGGCCAAGCTGTTGGCGGTGCTGGTATTCGTCTTTGTCAGTGAGCAGACGGTGGATGACGGCCGTCATCTCTGCCACATTTGTTGGGTCAAAATAAGCTGCTGCTTCCCCGCCGATTTCCGGGTGTGGGCCGGTGTTGCTGACCGCAACGACCTGCCCAGAGGCCATCTGTTCCAAAATGGGCAGGCCAAACCCTTCATACAGGCTGGGCTGTACGCCCAAAGCGGCCCCGGCCAGCACCGCCGGCAAATCCTCATCCGGCACCCAGCCAAGCACCTGGACGGCGTCTTGCAAACCATCGGCTTCAATTTTGGCGAAAAAATCGTCGTAGAGCCAACCCTTGCCCCCAGCCAGGACGAGGGAGAGGTTTGGGAAGAAGGAGCGGAGTGCTTGGAGGACATCGAGCAGGCGATTAAGATTTTTGCGCGGCTCGATGGTGCTGAGGTGAACAAGGTACCGGTCGGGCAAACTGTATGTCTGTTTAACTTGGGTTACCCTGGCCGGGGACACAGGTCGAAAATGGGAAGCCGGTGCCTCGTGCACAACATGAATCTTAGCCGGATCGATGCCGAACTGCGTGACGATGTCTTGCCGGGTTGCCTGCGAAACCGCAACGATGGCGTCGGCGCGGCGACAGTAAAGCGGCATGGCCAGATTGAGATACCAATAGTTGAGCTTTTTGTGGTAGGCGGGAAAAAGCTGCGGGATCAGGTCGTGGATGGTAAGGACGGTGGGTACGCCGCGCAGGGGCAGCAGCAGGTGCTCGGTGCTGTGGAACAGCTCGGCGTCGGGCACCAGTCGGTTGAAGCCGAGGTGCCCCCATTGGCCCAGCAGCACGGCCATGCGCCACGGCTTGTAGCCCCACTGCACCGATTTTTGTGGGATGTTGGTAGGGAGTGACAGGGGGAAACGGCCGTCCTTCCCCCGGTTATAGAAAAGGGCAAACCGCTCTGGCTGGGCCTCGATGAGCGCCTGGGCCAGATTTTCGCTGTACCGTCCCAAACCGGCCCGGGCATGAACGGCCGCAGAAATATCCACATAAATCATGGGCGGGATTGTAGCAGGGGGAAGTGGGTGTGTCTAAGGACCCAACCTCCCGCAGGTTCCATCCAATACCAACTCCTTGGATGAAGCCTGCGGGAGGTTTACTCACTTAAGTTTGCCAGGAAGTTGAAAACGGCCGTTTCCACCTCCCCTTCACTCAAATCACTTGTATCCAAATAAAAATCACAATTTTCGCGGGCGTGGCGCAGGCGGTGGCGCTGCTCGGCCAGCCGCTGCGGGCCGCCGCCGGTGTGGGGGCGGCGGGCTAGCGTGTTAGCGTAATCTACGTCCAGGTAGATGAGCAGATCAGGTTTAGAGATGCGCTGCCACATGTTGGGTACGTAGGAATGTTCCTGGGCGGGGTGGCGCGCTTCGTAACCGGCGGCCTTCAGCGCTTTGGTGAGGGTACTCTTGCCGGAGGCACAGGGACCAACGACGGCAATGCGCAATGTCTTACTGTCAACCAGATCAGAATCAGGCATATAACCCTCAAATTTCCTAGAAAATAGGACACAGATTAACACAGATTTTATCTGCGTTAATCTGTGTCCCTTTCATTCATCTATCGCGGTAGGCCTTTTCAAATCGGTAATGACACATCCATGCGGCGCACATCATCTTTTTGTTTACCAGGCTGGACGGAGACCACCAGCACGCTGATGTCGTCGCGGGGACGGCCGTTATCCATCTCATTTGCCTCCGCCAGCAGGGTGTCTGCCAGGTCACGGGCGGCCGTAATGCCTTCATTGCAAATCATACGGTGGGTGGCGGCAACGGGATCGTAATTGCCACGGCCGCTCAGGCTGCCGGCGTGGCGCAGGCCGTCGGTGAATACCACCAAAATGGTGCCGGGCAAAATGGGAATTTCGGTGATGACCGGTTTGGTGTTGCGATGCACGCCAACGGCGCGAGATGGCTCATCGAGCAAATAAAGCCCGTTGGCCGCGGTGTAGACAATGACCGGTGAATCGTTGTTGCGCGAGATGACAAACGTTTTGGTCTCCATGTCCACCGACAGCATGTTGAGCGTGGCGCTGACCTTACCGCCACGATAGGTGTAGAGGTAATCGTGGGCAGCGCGGGCGGCGGCGCCGTCGCGCACGCCTTCGCTGAGCAGCTGGATCGCCTTGCGCGCCACCAGGTTGCTGATTGCCTTGGCCGATTTGCCGCTGCGCTGGCCATCTACCAGCACAAAAGAGAGGCCGCCGTGCGGCCGTTCGATCATCTCCAGCGTGTCGCCACTTTCGCTGGTGGCATATTTACCAATTTTGGCAACGGCAAACTGTACTTCCATGATGGGTTGATTATAACCGAGATATTGAAGGGGTGTAGGGGCAATCCCTTGTGCCTGCCCAGAGCAGGGCTGGCACAAGGCCAGCCCCTACACCACGAAATCCTAAAGACTCACCATATTGTTACTGGCTGAGGATGAAGGTGTTGAAGATTGTGTCCAGTGCGTCCAAATCGGCATCGGTAACAACCTGAACGGTGATGAGGGCCAGGTAACTTTGATCGGCCGGTTCGGCTACCAGGACAACCAGCAGGGTGTCGGTGCCGCCACAGTTCGACCAGACATCATATTTGCCAGCGTAAACTGCATCGCTGTATTCGGTGCGTGCACTGGGCGCGCAATCGCTGCTGAAATCAAACGCATCCAGGAGTTCGTCAACCGTGAAATCAAGTTGATCCGTTGCGTTGAAGGTGACACCAGGGGTGGTCCAGGTGTTGTAAAAATCATTCAGATTTGGTGCAGCGGTTACGGATAGACCAATCACCTCGCCATCTGATTCCCAGGCGCTGCCATCCACATCGCCCCATTCGGCGGGGACGTCGAGGGTGAGCAGACCAGAGTCATCGGTGATGGAAACGTAGTTGGTGTAGGTACCGCCGCCAGTGCCACTGGTGGTACTGTTACTTGCTTCTTCTTCCAGCGCCTGGGCAAAGGAGAAGGTTTGTTCCATGACACGGCCGTTCAGCTGACCTTCCAACACTTCCTGGGTGCTGAAGCGCAAAACTTCGATGGCCAGCTTGTCTTCTGGATTGTGGCTGCGCAAAATGTCGCAGTAATCGGCCATCGTGCCGTCAACAGCCAGCACCAGGTTCTCGATGCGGGTGATGATGTCGCCACCCTTGACGCCGGCTTCATCGGCCGGTGATCCCGATTTCACCGAGGAAACCCAGATGCCAGACAGCCCTTCGCCATTGTTGACCGCTTCGCCATTCACGCCAATAGAGAGGTAATCATTCCCTTGCCGCAGCTGTTCGATGACGGGCAGCGCCTGGGCCTGAGCGATGGCGAAATATTGGTTGGTTTGGGATTGTCCCGCATAGTTCACGGCCACAATTTGCCCATTGGCGGTTACCAAAGGCCCGCCCGAGTTGCCGGGGTTGATCGTGGCATCATGCTCAATGACGGCATCGACTGAAGCCCAGCTTGATTCGCCATTGGCATTGGCTTTAGAGACGATGCCTCGTGTGAGGGTATATTCCGGATCGCCAAGCGGGAACCCGGCGGCGTACACGTCAAGACCCACATCGACGCTGTTACCATACCATTCAAGGTAAGGAAATCCTTCGCCATCAATGTCGATAACGGCCAGGTCGCCACATTCGGAGGCACCCAAAACCCGGGCATTACGCGGTTCGCTTTCGCCACCAACCCAAACCTTGATCAAGGCAGCGCCGGTAACCACATGGTTGTTGGTCACGGCAATCCCGCTGGGGTCGATGATAAAGCCGGAGCCGCGCCCGCCAGCGTTATAAATGGTGCCAATTTCAGGATCGACAAAGGTACCCTGGGCTTCGATTTGGATGACGGCCGTTTTCACATCTTCTACCCGGCTAACTGAGGCAGAACCCGTCGTTTCTTCTGGAGTTTCTGCCGGGGAATCAGTTGACGGTGCTGCAGAAACGCCACCACTGACTTTAAAAGTCAGGGTTTGGTCCAGCTCGTCATTCAAATAGAGATCAACTTTGTAATCGCCGGCTGGCCAGGGATTGTCGTTCTGTAGGTCGAAGGTGAGCGTGCCGCTGCCGCCGGTGAGTTCGACGTCATCCAGCACGGTGTCTGGGTTGGCACCTTCGGCAGAAACGGCCGTCCACTCCGCTTTTACTGTGGTGTCGTCCGGGGCGTTGGCCAGATCTACCAGCAGATAAAAAGTGTCGCTGGGCGAGAAGGTGCTGGTTGACCGCGTGCCATCCTCGTCTTTGGTCAGGCGGGCGTCGCTAATGTTTGCACTGCTAAGGTTAACCTCACCGCCACCGCAAGCTGCCAATAGAAATAGAAATGTCAAACTAATGATACGGAAAAGCTGTTTTTGACTCATGAAAATACTCCTTAAAGGAAATGTTTTTTACTCTTACCGGAAACGATCTACATTGAACCGGGCAAGGATCAGAATTAGCAGCTGCTAAATCAGCAGCTGCTCAGGCAGTTAAGGCTGCTCACCTGGAGCAGCAGTGTAATTTGCTTAAAAGATTACCTATTTCGTTTTTCGTTAAATGTGCTTAAGGTTTTGCTTTTGTTGACATCCCATCCAACCTGGCTTTTAGAGGATTGAAGTCAGGCTTTGAGCTGTTTTCAAGCGGTATTGTCCACATTTGATAATTTTTAGCAATACCCCAAATGGGTGGGATTATTCGTGGTGTAACGAGAAAAATTAATACTTCCCTTTATGGCCCTTCCCCTGTGAAAATAGCTTCACGCAAAGTCGCAAAGACCGACTGGCGCACTTGGCGGCTTAGTGGGAGTTTTTCATTCATGGTGGTGTACGCACGTTCATGTTGACTCCTCTAAAAATAGGACGCAGATTCCCCTGATTCGCCTGATAAAAATGATCATGGGAATCAGGGGAATCAGCGTTCCATTTTAATTCATGGTGGTGTGCCCCGCTCATGGCGAACTCCTGAGTCTGGCAGCTTATGGTTCCACGACCAATGTGGCAATCATGCCTGCCTGGCGATGGCCGGGGACAGCACAGTAAATCGTGTAGGTGCCTGGCTCCGGGACGGTAAATTGGGTAGTGACTTGGTCATTGGCGGGCATTTCTACGTGCAGCCCCAGTTCATCGATGTCGAAGCTGTGCGGGTACATGTCATAATTTTCCAGTTGAAGGGTGATTTCTTGCCCGGCTTTGATGCGCAGTTCGGTCTGGCCGAAGCGCATCGCTTTGGTGGTGTAGATGAGGGTGTTGTTTGGGGTGGATACGGCCGTTTCTCCCCAATTCACCAAGCCATTCAGCAGCCCCATCCGGGCAACCACCAAACCAAACAACAGCAGACAAACCAAAATGCCCACGGCCAGCCCTGCCTTGGTGAGCCAGCTGCTTTCTTGTTCTTGTTCCATTACGGGTGTTGTTACTTGCATGACAATACGGTCCTTTTTTGAGATTGGAGAGTGGAGATTAGAGATTGAAACTCTCTAACCTCCACTTTTCCCCCAATTTAGTCACCAGTTGCGACGGATACTGAGCCTTCTTCCTCGGTTTCCGGATGCACACCGCGGGCCATCGCAAATACAGTGCCAGACACGATGCCAATGAAGGGGGCATTCAGCGCGTGGAAAGCCGAAATGAAGGGCAGGCCGTTGCGCCGGGCTTCCATAAGGAACGGCTGGAGCAAAATCAGGAAGAACAGAAAGGCGGTCCGGCCGATGACCGGCTTGGGCAGTTTGGCGACGGCCGCAGCAATCAACGCCAGCAGCGAGGCTAACAACATGCTCAGGCCAAAGAAAACGTGGGCGTCGGGGGTGTTGACAATGCCTGAATGCCAAACTCCGGCCAAAAACATCTGGACAAAGACGCCTATCGCAATGAAAGCCGCCAAACCTTTGTGAATAAGAGCGAATGTTTTGTTCATGAGTTTCCTCCTAAAGAAAATGGGTGTTTACTGATTTTTGTTTATGTTTGGGGTAACCAATTCGTCATCGGTGGGTACGGCCGTTGCCTGAATCGTTTCCCCGGTTTTGCCTTCTAAAAATGTGACCAGTTCTGCCAGGGTGGCGAAGCCGGCCCGTTCGCCGCTGTGCGGATTCTCCAGCAAAGCGCGCCACGACCCATCACTTTTTTCGCGCCACAGCCGCAGCAGATAGGCCATATACTCACGCTTTGCCATAATTTTTCACCCGCGCAGCAGCACCACGCCTGCCGCAATCATCCAAATGACGCCGATGGGAATGATGATGAAGCCGTAAGCTCCCATGCCCGGAATGTACAGGCAAACGAGGGAAAATAGGCCGGCCAGACCTGCGACGTAACCCCAGCGCAGCAGCCAGGTGGGCACCCAGTCGCCGTGTCCGGCCAGAGAAACGAAGAGTGGACCCCCGCCGATGATGAGCGCCGTCGCCAGGTCGTCGGCGCGTGCCCCAATCCAGCCCACAACGTTGGCAATGGCTACGGCCGTTGCATCTGTTGCGCCCCCCAACTGCACGACCACCGCCAGCATGGCAATATAAGACACGATGACCAGGGGAACGGCCGTACGGAAGCAAACCAGGGCAACCTGAGCCAGGATGCGCCGCCGCTGGCTAAGCTCGGCCAACATGGTGCCCGCTATGCCCAGAATTAGAACGCCTAAAATCCAAAGGCTGAGGTTGACCACGAGTTGAGCCTTTACGCCCGCCACGGCTGCCAGATACCCGGCCATGTTGCCACTGTCCAGCGCCGCCCACAAATCGGTGCCCGACGTGCCCCATAAAATTGCGCCAATGACCATTGTTCCTGCCCCAGCAATGGCGGTGTAGCCACCCAGCCGCCGACTGGCTGCTCTATGGCCCGCAACTTGCTTACCAGAAACTTGTTGTGCTTGAATCAATTGCGCCGACATAGTTAACTCTCCTTTTATCGTCTGGTTCTGTTATAATGATTTCCGTCTTTGCGAACTTCAACTTGATTGATAAGCGCAGCATAGCAAGTGACTCTTTAGGAACTCTTTATTTTTCCTTTACCGCCACATGAATCAGCCCGAATTGACAATTTCACTGCTGGGGGGGCTGAATATTGCGCAAAACGGAACGGCCGTTACCGGATTTGCCTCGCGCAAGGCGGACGCCCTGCTGGTTTACCTCGCCTGCAACCCCCGCCCACACCCACGTGAAACCATCGCCACCCTCTTCTGGCCCGACAATGATCAGAGCCGTGCCCTGGCCAACCTCAGCGTCATTCTCACTAGCCTGCGCAAGCAGCTAGAGAAATATTTGATCGCTGACCGGCACACCGTTGCCTTCAATACCGACGCAGATTACCAGTTGGATGTGATTGCCTTTGAGCAGGCAATTGACCAGGCCCAGGCGCGGCAGCAAGATGGGAAACTTACCAGGACAGTGGCGGCGCAGTTACAAACGGCCGTATCCCACTACAAGGGCGACTTCCTGGCCGGCTTCAACCTGCGCGGCGTGCCGGAGTTTGAAGCATGGGTGCTGCTGGAACAGGAGCGTTTGCGGCAAATGATGCTCGACGCCCTGTCCAATTTAATCACCTTCCACCAGCAGCGCGGCCAGTTCAGTGCCGGTATTCAGCACGGCCAACGGCTGCTGGCGCTCGATCCGCTGCAAGAAGAAACGCATCGCCAGCTCATGCTGCTTTTCGCGCTGGACAACCAACGCCCCGCCGCGCTAGCCCAATACGAACAATGCACCGCCATCCTCGCCGATGAGCTGGGGGTGGAACCGGATGAAGAGACGACGGCGCTGTTTGAGCAAATAAAAAATGACAAGGTGACTGCGATTGCCAATCGCTTGGGACATGGTGACAAGGTGACATCCTCTGGCCTTGTCACCGTGTCACCCAGTCACCGGCGTTCGCAGAACGCAGTCACCTTGTCACAAAAACACAATCTTCCTGCGCCAACCACCACATTCATCGGACGAGAAAACGAATTAGCGCAGATTGAAAAATGGCTGGCAGAGCCGGACGGCCGCCTGCTCACCATCATCGGACCGGGGGGGATGGGCAAGACGCGGCTGGCGCAGGAGGCGGCGCGGGGGCAGGTAGGGGCGTTTGCTGATGGGGTGTGGTATGTCTCGTTGGTGCCGTTGGTGGATGATTGGGAGTTGGTAACGGCCGTTGCCGAAACGATTGGTCTTACCTTTGCCGGAAATATCGACCCGGCGCGCCAGCTCATTAGCTACCTGGCAGGCAAAGAGATGTTCCTGATTCTGGACAACTTTGAACATTTGGTGAGCGACAAAAGCTTGAGCCTGCTGGCGGAGTTAGTGCAACAGGTGGCCGAACTCAAGCTGCTGGTCACTTCCCGCGAGCGGTTGAACTTGCAGGCAGAGCGGCTGTTGGAACTTGTGGGGCTGCCGTTTCCGGTAATTGGTAAACCGTTATCGGTAAACCGTAAACCGAATACTGATGACCGAATACTGATTACCGACTACCCTGCTGTGCAGTTATTTAAGAACCGCGCCAGACGCCTGCGGGCCGATTTTTCAGTAGGGGGGCAGGAAACGGCTGTAATAGAGTTATGTCAACTCGTTGCCGGTTTGCCCCTGGCGCTGGAGTTAGCCGCTACCTGGTGCCGCACGCTCACCGTGGCCGAAATCGTGCGCGAAATTGAGGACGGCATCGACTTTTTGGCCACTAATATGCGTGATTTGCCAGAGCGACACCGCAGCGTGCGCGCCGTTTTTGCTTACTCCTGGGAACAGCTCACCTCGGCCGAAAAAGATGTGTTTAGCCGCCTATCTGTGTGCCGTGGCGGCTTTAGCCGCGAACAAGCACAGGAAATTGGCGGGGCCTCGCTCCCCATACTTGGCAGCCTGATTGATAAATCTTTCATCCGGCTGGACGCGTCTGAGAAGGATCAGCCGGCACGCTACCGCCGCCATCCGCTGCTGATTCAGTTTGCTGCCGAGCAGTTGGCCCACCAGCCGGAGAAGCTGGCCGAAAGCCGACACCGTTTGGCGCACTACATGGCTGGGGCGCTGGACAGTCGCGCCACACAATTTTATGGTCCCGAACGGCGCAGTGTGATGGCTTTTATGACGGCCGAACATGAAAATATACGCTCAGCCTGGCAGTGGGCCATCAAAAACGATGTGGCGCTGCTGGAGAAGATGGTGACCAGTTACCAATATTATTTAATCGGCGCGGGTCTCTTCTCTGAGGGGTATGAACAACTGCAAAAGGCGCTGGCGGCTTTGTCACGGCCCGAAGATGCCTTGCTGCGTGCGTTGATTCAAACGCATCTGTGCACGTTTGCCCGGGTAGTAGGGGAAACGGAAACAGGGCGTGAACTGGTCTTGAGCAGTTTGGCGATTTTAGATCGGCTGCCGGCAACGGCAAAAAGTGAAGCGGTTGAGGCGTTGGCCTTAAAAATATATGGGGGGCTGTTATTTTCAGATGACAGCAATTTTCCTGAGGCTGAAAAGGTGCATAAACAAGCGCTGGTGCTGTTCCGTCAGCAGCAGAATCGGGTTGCTGAAGGAGAGGTTCTGTTCATCCTCAGTGGCATTGAATATTACACCGGGCAGTACGGGAAAGCGATTGAACTGGCGGAGCAAAGCCAGGCTGTTCAGCAGCAGGTGGGGAACCAGATTGGCCAGATGTTGGCTCAGCAGGTATTGGGTCTCGTTTACACAGCACAGGGAGATTATACGCGGGCGATTGCGTTATTTCATAGCTGCATTGCGCTGGCCGAGGCGGCCAATTACAGGGTAGATCTCCCCTGGCATCATGCCGATTTGGGGTATGCTTATCTAACTTCGGGCCAGTTTGAACTGGCCCGCCAGACGCTGGAACTGAGCCTTCGCTACAGTCTGGAGCAGGGCGATCCGCAGGCGATTTCGATAGCGTATTCGATTTTAGGGTTTGCCCATTTGCACAACGGCCGTATACCCGAAGCAGCCACACATGGTCACCAGGGTATCCGCTACAGCCATGATGATCAGATGTACCATCCATTGCCAAAGGCATTTGCCCTTTGCCTGTTGGGGGCAGCGGCACTGGGGCAGGCGCAGGACCGAGAGGCATTTGAGAAACTGGCGGAAGCGGTTGAGATATTCCGGGAAATAAATCATCAAGAATATCTGGGTTGGTCGCTGGCACAGCAGTTGATGGCCACCTGTGCCCTAAAACGATGGCGGCGGGCCAAGGCGTTGGTGGCGGAAACGGCCGAACTCGTCCAACAACTCGATGCGGTTATGCCCCGACTGCTAACATTGATGGCGCTGGCTGCCTGGTGCTGCCAGCAAAACCAGCCGGAAGCCGGGCTTGCCTTATGGGCGCGAGCAGAACAAGCTGACTTGGTAAAGCAGTCACATTGGTTCCAGTCAATTGCCAGGCGGTTTATCCTGCCGGGTGCAGAACTGCTTGAACCAGAGCAGCAGGTGCAAGCGCAGGCACAGGGGCGCACGCTAGATTTTGAACAGGTGATGGAGTTGGTTCCCCGGTGAGGTACTCATGGCAAACCAGGCAGAACAAAACAATCAAGAACTTTTGCGGCAGAAGGTGGCTGAACAATTCCCGGATGAAGATTCGGCAAAAATTTTGGCATTGCTTTACCGGTATGAATCGCCCGCGGCGGCGGGGCGGCTGCGGGTGCAGCTGGCTATTCTCAAGTTGAGTAAGGGTAATGTGGACAGACTGCGGGAATATGTAGAAGTGGCCCGCACCGATTATCGGGACGTTTTATTTTGGGCCGAAACGCCGGAGCAAACCAAAGTCGTTAGCCCCAGAATTGCAAACCACCAACAGCAAGAAGCCCGCGCCAAATTTCGTCGCTACCTTATGCTGTTGCTCCTTGCGGCACTGCTGGTCATTATTCTGAGCGCGCGTTTGACCACAACAACAGGTGAAAGGCTGGCGATGTCGGGCATTTTTGTATTAGCTGGCCTTAACATCATCTGGCGAATTCAAAGGGGCCGCTTGTAATTGGGCGACAGTCTCAAGAAAAAGGAGCAGCGATGGCAGGTTATTCAGGTACACCGCTCGTTAAAAAGTTAGGCATCAAATCAGGTTTTCGGCTGTACGCTAAAAATCCGCCGAATAATTACTTGGCGTTAATTGCGCCATTGCCGGACGGCGTACAGATTCTGCGCCGCCTGTCAGATGAATTAGACATGATTCATTTTTTCACCACCAGCCGGGCGGAATTGGCGGACAACATTGAGACGTTCATGAAGCGCATCAAGCAAGACGGCATGATTTGGGTCTCCTGGCCTAAAAAAGCTTCCAAGGTGCCCACCGACGTTACTGAAGACGTGATTCGGGAAGTGATTCTGCCGTTAGGTCTGGTCGATGTAAAAGTTTGCGCTGTTGACGCCACCTGGTCTGGCCTGAAGCTGGTCATTCGCAAAGAGAACAGGCGCTAAACATACATTATGGACATTGCTTTCGATGAAGATCCTTTGCCCTTTATCGAGCATTTGGCCCGTGCGTTGGCCCAACGCTTCCATTGCTGCGCGCTCTGTGATGCCTCCCGCTTGGTGCTTAAGGAGAATAAGACCTACTATTCGCTGCTGTTTGAAGATGGGGCGGTCTACCTGGTGGATGATTTTGATTTTGAAGGGCGTGGTGAAGTGACCAAAATTGTGGCGCTCGGCTACAAACCGCCTGCGGGTGCTGGGGGGTAAACGGGCAGGATGATCCTTATTGGAAGAGAGGTAATATGACAATTCGGATGGCGACAGTTGACGATGTAGAACAGATTGCGGCCGTTCACGTGCAGTCGTGGCAAGGGGCGTATCGGGGACTGCTGCCAGATGACTTTTTAGCTAATCTTTCGGTTGAGCGACGTATTGAACAGTGGCAGAGAGTGCTTTCTAATCCAGCCAACAATGTGCCTGTGTATGAAGATGAGGGACAGGTGGTTGGGTTTGTATCGTACGGCCGTACCCGAGACGAAGATCTGGATCAAGACAAAACCGGCGAAATTTACGCCATCTACCTGCTGCCAGACCGGTGGGGTAAAGGTTTTGGCGCCGCCCTCATGAAAGAAAGTCTTGCTCGACTGGAAAAACAAGGTTACCAGGCGGTATCGCTGTGGGCGCTGACGGGAAACGAGCGGGCTATCCGCTTTTATGAGCAGTTTGGCTTCAAACCAGACGGCACGACAAAGGTGGATAGCCGACCCGGTGGCCTAGAATTGCACGAAGTACGTTATGTCAAGAATGTTGGTTAGGCGGGGAAACGGTTCACAAGGTTTATCATAACAATGCGTTGTTAGAATATTTCCCTTGGATTGCCGTATTTATTGGTATGAACATAAACACAACTGTATTGGAAGCAATCATATTTGGCTTGATTTGTTTTTTGAGCATTGGGTTAGGCTTGCAGCAGTTAACCACTGAGTATGCTGGATTATTTGGCCCAAAAACGTTCAGTGCAGGAAGATGGTTTTATGAAGAGATTTTTTGGCCGAAATGGTTCCTGTGGGTTGTCCTTATCATAATTACAGTGATCAGTCCTTTTGGCTCAAGCCATTATTATGATTATTATGCTGCTGGATTTAGCTTCTGGCCATTGTTTTTTATTTGGCTTATAGGTGGTTGTCTAGGATTAATTTTTGTTGAATTGTTCAGAGGAAATGATTTAAGCATTCTCCCTTTTATGGGATTTGGTGCCATCCTGTTGCTTGTTCTAGTTTTTTTCCTCTTTGTTCCAGGCGCGGGTCGAGATTTTCAAACTTTGTGGACTGCTCCTGCGATGGGTGAGGGTGTTGTTCAAGACAAATACTCTGGAGCAGCAGTACGACACCCATCCTATTATGTGGTGGTTGATAATACGGAATACAATGTTCCGAAGCATTCATTTTACAGAAGCATTCGCGAGGGGGAATATCTTGAGTTCCTCTATAATCCCTTATCTAAACCGTATCTTGAGGCATTTGATTCCACAAAAGGTGATTTCACATTTTGGGGAGGTGTTATGGTCTTTTGTAACGCTGTCATCTGGCTAACGACATTCTTTTTGGCTTTTACTGGATGGATTGCATTTCTCATAAATGGATGGTGGGTTGCTAGAGGATATTAACTTAAATTCTGTTCGGCCTGTTTAACTTTTCTCCACAAGGCTATTAGGAGGCGCTTTCTAACGAGGAATAGATGAAGAGCGTAAATCGTGACAAATAACATATTGTGAAACATCTAGAAACTATCTATACTGTTCGTGATTTTTTGGATATCAAACCAGTCGATTCTGTCAGGGAGCAAATCCATCATGACACCATTGCAACATGCCGCGAAAGCCATTCGGGCAGGCGACAAAAGTTTAGGAAAAAAACTGCTGGTTGAACTGCTAAACGAAGATCCAACGAATGATATGGCCTGGGTGTGGATGTCGACCGTGGTTGGTACAGACAAAATGCGCCGTGAATGCCTTGAGGAAGCTCTTAGGCATAATCCACACAACCAAACAGCCCAAAAGGGGCTGAAAAAGCTTCAACAATCTTCACAAGCTCCCACCTTCCCCTCAGCGGGCCATTCAGAACAAATCACACCTACAGTTACGGAATTATCGCAACAGATAACGCCGCAGGCAGAGCCAGTCACCTTTGCCCAAGCCCCAGCTATGTCCAAAGATAGCCAGGCGACTGTAGAATATTTATGCAAACGCATGATGCTCGAAAAAGGGCATGTCATTTTAGCACCTCATGATGACCCTGTTCCGCTGATTAACCCGGATAATTTTTTGTTTCCAATTCTCACTGGTGAGATACCGGAACTGTTACCCTTGCAATCTTACTTTGACATCGTCCTTTTTCGGCAGACAGCCCCAAGATTTGATTTTATTTGCCTTAAGGTCTGCCGTCGCAAAAATGATCTGCCAACAATTAGCCAGGCCGAACTGATTGAGATAGGGCAGGCCTGTCTAAAATATTCCAACGTGGTGATGTACGGGCAAGTCATGCCGGTCATTGTTCAGGTTTGGGAGATATTTGAACGGCAATTTTCGCCAGAAGATGAGAATCGATTGAAAGGACTCAAGCGATTACCTGGCACCAAAAGCGTAGGCATTTTCGCATATGCCAGCGATGAATTTTCGCGTGAAATTGTATTTAGCTCAGGCTGGCCCCACCTCAGCGGTTACCGTAGGCGCTTTCAGCGTTTGCTAAATGAAGAGAACTCCTTTTCAGAAGAAAAAACGCTCCAGGCTATAGCCAATAGGCGATTAGAGGTAATGCCAATCCTGGCAGGAATCGTTCTGGGGGTGGCGCTTGGGCTAGGATTGCGAATTGGTGCCAGTAGCTTGGGCTGGCGTTACGATCTGGTTTTTGATAGTTTTATTTCTATTCTCATCTCATCTGTTGCTGTGTACCTGCCAGAATTTAAATTTTACAGTCGTTGGCAGGGTGTTTTAACGGCCTTTGGTTTTGGCATTGTTTTGTATGGAATTCTTCTTGTTTTTCTAAATTATGAGCCATCGTTTTGGTACGCGATTTCGCTGTTGTTCATTGTGGGTTGGGGACGGTTTATTGGCATTTATGTCGAGCCTTGAGCTAGCCAAATAATTCCTTTAAAACTAAAAAAGCGCTCTTCCCAGTCGAGAAGAGCGCTCAGAAATTTCTGTCAAATTGACTACTCCGCTAGCGCTCCTGTCAGGCGATAAATTTGCTCTGGGGTTTGGCGACCTTTCACTTTCATTGGCTCCAGCGGTTCGGCTTGAACCCAGTCGCGTACCTGTTCGTAGGTGGCGCTGCTGATGAGAATCTCGTCGGCCTGGGCGTTTTCCTGGATGCGCTTGGAGAGGTTGACCGCGTCGCCGATGGCCGAGTAATCCTTGCGCAGGCTGCTGCCCACGTTCCCGGCCACCGCTTCCCCCGTGTGAATGCCAATGCCAAAATGCAGCCGCCGGTCTTCCGACACCTCGGTCAGGTAGCGCTGCATATTTTTGCGGATCATCAGCGCGGTGCGGATGGCGCGCTCGGCGTGGTTTTCCTGCGGATTGAGCGGCGTGTTGTACAGGGCCATCACCGCGTCGCCCATGAATTTGTCGGTCAGTCCCTGGTACTCGTTAATGGCGAAGACAAACTCGGTGAAGTAGCCGTTCATGATCTGGATGAGCTTTTCCGGGTCCAGATGTTCGCTGAAGGTGCTGTAGCCGCGCACGTCGGCAAAGAGCACGCTCATGATGCTGCGCTGCGGCCGTTGTGCAGCGTCAAGGTCACGAATCTGGTCCACCAGGGCCGGGGGCAGGTAGCGGCGCACGCTTTCCAGGCGTTTTTTCTCCGTCACGTCATCCAACACCATAGCCACGCCCAACATATCGTGATCATAGTCACGCAGCGGGGTGAGGGTGAGATTGAGTGATGTCATGCCAGGTCGCTTGTTCACAATGACATCGACTTCAGTGTTGTGCGCTCCGCCATTGGTCCATACGTCGTGAATGAGCGGCTCCACCGGCAGGCCGAGTGTTTCCATGGCGGTTGTGTAGGTTTGGTGCATAACGGCCGTATCTGGGAATCCCAAAATCCGTTCTGCTGCCCGGTTGTACAGGGCAATTCGCTCTTCCTCGTCAATGGTGATGACGCCGCTGGCGATGGAGGCGAACACGTTGTCCATCAAATCGCGCATCTCGGTGATCTCAATCAGGTGGTCCTGAATCTGCTGGAACAAACGCGCATTGTCGATAGCCACGGCCGCCTGGTTGGCAAACGAGGCCAGCAAATCCCGGTCGGTGTTGCCAAATACCCCGGCGGCAATGCGATTATCGGCGTAAATCACACCGGTGATGTCATCCTTAATTTTGAGGGGAACGCACAAAATGGAGCGTAGATTGTAGCTGATGATACTTTCCTGGGCGGCAAAGCGACTGTCCGATTGGGCGTTCATCGTTACCACCGGCTCGCCGGTTTCGGCCACGGTGCGCACAATGCTGCGGCTAATTTCGAAGGCGGAGGATTTTTCGATGGTTTCCCGGTCTACATTGCGGTAAAGGCTTACCTCTTGCTCGCCGGTTTCCTCATCTTTTAGCAGCAAGATGGCCCGCTCGGCCTTGGTGAGGTCGATAATAGAGTCCATGACAAAGCCCAACACTTCGTTAAGATCAAGCGAAGTGTTGATGACCCGGCTGATTTCTTGCAGAGCCTGGAGCTGTTCCTGCTCTTTTTGCTGCTCTTTGAAGCGCCGTTCCAAATCTTCCAGGTTGCGCCGCACGTGCACCAGCAGGCGGGCAAGCTCATCGCTGGATTGGGTGGCGGCTCTTTGAGCGATTTCGGCGCGGGTGGTGATGAGGGTTTGGTGCTGTTGATTGACGGTGCTGCCAAGATTATCAATCAGATCGCGCAGCTGGCGGATATTGGACTGAATCTGGGTAATTGACGGTAAATCGTTCAATGTTGCATCCTCTGGCTGGTCATTTACGTAAACCGAACAACGTTTTTAGAAAATCCAATGGTTATTTGCGGTTTACGTTTAATCACTACAAAACAACAAGAGGCTATGACAAACTGCAACCCCTTTTCATGAAGTGCAAGGACAAGTAGGTGTTAAGCAAATCACAATAATCGATTGGGTATATTTTGAAGATCCTGGTGTGATTTGCCTAATACTTATCAGTATAGCAGGTTTTATTACAATCTAGCTGACTATCTTCCCCTAGAGTATAGGCAGGCCGCAAATTTTCCGTAAATGATAAGTGAAGGCTCATTCGGTAAGCATTCTGTAAGCCTCTTTTAAGCTATGTGGCGTAGAGTGTGTCCGTATTCAGTAGGTCGGTGATCAGTATTCAGTAATCGGTGTGTTGAGTAGTGATTGAATACTGGAAACTGCTCTGGAGGTAACCAGATGAGACGAAAACAGATGTTGTGGGGCACGGCCGTATTCCTCATATTCATTCTTACTTTAGCAGCCTGCACGGCCCCTTCTGCCCAAGAAACCGGCCGCGGAGAGGGTGAGGGCATCACCGGCGATGCAGAAGTGCCGCCCACAGAAGAGGCGATCATGGTGGAGTTACCTGATATGGGCGAAGCGCCTGAATTTCAAAATGATGTCTGGCTCAACAGTGAGGTCCCGGTGACATTAGCCGCCCAGCGGGGCAAGGTGGTGCTGCTGGAGTTCTGGACCTTTGGCTGCATCAACTGCCAGCGCACCATCCCCTGGATAAAAGAGTGGCAGTCTGCCTACGAAGGGGATGATTTTACGGTCATTAGCATTCATTACCCGGAATTTGCCTACGAGCGCGAGATCGACAACGTGCGCGATGCGCTGGAGCGGTACGAGATTACCTACCCGGTGGCTATCGACAACGACCGCAAGACCTGGGCAGCCTACAACCAGCGCTTTTGGCCCACCACTTATTTGATTGACAAGAACGGCCGTATCCGCTACCAGCACATCGGCGAATTCAGTCGCGGCTCCGATTTGGAAGCGGTGGCCGCGATTGAAACACTTATGGCTGAACCCGATCCGGGGGAATGAGAAAGCCATAGAGAAAATAGAGAAAAAACTCTGCGACAATAATAAGATTTGGTAAACGTAGCTGATCACATCTTGTCAAACAGATACAAATTCGCTACTTTTGAGGGCGCAGTCAATTGGCTGCGCCCTTTTTGCTGCTCGTATAGCAGGGGCAAAATTTAAAAAAGAATCGAAACTATACGTGTCATTCCCCGAAAGCGGGCGTCCAAGCAAATGGATTCCTGCCTTCGCAGGAATGACACACAGCCCGATCAATACTATTACGATATGCATTTATTTCGCTCCAAAGCGACACCAGACGCTGAAGGTTATTTTACAACCGTTCCTGCTGATGCTGTGCAGGCGGACCAGATGACGGCCGTTACCCTCAATGGCCACAAAATTATCCTCACCAGCTGGGAGGGCGAACTGTATGCTTTCTCCGCTGAATGTCCGCACGCCTCGACCGATTTTGCCAAGGGGTGGCTGAGCCGTTACAAGGTGACCTGTGCTGATCATGAATATTGCTGGGACATTCGCAACGGCCGTATCCTCTGGCCCGAAGATGAAAATTACCGCCTCAAAAAATACCCCGTCAAAGTAGAAGCGGGCATTGTGAAGGTGAAACTTGATTGAGCCACAGACTTGTGCTGAGCGCAGCCGAAGTAGAGCACAGAGAAACGAGCGATTGGGGAGAGGCTTCATAGGGCTGGGATTTGTTCTGGGAATGGTGCTGCTGCTTCTGTTCTTGGTCGGGCAGGAAGTGATCAGGGCGAATGCAGAAATCAACAGTGGTAATTTAATTCCCGATGAACCGGAAGGTGGCTGTCCCGTGCCGGGTAATGTGAACCGGGACGGTTGGACGCTGGACTATGAAACCAGCGGTAACGACGGCCTGCGTATCACCAACGTCACCTACCAGGGGCGCGCCGTTCTCACCAGCGCTTCGCTGCCCGAATGGCACGTGGATTACAATGGCGAGTACGCTGCCTCTCCCGGATTTAGAGATGTCATAGGTTGTGGTGGCAGCGGCGGCGGCTTTCTCATTTTGCCTTACGGAGAAACCGAGGTGCATGATTTGCAGGATGGCAGCATAGTGGTTGGGTTTGAGGTGGTACAGGATTTTCGCATGTCGCAGTGGGGGAATGAGTGCAATTATCGGTATGAGCAGCGCTATCAGTTTTTTGCGGATGGCCGTTTCCGAATCGTGGCCGGTGCCTATGGCAAAGGCTGCGGTACCGATCCTGCCATGCAGCAGCCGGTTTACCGTCCCGTCATCCGCATTGATATTGCTGTGAATGGCGACAATAATGACAGCTTTGCCTTTTGGGATGGTCAGCAGTGGGCGTTCCAGCAAACAGAGCTATATCGCACGCCGTACGCTTCCAATTTTGGCCCGCACCAGCTTAACAGCGCCAACCAGGGCTGGCTGGTGCTAGACGGCAGCGGCCAGGGTTACACGATTGAGCCGGGGCTGGGCCAGTTCAACGATGGCGGCATGGCTGACAATCCCTTCATTTACGTCACGCTGCATAGACCAACGGAGGGGGATACCGATTTACCCAGCTGGAGCATCAATTACTGCTGTTACGATGATCACAAACAGGGGCCAGAGAATTTTGTCGATGGGGAACCGATCGGCAGCGCCAATCTGGTGTTGTGGTATGTGTCGCAGTCTGTCACCGACCGGTTACCCGTTGCTGAGGATGGTGACGGCCGTTTCTGCTGGACAGTCAGCGGCGAGCCAGACCCAGAAGCGTATCCTTGTTTTTCCGGCCCACTGTTTACCCCTTTTGAACTGTCTGAGAAAACTTATTTGCCTTTGGTGGAACGGCCGTAGCTAGATTTTGTAAACTTGCCAGGCAAAGCCATTAACTAAACACTTTATTTTTTCAATTGCATCTGCAAACTTATTGCAGCTAGTTATTGCCTAAGCATTCGGCCGATACAGGAACTGGTTCTGGAGTTGGGGCGCGTGTGCTATTGGCACGAACGGTCCGGCTATGCTGACGAATTGTCAAAACTTCAGCCGTATCAATTGCGCTATTAATGTAGAGTTTGTCATCGTCAAATGCAATACCCCCGACTCCGGCAGAAAAGTAAATTGCAAAGTTGCCTGGTCTTGTTACACATAGCGAAAGTTCGGCTGCTTGAGGTTTATCTACAACAAAATAACCTTGCCATTCATAATATTTGCCAACAATTTCTCCTTCAGGGTTCACTAAGGGCTTCTGTTCCCAATCAGACCCCAAAGAAACCACACTGATTTCATCTGACATTTGGACCGTAATTACACCCTCATCGCTGAACTTTTCAGAAACAGCATCAATATGCAAAGTGAAAATTTGCCCCACAATTGGTTTTGGCTCAATTTCTCCACGCACTTGCATCGGATCGGTTGGTGGACAGCCAGTCAGCATCAACGTTAACACCAACAAGCCAGCCCAAAAAATTAAAGGCCTGTAATAATTTGATAAAATCTGGTGTGCTGTAATTTTCATGGCAACAAAGTCCCCAAGCTAAAGATTCTTTTTACAACATAAAAAGAGAGACGCTAAATTGATGAGGACAGTTCCATAAACAATGATTCTAGCAAACAAAATGGCATTTCTTTACACAGTATACAAATTTCAGTATTTTAGGGATGTTTCACTGTGCTTAGCCTGACTGGACGGTGGCCGCGGTTCCTTGCCCCGCAATAAGAGCGTGGTAAGAAACCACGGCTACAGATTTAGCCTGAGCAGGTTAAGGCTGTACCGTTGCCACCGAACACCAACGGCAGGTAGACAAACTGGTCTAGCGCAGCGCCTGCTGGTTTGGTGGGATTGTTGGACTGAATCTGGTAGATGGTGCCGCCGTGGCTGGCGACGTATAGTTCGCCATCGCAGCCCTCGCCAAAGGTGCTGGGGAAACTCACGCCAATGTCACCCAGCGGCGTGATGTTCCAGCCGCCGCTGTTTTGTGCCAGCCAGAAGTTGCTGCTACCAAAATCGGCATAAATATAGATGCCATTGAGCGAGGGAAAGTCGTTGCCGCGATACACGTAGCCACCAGTAATAACGTTACCGGAATCGTCACCACCGCTGCGAGGGTAATCGTCAAAGGGGAATTGGTAGTTTGAAATGTCGCCGCAATTGTCGGTGTCAAACTCGATATTTCCTTCGTAGCAGCGCCAGCCATAATTTTCACCGCCGGTGCTGCTGGCAGGCTGGAAGTTCACTTCTTCCCGGGCGCTCTGGCCTACATCGGCAATGTAATAATCAAACGTTTCCCGATCAAAGCTGGCGCGCCACGGGTTACGTAGGCCGGAGGCCCAAATTTCGTTGCAAATATCATCGCCGCTGGCGGTGAACGGATTGTCGTTGGGGATGGTGTAGGGAGGTGTGCCACCATTTACGGTGCCGCAGTCAGGTGCCAGGCCGCTGTCCCCATCGACGTTGATGCGCAGCACTTTGCCCAGCAGCTTTGTCATGTCCTGAGCATTGCCAATGCCAGGTGTGTGGTCATCATCATCGTCTCCCCCGCCGCCGCCGTCGCCCATGGCAATGTAAAGGTAGCCATCCTGGGGTCCAAAGTTGAGGTCACCGGCGTTGTGATTGCCTTGTGGTTGGTCGATGCGTAGGATTTCTACTGCACTGTTTTCGTCAGCGATGTTGGGATCGCTGCTGACGGTGTAGCGGGCAATGATCGTGTTACCGTTAATAGCGGTATTGTCCTCAGGATCTTCCGTATAGTTCACGTAAAAGTAAGGGATGTTGGGATAATCTGGATGAAACGCCAGCCCCAGCAGCCCGCGCTCGCCGTGGGTTTCGCTATCAACAATGTCGTTGATGTCCAAAAATGGCTCATCCAGCTTGTTGCCGTCGGCATCAATAATGCGAATAACGCCCGGCTGCTCCACGATAAAGAGACGATCATCCCCGGCATTGGCAATATCAACCGGCTGGGTGAAGCCGCTTTCGACCGCAGATACGGTCAGGCTGATGCTGCCCTCTGGGGCGGCCGGTTCGATGGGTGGTTGGGCGGAAACGGCCGTTCCTCCCAGCCAGCCCACTACCAAGACAAACAATCCTGCTAACAAAATCCAACGCTTATTCATGCCATTACTCCTCGAAGATAAACCTCCCGCAGGTTTGAACTTTGGTGATGTCTGTAGACAGAACCTGCGGGAGGTTGGCCTTCATTAATTACACGATCCAGCGCTGACGGGCGCTGGTTTGACCACCAAAGGTAAATACGTAAATTCATCGGCCGTGCCCATGATGATGGGGGCAGACAGGACGCTTTGGGCCGCGGCAAAACATTGGAAGTGGAAATTTAAGCCATAGGCACCTGTAGCCTGATGATATTGTGCCCAGCTGTGGGAGCTGACACCACTTTGGTTGGGCACAAACTCGTAGCCAATGCCCAGGCTGTTGAGTTGAGCGCTCAAATCGTCGTTGCCGCCACCTTGCCCCGCAGCGCCATCTCCAACCCCATCCACCATGCGAATTTGCAGGGCATTGCTGCGAATGCTGGCGGCATTGTTGGCGGTGATGGTAGAGATTTTATAAGCCGTTGGTAGCTCACCCAGCCGGGGATGGTCAGGTCCGGCAGAATTGGGGATTTCTTCGTAGGCGGCACCGGAATAGGCGATGGTGGAGCAGAATTGGTCCGGATAGGTGAAGGCGAGCTTGATGGCCCCACGCGCGCCCATAGAAAAACCTTCGATGGCACGGCCGTTTCGGCTGGCAATCGTGCGGAAGTTGGCGTCGATAAACGGAATCACGTCTTCCATGATGACCGATTCTGCCATAATGGGGAAGCTGGAGTTGGGTCCATTGTTGGTGCTGTTGTCCCAGTCATCATAAAAGCTGCCCGCACCGCCATTAACAAAAACGATGATCGCCTCATCCGCCAGCCCATTGTCGATGCGACTGGGCAAGCTGCCGCTGTTGCTGTTAAAGAAGGTATTGTTGTTGAAACCGTTAAAATAATTGTACTCATTGCCGTTAACGCCGTGCAGCAGGTAAATCACCGGGTATCTTTGGCTGCCGCTGTTGTAGCTAGGCGGCGTGTAAACGTTAAATCCCACCACGTTATTTGGTGTCTTTAGGTTGTTGCTTGCTAATGTGCAATGTTCAATGTCACCGTTGCCGTTACTGGGCAGTGGCATTTGGCCCATGTTCCAGTAATTACTTGGGTTGGGCGGAAATGAACCGCCTGCCTGTGCTGACCATGTTGCCGTCAAGGTTAAGATGCCAAAGAGGGCAAACAGGCTGAAGAGACAAGCCTTTGTTAATTGGGGCATGATGGAACTCCTTGGGGTGATGGATTTTTTAAGTTTGCAAGTGTGCAGGTGTGCAAGTGAGATACGGGGAGTTATGACTTGCTTACTTACAGACTTGCCTACTTGCAAACTGCTTTTACGGTTGTATCTGCAAAATTTGTCCGGTGCGGGCGATCACGTACAGTTCTCCGTTCACGTCCTGGCCAAAGCTGTTGATGGGCAGACCGCTTTGGTGAACAATGGTAGATTCCCAGCTGCCGTCCGGCTGCTGGAAGACCCCCCAGATAGTGCCGCTGCAAAAATCAGCCACGAAATAATTACCGTACAGGCTCAAAAACTGCTGCCCCCGGTATATGTAACCGCCACTGATGGAGCAGCCCTGGGTGTGGTTATACTCAAAAATGGCGGGCACATACTCAGCCGGATTGCAGTTGGGCGTGTAGCAATGATTGCCTTCCATGCGATTCCAGCCGAGGTTTTGGCCGCCGGGGGTGCCTGCTGCCAGCCAGCTCACTTCTTCCCAGGTATTTTGCCCCACGTCGGCGATGAACAAATCACTTGTCAGCCGGTCGAAGCTAAAGCGCCATGGGTTACGCAGGCCAATAGCCCATACCTCTGGCCGGGCATTGGGGTCGTCTACAAACGGGTTGTCGGCGGGGATGGTGTAGCTGCCGTCAGCGCTGTCTACATCCAGCCGCAGGATGCTACCCAGCAGCGTGCCTGGATTTTGCCCGTTGCCTTCAGGATCACCCTGGCTGCCGCCGTCACCCATGCCGATGTACAGATAGCCATTCGGGCCAAAGGTGATCATGCCGCCGTTATGGTTGGCAAATGGTTGGGGAATGGTCAGCAAAATTTGCTCACTGGCGGGGTCAGCCACGTTGGGATCGCCGCTGACGCGGTAGCGGGCGATGTTGGTGTTGCCGTTCACGTCTGTGTAGTTGATGAAGAAAAGGCCGTTTTCCTGGTAGTTGGGATGAAAGGCCAGCCCCAGCAGCCCCTGCTCGTTGCTGTTGGAGCCAACAGGGTCCTGAATATCCAAAAATGGTGTGGCCAACAGTTCTCCATCCTGGATGATGCGAATGGTGCCGGCTTGCTCCAAAATGAAGAGCCGGTTGTCATTGGCGTGGGTGAGGTAGAGCGGCTGAATTAGCCCGCTGGCAATCTGCTCCAGGCTGATGCTGCTGACGGGATTTTCGGGAATGGGTGTATTGGTAGGTGTTGCTGTGGGTGGTGCGACCGTTGGCGAGGCGTCGATGGTAGCTGCTTGCGTTGGAGCAGCCTCTTCAATGACGGGATCGGGTAATGGGGTGCTGGTGGTGGGTACGGCCGTATTAATCACCGGCGAAGCAAGTGTAGGAGTGGGGGGAGCAGGTGATTCTGGTGGTGTATTGCTTTGGCAAGCAGCCAATGTGAACAGGATAGGCGTTAAAACAAGGACATACAATTTGCGCATACGTTTTCTCATAATAAAACCCTTCGCGTGGGGTTGGTGGGACAGTGGGGCGAAGGGTAGGTCTGTAAATTAGCTGAAAAATTGCACGCGCGTAAGTATAGCACAGGACCGCATTTGCAATGGGACACTACTTAGAAACTAATAATCCTAGCGTGGTGCGTGAAACGTGATTCTGTTCTGGTCACGCCTCACGTTTCACGCACCATGCATTATTCTTTTTCGGTTTGCCAGCGGTGGCCGTACTGCCGTTCGTAATACTCTTTGAACTCGCCGGATTTAATTTTGCGCCACCACCATTCGTTTTCGCGGTACCAGACGGCCGTCTTCGCCACCGCCTCCGCTGAAGTATGACGCGGCTGCCAACCCAGCGCCTTGATTTTGTCGATGTTCAGGCTGTAGCGGCGATCATGCCCTTCGCGGTCTTTTACATGCTTAATCAGATCCTTGGGCCGGTTGAGCGTTTCCAGCAAAATCTCCACCATCTGCACGTTTTCCATCTCTTCGCCCGTGCCGATGTTGTATGCTTCGCCCAGCTTGCCTTTGTGCAGCACCAGGTCGATGGCCTCACAATGGTCCAGCACGTATTGATACTCGCGCATCTGACGGCCGTCGCCGTACAGCGGCAGAGGCTCTTCATCGATGGCGTTGGTGGCAAAGAGCGGCACGACTTTTTCCGGGTATTGGAATGGGCCAATGTTGTTGGAGCCGCGCGTAATGGTTACCGGCAGGTCGTAGGTAATGAAATAAGCGTTCACCAATAGATCGCCGCTGGCCTTGCTGGCCGCATACGGGCTGCGCGGGTCCAGCTTGTCCGTTTCCACGCTGGATTGCCCTTCGGGGATGTGGCCGTACACCTCATCGGTGGAGATTTGGTGGTAGCGTAAGCCGTGCTTTTTAGCGGCTTCCAGCAGGACGTAGGTGCCATAAACACCGGTCTGAATAAATGCATCCGGATTCATGATAGAACGATCCACGTGGGTTTCGGCGGCAAAGTTGACGATGGTGTCTGCGTTATACTTTTGGATGGTGGCTTCTACCATCTCGGCGTCGCAAATGTCGCCTTGCACGAAGCTGTAGCGCGGATCGTCGGCCACTTCCAGCAGATTATCCAGATTGCCAGCGTAGGTGAGCTTGTCATAGACGATGATGTTGTAATTGTCGTATTTTTGCAGCATGTGGAGGACAAAGTTGGCACCAATAAAGCCAGCGCCACCTGTCACGATGATGTTTTTCACAAGTAGACCCCTTTCTATTACAGGATTTTTTGAGTTGGTTACGTTCTTGCTTTTAACTGATGAGGACGCCATTGTAACGACTGACCTGAGAACACGCATCAAAAATAATCGTTTTTATGGAACAGAAATTTGATTAGAAATGAGGACTTCCGGTCAGTTAAACAGTTTTCACAGCCAAGGTACGGTTATGCTATACTTTTCCTACGCGGCGAACACAATTTCTCATCTGGTTATAGCTTTTTTAATGATATGTTGGCCGTAACGGCCGTACCGAAACCGTACGTTACTTGATTAACCATTCGTATTTCCTTACGATATGTCCTCGATACAATCAACAAGGAGTTCCCCTGATGGCCCAGCAGTTTAATTACCTTTTTGTAAGTGACTTTCACTTAAGCGAAGGACGAAGCCCCGCCACCGGTTTGATTCACCGCAATGAAGATTTTTTTCAGGACGTGCCGTTTGCCCAATTTATCGCCTATCATGTGCAGTTGAGCCGTCGGGAAACGGCCGTTGAATATCACAACATCCCCTGGAAACTGGTCATCAATGGTGACATTTTCGACTTCTTGCAGGTAGTTTCTTTGCCCAAAGAAGGTGACAAGCTGGTAAAAGTGAAGGGCGTGGAAAGTTACGAGAAGCTACGCAAAAATGATCGCGAATTTGGTTTAGGTACTTCCTCACCAGAAATTGTGTGGAAGGTGAGCCGTATTGCCCAGGGGCATCCCACCTTTTTCCGGGCGCTGGCCTGGTTTGTAGCCCAGCCGGGCAATGAGCTGGTGCTCATGAAGGGTAACCACGACATTGAGCTGTTTTGGCCCGATGTGCAGCAGCGATTGCGGCAGCTTTTGCAGCAGGCGTATGAAGATTGGCGGGAAACGGCCGTTCCTAATGACGACCAGGCCCTGCTGCCCCTGTACGATAACATGCCAGATGCTCTCACGCTGGACCATTTAGAAAGACACGTTGCGTTTCCTCCCACATATTTGTACGAGCCGAAGCTGTTTTTTGTGGAGCACGGCTGCCAGTATGAGCCGGCCAACGCCTTCAAAAATTTTGAAGACCCGCGCCTGCCCGACGCGCCAGACTTCATCGAGCTGCCCTCCGGGTCTCTGTTTGTGCGCTACTTTTTTAACAAGGTCGAGCACATCCATCCCTTCGCCGACAACATGAAGCCCATTTCGCGCTACGTTTTTTGGGTGCTGCGTCACGCGCCAAGTGAGCTTTCTACCTTCCTTTGGCAGCTGCTGCCCGAATATTTAGAAGCGCGGCGTAAGGTGAACAAAAAGGTCAAGGAGCGCGCTGCCGAACCGCCCATGCCAGAAACGGCCGATGAGTTTCTAAAAGCGCTTCATGATATCCAGACGCACAGTCGGGAAGCTATTTCTGGCTCCACCGGGCAAACCATACTGCGGATGGGGGGCAGCATTATTCTGATTTTGCTAACAATTGTCCTGATGTTTATTGCGGTACGGGTAATTGCTCTGGGCGTTTACTGGCCGGCCATCCTTGCCGGACTGCTGGCAATTGTGTTTGGCTACACGGCCTCGGGCATGATCCAATCGCTGGATAAGCTGCTGGAGGGTGATTTCTTGTATCTGGCGTCAGGCCGCATTGCCCGGCTGCTCAATGGTGGCACCCATCCTGGCTATGGCAGCGTACGCTACTTCATTTTTGGCCATGACCACGCTGCTGATGCGCGCCCCTTACCGCCGACGGACAAGGATCGTCCCGCTTACCGCCAATGGTATGTGAACACCGGTGCCTGGGTGCCCGTCTTTAGCGAGTCCGAGCGCTTGCTTCGGGCCGATGAGCAGCTAACCTTCTTGCGCCTGGTACCCGGTCGTGTACAGCACAGCGATGAGGCCAAAAATCAGGACATGCCGGAACTGCTGCAATGGTCGGCCCAGGCGAATGCACCGTTGGAAGTGCGTTTGTTTGGAGAATAGGAGCCAGTGAAAAGTGATAAGTGAAAAAGTAAAAAGTGCTCCCTACTTTTCACTGTTCACTTTTTACTAAGACAGAAGCCACTGCCTCAGGCAGTGGGTAAGATTAAACGGTTCTACCGTAAAAGGGGTACTATAAACCACCTAGAAGGTGCAAAA
>PABI01000066.1 GCA_002699125.1 Anaerolineaceae bacterium
AACGAAAAAACGAGACATCTGTGTTTGAATTATGGCCTTTGACAATTGTCTCAAACCCTTAACTTGTAACCGATGGGCTAAACCAGATAATTTATTGATAATCCATACACACAAAACGAGGTCTGAGCCTGTCGAAGACCGGTCTTCGACAGGCTCAGACCTCGTAATTAACGAAAGGTTTCTATTTTGATCACAACAACATCTAAAACACGTCCATCCTTCACCGAATTTGTCATCCTTGTGTCCTTGATGATGGCGCTGACCGCCTTGTCCATTGATGCCATGCTGCCTGCTTTGGCACAAATTGGCAGCGATTTACAGGTTCAGAACGCCAATGACCGGCAGTTGGTTATTTCCATGATTTTTGTGGGTTTAGCCTTTGGGCAATTGTTCTTTGGGCCCCTATCCGACAGCACCGGGCGCAAACCGGCCATCTACGCTGGTTTGGTATTGTTCATGTTCGGCTCGCTCATGTCCATGTTTGCCGTCAACTTTCCGATGATGCTGTTGGGTCGCTTGCTGCAAGGCGTGGGCGTGTCTGCACCACGGGCGGTGACCCTGGCACTGGTGCGCGATCAATTTGCCGGCCGGGGCATGGCGCGGGTCATGTCTTTTGTGATGACGGTGTTTATCCTTGTACCCATGCTGGCACCTTCGATGGGGCAGGCAATCCTCAGCTTCTCCAGCTGGCGCGCGATTTTTGGCAGCTTTTTGCTGCTGGCAACAATCGCGTTGGTCTGGTTTGCCCTGCGCCAGCCAGAAACCCTGGCTCCCGAAAATCGGGCCCCGTTTACCGGCCGGCGAATTATCAACACAGCGCAAGAAATTATGAAAAATCGTCTGGCATTGGGGTACACTGTCACCGCCGGGCTCGTCAGTGGGGCCTTTATCGGTTATCTGAATTCAGCCCAGCAAATCTTTCAGGAACAGTATGAACTAGGAACGCTTTTCCCAATCTATTTTGGCGTGATTGCCTCCTCAATTGGGCTGGCATCTCTGTTAAATTCGCGCCTGGTGATGCAGTTGGGGATGCGTCTCCTGGTGAGAGGTTCGCTGCTCATCATATTCGGGCTGTCTGTCGTAGCGCTTGGCATCGCCCCGTTTTTTGCCGGGCAGCCGCCTTTTTGGGTTTTCATGGCCTATTTGATGCTGTCGTTCTTCTGTGTGGGGGTTCTGTTTGGCAACCTGAATGCGCTGGCGATGGAGCCGCTGGGACACATTGCCGGGATTGGTGCGGCCGTTGTCGGCGCCCTCTCAACCTTGATCTCTGTGCTGCTGGGCACGCTAATCGGCCAAAGCTATAACGGCACCATCTTGCCCCTCGTTATTGGTCTGGGGGTTTTGGCTGGAGCATCCGTGATGGTGGTGCGCTGGGCCGAGGCTGATTAGCATCCAAGCGCCGGTAAAAGCAGCCCCTTTAGAGGGATGAAAAAATCCTAATTATTTTCCGGTTACAATCAAATAACCCGTATAATGCAGGCCAACAACTTGCTTCTGCCTCAACGTAAAGAAAATCTAGAAGAGTAGCCACAGGGTTCACAGAGAATTTTGAGTTTCAACACCCATCCTCTTACCTCTCTTTTTTCTCTGTGGCTTAACGGAGGAAATGTGATGAACCGTGTGGAATTGATGGAATTGGTACGCGACTTTCAGATTGGTGGGGTGACGCGGCGGCAGTTTTTGGTGCGGGCTACGGCCGTTTTAGGCAGTGCCATCGCCGCAAACACATTGTTGGCCGCCTGTTCCGCTTCACCCAATGAGAACCCGCCGCCGGTGGTGGATGAAACCGCGCCGCCAACCGAGGTGGGCAGCAGCAGCGATGGCGAGATGGTCAGCGGTGTTGTCAGCTATCCCGGCCCGGAAAGCGATGAGCTGATGGGTTACTGGGCTTATCAGGAAGGCGGCGAACCGCGTCCGGCGATCATTGTCATTCAGGAATGGTGGGGATTGAATGAGCATATCAAAGATGTGACGCGCCGTTTTGCTGCGGAAGGGTATGTGGCACTGGCCCCGGACCTGTATCATGGCGTGGTCACCACTGAGCCAGACGAAGCACGCAAGGAAGCAATGGCGTTAAGCACGTCACAGGCTGTCGCAGAAATTCAGGCCGCTATTGATTATTTGAAAGGGCAGAATTTTGTGAACGGCCGTTTCGGCGTCGTTGGTTTTTGCATGGGCGGTGGCCTGGTGTTGCAAACCGCCGCCAATAGTGCCGACATTCATGCGGCCGTTCCCTTTTATGGTTCGCCGCTCTCGCCCAGTGAAGCAGCCCAGGTCACCGCTCCGGTCCTCAGCTTTTTAGGCACCCGCGATGGCATCTCTGCCAGCGACTACGAGGCGATGCACGCCGCTCTCAGCGAGGCCGGCGTTACCAACAAGTTCCAGCTGTACGACGGGGCGCAGCACGCCTTCTTCAACGATACCCGCGCCAGTTACGATGAAGCCGCGGCGATGGATGCGTGGCAGCAAACGTTGGGTTGGTTTGAGACACATTTGTAGGGGATAAACAAACCTGACAGGTTCGGCAAGTGCGCATGAAATTAAACATATTTCGCCCGGCAAAGAATCATTTGTATTAAGCTTCTGTGTGAACCTGTCAGGTTTTGGCGGCTACGGCCGTTGCAAGCGCAATGCCGGATCGCCCAGTAGGTTGACAACCAGGATCGCGTCTTGGAGAGCGGGGTCTGTGGCAGCGGCTGTCTGGGCATTAAGCAACGCCTCGCCAACTGTATCCACCTCATCGTTAAGCAGTTCCGCATAGAACAGATCGCCCATAGGCGTTAGCGAAGGCAGCAAGATGCGGCTGGTCGGGGCGATGGCCGCCACAATGCCGCCTTCCTCTACCCACAGCAAAGTTTCAGCCAGGCTGTCAGTCTCTGGTTCGGCAAAGGCACCATTGTTGCAGGTGAAGGTGGTGAAGATGGGCGTATGTCCATTGTTTGCCAGCATACCGGCATCATCTCCGGCAAACACCTGTCCGTCGCCCCATTGCGAAACATATCCCTCGCCAGCGTAGTTGATGAGCCCCACGCCCTTGGCCAACGCGCCCATGAGATCGTAATGAATCGTTTCACCCTGGTCCATTTGCAGTGCATTGATCTCATAGCCATTGGTTTGTAGCTGGGCGGCCAGCTCGGTACTAAATTGATCGTAGTAGGGTTCAGCATCACTAACGAACAGCGCGCGGTTCGTCCAGTGGGAACGGCCGTTCATCTCGTAAGCCAGCGTTTTGGCCACCATAATTTGCAGCTGTTCGGCTGTTTGCGCCGGGAAGCGGCCAATGGCCAGTGTGGGCAGCCCATCTTCGGCCAGGGAAAACCAGGTATCGCTGGTGGCATAACCGTGACGCAGCTGCACCAGCTGCACCGGCAGCAGATTGCTATTTTTGCCGTCCAGGTGATCGTGAATATCGTAGCTGGCATCGCCGGCCAGCAGCACAAAACGCGGGGCAGGTGCGGCCCAGTTGGCCTGAGCATAAGTCAGGAAGTTGCGAATGGCAGCCGCATCTTCCTGCCCATAACCAAATTCAGCATAAATCTGGCTAAGCGGCACGGCCGTTACCCGTAATCCCTGGTTGGCGCGATAGGTCAGCAATGGCTGAAGCACATCGACAAAGGTTGTGTCATCAGGATAAATGACAATGTAGTCCGCACCGCGCTCGCTCTGACGCAGCACCTGCTTGGTGATGAGGCTGTTGGAGAAAGACGGCCGTATCGCCTCATCCGGATTAAGGGCATAGTAACGGCTGTTCACGCCGCTGCCGGCAAATAAAATATCGTCGCCCACCTGGGTAAAGTCGGTCAGGGCCACTGGCTCCTGGCGCAGCGTTACGTCGAACAGCAGCAAATCAGCATCTGCATTTTGGATGGCAATGGTGCTGGCACTGCTGCCAAACCAGAACTGCCCCTGCCCGGCTTGCAAGATGCCTTCGTAAAGCAGCTCAATGCGATCGACGTAAACCGCTTCGCCGGCGGCAGAAATATCGCCGGGAATGGTGAGGCTAAGCAAGTTGCGCTCATCCGGCTGCAAAACGCCGTTGGGCAATTCTACGGTCGTGGCTGTGTGTTGAATGCCATCCCAAACCCAATCTTCCAGCTGACGGCCGTTTAGGCCAATGCGTAAATGGTGATCAGGATTGCTGGCACTGGCCGTGCTGGACCAGACAGAAATGGTGAGCCGGCCGCGGCCACCGCTGGGCCGAATATTGCTGAGGGGGAAGTTCCAGGTATTGGGGGCCAACAGCAAACGGCCATACCACGGGTCGCTGCCACTGGTTTCGGCTAAAAAGGTGCTGTTCTCTTCCCAAACCTGACGAAAAGTGGCCTTGTTGCTGCCTCTTCCGGTAGCCGCAACCTCTTTCTGGGCCATGGCCAATCCTTCGCCCAAACTGAGTCGATAAACTGCCGGAGCGGTTATGGTGTTTGTAATCGCCTCCGCCAGAAAAAACATCGTTTGCCCGTCATCAGCAACAAAATAAGGAACTTGTTCGCCGTGACGGGTCAAATTAATGGTGTCGTGGGAAAAGGTAGAAAGCTGCCAGTTGAACGACCGTAAATCGTCAGTCGTAATGGCGGCAATGCCGGTTTCGGTAATGGTGAGATTGATAAATTGGGGAATGTCACGCAGGGCAGACGGCCGTTTGCGCAGTTCTCGTCCCTCAGTTACTTGAGCAACGGAATCCGCCCAAAGGGTCAATGCAGCTGCCCCCAAAAACAAGAATGTGAGGCAGCCAAACAGCATCAACATCGTGCGATGATGCGAAGATTTGGTTGTCGGAAATGCCCCGGGTTGGGGAGCGCTTACATGTTGGGATTGTGGGTCAGCCATACCTTAAGAATCACTCAGCTCGTAGCCTGCTTGCCAATACTTTTAAGATTGTAGAGCATGGCACGAGTGCTGCATATGAATTCTTAGGGAGGGCTAAGGCGTAGCAAACGATCTGTCGCCGGTCAGTGACTCACCTGAACCGGTTCGCGGTACAGAACCCGGCGAAAGCCATCACGTTGAAACGGTTGCCAATGACCTTCTTCCTGAGCCAGACGATCGGCAATGGCCCACAAAGCCAGCGGGTGAAAACCGAGCCCCATGTGACTGCCTTCAACTTCAATATTTTCGCTCAGATCTCCCGCTGGTTCCACACAGCTGCGCCAGTCAGCTATGCCATCGGTTCGGGAATAAATGGATGTCGTGGGCACAGGTGGAGAAGCCTGCATCCGTTGGCGCAGCGTGGGAGAAATCTCTTCAGCGTCGCGCTGGTTGATGAGTTCGTACAAGGCCACCAAGCGGCTTGCCTTTGTAGTCTCGTAAAATGGGCTGCCCAGGGTAATCACCATGCGCACGTCTTCCGGCATAATGCGGGCCAATTCACGGGCATACAAGCCACCCAGGCTCCAACCAATGATGCTGACTTTACGATTATATTGTAGGTGCAAATTGCGCAGTCGATGCTGCAGCCGCTCGCTGGGACCACCGGCTGACGGGTCGATATCTTGCCCTAAATTTACGCCCAGCGTCCAGCCATAGACAGCATACCCACGGCTTTTGAGGAAGGTGCGCATGGGCAAAGTCGAGCCGTCTCCGGCGGTAAAGCCTGGCAGCACCAACACTGGATGCCCATCGCCATAGGGCGCTTGCCACAACCAGGGAATGCTCAGGTACATGGCGCCAAGTTCATACAGGGCACGCCCCTCCAGCAACACTTTATACCAGGCGGGTGGTTTGACTGAACTGGCTGATTTTGACATGCTCAACTCCTTGGGTGGGAACTTTTTTCAGGGAAAGCAAACTCCTAGGCTTTCATTTCGTCTTTTGCCGCTGGTAAATGCACATGGCAATATTGATGGCCATTCTGAGGGGCATTGCGGCATTGGGTACCGGCTTTGGTAACTGCCTGGCACTGTTGGACGGATGCTTCGATATTTCCAGCAGCTTTGGCGGCAACGGCCGTTTCCAACTCATTCGCCGCTTCCCATAAATAGCGGGTAAATTGATCCAGGTCCGGCATCAAGTGCGGGCAGGCCATAGGACTTATGGAAATGAGGCCATTGTAGCTAAACACGGTGATGATCAGACCCAGCCCATCGGTGATAGGGGCCATGCCCATGTTGACAAACAAACGGGAGCCGGCCAGATAAAGGGGAATTTGTGGACCCGGCACGTTGGTAATGACCAGGTTAAAGATGGGTCTGTGATGTTCGGCGATGTGCATCCGACTGTAAAGGCGTGCTGCCACGCCGGCCAAACCAAACGGCACCAATTCACTGTAGTTGATCAAGGTTCGGGCATCCAAGGCCTGCTGGTGCGATTTTGCCTCTTGTGTGTACGCTACAATTTGCTTAAACCGCTCAACTGGATCAGCTTCACCGGTAGCCAACCGCACCAGCATGGCCGATACCTTGTTGCCCATCTTGTTTTTTTCCGATTGGGTTCGTGTGGAAACCGGCACCATGGCAACCAGCGGCTTGGCCGGAAGATCGTCTTTTTCGTCCAGGTAACGTCGCAACGCCCCGGCGCAAATGGTTAAAATCACGTCATTGACCGTAGCCCCTTCTACGGTATGACGTACGGCTTTGACCCGATCCAGCGAAAGCAGTGCAGAATTCCAGATGCGGCGCTTAGAAATCGGGGAGTTAAACCGCGTTCGCGGCGCTGTAAACGGCATCGGTGGCAAATGAACACCTTCGACGCGAGTGAGGTACCCGGCCTTGAGCGTGGCTTTTGCCGTTTCCGCCAATAAACGGGGCAGCTTAAACGGCCGTGTCACAAAATGATACGCACTGCGTAAAACCAACCCGACATCGCTGGGGAGCGGATCAGGATCATGTGCCTTTTTGGGCGGCAGATCCCGAGGCTCTTTAGAAACATCCAGCAAAAGGCCCAGAAAATCACTGCCAGAAACGCCATCAATGAGTGCATGATGGATTTTGCTAATGACGGCAACGGACCCTTCAGGCATCTGGGGAATATCGTTTAACCCTTCTACAAAGATCATTTCCCACAATGGACGGGAGCGATCCAGCGGTTGGGCAAACAGGCGGGAAGCCAACCGACGCAGCTGACGCCAGCCACCAGGATCTGGCAGCGCCGTATGGTGCAAATGCCATTCAAGATGAAAATCTGGATCATCCAGCCAATACGGCCGATCTAAACTAAGGGGAACCTGTACCAGGCGCTGGCGCAATTTGGGGATTAAATGCAGGCGAGACGTTAACGTTTCTTGGAAAGCTTCAAAGGTAAGGGTCTTTTCATACACAGCCACTCCGCCCACATGCATGGGCATATTGGGTGTCTCCAGGTACAAAAAAGAGGCATCAATTCCTGTTAAAGCTTTCAAATGAATTCAACCTATAAATTTGTGTGGTGCAAATAACGCACTCATTCAAAAAGGCTTGACTGCGGCTGTTAGAATAGCACAAGGATTTAATTTTCCGCAAGAATCTATTACCGCTCCAATGATGCGCGAGAATAAGGAGGTTTGTTACAATGGCTTCTTTGGATTTTGAACAATATGCTGCCAACTTTTTTGTTCAGCCAACCCCCGAACCCCGCTTTGAATTTACCGGCTTGTTTGGCACGACCCTGTTTTATGAAGATTATGAAGCGGCCGTGGCTTATTTTACGGCCGTACTCGGCCCACCAACCTACGTCGAAGGTCCCGGCACGCGCGGCTGGCCCATTGGCAATGGCTGGCTCACGCTGCTGCAAGGCAATACAGGTAATCCGCAAAACGTAGAAATTACCTTCACTGTTGCCACTCCCGCCGAAGCCGAAAAGCTGCACGCCGCCTTCATTGCGGCTGGCGGCCAGGGAGAACCGCCCTCAGACCAGCTAATGTACGCTCCCATCCGCTACTGTTCCGTCACTTCACCGCAAGACACCCCGCTGCTCATCATCAGCCCACTGACCGAAAGCAACAAATAAAAAAGCCCGCCAGAGTATATCCAGCGGGCTTCGTCGTAAACGTCTTATTCGGAAAAACTTACAAAGCTTAATCTGCGGGCATTGGGGAACGTGCAACTTGAGTTGGCTCCTCCATTAGCTCATCACGCTCAAACTGGCTATTGTACAGCTCGGCGTAGAAGCCGCCGCGGGCCAGCAGGTCCACATGGTTGCCCTGCTCCACAATATCGCCATCGCGCATCACTAAAATCAGGTCCGCGTTGCGGATGGTTGAGAGGCGGTGGGCAATGATGAAGCTGGTGCGCCCCACCATCAGGCGGTCCATCGCTTTTTGAATCAACACTTCCGTGCGCGTATCTACCGAGCTGGTGGCCTCGTCCAAAATGAGGATTTTGGGATCGGCCAGGACGGCACGGGCAATGGTTAACAGCTGCATTTGTCCCTGTGAGATGTTGGTCGTTTCTTCGTTGATGACCATGCTGTAGCCATCGGGCAGAGTGTGAACAAAGTGATCGACATGGGCAGCCTGGGCAGCAGCTTCCACTTCGGCGTCTGTAGCTTCGGGACGGCCGTATCTAATATTCTCCATCACCGTGTCGTTATACAGCCAGGTGTCTTGCAGCACCATGCCAAACCAGCGGCGCAGCTCCTGCCGTTTGAACTCGCGAATATCATGGCCATCCACCAGGATCGCGCCATCATCAACATCGTAGAAGCGCATCAACAGCTTCACGATGGTGGTTTTACCGGCACCGGTCGGACCGACGATAGCCACCTTTTGACCAGGTTTTGCCTCGCCCGACAAATTATGAATCACCGGTTCTTCGGGGTCGTAACCAAAGCGCACGTTGCGGAATTCTACATGGCCTTCAACAGCGTCCAACTGAACCGGATTTTCAACTTCCTTCACTTCTTCCGGCTCTTCCAGGAACTCAAAAACACGCTCGGCGGCTGCGGCCGTTTGCTGCAGCACATTCGAGATATTGGCCAGCTGCATCAGCGGCTGGTTGAACGAACGCACGTATTGAATAAACGCCTGGATGTCGCCCACGGTGATGGCATTGCGCACCGTCAGGTAGCCGCCCACAACAACCACCGCCACATAGCCCAGATTGCCAATAAAGGTCATGATGGGCATCATCAGCCCAGACAAAAATTGAGATTTCCAGGCCACGCTGTACAGTGTGCCGTTGTATCCTTCAAATTTTTCAATGCTGCGCGCTTCGCCATTAAACGCCTTCATGACCCGGTGTCCGCCAAACATTTCTTCAACGTGTCCATTCACGTGGCCCAGGTAATCCTGCTGCTCTTTAAAGTAAACCTGAGATCGACTAACAATAAACGTCACCAATATCAAGGTCAGCGGAATGATTATCAGTGAGACAAGCGTCATCAGCCAACTAATAGAAAACATCATGATCAAAACGCCAACGACGGTAATGAGCGAGGTGATAATTTGCGTCAGGCTCTGGCTCAGGGTTTGGTTGACCGTATCGACGTCATTAGTAATGCGCGACAGCACTTCACCCTGTGTGTTTTGATCGAAATAGCTCAGCGGCAAACGATTGATCTTACGCGAAATCTCGCGGCGAAAGCGGTAAGAAATGTCGGTGGAAACCCCAGCCATTATCCAGCCCATCAGGTAAGCAAAGATGGACGAAACAATGTACAGGATCAACATGATGAACAGGATACGGCCGATATAATCAAAATCAATCGACCCCGTCCCGGCAATCTCGGCCATGACGCCTTCAAACAGTTTGGTGGTGGCATTGCCCAACACTTTGGGGCCAACAATGTTGAAAACCGTTGAGGCAATGGCAAAAATAACAACAATAATGATTTTGACCTTGTACGCGCTGAGATAGTGCGCGAGCTTGGTCATCGTTTCTTTGAAATTGCGCGCTTTGTCGCCCCGGCGCATGGCGGCCATAGGGCCGCCCTCGCGGGAACCGCCGCGTCGTCCGTGCATCATCATGATGATAATTCCTCCATACTCAACTGCGACAGCGCAATTTCCTGATACGTTTCGCAGGTTTCCATTAATTCTTCGTGGGTACCTTTGCCCACAATTCGACCTTGATCCAGCACAACAATTTGTTCTGCGTTTTTCACGGTGGAAACGCGCTGCGTGACGATCAGAATAGTGCTGTCTTGCGTGCTTTGGTGCAAGGCGCGGCGCAAAGCGGCATCTGTCTTAAAGTCCAGAGCCGAGAAAGTGTCATCGAAGATGTAGATAGGTGGTTGTTTCACCAGGGCACGGGCGATGGAAAGGCGCTGTCGCTGCCCGCCAGAGACGTTGGTGCCACCCTGGGAAATTTCGGTTTGCAGACCTTCTGGTTTGCTGTTGATGAAATCCGAGGCCTGGGCGATGGTTACGGCCGTTTGCAAATCCTCCACACTGGCAAATTCATCCGCATAACGCAAATTGCTCTCGATGGTGCCAGAGAACAAGATACCCTTTTGCGGTACGTAACCAATCTTGTCGCGCAAATCGTGCTGGGTCACTTCGCGAATATCCACGCCATCTAACAGGATGACCCCGTCCGTCACGTCATAAAAACGGGGAATGAGGTTGACCACCGTGGATTTACCCGACCCGGTCGAGCCAATAAAGGCGGTGGTTTCGCCCGGTTTGGCTGTGAAATTGATGTTGTGCAAAATGTCCGTGTCTGCACCGGGATAGCGGAAAGAAACGTTGCGGAATTCAACCGTACCGCTAAAGGTTCCGTTCAGCGATTTGGGCATCGCCGGGTCCATAATGATCGGTTCCGTCTCCAGTACATCGGCAATGCGGTCAGCCGAAACTGAAGCGCGCGGCAGAATAATGAACAGCATCGAAAGCATCAGGAAGGAGAAGACGATTTGCATGGCATATTGCAAGAAGGCCATCACGTCGCCTACCTGCATGTTGGCTTGCGCCACCTGATTAGCCCCTACCCAGAGGATGACCACAGAGAGGACGTTCAAAATGAACATCATGATGGGCATCATCACCGCCATGATGCGGGCAATGAACAAGGTGTTGTCTGTGAGCTCCACGTTCGCCTTGTCGAACCGCTTTTCTTCAAAAGACTGCATGTTGAAGGCCCGAATCACCATCATGCCAGACAGGTTTTCGCGCGCCACAAGATTAATGCGGTCGATAAGCTTTTGCACTAACTGAAACTTGGGCAAAGCTATCGAGACAATAACAGTGATGACGCCCACCAGGACAATGACGGCGACGGCAATGGTCCACCACATGGAGGAACCTTTGCCAATCGCCCGAATTGTGCCGCCAATGCCCATGATCGGCGCGTAGAAAACCAGCCGCACCATAAACATCGTCACCATTTGCAGCTGGGTGATGTCGTTGGTGGAGCGGGTAATAAGTGACGCGGTGGGAAATTTATCAAATTCGGCACCGGAGAAGCTTTCGACCTTGCGGAAGATGTCGCTGCGTAGGTCGCGGCCTACCCCGGCGGCAATCTTAGCGGAGAGGTAGCCGACGGTAATGGTGGCCGCAGCCGAAAGCAGCGTCACCACCAGCATAATGGCACCAACGCGCAAGATGTAGCTGCTTTGCAGTTGGGCGATGTCCATGCCCAATGCTTCATACTCGGCTCTGACCTGGATAACGGCCGTTTGCTCCACCATCGTCTCACCCAAAGCGGCAAAACGTTCATTAACCGTTTCGGCCAGCTGGGCACGCTGGGCGGCAGGCAGCCGATCCAATAGGGCAAACAAATCGGTGCCGGGCGGCAGCTGCGACAGGTCAAACGCGCCGGCACCACCCATTTGTGCGGCCGTTTCCGGATCGTCCATGGCTTGCTGCAAGGCGGAAACAACCAGCAGCGCCTGGGCCATCGGTGTGCGCAGCGCTTCTTTCTCTTCTTCGCTAATGTCGTTGAGAATGTAAATGGGCTCTTCGGCCAGCAGTGGATAGGTTTCCAGGTATTGGTCAGCCCCGATTGTGCTGGGCTGGGTGAGGCTGTAGGGGTTGCGAACGGCCGTTTCATCCTCATCACTCAGAAAAAGCGTCAGCCGATCCAGCGTCTCTTGCCGCATGGCCTCAGGCACAACGCTTTCTACGCCGCTCTGCTGAATGCCTGTATTGACAATCTGGGAAAGATAATCCGGCAGAGCCAGGTCCAGGTTAGCCTGGATAAACAGCAAAATGATAGAAACCGTAAGCATAAACATGTACGGCTTTAAATACCTTCTTATGCGGAGCATAGTTGTTGAATCTCCTGTGTTAGCAATTTTGGCGAACGGCCGTTACGTGCGCCCCCAACTTTTGCAGCAGTTGAAACAGCGTTTCCTTCTCTTCAATGGTCAAAGCACTAAAACAATGATCAATTGTTTCTAGATGACTGCGCGTGTGCTGACTCACCAGCGCCCGACCGCTCTCCGTCAGGCCAATGTTAAAACGACGGCGATCATCCGGGTCCAGCGTACGCTCAATCAGCCCATCTTCTTCCAGATCGCGGATGAAAGAACTCATGGTGTTACGGCTGACACCCTGCCGGTCACTGATTTCTGAGGGATTGAGCCGGCTGTGTTCCCCCATTTGCTCGGCAAAAAAGAGGTGCATCAATACACGATACTGGGCAAAGGATCGCCCTGCCTCATCTACACTCTGCTCACCCATGTGGTAAAGCGAACGCGAGACAAACCCCAATTCATCCATCAAACGAATTGTTTTGGGATCAATATCGGCATGGAAGTTTTGCATAAACGCCATCCATTTTTGCCGTCTATCTTTGTCTTGTAGCCAGGTTTTATTTTTCATTTATTTCCAAAAAAATGGGCAGCAGCCGCGTTTAGAAATCACACAGCCCTGCCAGGTTAATATTGCTGAGCAGAATTGTACTACGCCGAACTATTCTGTCAAGCATCTATTACTTTTTGACTATCAGGAGGATAAAAAACTGTATTTATCTGGAGGCGTCTTTGTCTGCTCCTCGCCCCGAAAGCAGCAAATAACTGTAAAGCAAGATGCCCGTGAGCACGCCTATGCTCCATTTAACGGGCCAGGGAATGTTTTCGTTGGGTGAAATAAATCCCTCGATGAGTCCCGCCACAATTAAGATGGGCACGCAGCCCATGACAAGCCGCACCGCTTTACGTGCAGCCAACATCAGCGCATCGCTCCGTTTAAGCAAGCCCGGCTGAATAATAGCCCAGCCCAGCATCAGGCCGGAACCACCGGCAATGAAAATGGCGGACAGCTCAATCACACCATGTCCAATGACAAAGGTCCACAGCTCAAAACCAACGTCGTAATGAGCCGTTAGCCCGGTGATGCCGCCCAGATTGAGCCCATTGAAGATGAGGATGTACAAGCTGAACAATCCTGCTGTGATTCCACCGCCAAAGGCCAAAAAGGAAACCTGGATATTGTTGGACATGATGAAGGCGGAGGTGTACGGCCGTTCCTCAATCGGAATATTGGTCCACAGCTCTTTTTCCTCGATAAGCGGCCGTAACTCTTGCACGTTAGCCGGCAGCAGCCAGGTAGAGGCATCCGGTTCCCAGTTTGTCAGAAATCCGGCAATGAGTGAGGGGATAATGAGCAGGAGCGCGGCCGTTACAAAAAAGGGCAGCGATTCCCGAAACGTGGCCGGAAAACCAACCAGCAAATAATGCTTCAACCGCCGCACCGCCAGCGGCTCACTCTGGTAAATGGTCGCGTGACCCCGCGCCACCAACTGGTTGAGAAAAGTTGTTACCTGATGCCGCGGAAATTCTCGTTGGGCCAGGGCCAAATCAGAGGTGGCAGAACGGTACAACAGCCCCATCTGCTGCACCTCGTCCGGGGTTAATCGATTCATTTGTTGACTTTTGTCTAGCAGTGCGGTTAACTGTTGCCAATCTGCCTGGCGCGAGCGGTAAAATTGTTCTGCATTCATGAAGCGAATTATACTTGAAGAGTGCTATACAAAGAAACAAAGGCAAAAAGGAACGAAGAAAAATCTTATTCTTTGTTCCTCCGTTTCTTTCGTTCCTTTGTAATAAATTGTTCTGTGAGAAAATTATGACTGCACCGGATGAATTTCTAAATATTGACACGCCAGAAAATGTCGTGTTTGGCTATGAAGTTGTCGGCATTGGCTCCCGTTTTTTGGCGGCGCTGGTTGATACAGCAATTATTGGGCTGCTCTTACTGGCCGCCAATGCCATTCTCATTTTTGTTTTGCTGGGGGGCTTTGACAGCCCAGGCATGGGTAACTCGTTTGTTGTGGCGCTGCTTTCACTGATTAGTTTTGCCTTTTTCTGGGGGTATTACATTTTTTTTGAAATGCGTTGGAATGGCAGTTCACCCGGCAAGCGGCAAGTGGGCATCCGCGTGATTCGCGCCGATGGCACGCCCATCACGCTGGCCGAATCGGTCATTCGCAATCTGGTGCGGCTGGTGGATTTTTTGCCCGGTGCCTACGGCCTGGGACTGGTGGTGATGTTTGCCGACAGCAAGGCACGGCGACTGGGTGACATGGCGGCCAACACATTGGTCGTGCGGGAGCAAACGGCCGTTACCCTCGAATCCCTGGGCAAAGCTGCCACCTCAGCCGACCCAGTCGTCAGCCGCGCACCCGGTAAAGCCGAGATGGAAGCCGCCAAATGGCCCGTAGACAAGCTCACCGAGGCCGACATTCAGCTGGCCGAATCGCTCTTGCAACGGTACAACGAACTGCCCAACGGCTTCACCCTGGCCAACCAGATTCTCAATCGGTTGGTGGAGCGCATGGAGCTGCCAAGCAATCCGGTCAAACCGTCCGAAGCCATTTACGCCATCAAACGAATTGTACAGATTTATCATTACGATTGATCGTCTTCTGTTTCCTCTGGTTCTGAGATGGGGATGGAAACGGCCGTATACGTTTGCACCAAAGGCATCGTCTCTCTTATTGTCCGCTCGGTAAAGCCAAGCAGCTTTTTCAGAGCAGCAATATCGAACTTCTCATTGTTCAAATATTCCCGCTCAAACATGGCCGAAATTTGCGTCACCTGGCGGATATAGCCCAGAAAAACAATCTCCGTCTGCACCAAATTAGCAACCGCGTTTTGCACGCGCTCCAATGGACCAACGTAAAACATGGCCAACAAAGAACCGAAACCTGTCGCACCTGTCACAAAACCAATCCAGTTACTAATATCTTCATCGAAGATCTGAACCACGCTAACCATCAGCAACAAAAAACCAACAAAATAAATCCCTACACTCATCTTCAAACTGATGCCAAATCCTATTTTGGCCTGATTTACCGTATCGTGAAAAATGGTCAATGCCTGTTTATCAAACTGCTCGACCCGCTTACCCGCCTTTTGCAAGACGCCCATGCGGTGGCTTAACAGTGCATCCACTGCCTGCTGCCCCCCTATCTGTTCCAATAACGTTTGGGCATTGTTGCTCAACGAGGCATCGTTTTGCAATGATTGCAGGTAGCCAATGGCTCCCTTGTCACCAATTATGCGAAGAGCATTGGCGATACGTCGATATTGGTCAGGTTGAGACTGCTGCACACCAAAGATAGCGATCTTCATGCCTGCTTCAGGCCGTCGATAAAGTTCAACCAGCGTATCTGTTGCGGTTATAGAAACAATATCTTGCGGGTGGCACACTGCCTCTAGCAAGACCTGCGTTATCAGTTCATCTTTTGGCAGTTTTGCCAAACCCTTTACCAGCGTAATATAGATTTCAACTGGCAAATCATCCATCTGCAAATACCTGATGAAAATTGCGGCTGCTCTGGGATCATTTATTGCTGCCAATGCTTTAAGGATAGCCTGGGTAATATAATCTGGATCCTCTTTCTCCAGCCGCTCAATGAGATAGGGTGCAGCTTCAACTATCTTTCTTTTGCCCAGTGCCTTAATGACCTGATGCCGAATTTTGTCGTCTGGCTCATCAATCAGCTTAACCAGTTCTGCGATTGCTGCTGCACTTTCCGTTTCTATTAGGGCACGGCTCATAACACGGCGAATAACAACAGATTTTTCAACCTTAAATTGTTCAATTATGGCCTCGGCGATATCGTCTCCCTTAATGTTGCGTGCCAAAGCCAGAGCAATACGGCCGCGTACCAACCCCGATTTTTCCATACTCAACTGAGTTAACAATATTTTGCGCGCGGTTTCTACGGCCGAAACACCCAGCAGTTCAGCCGTCCGGGAACGAACAAATTCATTAGCGCGGCCATTTGAAAGAAGCTTGGCCAATTCTGGTACCAGCTTCTTCTTTTCACTGCTGGACTGTTGCTCAAAAAGCGCAATGACCTCATCAGCCTCAGTATAAGATTTGCTCTTCTTTAACTGATCAATAATTTGCGTGGACATCATTCATTCCCTCCTAAAGCTGGCACGGCCGTTTGCTGCTGTAGATCAACGTCATGTCTCGACCACAACCGACCCCCATCGGTAGGGCAAAACGTCCGGCAAACAGACCTCAGGCAAACGCTATGGAATTACAAAACGGCTCTTGAATAGAGCAAGTATAGATTTTTAAGCCAAATTTCGCAATCAGTTGCCCGTTGCCGCCAAATAATCTGTGTAGGCCCCGTCGAATTCCGTGAAACGGCCGTCTTTCAACTCCAGCACCCGGTCCACCACCTGGTCCAAAAAGTAGCGGTCATGCGACACAATCAGCAGCGTGCCGTCAAACTCGTCCAGCGTTTGCTCCAGCACTTCAATTGAGGCGATGTCCAGGTTGTTGGTCGGTTCGTCGAGCAGAAGCAGATTCGGCCGTTCCAGCACCAGCTTGGCCAGCTGCAAGCGGCTGCGCTCGCCGCCGCTCAGCTTGCCAATGGGCTGCTGCATCTGGTCGTAGCTGTATAAAAAGCGGTGCAAAAAGGCCACCGCCACTTCCCGGCTTACCGGGGCCGATTGGCGAATTTCGCTGATGAGATCACGGCTGTAGTCCAGTGTTTCGTGCTCCTGGGCATAATAGCCAATTTTTACGCTGGGCCCGATTTTGATCCGCCCGCCGTGAATAGTTTCTGGGTCCAGCAGCTGCTTGAGCAAAAACGATTTGCCCGCGCCGTTGGGACCCACCAGCCCCACCCGCTCGCCGTGCCATAAAATTTGGTTGAGCTGGTTGAAGATGGCACGGCCGTTTTCAAACCGCCTTGTCACATTTTCCAGCTCCAACACTTTGTTGCTGCCGCGCCAGCCAGCCAGGTCCAGCGTCATGCGCCGCTGCTCGTGGACCTTTTCTACCTTGTCCATCTTATCCAGCATTTTGCGGCGGCTGCGCGCCTGCTTGATGTGCCGTTCGTTTACCACCAACGACGCCCATAGCTCAAAGCGGGCAATGGCCGCCTCGATGCGGGCAATCTCTTTTTGCTGGGCAGCGTACATCTGCGCCTGCCGCAGCCGGGCCAGTTCCCGCTCGGTGGTGTAGTTGCTGTAGTTGCCAACGTAAAGGATGAGACGGCCGTTTTCCAGCTCAGCAATATGGGTCGCCACCTCATCCAGCAAATAACGGTCATGCGAGATAATCACCACGCAGCCGGAATAGCTGCGGATGACCGCCTCCAAGCGCTGCTTCGCTGCCAGATCCAGGTGGTTGTCCGGCTCATCCAGCAGCAGCAAATCCGGCTGTTGCACCAGCAGCTTCGCCAACATGATCAGCTTCTTCTGTCCACCGCTCAGATGCTCCGTTTGTGTCTCCCATCGATCCTGCGGAAAGCCCAGCCGCACCAATGTTTCTTTCACGCGGCTTTCATAGCTGGCGCCGTCCAGCTGCTCCAGTTTATGCAGCCATTTTTCATGTTGGGCCATCACTTTAGTCAACCGGTCGCCATCTTCATAGACGACCGGTGTGCCCATTTGCTGCTCCAGCGCAGCCAGCTGCTGGTGGATGGTGGCAATTTGGGGAACGGCCGTCATCGCCTCATCAACTACGGATTTACCCGAAGGCAAATCCAGCTCCTGTTCCAACCGCCCCCAGGTCAAACCAGATTTGCGGAAAATGTTGCCGTCGTCCGGTTCCAACTCACGGGCTACCAGCTTGAGCAGGGTTGATTTGCCCGCCCCATTTGGCCCCACCAGGCCAATGCGCTGCTGGTTTTGTACTTCCCAGCTCAAGCCAGAAAATATCAGCTTGCCCGTTAAGGAAACCGTTACTTTGTCTAAGTTAAATAATATTTCAGCCATCACAAACTCCGATATTGGCCACAGAGAGCACAGAGTCAAAAGAGGTCTTCTTAAAAGTCTCTGTGAACTCTGTGGCTAATGGTTGAGGGCTGGCATTTGGAGGTTGCCAGCCTCCAAATGTATGATTTTTAAAACAAAAAAGGCCGAGACGAAAATCGCCTCGGCCAGAAAACTATCTTAGTTTACATAAAGTTCATTCGGGAGGCGCACCGGTATTGGGACGCACCCAGATAGAGCCACGACGGGTGGCTTCAAAATAACGACGGTCGAACCACAAAATGAACATCATAGGCAAAGAATATCCTAAGCAGCGCCAAGGTGCAAATGCTTGTTTAGATAATCACAGGTATACTTCGGCGCATGAATAAAAAGGTCTCACTTTTGCTTTTTATGCTGCTCTGGCTGGTGGCTGGCTGTAGCCTGGTGGACAACTTCACACCAGGCGACGACCCGGAAACAACGCCTGAACCAATCACAGGCGGAACAAGCAACGGCGCAACGGTGGCCACGGGCACCCCATCGGCAGAAACGACGCCCGATATTGCTATTCCCACAACGGCCGTTACCCAAACCCAACCCTCCCTCCGCGTCTGGCTGCCGCCAGAAATTGCCCTTTCCACCGAAGATGGGGCCGCCATTCTCAATGCGCAGCTGGCCGCATACCGCAGCAATCATCCCGACGTTCAGCTCACCATCGAACAAAAAGCCGTGAGCGGACAAGCTGGCATTTTGAACTACATGCGCACCGGCCGCTCAGTCGCCCCC